>NZ_JANKOF010000212.1 GCF_024655565.1 Nitratireductor sp. ZSWI3 | reverse complement strand
CGACGCGCACGCCCGCCAGCCCAGGCTCGCCGGCATCCTGGTAGCCGTTGCGGTTCTTGTCGTCGAACACCTTGCCAAGGATGTCGCCGCAGTCGAAGACGGCTTCCACCACCACCTCCACCACCGCGCTCGCCACCCGCGAGACCACCTCGCCCGACAGATCCTCCACCCAGGCCCGGTTGACATATTCGCCCGGCTTGGCCGCCGCCGTCACCGCAAGGCTCAAGCCGATCTCGACCGTCTCGTCCGGGTTCAGCGTCACGCTCTCGAACACCAGCCGCCGGCCCTCCACCTTCGGCGTTTTCGGCGTGCCGTCCAGCGTTGCCGTGCCCGACACGAAGGTCAGCCCCACCGGCGTCTGGTCGACGATGTTCACCACCGTCGGGCCGGAGATGCCGAGCGGCTTGACGCGGATCGTATACGGCACACGCCCGCCGCGACGCACCTCGGCGAGCGGCGTCATCTTGGTGATCGCAAAGCCCGGCAGGTCGACCACCGCCATGGCCTCCGGCGAGACAGCGCGACGCCCCTTCAGCCCC
>NZ_JANKOF010000211.1 GCF_024655565.1 Nitratireductor sp. ZSWI3 | reverse complement strand
AGGGCGATCGCACCCTGTTCAGTTTCTCTGACGAGTATGTCGCCGATCCGAACCGCCCGACGCTCGGCCTTTCGTTCAAGGACGATCTCGGCGGGCTGATTACGAACCTGCCGCCAACGCAGGTGCGGGTGCTGCCATTCTTTTCCAACCTCCTGCCGGAAGGCCATCTGCGCGAGTACCTCGCCGAGCGCGCGGGCGTGAACCCGCTACGCGAGTTCTTCCTGCTCTGGGTGCTTGGCCGCGACCTGCCCGGCGCACTGACGATCGAGCCCGCGGACGGCGAAGCCTGGCCGCCCGGCACGGATGACGACGTCGAAGGCGAAGACCGCCCGCGCGAGAACGCGCTGCGCTTTTCGCTTGCCGGCGTTCAGCTCAAATTCTCGGCGCTCGGCGATACCAAGGCGAACAAGGGGCTGACCATCCCTGCCGAAGGCGTCGGCGGTTCGTGGATCGTCAAACTGCCGTCGGCGCGCTATCCGGGCGTTCCTGAAAACGAGTTTGCGATGATGACACTCGCCCGGCAGATCGGCATCGATGTGCCCGAGATCGATCTCGTCGATCTGGACGCGATCAAGAACCTGCCCGC
>NZ_JANKOF010000210.1 GCF_024655565.1 Nitratireductor sp. ZSWI3 | reverse complement strand
TGCGGCAAAGGCCGCCGCGCCGCGCGCCGAAGCCCCACCCGGCGCGCCGCAGCCGGTGGCGCCGCCCTCCGACGACGCCGTGCTGAAGCTGTTCGAGGACGGCGCCTACGAGCTTGTGCCGCACGATGCGATGCGCAAGACCATCGCCCGCCGGCTGGTCGAGGCGAAGGCGACCATCCCGCATTTCTACCTGACCCTCGATTGCCGGATCGACGCGCTGCTGGCCCTCAGGAAGCAGCTCAACGAGGCCGCCCCGACGGTGAAGGGCGAGGGCGGCGAGGAGCCGGCCTACAAGCTGTCGGTCAACGACATGATCATCAAGGCCTATGCCAGGGCGCTGATGGCGGTGCCGGAGGCGAATGTGTCGTGGACGCAGAGCGCCATGGTCAAGCACAAGCATGCCGATGTGGGCGTTGCCGTGTCGATCCCCGGCGGGCTGATCACGCCGATCGTGCGGCGCGCCGACGAGAAGACGCTGTCGGCGATCTCCAACGAGATGAAGGATCTGGCGGGGCGGGCGCGCAGCCGCAAGCTGAAGCCGGAGGAGTATCAGGGCGGCACCGGGGCGGTGTCGAACCTCGGCATGTTCGGCATCAAGGATTTCGCCGCCGTCATCAACCCGCCGCATGCGACGATCCTGGCGGT
>NZ_JANKOF010000209.1 GCF_024655565.1 Nitratireductor sp. ZSWI3 | reverse complement strand
GGCCGCCTCGCACCTTCCTTCAAGGCGCTCTCGACGCTGTTCATGAACAGCCGCGAGGCGCGCAGCCTGGCCGGCCTCGGAGAGGACGCCTCACCGGCCATGGCCATCTACCGCCTGCAGGAGCGCGGCCTCGGCGCCGGCGTGATCACGGCGGGCAGCAGCTCGGTTCTCGTCTTCAGCGGCGGCGGCCTGTGGGAGATCGCGCCGCCGCGCGTCGAGCCCGTGGTCGACGTGACGGGTGCGGGCGACGCCCTTGCCGGGGCGACCATCGCGGCGCTGATGCGCGGCTCAAGCCTGCCCGAAGCGGCCCGCGAGGGCGTCGCGGCCGCCGGCCTGGCTGTCGCCAGCGCCTCGGCGGCGCCGGAATTCGACGATACGATCTTCACGGCGGCGCTGGCACGGGTGCCGGCACCGCACGCACTTTCATAAAGGAGCCCTTTCCGTGCGATCCAAGAACATTCTCGACATCCATGCGCCGGTCGCCGAGGCGCTGGCAGCGGGCAAGCCCGTCGTGGCGCTCGAGAGCACGATCATCACCCACGGCATGCCCTGGCCGAAGAACAACGAGATGGCCGCCGAGGTGGAAGCGCTGATCCGTGCCGAGGGCGCCGTGCCGGCGACCATCGCCGTGATCGACGGCCGGCTGAAGATCGGCCTATCGGACGGCGAGCGCGAGGCGCTCGCCAGGGCCGAGAAGCCGATGAAGC
>NZ_JANKOF010000208.1 GCF_024655565.1 Nitratireductor sp. ZSWI3 | reverse complement strand
CCCTCACCCTTACCCTCTCCCCGCAAGCGGGGAGAGGGAGGCGTCGTCGTTGCGGCCAATCCTCCTTCTCCCCGTTCACGGGGAGAAGGTGCCGGCAGGCGGATGAGGGGCGAGCGCCCTTCCCGCAACGGGCCTCTTCGTCATGAGCCTGCGCGCGCCCGACTTCGCCGGCGAGATCACCGCGCTGTTTGCCGAACGCCAGGCGGTCCTCACCGACATCGCCATCATCCAGCCGGCCGATCCGTTTCTCGACATGGCCGGCGAGGACCTGCGGCGGCGCATCTTCCTGACGGAAAGCGAGACCGGCGCCAATCTGTGCCTGCGCCCGGAATTCACCATTCCCGTGTGCCGCGACCACATCGACAAGCGCGCCGCCACGCCGCGGCGCTACGCCTATCTCGGCGAGGTGTTCCGCCAGCAGCGCGAGGGCAGCGCCGAATTCTTCCAGGCCGGCATCGAGGACCTCGGCGAAGGCGACAGGGCCGCGGCCGACGCGCGCTCGCTGGCCGATGCCCACGCGCTGCTGACGCGCGTCCTGCCGGGCAGGACGTTGCAGGTCACGCTGGGCGACCAGGGCGTCTTCGAGGCGGTGCTTGCCGCGCTCGGCCTGCCGCGCGGCTGGCAGAAACGCCTCACCCGCGCCTTCGGCTCGCACAAGCTCCTGCAGGCCGCCCTCGACGACCTCGCCAGCCCGCAAGGGGCGGCGGGCCTGCCGCGCGCCGTC
>NZ_JANKOF010000207.1 GCF_024655565.1 Nitratireductor sp. ZSWI3 | reverse complement strand
GCCCCTGCCGCGGTTGCACCGCCGCGAACGGCCGCGGCTCCGCCCGAAAGAGCAGCAGCGCCACCTCTTGCACCGAGCATGGCCGCGCCGCCCGCCGCCGCACCACCGGCGAGCAGCATGCCGCCGGCGGCCAGACCGGTGCCCACGGCCGAACCTGCGCCGAGCTGCGGCCCGCCCGAGACAATCCCTGAGGCGATGCCGGGACCGAAAATGCCGAGGCCCAGCAGCGACAGGGCCGCGAGCACGATAGCCATGGCGTCGTCGATGGTGGGCGTCGCCCCGCCGAACCCGGCCGTGAATTGCGAAAACAGCGTCGAGCCGATGCCGATGATGACGGCCAGCACCAGGACCTTGATGCCGGAGGACACCACGTTGCCCAATACGCGCTCGGCCATGAAGGCGGTCTTGCCGAACAGGCCGAAGGGGATCAGCACAAAGCCGGCGAGCGTGGTCAGCTTGAACTCGATCAGGGTGACGAAGAGCTGCACGGCGAGGATGAAGAAAGCGAGGATGACGAGTGCCCAGGCGAACAGCAGGCAGGCGATCTGGATGAAGTTCTCGAAGAAGCTCCAATAGCCCATCAGGTCAGAGATGGACTCGAGCAGCGGGCGGCCGGCGTCGAGGCCGGTCTGCGCGACACGGCCGGGGCGCATCAGGTCGGCGGCGCTGAACCCGGTGCCCGACGCCATGAGGCCGAGGCCGGCGAAGGAGTCGAAAACGATCCTCGCCAGATTGTTCCAGTTGCCGATGATGTAGGCGAATATCCCGATGAAGAGCGTCTTCTTCACCAGCCGCGCGA
>NZ_JANKOF010000206.1 GCF_024655565.1 Nitratireductor sp. ZSWI3 | reverse complement strand
TTCCCAAACGGGTTGAGTGCTGATTCATAGGGTTCCGCGATTTGAGCGGAGGTTATGAATGGGCGTGAAGCGGTATGAATTGAGCGAGGCGCAATGGGCGAGGATTGCGCCTTTGCTGCCGGGTAAGGCCGGCGATCGGGGGCGGACGGGGTCAGATAACCGATTGTTCGTGAACGGGTGTCTTTGGGTTCTGCGCTCTGGTGCTCACTGGCGCGACCTGCCGCAACGCTATGGCAAATGGAAGACGGTACATCGCCGCTTCAGCCGCTGGTGCCATGCCGGTGTGTGGGAGCGGGTATTTGAAGCCCTGACTGCGGACCGGGATAACCAATATCTCATGCTCGACAGCACCATCGTTCGCGCGCACCAGCAGGCGGCGAGCGGAAAAGGGGGGCAAAGGATCAGGCGATGGGGCGTTCCCGAGGTGGACTGACCACCAAGATCCACATGCTTGCCGATGCGCTCGGCCGTCCTTTGCGCTTCATCATCACCGCCGGCCAGGTGGGTGACGTCACCCAGGCTGCTGCCCTCCTCGAAGGACAGGCAGGCGAAGCTGTGCTGGCCGACAAAGCCTATGACAGCAATGCCTTGCGCGCGACTATCGCTCAGATGGGCGCCGAAGCCGTGATCCCTTCAAACCGCACGCGCAAAATCGCCATCCCGCACGATCCGGCCGTCTACAAGCATCGCAATCGCATCGAACGATGCTTTAACCGCCTCAAGCACTTCCGACGCTTCGCAACACGCTACGAACGGCGAACCATCCACTTCGCAGGCTTCGCATTCCTCGCCGCTGCAATGATCTGGCTGCGCTAAATGTCGATCCAT
>NZ_JANKOF010000205.1 GCF_024655565.1 Nitratireductor sp. ZSWI3 | reverse complement strand
TAGCGCGTCGCCTCCACCGGAGCGCCGGCGGCGTCCGTCACATGCCGCACCGAGGCAAGGTGATCGCGGTGCAGGAACTGCTTCGCCGTCCCGACGATCTTGATGTCCATGTGCGGATAGCGCGTGTAGGCGGCAGCCCCCGACAGGCTCGTGTCCAGTTCCACCTCCGCTGTCGGATAGGCAAAACTCTTCAGCGGCGTCTTCTTCACAACCCGCGCCCGTCCGGACCATAGGCGAGGTCGACGACCGCACCCGACGGTATCGTCACCCGCGACAGCCGGTTGGCCGCATCCCAGGCGAGCGTGCGCTGGCCGTCCGAGGTCATGTTGCCATTGGCGTCGTAGGTGAAGTTGCGCGCTCCAAGCGCCACCGGCGCATGCGGCCGCGCGCCGGTGTTCTGCGCGGGATAGGTGAAGGCGCCCGACAGCCGTGAGCGTGTCAGGAGATTGCCGTTCATGTCGTAGCCGAAAGTCTCGTTCAGCGACGCAGTTCCGGCATTCGTCGCCGACTTCAGCCAGTCGCGATGATCGTAGGCGTAGGTCCAGCTGTCGCTCGCATCGAGACCGTTGATCGCCGTGATGCGGCCGAGCTTGTCGCGCGTGTAGCTGTTGTCGAGCAGCTTGCTGCCGTTCGGCCGCGTGGTGACCATCTGCGTCAGCCAGCGCCGCGTCGGCGAATAGCTGAACCGCGTCGTCACGCCGTTCGCATAGGTGATCTGCCTGGTCTGCCCGTCCGCCTCGTACTGGATGTCGGCGATATAGCCGGGGATCGACTTTAGCCGGCTGCTGTGGGTGTAGCCCCAGCGCTCGCTGGACGAGCCGACGGACAGGCCGTTGGGCGAGTAGATCTTCCACAGCGGCTGATAGGACCGGTCCTCGCCGGTCTCGACGATGC
>NZ_JANKOF010000204.1 GCF_024655565.1 Nitratireductor sp. ZSWI3 | reverse complement strand
CTGGTGGTCGACGGCAACAAGGTGCAGCTGATCGGCCTGCGCTTCACCGACATCAACATTCCCCAGGGCGCCACCATCGTCAGCGCTTATATCCAGTTCCAGACGGACGAGGTGTCCACCGGTACGGCCTTGCTGATGATCCACGGCGAGGCGAGCGACGATGCGGCGGCGTTCACGGGGGTGCGCTACGACGCCTCCTCGCGCCTTCTGACCGACGCCTCCGTTTCCTGGTCGCCGGCGGAATGGCTGAGCAAGGGGGAGGCGGGGCTCGACCAGCGCACGCCGGACCTTGCCGCCGTCATCCAGGAGATCGTCAACCGCTCCGGCTGGGAGGCGCTCAACGACATGGTCTTTGTCGTCTCCGGCTCGGGCAGGCGCGTCGCCGAGGCCTATGAGGGCACCGGCGCGCCGGTGCTGCATATCGAGTGGCTGCCGGCGAGCGACCCTGTGGCCTTCAACGATCCGGCCGACGCGAATGCGGCGGCCAACCGGCTTGGCGAGCTTGCCGCCGCCGGCACGCTCGTCGGCATCACCGCCTCGGCCGCCGACCCGGATGCCGGCGACACCGTCACCTACTCGCTCGATGACGAGCGCTTCGTCATCGATGCCGACACCGGCGTGGTCGCGCGCTCCGCTCTCGGCACGCTCGACCATGAGAGCGAGCCGTCGGTGACCTTCACCGTGACCGTCACCTCGTCGGACGGCAGCGTGGCGCAGCAGGCCTTCACCATCGATGTCCTCGACGATCCCGAGCCTGTCGCCTTCAACGACCCGCCGGATGCCGACGCGACCGCCAACCATGTCTCCGCGACGGCGGCTGCCGGCACGCCGGTCGGCATCACCGCCTCGGCGTCCGATACCGATGTCGGGGACACCGTCACCTACCAGATCAGCGACGCGCGCTTCGCCATCCACCCCGACACCGGTGTCATCACGCGCTCCGCCGTCGGCACGCT
>NZ_JANKOF010000203.1 GCF_024655565.1 Nitratireductor sp. ZSWI3 | reverse complement strand
CTCGCAAGGGGTTGGCCGGCCGGGCGGGCCGGCCGTCCTCGGCGCGCTGCTGGTCGGCAGCCTCGCCTTGCTCGGCGCCGGCGCCGGCCTGTTCCTCGTCGCCGCCCCGTTGCTTCTTCTGTCCCTCCTCCTCGTCAAGCGCCTCGCCGAACGGCAGATCGGCGGCCAGACGGGCGATGTTCTCGGCGCGCTGCAGCAGGTGGCGGAGGTGCTGACGCTGGTCGCCGCGACCACCCAACTCACCTGAAGGATGACCATGTCCACATTCTCGACCATCGATGAACTGCGTGCCGCCTGCCTGGCCTTGCCCGATGGCGAAGAGGCGGCGGCGCGGGCGGCCGCCGCACGGCAGTCGACGCTCACCAAGCCGCCCGGCAGCCTCGGCCGGCTGGAGGACGCGGCGATCCTGCTGGCGCGCTGGCAGGGGCGCCCGCAGCCGCTGCTGGACGCGGTGCATGTGCTGGTCTTTGCCGGTTCGCACGGCGTGACCGCACGCGGCGTGTCGGCCTTCCCGGCCGCGGTGACGGCGCAGATGGTGGCGAATTTCGCCGCCGGCGGCGCGGCGATCAACCAGCTCGCGCGGCAGGCAGGCGCGACGCTGACCGTGACACCGCTCGACATCGACCGGCCGACGGAGGATTTCACGCAGGCGCCGGCGCTGGACGAGGAAGGGTTCCTCCGCGCCGTTCAGGCAGGACACGATGCGGTTCCGGCCGGCGCCGATCTCGTCGTGCTCGGCGAGATGGGCATCGGCAACACCACGGCCGCCGCCGCCGTCGCGGCCGGCCTCTTCGGCGGCACGGGTGCGGAGTGGGTCGGGCGCGGCACCGGTGTCGACGACGCGGGGCTTGCCCGCAAGGCACAGGTCGTCGACCTGGCCCTTGCCCGTCATGGCCCGGCGCTCACCGATCCGCTTGCCGTGCTGCGCTGCCTCGGCGGCCGGGAGCTGGCGGCGATGTTCGGCG
>NZ_JANKOF010000202.1 GCF_024655565.1 Nitratireductor sp. ZSWI3 | reverse complement strand
GGAGGCCGTGCCGCGGTGCGGACCGGCGGCGCCGGGCGTGGCGATGGAACCGCCGCCGTCTGCCGGGGCAGTTCGATGAACTCCGGCGCGGCTGGAACGGGTTCGGCCGTCGGTGCATCGGCGGGGCGCGAGGGCTCCGGCTCGCTTGCGGGAAGAGCTTCCTGCGTCGAGTCCGGAACTGTCGGCAATGCCTTGTTTTCAAGGGCTTCTTGCGGTTTCGCTTCAGGTTCCGAATCGGTTTCGGCCTGAGCCGGGGGCGTGACCGGATCGGGCACACTCTCCAGAAGGGCGGTCTCTTCACCGGGGATCGGCTCGGCAGGAGGCTTTGGCGGGGCCTCGAAGATGATCTCCACCGAGACTGCGTCGGTTGCTGTTTCCATTCCTTCCACCTTCAAGCGTTCGGCGAGGAAGGCGATGATGGCGCCGTGGGCAAGCGCGGAAACGCCGAACGTGAGGAGAAGCAGCCCGCCGACGACGGCGTTTCGGCGCTGCGGCGCGCTGCGGACGGGAGCGGCGGGGATCGCGGGGGCGGTGTCTTCGGCGACCGTCCGCTCCGGCGTGTCGAGCGGCGGGGGAAGCGGGGCCGTCGGACCGGCTTCGAGCGGCGAGGCGACCGGTTCGGCCTCGGCGGGGGGGCGGCGGGAAAGGTCGGGCCAGAGGATCATGGCGCACCGCCGTCCTGCACCAGGTCGACGGGTGTGAGGATGAGGCCGTGCTCGTCGCGGGCGCGGTGCGCGGCGACCCCATAGACCTGCGCCAGCCGCTCGTTCGTCATGACGGCGTCCGGCACGCCGCTGGCGGCCAGCATCCCCTCCTTCAGCATCACCACCTGATCGCACCAGCGCGCCGCCAAAGTGAGGTCGTGCAGCGAGACGAGGACGGTGCGGCCTTCGCCGGCGAGCCGCTTGAGCGCCTGCATCATGGTGATCTGGTGCGCCGGGTCGAGACCCGAGGCCGGCTCATCGGCGATGAGCAGCGGCGTTTCCTGGGCGACGGCACGGGCGGCGAGCACG
>NZ_JANKOF010000201.1 GCF_024655565.1 Nitratireductor sp. ZSWI3 | reverse complement strand
AGAGCAGATTCGACTTAATCCGGGTCATATCCGGCGGCCTCGAAATAGTGGTGGCATTCCTCTGGCGTAAAGGCGGAGAGGCAGTCGGCCACGACCGACCAGAGTTCATCGACGGTTCTAGCGGCTGCCTTCCTGAGCAGGGCCTTGAGCTTGGAGAAAGCCATCTCGATAGGGTTGAAGTCGGGCGAGTAGGGCGGCAGGAACAGGAGTCGCGCCCCGGCCTTCTCGATGGCCTCGCGCACACCGCTGATCTTGTGGGCCGGCAGGTTGTCCATGACCACGATGTCGCCGGGTCGAAGCTCGGGTGCGAGAACCTGCTCGGCATAGGCGAGGAAGGCTGGTCCGTTCATCGGACCGTCGAGCAGCATCGGAGCCGCCATGCCGGACAGCCGCAGGCCGGCGGTGAGGGTCGTCGTCTTCCAATGGCCGTGGGGAACGGCCGCCCGGCATCGCTGGCCGCATGGCGCTCTGCCTCGCAACCGGGCCATCTTTGTGGAGGCCGCGGTCTCGTCGATGAAGATCAGCCTCTCGGGATCGAAGTCGGGCTGGGCATCGAACCAGGCGATGCGGCGGCGCAGGACGTCTGCGCGCTGCTGCTCTGCGGCGTGCGCTGTCTTTTTTTGAACGTGATGCCGCGCCGGTCGAGAAACAGCCAGATCGTCGAGGGCACGGCCTGCACGCCGTGCTCGGCGGCGAGGCGCTCCCCTATCTCGGCCAGCGTGATGTCCGGCGCCTCTTCGATAAGGCCGAGAATGAAGGCCTCGTGCGCATCGAGCTTCGAGCGCGACGGCTGACCCTGCTTACGCGCCTCCGTCTCGCCGGTCTCGCGATAGCGGCGATGCCAGGCCCCGGCCGTCGAGATCCCGATCCGGAAGCGCCGTGCCGCCTCCCGCGTCGAAACCCCGTCCTCGATCGCCGCAATCACCCGACCGCGAAGGTCGCCGCTAAGGCTCCTTGTCATCATCACCTCCTGGTAAATCACCAGCACCAGTGAATCAGACAATGCCGACCGCGTGAATCCTCAAACCGACTCGGCGTTCATCGAAGATGCTCT
>NZ_JANKOF010000200.1 GCF_024655565.1 Nitratireductor sp. ZSWI3 | reverse complement strand
GGCCTGCAGGTCGTCGTTGAAGTCGCCGCGCCTTGGAGACAGGGCCAGCATCTCGATTCCCGCTGCCGTCGCGCGTTCGGTCAATGCCGTGAGCGCCATGTCGCCTGCGGCATCGGCATCGCGGGCGATGTAGAGCCTGCGCAGGGTCGGCGGCAGCAGAACGGCGGCAAGATGACTCGCCGACAGCGCGGCGGCCATCGGTATGCCCGGCAGGGCCGCGCGCAGCGACAGCATCGTCTCGATGCCTTCGCCGACGGCGAGGACATCGTCGACGGCTCCAAAGCGAACAGCATGACCGAGGAGGTCGCCCATCGCCCGTCTCGGCGTGTCGACCGCCGCCTTGTCCGATCCGTCAGGGGCGAGCCAGGTGCGATGCGCGCCGGTCTGCCGCCCGTCGAGGTCGGTGACGGCGGCGATCATCGCCGGCCAGGTCTCGGTCGGAGAGTGCTCGTCCGGCCGATAATAGCAGCGCGGGTGATACCGCAGCGCGCCCGCATCGTGGACCCGCTCGATGCCGCGATTGCCCAGGTAGGTCTCGACGAGCGTTCGCCGGATCGGCTGCGCCATGGCGATCAGCCGCCGCGCCGCCTCCGGCGACCCGGCGGGGACAGGTGCGCGAACGGGCGTCGGCGTCTGGCGGGGCTCGGCCTGCGGCAGGCTCAGAAAGCGCCGGGCTTCATCGGCGACATCGCCAAACTCGATAAACCCGCAGCTCTCCCGGATCACGTCGAGCAGATCGCCGAACTCAGCCGTGGCCGCATCAGTCCAATGCCCCGCAGCGCCGGGACCGTACTCCGGCCCGCTGAGCCGGACGAACATCGACCGGCCGGGGGCGTTGCGCACGTCGCCCACCGTCCAGTAACGGCCCTGCCGCCGCCCGTTCGACAGGTAGTGGCGACAGACCGCCTCGGCATCACGGGCGAGGCGGCGCGACAGGTCTGAAGCGTCGCGGGGCATCACGAAATCCCCCGCCATGCGCTGACGTTATGTTGCGTCCAAGCTGATGATCGCCCGCGAAACAAGGCCCAATCGCCGCCGCGCAACATAAACCGCGCCGCAACATGTTCC
>NZ_JANKOF010000199.1 GCF_024655565.1 Nitratireductor sp. ZSWI3 | reverse complement strand
ATGGCCAAAGGTAAATTTGAGCGTACGAAGCCGCATGTGAACATTGGCACGATTGGTCACGTTGACCACGGCAAGACGTCTTTGACGGCAGCGATCACGAAGTATTTCGGTGAGTTCAAGGCGTATGACCAGATCGACGCTGCGCCGGAAGAGAAGGCGCGCGGCATCACGATCTCGACGGCGCATGTGGAGTACGAGACGGATGCGCGTCACTACGCGCATGTGGACTGCCCTGGCCACGCCGACTACGTGAAGAACATGATCACGGGTGCGGCGCAGATGGACGGCGCGATCCTGGTCTGCTCGGCGGCCGACGGCCCGATGCCGCAGACGCGCGAGCACATCCTGCTCGCCCGCCAGGTTGGCGTTCCGGCGATCGTTGTGTTCCTGAACAAGGTCGACCAGGTGGACGATCCGGAGCTTCTGGAACTGGTCGAGCTGGAGGTTCGCGAGCTTCTGTCGTCCTACGACTTCCCGGGCGACGACATTCCGATCGTCAAGGGCTCGGCGCTTGCGGCGCTCGAGGATTCGAACAAGGAGATCGGCGAGGACGCGGTGCGCGCTCTGATGGCCGAGGTGGACCGCTACATTCCGACGCCTGAGCGTCCGATCGACCAGCCGTTCCTGATGCCGATCGAGGACGTGTTCTCGATCTCGGGCCGCGGCACGGTGGTGACGGGCCGTGTCGAGCGCGGCATCGTGAAGGTGGGCGACGAGCTTGAGATCGTCGGCATCCGGCCGACGTCGAAGACGACGTGCACGGGCGTCGAGATGTTCCGCAAGCTGCTCGACCAGGGCCAGGCGGGCGACAACATCGGCGCGCTGCTGCGCGGCGTCGACCGCGAGGGCGTCGAGCGCGGACAGGTTCTTGCCAAGCCGGGCTCGGTGACGCCGCACACGAAGTTCAAGGCGGAAGCCTACATTCTGACGAAGGAGGAGGGCGGTCGCCACACGCCGTTCTTCACCAACTACCGTCCGCAGTTCTACTTCCGCACGACGGACGTGACGGGCATCGTGAAGCTGCCGGAAGGCACCGAGATGGTGATGCCCGGCGACAACGTGACGGTGGACGTGGAGCTGATCGTGCCGATCGCCATGGAAGAGAAGCTGCGCTTCGCCATCCGTGAAGGCGGCCGCACCGTCGGCGCCGGCATCGTCGCCGCCATCACTGAGTAAGAACGGG
>NZ_JANKOF010000198.1 GCF_024655565.1 Nitratireductor sp. ZSWI3 | reverse complement strand
CCTCAAGGGGGAGGGAAGCCACGCGGTGCGCTCGATCATCCCCCTCCCCCTTGAGGGGAGGGGTCCGAAGGACGGGTGGGGGTACCGCGCCGCCATGGGCGATTGCCCTGCCGTAAACGGCGAGAAGAAAGCCAGCCAAGGCCTTGCCGCTTTCCCTTCTTACCGCCTGCGGAGAGAAGGTGCCCGAAGGACGGCTGAGGGGCGGCGCCAACCCCTCCGCACAAGTCCGGAGGCCTGCGCATGAACGCTGCCGACCGCATCGCCCGCGCCCTGTTCGGCTTCTATATGGCGGCGTTCTTCGTCTATCTTTTCGCGCCGCTCGCTATCATGGGCATCGCCACCTTCAACACCAGCCGCTTCCCCACCGTCACCCCGTGGCGCGGGACGACGCTGAAATGGTTTCAGGAGCTGTGGACCGACAGCGGCATGTGGCAGTCGCTCGCGACTTCCATCGTGGTCGCCGTCTGCGTGGTCGCCGTGGCGCTTCCGATCGGCACGGCCGCCGCCCTGGTGCTCACCAGCCTGCACGCGCGGGCCCGCAGCTTCATGTATGCGGTGATGGTCTCGCCGCTGCTCACGCCCGGCGTCGTCATCGGCATTGCGACGCTCGTCCTGTGGCGGCAGCTCGGCGTCGGCGGCGGTGTCGCGCTGATCGTCATCGCCCAGGCGAGCTTTATCATCTGCTATGTCATGCTGATGATCACCGCGCGTCTGCAGCGCTTCGATCCGACACAGGAGGAAGCCGCCCTCGGGCTCGGCGCGTCGAAGCTGATGGTGTTCCGGCGCGTGCTCCTGCCCTTTCTGAAACCGGCGCTGATCGCCGCCGGCTTCCTGGCCGTGCTGCAGTCGATCGAGAACTACAACACGACGCTGTTCGTGCGCGGCTTCGACACGCCGCTGACGGTCTACATCGCCACCAAGGTGCGCACCGGGCTGACGCCGGCGGTCAACGCGCTGGCCCTCATCATGATCGCCATCACCATCACCGGTGCCGTCGTTTACGAGATCGCCCGCCGGCGCAGCGCCGCACGGCTGGGTGCCGGCTGAGCGCGCCCTTCACACCCCCCTCTGGCCTGCCGGCCATCTCCCCCTCAAGGGGGGAGATTAGCTGACAACACCCCGTGTCGCATCCTCTGCAGCGTTGGACGGTTGGTCAAAATCCTTGCGGTCGTCCAATCTCCCCCCTTG
>NZ_JANKOF010000197.1 GCF_024655565.1 Nitratireductor sp. ZSWI3 | reverse complement strand
GCTTGCCGATCCCCGCCGGCCGCGACGCGGCGATGGCTGGAAGGGCGAGCGGATCGTCGGCGCCGCGCGGGACCGCCCGGTGCGCGGCGGAGCCCGAACGGATCTCCTGCTTGGCCGTGCCCTGCTCGGCGATCGCCTTGCCGTCGAGGCCGCCCGTATCCGACAGCGCCGGCTGCGCCGGATCCAGGAGCGGGGGCTGCACCGGGCGCAGGTGAAACGACAGCGTGATCGCAACGACCGCCAGCAGACAGACCAGCCGCGGCCACAGGATGCGGCGCATGGACATCGGCTCGGTTGAAGGGTCTGCTGCCAAAAGAAGGCTCTCGGGACGTTGTTCAAAAGCACATATAGAAATCGACCGCATCGGACCAGAAGATTGCGGAAAAATCGTGTTGGGTCTGGCTGCCTGAAGACGACGGCCCGCCCGGCGTCGTTTCGCCTGGCGCCCTTTCGTGTGGCGCCCGCATGGGGTAAAGGCGGATTTCCGCCATCGCGCAGCAGGCCCCTGCCATGACCGAACCGATCCCGCCCCACGCCCCCCTCCTCCTCGGCATCGACACCGGCGGCACCTACACGGACGCCGTCCTTTATGCCGAGCAGACGGGCGTCGTGGCAAAGGCCAAGGCGCTCACCACGCGGCATGACCTGGCCGAAGGTATAGCGGAGGCGGTCGATGCGGTGCTGGCGCATGCCGGGGTGGAAGCGTCGGCCATAGGCCTCGTCTCCATGTCGACGACGCTTGCCACCAATGCGCTGGTCGAGGGGCAGGGCGGACGCGTCGCCCTGGTGATGGTCGGCTTCACGCCGGCCGACCTCGAACGCGCCGGTCTGGGCGAGGCGCTGGGCGCCGACCCCGTGCTGTTCCTGCCCGGCGGCCACGATGTCCACGGCCACGAGACGCGGCTCGATCTCTCCGCTCTGGAAACGGAGCTCGAAGCCCTGTCGCGCGACGTGAGCGCATTCGCCGTCTGCGCCTATTTCGCGGTGCGCAACCCGGCGCATGAGATCGCCGTGCGCGACCTGATCCGGCACAGGACGGGCCTTCCCGTCACCGCCAGCCACGAATTGTCGGCCCGGCTCGGCGGACCGCGCCGGGCGCTCACCACGCTGCTCAACGCACGGCTGGTGTCGTTGATCGACCGGCTGGTCGCCTCGACCGAGGCTTTCCTGGAGCGGCGCGGCATCGCCGC
>NZ_JANKOF010000196.1 GCF_024655565.1 Nitratireductor sp. ZSWI3 | reverse complement strand
GCGCCGACCTCGCCTTCGCGCTCGCCGGCGGCCGCAGCGGCGGCACCACGGTGGCGGCGACGATGATCGCCGCGCATCTGGCCGGCATCGCCGTGTTCGCGACGGGCGGCATCGGCGGCGTGCACAAGGGCGCCGAGACCAGCTTCGACATCTCGGCCGATCTCGACGAGCTGGCGCGCACGCCGGTCATCGTCGTCTCGGCCGGCCCCAAGGCCATTCTCGACACGGAGAAGACGCTGGAGGTGCTGGAGACGCGCGGCGTTCCCGTGGTCGCCTTCGGCACCGACACGATGCCTGCTTTCTGGTCGCGCCAGTCGCCCCATCGGGCACCGCTCCGGCTCGACACGGCCGAGGCGATCGCCCGCTTCCAGGCGACCCGCACGGCCCTCGGCATCGAGGGCGGCATGCTGATCGCCAATCCCGTGCCGGCCGCCGAGGAGATCGCCGCCGACGTCATGGCGGGGCACATCGCCAGGGCGCAGGAGGAGGCGACCGCACGAGGCGTCCGCGGCAAGGAGGTGACACCCTTCCTGCTCGCCCGCATCCTGGAATTGACCGAGGGCGCCAGCCTTGCCACCAACATCGCGCTGGTGAAGAACAACGCGCGGCTCGCCGCGCACATCGCCAGGGCCATCGCCGCCGGGTGAGGCAGCGCATCGCCGCCAATAAAGAAGCCGCCGGACGGAATCCGGCGGCTTTTTTTGAATGTCCTGCACGATGTGCAGGAATGACTGGGTCAGGCGCCGCGCAGCGGCGACAGGCGGATTTCCACGCGGCGGTTCTGCGCACGGCCGTCCGGTGTCGCGTTGGAGGCGATCGGCTGCGTCTCGCCCTCGCCGATGACGGCGAAGCGCTGGCCGTTGACACCCTGGCCAACCAGGTAGTTGGCAACCGCGCCGGCGCGGCGCTGCGAGAGCTGCAGATTGTAATTGTCGTCGCCGGTCGAATCGGTGTGGCCGTAAACGTCGACGAGCGTGCGGTTGTACTTCTGCAGCACCAGGGCGACCGAGTTCAGCGTGCCGTAGAAGGCCGGCTGGATGTCCGCCGAATCGGTGCTGAAGGTGATGTTCGAGGGCATGTTCAGGATGATGTAGTCGCCCTGGCGTGTGACGCTGACGCCGGTGCCCTGGAGCTGGCCGCGCAACTGCGCTTCCTGCTGGTCCATGTAGGAGCCGATGGCACCGCCGGCCAGCGCGCCGACGCCGGCGCCGATGAGCGCGTTGCGACGA
>NZ_JANKOF010000195.1 GCF_024655565.1 Nitratireductor sp. ZSWI3 | reverse complement strand
TGACCTGCCACTGAGTTTTTCCTCCACCTGGAGTTAGAGTCCGACCTTGATTGAAGGACGGATGAATGAAGCGGAAGCGGTTTACGGAAGAGCAGATCATCGCGGTTCTGCGGGAGCACGAGGCAGGTGCGAAGGCAGGGGATCTGGCACGCAAGCACGGGATCAGCGAGGCGACGCTGTATAACTGGAAGGCGAAGTATGGCGGGATGGACGTGTCCGACGCCAGGCGCCTGAAGGCTCTGGAAGACGAGAACGCGAAGCTGAAGAAGTTGCTGGCGGACCAGATGCTGGAAGCGGCGGCGCTGAAGGAGCTTCTGTCAAAAAAATGGTAGGGCCCGCCGTGAAGCGCGAAGCCGTCGCGCATCTGCAGGCCGTCATGAGCCTGTCGGAACGGCGGGCCTGTTCTATCGTCGGAGCAGACCGGAAGATGGTGCGCTACCAGTCGCGCCGTCCGCCGGAGACGGAACTGCGCGGCAGATTGCGCGAACTTGCCAACGAGCGCCGCCGCTTCGGCTATCGACGCCTGTTCATCCTGCTGCGGAGGGAAGGCGAGCGATCCGGCATCAATCGCATCTATCGGCTCTACCGGGAGGAAGGGCTGGCGGTTCGCAAGCGCCGATCACGACGACGAGCAGTCGGCACACGTGCCCCGATCCTGGTTGAGGTGAAGGCGAACGCTCGATGGTCGCTGGACTTCGTGCATGACCAGTTTGCCTGTGGCCGGCGCTTCCGGGTGCTGAACATCGTCGATGAGGTGACACGGGAATGCCTGGCTGCGATCCCGGATACCTCGATCTCTGGCCGTCGTGTTGCTCGTGAACTGACCGATCTGATCGCTCGCCGCGGCAAACCGGGAATGATCGTGTCCGACCATGGCACCGAGTTCACCTCGAACGCTATCCTGGCCTGGTCGAAGGATCATGGCGTCGAATGGCACTACATCGCGCCGGGAAGGCCGATGCAGAACGGTTACGTCGAGAGCTTCAACGGCCGAATGCGTGACGAACTCTTGAACGAGAGCCTGTTCTTCGGCCTCGACCATGCCCGCAGCGCCATCGCCGAATGGGTGGAGGATTTCAACACGACGAGACCACACTCCTCGCTTGGCTATCAAACCCCGGCGACCTTCGCCGAGGTTCTCGCCGCAACCGGTAACCCGGTTGCCCAACCCGCGCCTCAGCGCGTAACAGAAACAGTCGAGGCTCTAATCGCCGCTGGATGAAGGTTCAGTGGCAGGTCA
>NZ_JANKOF010000194.1 GCF_024655565.1 Nitratireductor sp. ZSWI3 | reverse complement strand
CGGTTCCGCCCCGCGCGACGGTCCAGGCCGGCGGCGTGTGCAGCGGCCGCGGCCGTTCGCCGGTTGCGGTCGTCTGCACCACGGGCAGCGCGGGCACGTCGGCATCATAGGTGAACTGCGGCGTGCGGTTCGTGGCGCAGGCGCTCAGTGCGGTTGCAGAAAGCAGCAGAACCAGAAGACCGGATTTACGGAAAGCCGCAGAACCGAATTCGCGCTTCGTCTTGTGGGTCATTGGCTCATCTCCCGCGACCAGTTGATGGCATTGACATAGATGCCGAGTGGATTGGCGCGCAGGCGCTCGGCGTCGCGCGGCGTCTGGATCACGATGGTGAGGATCGCCGTCCACCGCTCGGTGGTGGAGAGCTGGCCGTTCTCGTAATGGCGCTCGGTCCATGCCACGCGGAAGCTGTCGGGCGAGGCCCGGATTACGCTCGACACTTCGACGGCGATCTGCTGACGGCCGACACGAGTGAACGGATCGTTGGCGCGGGCATAGTCGTTGAGCGCGGCCGCGCCGCGATCCGTCGTGAACTCATAAGCGCGCAGCCAGTTCTGGCGGACGATGATGGCGTCGGCCGGGATCGCGCGGACCTGTTCGATGAAGCGGCCGAGATGGAAGGCGATCTGCGGATCGGTGGGCCGATAGTCTGCCGTGGCCGGCGCGACCGCCTGCGCCTGGCCAAGACTGTCGACCTGTACCACCCAGGGCACGATCGTGCCGCGCGCCGTTTGCCAGACAAGAGCGGCGGCAAAGCCGGCCGACAGGATCAGTGAGCCGAAGGCCAAGCAGCGCCAGCTCCTGGCCTGCACGCGGGCCGAGCCGATGCGCTCGTCCCATGCCTGAGCGGCCTTCTGATAGGGCGTCTCGGGTTCGGGCGATTTGCCGTAATGCGTGGCGGGTCGTTTGAAGAGGTTCATGAGCGGTCACTTTCGGACAGATTGACGGAGGAACTGGTGCCGTGGCCGTCGCCGGAGCGCACCGCATGGGCGGCCATGGTGGTGCCGTGATTGAGCGCCTGCCGGCGCTGCATACGTTGCGCCCATGCGGGCGGGCCGCTGACAGAGGCGGAAGATGATGCAGCCGCGACGTCCCGCGCGCCGCCGACTGTGCCCATGGATGATGTCCCGCCACCTGCGGCAAAGCCCGCGCGGGCGCCCTCGGCGAAGCTGGATTTGACGGATGCTCCAGCGCGGGTCGCGGCACGTTTGAGGGGTGAGACGGCGGCCGACCCTGCGGCGCGGGCAACACCGCCGAGTCCCGAGGCGATACCGGCAGCCCCGGTCTGGCCGAGCGAGCTGACGCTGTAGGCCGCGCTTGCC
>NZ_JANKOF010000193.1 GCF_024655565.1 Nitratireductor sp. ZSWI3 | reverse complement strand
CTCAATTTCCCTTGGGCGGCGTGGAGTTTGGTTTTTGATGCGGGGCGATTAACGACAAAGGCGGGAAATTACAAGCCCCTTTGCCGCTTTGCCGCCGTCGCGGCCGGCCTCCGGGCGATGTCCGGCGGGTGGCCGTCGCCGACCGCTCCGCCATTCGCGCGATATTCGCGTCCTTTTTCTTTGGGTATAGAAATTCGCAGACGGCACCTTACCGCCGCCGGCATTGACAGGATGATGCATGCAGAACCTGATCGCTTCCCTCGGCCTGGCGCTCGCCATCGGCCTGCTCGTCGGCCTGGAGCGCGGCTGGCGCGAGCGCGCAGCCTCCGGCGGCAGCCGCACCGCCGGCATCCGCACCTTCGGCGCGATCGGTCTCCTGGGCGGGATCCTGGCCGCGCTTTCGGTGGCGTTCGGTTCGGTGTTCGTGTTCGTCGCCGGCTTCTTCGCCTTCGCCCTCATCTTCGGCTGGTTCCAGTATCGCGAAGGCGTCCACCAGAACAATTTCAGCGTGACCAGCGTGGTCGCCGCCCTTTGCGTTCTCGGCCTCGGCGGGCTGGCGGTGGCCGGCGACTATCGCGCGGCGGCGGCTGGCTCGGCGGCACTGGCCGGGCTGCTCGCCAGCCGGGAAATGCTGCACGGCGCGCTGAAGCGCCTGTCGTGGATCGAACTGCGCTCGGCGATCGTCCTCGCGGTCATGACCGCGGTCATCCTGCCCCTGCTCCCCAACCGGGCCGTCGATCCATGGGGCGGCTTCAATCCCCGGGAAGTCTGGTTCTTCACGGTGTTGACCGCCGCCATCTCCTTCATCGGATACATCGCCGTGCGCATCCTGGGCCCGGCCAGGGGCTTGCTGGTCAGCGGGCTGGCGGGCGCCGTGGTGTCCTCGACCGCGGTCACCGTCGCCTTTGCCAGGCGGGCCCGGGAAAGCGCCTATGTCCGTCCGCTGTCCGGCGCTGCCGCACTTGCCGCGATGGTCTCGATCCTGCGCGTGACGGCCATCGTCCTGATCGTCCAGCCGGCGGTGCTTGCGACAATGGGCCCGCCGGCGCTGGCCGCGGCGATCACCTTTGCCGCGTGCGGCGCGCTGCTCCTGCTGCGCGGCGCCGGCGATCCGACGCCGGCTTCTCCGGGCAATCCCTTCGACCTTGGCGCGCTGCTCCTCTTCGCCGCGTTGTTCGCGGTCGTCGCGACGGCCAGCGCGGCGCTGGTCGGCCGCTTCGGCAGCGCAAGCCTGCTGGCGACCTCGGCGCTCTCGGGCACCTTCGACGTCGACGTTGCCGTGCTCAGCGCGCTGCGCCTCCTGGACCAGGGCATTTCCAGCCAGGCGATCGGCCATGCCGTCCTGGCGGCACTGGCGGCCAACGCGCTCGGGCGCCTTGCCCTCGCCGTCCCGGCGGGACCGCCGGCCTTCTGGCTTCCATTGGCGGGAGCCACGGCCGGCG
>NZ_JANKOF010000192.1 GCF_024655565.1 Nitratireductor sp. ZSWI3 | reverse complement strand
CAGGCAAAAGCCGCGGCGCAGCCGGCAAAGCCGCCACCGGCGGCAAAGCCGCGCGACGCCGGTCGCAAGGGCGGCGCCAGCAAAGGCGAGCAAGCCGCCTATGCGCGCCGTCTCCTGGGGCACGTCCAGCGCTACAAGCGCTATCCCGATGCTGCGCGAAACGCCCGGGCCAGCGGCACCGCGCGCCTGACCATCACCATCGATCGCGCCGGGCGGCTCGCCGGAGCGCGGCTGCGCCAGGGCTCGGGCCACGCCGTTCTCGACAGCGAAGCCCTCGCCACCGCCCGCCGCGCCGCGCCTTATCCGAAACCGCCCGAAGGCGTCGGCGGCAGCACGATCAGCTTTTCCGTGAATCTCGACTACCGGCGTTGACGGCGGCGCCTTCAGCGCCCGGCCATCGCCGCCTGTGCGTTGATCAGCCCGGCGCCGAAATCCTCGTCGCGGCCGGGTGGGCCGAGGTCCAGCGCGGTCCTGGCCAGAAGCGCCGCCAGGGCCTGCGGGTCGGCGGTTTCGCCGGCGCGCATCAGATTGGCGATGGTGCCCGAGACGATGGCCGCTGCGAAAGAGGTGCCTGTCACCGCGTCCACACCGCCCGGTATGGGCGCCATCACGTTGACCCCGGGGGCGGACAGATCAATGTAGCGGCCGCGGTTGGCCTGCTGCATCAGCTTGTCGTGCACATCCGTCGCCGTCACGGCGATGACCCCGTCATAGGCGGCGGGATAGCCGAACGGCGCGCCTGGGCCATTGTTGCCGGCCGCCGCCACCAGCACGATGCCGCGCTCCATGGCATTGCGGCAGGCGGCGGAGAACAGGGAGTTCTCCGGCCCGACGAAGCTCATGTTGACGATCTCGGCACCTTCGTCGGCTGCCCAGTCGAGCGCTGCCAGAAGGACGTCCGTGCTCGACACGCCGCTCTCGAAGGCGCGCGCATGCAGGAGCCGCGCTCCCGGCGCCATGCCCTGGAACGAACCGTGCCCGGCGATCAGGCCCGAGATCGAGGTGCCATGGCCGCGGTCCTTCACCGCCATGTCGGGCAGCGCGTCGAACGTCGCGGCCACCCGGCCCGCAAGAGCCGGATGCTCCGGGTCAAGCGCCGTGTCGATCACCGCCACGCTGACATTCTCGCCGCTGACCTTCGACGCGTCGAGCGCGATGCGCTCGAATGCATAGCCGACCACGCCCGTCGCCTGCTGAAGCTGGAAGATGTGGTTCGGCACGCGCGCGGCAAGCCGGCCGTCGCCGGCCAATTGCGCCAGCACGAAGCCGACCGGGCGGCCATCGGGAATGCCGAACCGCGCCACCGTCCGTCCGAGCAGGCTGGAAACACGGGTTGAGCGGACCTGAAGCCCGAACTGCGCGGCGACCTCGGCCGCAACGCCGGCTCCCCCGTCGAGCGTCACCAGAACCTCGTCGGGAACGAACGCGCCGGCGATCGCCCGTGGCGCGGCGGCGGGTGGCGGCAGTCGCGGCGGCGTCGCCGGCGGGATGCTGCC
>NZ_JANKOF010000191.1 GCF_024655565.1 Nitratireductor sp. ZSWI3 | reverse complement strand
AAACCACACAACAAAAACCCCGCCAAGCCAACCGCTTGGCGGGGTTTTGCTTGGGCCAAACAAATACATGATCCGCCGATTGACCTGCTGCGTGATGCGGGCTGGGTCGTGAACGCCAAGCGGGTCGAACGGATCTGGCGGCGGGAGGGGCTGAAGGTCCCACAAAAACAACCGAAGAAGGGCGCCTCTGGCTTAATGACGGGTCCTGCATCCGCCTGCGGCCGGAGCGGCCCAACCATGTCTGGTCCTACGACTTCGTCGAAAGCCGGACACATGAGGGAAGGAAGTTCCCAATGCTCAACCTCATCGACGGGTTCACCCGGGAATGCCTGGCAATCCGGATCGACCGGCGGCTGAGATCGACGGACGTCATCGACATGCTGTCGGACCAGTTCATCCTCCGCGCCGTGCCGGATCACGCATTGAAATCACACTGTCCACGGGAGTCGAACTAGGGCAGACGCAAGATCATGTCGCGTTCACTGTTCAAGCCGCCCGCATCTCTCGAAACGATATGAGACGCTTGGCGTCTTCGTCCCACAATACAAGTTTCACGCAACGTAGGCTCTGCAGAAGGGTGATGCGACCCACGTCGCGCAGATCGGGATGATCTCGCAACACCTCCGGCAGACGATAAAACGGCACCTTGGCTGACAAGTGATGCACATGGTGGATGCCAATGTTTCCAGTAATCCAGCGCAGAGGAAAGGGAAGATCGTAGTGCGAACTGCCGTGCAGCGCGGCGTGATGAAAATTCCAATCGTTGCCCTCGGACCAGTGCGTTTCTTCGAATTGATGCTGAACATAGAAAAGCCAGACGCCGGCAGTCGCCGCCATCAGGGTGATTGGCACCTGAACCATGAGAAAGGAACCGATCCCCATAAGCCACATCAGGCCGGCGACGGGCAAGGCGACGCCAAGGTTGGTGGCGATTGTCGACGTCCAGGGCTGTATGCCGGCGCGCATGAGGCCGAATGGCAATCGATACTGACAGACGAACAGCCAGGCGGGTCCGAGACCGAACATCACAAGGGGATGGCGATAGAACTGATAGCGCATGCGGCCCCACCAGGACAACGCACGATACTCCCGGACGGTGAGAGTGTTGACATCGCCGATCCCCCGCTGGTCGAGGTTGCCTGCCGTTGCATGGTGGACGGCATGGGTGCGGCGCCAGTAATCGTAGGGCGTGAGCGTAAAGACACCGATGACACGACCTGTCCAGTCATTGATGCCGCGCCGCGCGAACAAAGTGCCGTGACCGCAATCGTGCTGCAGGATGAAAAGGCGGACCAGAAAGCCGGCAGCCGGGATCGTCAGCAAGAGGCCCCACCAGAAGCCGTACACCGCGGCCACCGCACATAATGTCCATAAGGCGACAAAGGGCAGCGCCGTTATGGCTATCTCGACCGTGCTGCGGACGGGGTTAGGTTGCCGATACTGCGCGAGGACCTTTGTCCAGGAGCGGTCGCTGCCCTCAATGGCAGCACCATCAGAAACATTATTTTCCACTAAGTTTCCAAGCCTACAAGTGCGCCCAAGCAGAA
>NZ_JANKOF010000190.1 GCF_024655565.1 Nitratireductor sp. ZSWI3 | reverse complement strand
GCCGCCCGTAATTGGCCTGGCGCCCCATCAGCGAGCGCAGCGCCTTTGGAGGCAGATAGAGTATCGGCCCCGAAACCACGCAGGAGGCGACTGATGGAATTCTTTTGTGGGCTGGATGTCGCGATCGAGGAGACGGCGGTGTGCGTCGTCGATGATCGCGGCGAGGTGCATCTGACGACGAAGGTCGCGACCGAGCCGGAGGCGTTGTTTGCGGTGCTGAAACCGTTTGTGGCGCGGCTGCGGCGCGTCGGTCACGAAGCGGGATCGTTGTCGCCGTGGCTGCATCCGGAGCTCAAGAAGCTGGGCCTGCCGGCGATCTGCCTGGAGACCCAGCATGTGCGCGCGGCAATGTCGGCGCAACGCAACAAGACCGACGAAAAGGATGCGCTCGGCATCGCTCACATCATGCGCACCGGCTGGTTCCGCGCCGCGCATGTGAAGACGGAAGGCTGCTACCGGATGCGGCTTCTTCTGACGCACCGGCGCAATCTGAAGCGCAAGTTTCTCGATCTGGAGAACGCCATCCGCCACTCTCTCAAGAGCTTCGGAATCAAGCTCGGCGGCACATCGCGCGGCAAGTTCGACCAGGCCGTCCGCGCGGCGGTGGCGGACGATCCGCTGTCGAGCGAGCTGATGGACGCCATGCTGGCGGCGCGCGCTGTGCTGTGGAAGCAATACTGCCGGCTGCACGATCTGGTCGTGAAGATGGTCGCGCAAAGCCAGCTGTGCCGGCGCTTCATGGCGATCCCCGGCGTCGGGCCGGTGACGGCGCTCAGCTTCATGACCGCGATCGACGATCCGGCGCGCTTCCGCCGCTCGCGCGACGTTGCCGCTTACTTCGGGCTGACCTCCAGGCGATGGCAGTCGGGCACCTCGATCGACGTGAAGGGACGTATCTCGAAGGCCGGCGACGCGGATGTAAGGCGGGCGCTCTACGAGGCGGCGTCTGGGCTGATGACCCGCTTCAAGGGCAAGGACAAGGTCAAAAGCTGGGGCCAGCAGATCGCCAAACGCTCCTGCCATCGCAAGGCGGTGGTGGCGGTGGCGCGCAAGCTGGCCGTGATCATGCACGCCATGTGGAGCGACGGCACCTTCTATGTCGGCGATTCGGCGGAAGCTGAAACCGACGCCGCTCGGCGTGCGCAGATCAAGGTGCGCAAGCATCTGGGAGCACACGCATGACCCTGTCCTTGACCATCGAAACGCAGCGCGTCCGCAAGGTGACGGACGCCATTTGAACACATGAGATCCGCTCCGGCGGATGAGGACCGATGCAGACCATCAACGACGGAACGCACGATATCTTGCCTGCGGCCGTGCCGATCGAAAGACGGCCGGACCGCGCCCGAGTGCCTGTGACGATGCTCCGTCAGTCCGATGGAAAATTGCGCCGCGACGGTTCGGGCGCTGCCAGCGTGCAGCCGAAATACCCCGTCGCAGAGCGCGGACGAGTGCACGGCGCATCGGAACTCGAAAACCGGAGGTGGAAACGTGGTCCAGAGAAGAAAAGCGTATATCTTCGCAGCCAGAAGGAGAAACGACGATGGCGAAAAGATCAGCGAAAGAGGCGCCAATTACGAGGGC
>NZ_JANKOF010000189.1 GCF_024655565.1 Nitratireductor sp. ZSWI3 | reverse complement strand
GCGTCGGCTTCACCAGCACATGCACACGGCGAGTCGTTCCCGAACCGCTTGCCGTATCGCCGATGATCCAGCGGGCGGTGTCGCCGGCCGCGATCGGTCCCGCGCCGGTCAGGCTCTCTCCCGGCTCCAGCGCAATCGTCGTGATCTGCCCGACGGCGGCATAGACCTGATAGAGCGCGCCTTCCGACCAGGGATAAATCTGGATGGCGTTGTAATACCCCTCGCGTCGTGGCTCGACGCGGGCGGCGGCGTTGGCGTTCTCGACGCTGCCTGCCGGCGTGCTGGCCGCCGTTCCGCCCCGCGCGACGGTCCAGGCCGGCGGCGTGTGCAGCGGCCGCGGCCGTTCGTCGGTTGCGGTCGTCTGCACTACGGGCAGCGCGGGCACGTCGGCATCATAGGTGAATTGCGGCGTGCGGTTCGTGGCGCAAGCGCTCAGTGCGGTTGCAGAAAGCAGCAGAACCAGAAGACCGGGTTTACGGAAAGCCGCAGAACCGAATTCGCGCTTCGTCTTGCGGATCATTGGCTCATCTCCCGCGACCAGTTGATGGCATTAACATAGATGCCGAGCGGATTGGCGCGCAGGCGCTCGGCGTCGCGCGGCGTCTGGATCACGATGGTGAGGATCGCCGTCCACCGCTCGGTGGTGGAGAGCTGGCCGTTCTCGTAATGGCGCTCGGTCCAGGCCACGCGGAAGCTGTCGGGCGAGGCCCGGATTACGCTTGACACTTCGATGGAGATCTGCTGACGGCCGACACGGGTGAACGGATCGTTGGCGCGGGCATAGTCGTTGAGCGCCGCCGCACCGCGATCGGTCGTGAACTCATAAGCGCGCAGCCAGTTCTGGCGGACGATGATGGCGTCGGCCGGGATCGCGCGGACCTGTTCGATGAAGCGGCCGAGATGGAAGGCGATCTGCGGATCGGTGGGCCGATAGTCTGCCGTGGCCGGCGCGACCGCCTGCGCCTGGCCAAGATTGTCGACCTGTACCACCCAGGGCACGATCGTGCCGCGCGCCGTTTGCCAGACAAGAGCGGCGGCAAAGCCGGCCGACAGGATCAGTGAGCCGAAGGCCATGTAGCGCCAGCTCCTGGCCTGCACGCGGGTCGAGCCGATGCGCTCGTCCCATGCCTGAGCGGCCTTCTGATAGGGCGTCTCGGGTTCGGGCGATTTGCCGTAATGCGTGGCGGGTCGTTTGAAGAGGTTCATGAGCGGTCACTTTCGGACAGATTGACGGAAGAACCGGAGCCGTGGCCGTCGCCGGAACGGACTGCATGCGCGGCCATGGTGGTGCCGTGGTTGAGCGCCTGCCGGCGCTGCATACGTTGCGCCCATGCGGGCGGGCCACTGACAGGGGCGGAAGATGATGCGGCCGCGACGTCCCGCGCGCCGCCGACTGTGCCGATGGATGATGTCCCACCACCTGCGGCAAAGCCCGCGCGGGCGCCCTCGGCGAAGCTGGATTTGACGGATGCTCCAGCGCGGGTCGCGGCACGTTTGAGGGGTGAGACGGCGGCCGACCCTGCGGCGCGAGCAACACCGCCGAGTCCCGAGGCGACACCGGCAGCCCCGGTCTGGCCGAGCGAACTGACGCTGTAGGCCGCGCTTGCT
>NZ_JANKOF010000188.1 GCF_024655565.1 Nitratireductor sp. ZSWI3 | reverse complement strand
GGGATGATCGAGCGCACCGCGTGGCTTCCCTCCCCCTTGAGGGGAGGGGTCCGAAGGACGGGTGGGGGTCGCAGGCGGAGCCTGCAAGAAAAAACATAGGCGATTGCCCTGCCGTTCACCGGAAGAGGGTGCCGGCAGGCAGGTGAGGGGTAGCGCGGCGCCGTCACTTCGCCACCTCCGTCAGGCTGACGCGGGCGATGCGCAGCGTGATCAGCACCACGGCGAGGCAGAGCACCAGAAGCACCAGCGCATAGGCGGCGCCGCGGTTCCAGTCGCCGCCCTCGAAGAACCAGTTGTAGATGATCTCGGTGAACCAGCGGCTGCCCGGTGCGCCGAGCAGGGCGGGCGCCACATAGCTGCCGGCGGCAAGCATGAAGGTGAAGACGCAGCCCGTCGCGATGCCGGCCTTGGCATGCGGGACGACGACGCGCCAGTGGATGCGCCAGGTGGCGGCGCCGAGATCGCGGGCCGCCTCGATCTGCGATTTGTCGAGGGATTCGATCGCGTTGTAGATCGGAAAGAGCATGAACAGGATGTAGGCATAGGTCATGCCGGCCAGCACCCCGCCGTCGCCATACCAGCGCACGGGCTCGTCGATGATGCCGAGCGTCAGGAGCAGGGCGTTGAGCGGGCCGCGGAAGGCCAGCAGGATGTACCAGGCGAGCGTCCTCAGCACCTCGTTGATCCAGAAGGGGATGGTGAGGCCGAGAAGCACGATCGCCGTCTGGTTGGGCGTCGCGTGCTGGGCCAGCCAGAAGGCAAGGGGATAGCAGACGAGGAAGGTGACGAAGGCGACGAGCGCGCTGGCCCAGACGGTCTTCAGGAAGATCGCCCGGTGCACGCCCTCATTGGCGAGATAGAGGATGTTGTCGAGCGAATAGACGTCGTTCGGCCCGCCGACCTGCGAGGGCGGCAGGTTGGGCCGCAGCGCATAGTCGATCATCATCACGTTCGGCGCCAGCACCATGCCGGCAAGCCACACCGCCACCAGCGCCAGGAACAGCGTGCCGAGGCCACCGCCGAAGCGTCTGTAGAGCTCAGCCATGCGGCAGCACCACCGCATTCCTGCTGTCGAAGCCGAAGCCCGCCCGCGCGCCGATGGCGGGCGCCGCGGCGAGCTCGGTGCTGGCGATGGAGGCGACCAGCCGCGTGCCATCGTCACTCGCCCCGTAGGCAAGGGCGAAGGCACCCTCGAAATCGATCCGCTCGATGGTCGCCGACAGCGTGTTCTCGGCGCCGTTTCCGGGCTTCAGCGCCTCGGGCCGCACATAGAGCCTGGCATTGCCGCCGCTCGTCAGCTGCGCCCCGGCCCGGCCGCGAAGCGTGCCATGCGCGCAATCGACCACGGCAATGCCGTCCTCGACGCTCTTAACCGTGCAGGAAATCGCGTTGGTCTCGCCGACGAAGGTGGCGACGAAAGGCGTCGCCGGATTGTCGTAGAGCTCGCGCGGCGCGCCCACCTGCTGCACCACGCCGGCGCTCATCACCGCGACCCGGTCGGACATGGCGAGCGCTTCGGACTGGTCGTGCGTGATGTAGATGAAGGTGACCCCCGTCCGCTTCTGCAGTGCGCGCAGCTCGGCGCGCATGTGCTGGCGCAGCTTCAGGTCGAGCGCCGAGAGCGGTTCGTCGAGCAGCAGCACCTGCGGCTCGACGGCAAGGGCCCGCGCGATCGCCACGCGCTGCCGCTGGCCGCCCGATAACTCGCCCGGCATGCGCTCGCCGAAACCCTCGAGAGCGATGAGCTTCAGGAGCTCCTCGGCCTTCCTGCGCCGCTCCGCCTTGGAGACGCCGCGCGCTTCCAGGCCGAAGGCGATGTTCTCCCACACCGGCATCAGCGGAAACAGCGCCAGCGACTGGAAGATCATGGCGGTGGGGCGCTGGTTGGGACCGAGGGCAGCCATGTCCCTGCCGCCGATCAGGATCTTTCCCTCGGTCGGCTGCAGGAAACCGGCGATGACGCGCAGCAGCGTGGTCTTGCCGCAGCCGGAAGGTCCCAGGATCGAGAAGAACTCGCCGCCTTCGACGGTGAAGGAAACATCGCTGACGGCCCGCGTCGCACCGAACGACACGCCGACCTGATGAAGCTCTACGGAATGCGACATGGTCCCCCGGTTTCTGGTGTTGCTGGCTGCCTGCGCCCGCCCCTCACCCTTACCCTCTCCCCGTGAACGGGGAGAGGGGGTCGCCCACGTTGCGGCCATCCTCCTTCTCCCCGCCTGCGGGGAGAAGGTGCCGGCAGGCGGATGAGGGGCGGGCGCT
>NZ_JANKOF010000187.1 GCF_024655565.1 Nitratireductor sp. ZSWI3 | reverse complement strand
GCGCACATATGCGCCGGCCGTCAACCGTAACGATACGGCCCGGCAACTGATGCCGCGCGCTCAATCATCCTAGGGTTGCGCCGATTTGCCTCCGCCGCCGCGGAGCGGCTGTTCTTGTCCTTTCGTATCCGTGTCCGCCCGCAAAGGGCTCAATCACGAACCGACGGCATGACGAGGATATTCATGTTCGAGCAACTGCAGACGGCGTCGCCCGTGAACCAGGGAGCGCCTTGCGCGCACGGACCGCGGGAGCGGTTTCGCAAGGCCGGGCCCGGATTGTGGCGCGCGCGCGATCCGAAGAGGCATGACGGGTTGAGGGGTATGGTCCAGGCGCTCACGCTGATGCTGCTTCTGGCGCTCGGACTGATGGCACTCGCAGTCATGCCGGCGGCGGCGCAAAACATCCCGCCGACATCGCCATGTACAGTGGGCGCCGGGAACACGCCTGCCGGTTGGACGAATGTCGTCGGGGATTCGGATTGCTCCAATGTCAACCAATGGGCGAATTGGGGACCTTGGCTCAATGCCCCGCTGCCAGGCCTCCCGACCGGCGCCACGACCTTCTCCACGATGCATCCGCCGGAACAAATACAGACGACAATGACCGGGCTCGTTCCGGGCAGGCAGTACAGGATTCCGTTCTTCGGGCTCAGTCGGGGAGCGAATTTTCAAAGCTATCAGAATACATGTCCGGGAATGACTTTATCGAGCGGTGCGGATACGCAAACCATCTTGTTCCCCGATACCACATCCTGGCACCAGGAAGTGTTCACCTTCACGGCCCAGGCAAGCTCGCAGACATTGACGGTGGGAGCCTACCACCCCAGCGGCGGGCACCAGTTTTGTCCCATCAGCTTTGCTATCGGCGCTGACCTGATCGATGTCGTCAAGTCCGCTTCGGGCGGAACGTCGGTGGGTGACGTGGTAACCTTCACTATGACCGTCGAGAACACGAGCGTCGAGACGCTGACGGCGGTCGCCATCAGCGAGGATGTTCTGGAGCGTGCCGACGGTACGCCGCTCTCCTTGACGACGGCTCCCACCTTCGTCTCAGCCAGCGCTGGCTCGTCGGCGGGCACGCTTCAGGTGGGCGAGACGGCCACCTACACGGCGACCTACACGCTGACGCAGGAAGACATCGATGCCGGCGGCATCTCCAACCAGGCGACGGGCGTCGCAACGGCGAGCACCGGCGAGTTCAGCGCGCTTTCCAGAGCCTCGGCTGGCGGCAATCAGGAGCCGACGGTCGTCTCGATCCCGCGTAACCCCTCCTACGATTTCGTCAAGAACGCGGTTCTGGACGATGCGAATGGCAATGGGCGGGCGGATGCGGGGGAGGTGATCAACTACACGTTCACGGTGGAGAACACCGGCAACGTGACGCTGACCGATGTCGCGGTGACGGATTCGAAGGCGACGATCTCGGGCAGCCCGATCGCGAGCCTGGCGCCGGGGACAGTGGATTTCGTCAATGTGACGGGCACCTACACGGTCACCGAGGCGGACCTGGCCTCGGGCAGCGTGGACAATGTCGCCTCTGCGACGGCGAAGGATCCGCAGGGCAACGACATCAACAAACAGTCGCGCCCGCCGGACGGGGATCCGGGCGATCCGACCGTGACGCCGACGCCGATGGATGCCGACTATGACTTCGTCAAGGAGGCGGAGCATGTGGACGCCAACGGCAACGGGTTGATCGATGCCGGCGAGACGATCGCCTACACCTTCACGGTCGAGAACACCGGCAATGTGTCGCTGACCAATGTGGTGGTAACGGATTCGCGGGCGACGGTGTCGGGCAGCCCGCTTGCCGGGCCCCTGGCGCCGGGGGCGGTGGACGACACCTCGGTGACGGGCACCTACACGGTGACGCAGGCAGACATCGATGCCGGCGACCTCGACAATGTGGCCTCGGCGACGGCGAAGGACCCGAATGGCGACGACGTGCCGAAGCAGTCGCGTCCGCCCGATGGCAATGAGGGCGATCCGACCCGGCCGCCCGGCGGGGTCCAGAAGGTGTCGGACTATGACTTCGTCAAGGAGGCTGCGCATGTGGACGCCAACGGCAACGGGCTGATGGATGCCGGCGAGACGATCAACTACACCTTCACGGTGACGAACACGGGCAACACGACCTTGACGGATGTCGCGGTGACGGATTCACGGGCGACGGTGTCGGGCAGCCCCATCCCGAGTCTGGCGCCTGGAATGGTGGACGACACGTCGGTGACGGGCACCTATACGATCACGCAGGCCGACATCGATGCGGGCAATGTCGACAATGTGGCCTCGGCCGTGGCCAAGGATCCGGACGGCAACGACCTGCCGAAGCAGTCGCGTCCGCCGGGCGGCAATCCGGGCGATCCGACCACGCCGCCCGGCGGGGTGCGGCAGGTCGCCGA
>NZ_JANKOF010000186.1 GCF_024655565.1 Nitratireductor sp. ZSWI3 | reverse complement strand
CGTCGCCAATGTTCTCGAAATTATTGTTGTCTGCACACTGGTTAGGGGAGCCTCAAGCGGCACCCTGTTTTTGGAGCGCGCGAGCCGCGATTTTGCGCAAAGCTTTGGCTTTGCTGGGTTTCGACCGGCACCATGGCCGCCGATTGCCCGATTTTCCGCGATTTTGGCCGGTGGCGCATCCATGAGCACCGATGATGAAAACCGCTTCCGGCCAAAGCCCGGTCGTATCCGATCCGACACGCCCAAAGTGGGCAAGGCCAAGAGCTTTCTGACGCAGGCCAAGAAGCTCGCGCGCAAGCATAGCACCGCCCATCCCAAATATTCGCCGCGCCTTGGTTCACGCTCGGCGTCGAAGTCTGCGCCGAAGGGTGGCAAGGCTCCGCGCGCGCCCGGTGGCCCCGGCGTCCGGCGCGGCCGTGGCGCGGCCTTCGTTCGTGCGCGCACGTTGTCCGGTGGATGGCGGCACAGCGCGCCGGGCATGCGCCGCGTCGTCGTCAAGACCCGTTATGTCCAGCAGGCCGGGAAGAACGGCAAGGCCGCCGCCCATCTGCGCTATATCCAGCGTGACGGCACCTCCCGCGACGGCGAGCGCGGCCAGCTCTATTCCGCCACCGATGACCGCGCCGATGGCGGCGCCTTCCTCGATCGCGGGAAGGAGGACGAGCGCCAGTTCCGGTTCATCATATCACCGGAAGACGGCGCGGACCTGACCGACCTGACGGCCCACACCCGCGACCTCATGAGCCAGATCGAAACCGACCTTGGCACGAAGCTTGATTGGGTGGCCGTCAATCACCACAACACCGGCCATCCCCATGTGCATGTCATCGTTCGCGGCAGGGATGATCTGGGCGAGAACCTTGTAATCAACGGCGACTATCTCGCCAACGGCATCCGCGAGCGGGCGAGCGAGCTGACCACGCTGGAGCTTGGTCCCGTCACCGAGATCGAGCAGACCCGCAAGCTGTCGGCCGAAGTCGATCAGGACCGCTTCACCCGCATCGACCGCGCGATGACCGAGGAAGCCGATGAACGCTTCATCGACCTGCGACATGAACCCGACGATCCGCGTCGCCAGTTTGACCGGACGCTGCGCCTGCGCCGCCTGGGCAAGCTGGAGCGGATGGGCCTCGCCAACGAACACGCGCCGGGCGTCTGGGAGTTGAGCGAGCGGATGGAGCCGACGTTGCGCGAGCTAGGCGAGCGCGGCGACATCGTCCGCAATATGCACAAGGCGTTGAAGGCCGATGGATTGGAACGCGATCCCATGACGTTCCAGCTTCATGATGCCGCGCCCGAGACGCCAATCGTGGGCCGCGTCGTGGACAAGTATCTGACCGACGAGATGGGCGAGAACCTGACCGTGGTGGTCGACGGGATCGACGGCCGCACGCATCATGTTCCAGGCATAGACCCGGCCCGCGTCGAGGACGCCCGGATCGGTAGCGTCATCGAGATCGGCCCGGCCGACACGACGCAGCGCCCGTCTGACCGGGCCATTGCCGCCATCGCCGAGGACGGCACCTATCGGCCGAGCCGCCATCTGGAACAGGCGAAGTTCGAGGGCCGTGTTCCGGGCGGTGACTATGAGGGCTTCGTCGATGCCCATGTCCGCCGACTGGAGGCGCTGCGCCGTGCCGGGATCGTCGAGCGGATCGACGCCGACCAATGGCGTATTCCAGAAGATTTCGAGAGTCGTGCCGTCGCTTACGATGCAGGTCGGAACCGGCAGGCCAGCATCCGCGTCATCTCGACCTCCAATCTGGAAAGCCAGATCGGGTCCGATGGGGCGACCTGGCTCGATCGGCGGCTGGTATCGCCCGACGCATCGGATCTCGCTCCGGCCGGGTTCGGCGAGCAGGTGCGCTACGCCATGGATCAGCGCCGCGAGCACCACATCGAACAGGGTGACGCCACCCGATCACGGGATGGCCGCATCTTCTACCGGCGCAATCTTCTGGCCACGCTACGCGAGCGGGAGGTTGCCCATGTCGGCGCGCAGATGGCCAAGGCAAAGGAGCTGCCGTTCCGTGTGGCCGGAGACGGCGAAAGCGTGAAGGGCAAGTTCACCGGGACCGTGCAGCTATCGAGTGGCAAGTTCGCCATCGTTGAGCAAAGCCACGAGTTCACCCTTGTTCCGTGGCGGCCGGTCATCGTCCGCCAACTCGGCCGCGAGGTGATGGGCGTTGTGCAGGGCGGATCGGTGTCGTGGCGGTTGGGGCGGCAGAGAGGGTTGAGTCTGTAAAGGCACATCGGCCAGCGTCATTCTTCAAACGTGATCCCGCGCGATACATTCTTTATATTGTGAACCTAGAAAAAGAGTATTTGAAATACCGCACTCAGCTTTCCATCTTTTGATGCAAAGGAGCGTCAGATGGATTTCGATAACGGAACTATCGGCCGTCTGCCGGATGCCATC
>NZ_JANKOF010000185.1 GCF_024655565.1 Nitratireductor sp. ZSWI3 | reverse complement strand
CGCCCGGTGCCCCAGGCCGCCGTGCCGATGCCCGGCTCGAGCGATCGCACCGCCTCGGTGCGCCGTCCGGTGCCTCCGGCCGAGGTCGGCGGCGCGCCGCAGCGCCGGCAGAGCTCCATCCTCGACATCATTCTCGGAAATTAGAGTCGCACCCTCTCCTTTATACCAAGGGAGGTGGGTTTTGATCGATCTGATGGGAGATGGCGATCCGCCGGCTAGGCGCGCTGTGCAGGGCGATGCGGGGCATCGTCCAAGCAGCGCAACGACGTCCGGCGGTTCGCCATCTCCCACCCGCAGGGCCGGGGCCTTGCGCGCCGTGGCGGCGTTGCCCCGCGCTAATGATGCAAAGGCATCGCGGCGCACGGGGCGCCTTGCCACGACACGCAATCCCTCCGGTCAGATCGGTCAAAACCCACCTCCCTTGGTATTACCTATCGATTTCACAGGCCGGCTCGCATACATAGGAGCAGATCAGGGAGCAGGCCATGAACGACGAGCGCAAGACACTGGTTCTAACCGGCGCAAGCCGCGGCATCGGCCACGCCGCCGTCAAGCGCTTCTCGCGCGAGGGCTGGCGCGTCATCACCTGTTCCAGACAGGCCTTCGCCGAGGATTGTCCCTGGCCGGCCGGTCCCGAGGATCACATCCAGCTCGACCTGTCCGATCAGGAAGGGGTCGGCATCGCCATCGGTGAAATCCGGCATCGGCTGGAGGCCAATGGCGGCCGGCTCGACGCGCTGGTCAACAACGCCGCCATTTCGCCGAAGCTGGAAGGCGGCAAGCGCATGAACTCCATCGACACGCCGATGCATGTCTGGCGCGACGTGTTCCAGGTCAATTTCTTCGCCCCGATCATGCTGGCACGCGGATTGTTCAGGGAACTGGCGACGGCCAAGGGCTCGATCGTCAACGTCACCTCCATCGTCGGCAGCCGGGTGCACCCCTTCGCCGGCACCGCCTATGCGACCTCCAAGGCCGCCCTAGCCGCGCTGACGCGCGAGATGGCGGCGGATTTCGGCCCGCACGGCATTCGCGTCAACGCGATCGCGCCGGGCGAAATCGAGACCTCGATCCTGTCGCCCGGCACGGACAAGCTGGTGGAGACCATTCCGCTGCGCCGGCTCGGCCAGACCGCCGAGGTGGCCGACACGATCTTCTTCCTCTGCTCGGACCAGTCGTCCTACGTGACCGGCGCCGAAGTCCACATCAACGGCGGCCAGCACGTCTGAGCGGACTGGCGCCGGCCCGGTCCGGCTCAGCCCTGCGTCAGCACCTTCTCGATATCGCTCACCGTGTGGTTGGTGAGCGTCTTGGCGACCTCGCCGATCACCCGGTCGCCGACCTCCTTGTGCATCTCCTTGCGCAATTCGCCGAGCACCAGCGGCGGGGCGACGAGAACGAGCCGCTCGAACGCGCCGCGATGCGCCATCTTGTAGAGCCTTTCGGCGATGTCGGAAGCGAAGCGCTCCTTCTCGATGCGGTGCCAATCCGTCTCCTCGACGGCGCTCTTGTGCATGCCCCGGGCATCGTTGTAGCGGCCCGGCCTGTCCGTCCCCTGCTCCCGCGTCGGCGGGTTCTCCTCGTGCATCATCCGCACGACCTGGAGATTGGGATAAGTCGCGTCGCCCTCGTTGCGCAGGAAAAGCGCCTTCTCACCGTCGGCAACCACAACCCAAGCATCGTGAACCAGCCGGAACTCAGCCATTTCGCTCTCCGTGTCTCGTGTTGGATAAGGGAGGAACGCGGCTTGCGACCTCCCGTTCCCACACAGGAGATATGGGGACTGCCAAGGGTTCGGGGAAGGATTTGCTGCCGGAAAGCGGCGGCACGCAAAAGCAATCTTGTCGCACCCCCCGGTTCGCGAGAGCATTTCTTCAGAATCCGGCAGCGGGCGGTCATTATCCCGGGCATCGTTCACGAGGCTCGCGTTCCATGGCGACAGACACCGCAAAGCTTGCCGCTTTCCCCGTCTTCATGCGGGTGGAGGGTCGCGCCGTGGTCATCGTCGGCAACGGCGCCGAGGCGCTCGCCAAGGCCCGCCTCATCGGCCAGTCGCATGCCGAGATCGTTCTCGTCGCCGACGCGCCGGAAGCTGCGCTCGCCGACTGGGCGGAAGAGAACGGCGCCCGTCTCATCCGCGCGCCCTACACGGCCCGCTATATCGACAACGCCGTGCTCGTCTTCGCGGCGACCGACGACGAGGCGCAGGACCGCGCCGTCGTCGCCGACGCACGGGCCAGGAACATCCCCGCAAACGCCGTCGACCGTCCGGCACTGTGCGATTTCTACACCCCGGCGCTCGTCAACCGCGCACCGCTCGTCGTCGCCATAGGTACGGAAGGTGCCGGACCGGTGCTGGCACAGATGGTGCGGGCGCGCATTGACCAGATGCTCTCCCCATCCCTCGGCGCGCTCGCCCATCTCGCCACCCAGTATCGCGACGCGGTCGAGCGGCTGGTGCCGAAAGGGCTCGCCCGCCGCCGCTTCTGGAAGGCGTTCTTCACCGGCGAGCCGGCACGCGCGGCCGAGCGCGGCGATCTCGCCGCCGCCCGCCGCAGCGCCTCCAGCCTGCTCGCC
>NZ_JANKOF010000184.1 GCF_024655565.1 Nitratireductor sp. ZSWI3 | reverse complement strand
CGCTTGCCCGGCTCAGCGCCGGCGGCCTGGCGCATGCCATGGCTGGCCATGTCTCGGCCGAGCCGGGCCATCGCAAGCTGCTCGCCGCCCTCGGCCTTGCGCCGCTGCTCGACCTCGGCATGCGGCTGGGCGAGGCTTCCGGCGCCTGCCTGGCGGTCAACCTCCTGCGCGGCGCGCTCGCCTGCCACAACGGGATGGCGACCTTCGCCGAGGCGGGAGTATCCGAAAGCTAGCCATGCGAAAACTTTCGATCATCGGCATCGGCACCGGCAATCCTGATCACATGACGGTTCAGGGCATCAACGCCCTGAACCGCGCCGAAGTGATCCTGATCCCGCGCAAGGGAGAGGCCAAGGAGGATCTGGCGGACCTGCGGCGCGCCATCTGCGAACGGTTCCTCGGCAACGCCGCCGCCCGCATCGTCGAGTTCGATCTGCCGGTGCGCGATGCGGGCGATCCTTCCTACCGGCGGGGCGTCGACGACTGGCACGCGGCGATCGCCCGGCTCTACGCCGGGCTTCTGGCCGAGCATACGGGCGAGGACGGCCATGCGGCATTTCTCGTCTGGGGCGACCCCTCGCTCTATGACAGCACGCTGCGCATCGTCGAGCGGCTGCAGGCGCAGACCGGCATCGCGCTCGCGCTCGAGGTGGTGCCCGGCATCACCAGCCTGCAGGCCCTGGCGGCAAGCCACCGGATGCCGCTCAACACGATCGGCGGGGCGATCCACATCACCACCGGCCGGCGCCTGCGGGCCGAAGGTTTTCCGGACAACGCCGACACGGTGCTCGTCATGCTCGACGGTGCCTGCGCCTTCCGCGAGCTCGACGGCGCGGTCTACGACATTCACTGGGGCGCCTATCTCGGCACACAGCACGAGATCGTCATCGCCGGCCGGCTCGCCGATGTCGGCGGGGAGATCGTCGAGGCGCGTGCCGCCGCCCGCCGTGCCCGCGGCTGGATCATGGACACCTATCTGCTGCGCCGGCGCTGACGATGCCCGAAGCCGCCCTTCAAGCCTCCCGTCAGGCTTCTTCAGGCGGCAGGACGCCCTTCTTCAGGATGACGTTGCCGTAGAGCCGGCGCTCACCGGTCTGGATGACGGCGAAGGCGTTGCGCGACCGCTCGTAGAAGGCGAAGCGCTCGAGCGGGCGGATGCGTGTCGGGTTGTCGGCCACCTTGTCGATCACCTCCTGGAACTCCGCTACGACAGGAGGAATGCCCTCCGGGTCGTCGACCATCTGCATGCTGACGGCCGGGTGGTTGACGAAGGTGTCGAGCGGCAAGACGCTGAGCACGGCAGCGAGCACGCGCGGTGCGTCCATGCCGTCGAGCCGGATCAGATGCCGGGCGCTCGATTCGCCGGGAAAGTTGGCGTCGACGATGACGATTTCGTCGCCATGACCCATCGCGCGAAGCGTGTACAACAGGTCGGGGGAAAGGATCGGGTCGAGACCGCGCAGCATTCATTCTCCTCCATTCGAGCCGGCAAAGGGGACACGCGCTTTTTTGTTGCCGCGCGTTCATCGCGTTGTAACATAGCCGGAATAACCGCTGCGATCATCAACGCATCGGAACAAGGGGAGTGCTTTTCATGACTTCGATCAAAAGACGCAGTTTCATCAAGGGAGCGGCATCCGTCGCGGGCATGTCGCTCGCCGCCCCGTTCATCTCGCGCTCCTATGCGCAGGGCTCCTCGGGCTCGGTCAACATCTTCGCCTGGGCCGGCTACATCAACGACGAAATGCTGGCCGCCTTCGAGAAGGCCACCGGCATCAAGGCCAAGTACACCCCTTACGGCACCAATGACGAGCTCCTGAACCAGCTTCGCGCCAACAATGGCGGCGGCTTCGACATCATCTGGCCGACGGTCGACCGCGTGCCGAACTATGTCGAGTTCGAGCTGGTGCAGCCGATCGACGAAGCCAAGGTCGACGTCGACAAATGCCTGCCGAGCGCCTGGAAGAATTCCGAGAACCTCGGCGCGGTGATCGACGGCAAGCGCTACCAGGTGCCGACCGACTGGGGCACGGAAGCGATCTCCTTCGACAAGGACCAGGCTCCGCTCGAATACGGCACGGCCTCTTATGGCGACATCTGGAAGCCCGAGATGAAGGGCAAGGCCACGGTGCGCGGCCATTCGGGCCTCGTCGGCCTGGGGCTCTGGCTCGAGGCCGAGGGCAAGCTGCCGATGCCGATGGCCGATGCCTTCACGTCGGAAGAGAACATGGTCAAGATCTACGACGTGATCGTCGCCGAGGCGATCGCCCGCAAGGCCAACATCGCCCAGTTCTGGTCGAATGAGAACGAGGCGCAGGGCGCCTTCCGCGTCAATGGCTGCGCCATCGGCCAGACCTGGGATTCCACCGCGGCGGCGCTCGCCAAGGAAGGTCTGCCGGTCAGCTTCATCGCGCCGAAGGAGGGTGCGCTCGCCTGGATGGAAGGCGTGGCGATCCCCAAGGGCGCGGAGAATCTCGACCAGGCCTACGCCTTCATCAACTGGTTCCTGACCCCGGAAGCCGGTGCCATGTACACCAACGCCACGTCGATCAACTCCACCGCGGTGGGCGCGGCCGACCTGACCTCGGACGATGCCAAGGCCTTCTTCGCCGCGGCCTATCCGGACGATGCGCTCGACAAATTGTGGTGGTGGCCGATCCAGGAAAGCTGGTTCGTCGCCAAGCGCAACGAATACCAGGACCGTTTCCTGTCGGCCTGAGGCTGTCATGACGGGCGACGTTAGCGCCCGCCCCTCATCCGCCTGCCGGCACCTTCTCCCCGCAGGCGGGGAGAAGGAGGATGGCCGCAACGTGGGCGACCCCCTCTCCCCGTTCAC
>NZ_JANKOF010000183.1 GCF_024655565.1 Nitratireductor sp. ZSWI3 | reverse complement strand
TTTGATGCGTCGTGCCGCCCGCCGTCACCGTCGTGACCCGCTTGGCCTCGTTGCCCGAAGCCCGCCAGTCGATCCGGTGCACCACCACACCGGGCGTTTCCGACGTCGTCAGCTGACCGACATTGTAATATCCCGTGCGCGCCTCGTCATAGGTGTTCGAAAGCAGGATCGGATTGGCGACGGAAGGCGACGTTACCTGCCGCTCGAGCAGCCGGCCCAACTGGTCGTAGCGCATCGTCGTGACCGTGCCGCGCGCATCGCGCTGCTCGACCAGGCGATTGGCGCCGTCATACTTGTACGACCAGTTCCCAAGGTCCGGGTCGGACACCGTCAACCGATTGCCGACCAGATCGTAGCTGTAGCTCCATTGTGCCCCGCCGATGTCCTCGACGCCGATCAGACGGCCGAACGCATCGTGGCTCAGGGTTATGGAGGATGAGGACCCCCGGCCCTGACGGCGAGACGGAAGGAACGCTGACCGCCGGCGTGGCTGACAGGGCTTCGCTCAGCGGGACGATCTGATACACCCCGCCGCGGTTGACGATGGTGGCGTTGTTGACCGCCAAGGCCGCCTCGAGAATGCCCGTAAGCGCCTCACGAGAGACCGGCGCCGACGTCTGTAGCGTGACCGTACCCGTCACACGCGGATCGAGGACATAGTTGACGCCGAGTATATCCCCGAGCACCGCCTTGGCGGCCTCTGCAATCGGTGCGTTCACCAGGTTGAGCTCAAAGCCCTGGCCGCCACCAGCCATCGCCTTGGCGGCGACCCCAGGCGCCGCACCGGACACGAAACTGCCGGAGCCAATATGGCTTGCGCCGGCAAAGCCGCTTATTCCCTGATAGGATGTGGTCAGGCTGCGCGAGGCAGCACGCTCGCCCCGAAGCGGCGAACGCTTGGCATGCAGTCCGTCGACGAGATCGGAGAATGCATCCTTGGTAGGGGACGAGTTACAGCCGGCCAACGCCAGCATCGCTATCCCTGCCCCGAACAACCAAATCCGCATCGTTCCGCCACCCTGTGTTGTGGAAGAACGATAAAGGGATGCGGTCCGGCAGACACGTCAAAGGGGGAGGTGCGCGGCGCAATTCACAGATATTCTGCCAAACAAGCCTGCACCTTTCCCTGATACCCAAAGCTATACACTCAAAAGAGAGGCGTCTTCCCAAACATCTTCATAATCATCTGCAATCGAAAATCTAAACCCAGGAGGCAGCCCTAAATACTTCTGAACAGAAGGGCACCAATCCTTAATATGCTCTGCATGCAATGGAAGAAAAAAATTGGGATCGTCCGGTATTTCCCCTCCAGCCCAAATATACCACCCAGAAACGTCCCCGTCAATCGGGTATCTAAGCCCATTAATAGGCTGAACCTTATTCTTAACATTCAAGGAAATACCGACCTTCTGATGACCCGCCACCGGTGACCACTCAGCCCCATAGCGCTTGCATATATTTTTCTGTTCTTCCTCTAGCCTCCTATTAGATTCCATGAATCTTCCTCTGCCGAACAGAGCATTGACACAACATTCCACCTATCGCATCACTTAAGGGCTTCCAAGTTTAATTTAATTAAATTTTGAATTGCCCACAATTTCTTTCTATCGTTTTCCATAATATTTTCGACATAATACTCAAGATCCCTCTGCAATTTATCGCGCCCTCCCCAAAAATCATCAAACATTATCATATCATCTACCGTCCCTGAAATTATATTAAATCCAAAAAATATATCACTAATTATCGACAAATTACCACTCTCAGAAGTTACACCAATATTATCCTTAAACCTAGCATTCATCATCCATTTTCTATTGTAATTCGAATATATATCTGAAAAAATTATACATTTATCTATATATCCGAAAGAATTCCAGAACAAAAATTTTCCCTGTTCACGTTTCATGAAAAATCTATCAATAATTTCCTCGTCCTTGAAGCCATCCTCCTCTTCAAGAAACTCCAATGTCCCTCTAACAACTCTCCAAGAATATTTACTATTTGGAATCATAATTTCTGCATCAGGAAAATCAACACTCGGAGTCTTGCGTAGAGTATACATCCCATCGATCTTAGCTGCACCGCTCTTGGCTCTATCGCCCGTGAGAACTTCTGCTTTGTCTGGCAAAAAAACGCCCGCATATTTGCGCCTATCTTCTCGACTGGAGATCATAGCTTATTCTCTCTTGATGGCATATTACTATCTCTGGAAGAGCTATCAGAGCTCTCTCGATTATTTTCCTTTGCCGGCTCTTGATCCTTTTTAGAAGAAACAACGCCGACCTCATGCGTGGTCTTCTTTCCTTTGATTCCGCGCCCCTTCTGAATTTCTAACGTTCGTGTACCCCTTGAGGTTGATCCTGGTCTATCTACTACTGTAGTTCCATCCGGAAGATCTACAGCCACACCTGGCCCAAATGTCGTACCAATTCCCCTTGGCTTTGCTGCACCAGGTAAACCTTTAACAGCCTCCATATTTTCGTCAGCTTGCTCAGGCGTGACTTCGAGGCCCTTTGTTCCTCTACCGGTTGCACCTTTTGTTACCGCATCAACAGCATCCTTCCATCCTGAGGTCTGCTCTTTACTGCCCTCATTTACTGATGGAGCTTCCTCATTATTTAGTCCAAGGGCGCGGCTAACTGTATCAGCAAACCCCTTACCGACTGACCCATTGAGTTTTCCATCATCTTGAAGGTCAGCAGCAGTGTACCCCACTGCGAGGCCGATGCCGATAACCGCAATGTCGACTCCACACAGACAGATGGAATGCCCGTTCGGATCGCTCTTATTGATTGGATCGTTCTGGGCATAGGCGTATCGGTTGGTGCCGACGCCGGGCAGGGTCGGGTCCCAGTCGTCCGGCGAGATGAAGCGGCCGAAGACCGGGTCCATGTAGCGAGCGTTGAGATAGATGAGCCCCGTCTCCGCGTCGTAGCGCTCGCCGATATAGCCCTTCTGCGTCTGGAAGCCCGTGTTCAGCCGCTCGCCATAGGCTGCG
>NZ_JANKOF010000182.1 GCF_024655565.1 Nitratireductor sp. ZSWI3 | reverse complement strand
CCGGCGGTGTGATCCGCCGGCCGTGGGCCACCTGCTCCTTCATGGAAAAACGTGTCACATTCGACAACCGGCTGCTGCCCTATCTGCTGCTGACGCCGCAGTTGCTGGTCACCATCGTCTTCTTCTTCTGGCCGGCCGGGCAGGCGCTCTACCAGTCGCTGCTGCTGCCCGATCCCTTCGGGCTCGGCGCGCGCTTCGTCTGGTTCTCCAATTTCGAGTATCTGGCCGGTGATCGCTATTACCTGCAGTCCTTCGTCACGACCGCCGTCTTCACCTTCTTCGTGACGACGATTTCCATGGCGGTGGCGCTGCTGCTCGCCGTCATGGCCGATCAGGTGATCAAGGGTTCGAGCACCTACAAGACGCTGCTGATCTGGCCCTATGCGGTGGCGCCGGCGGTGGCCGGCGTGATGTGGCTGTTCATGTTCCAGCCGTCGATCGGCGTGATCGCCTTTTACATGAAGGCGGCCGGCTTCAACTGGAATCCGGTGCTCAACGGCACGCATGCCATGACGCTGGTCATCATCGCCGCTGCCTGGAAGCAGATCAGCTACAATTTCCTGTTCTTCCTGGCCGGCCTGCAGGCGATCCCCAGGAGCCTGATCGAGGCGGCCGCGATCGACGGGGCGGGCAAATGGTACCGCTTCCGCACCATCGTCTTTCCGCTCCTGTCGCCCACCACCTTCTTCCTCCTGGTGGTCAACGTCGTCTACGCGTTCTTCGAGACCTTCGGCATCATCCACACCATGACCGCCGGCGGCCCCGGCCAATCGACCACCATCCTGGTCTATAAGGTGTTCTCCGACGGCTTCGTCGGCCAGGACCTCGGCTCCTCGGCGGCCCAGTCGGTCATCCTGATGGTCGTCGTCGGCGTGCTCACCGTCATCCAGTTCCGCTACATCGAGCGGCGCGTGCATTATTGAGGGGCGGGCCAGATGGTTGAAAAACAAGGTTTTGGGACGATCGTGATGCACACGGTGCTGATCCTCGGCATCGCCATCGTCTGCTTCCCGATCTATCTCACCTTCGTCGGCTCGACGCTGACGCATTTCGAGATCATCCGGCCGCCCATGCCGCTGCTGCCGGGCCCGCATCTCATCGACAATTACAGCCAGGCGCTCGCCTCGGGCATCAACGCCCCGGTCGGGCGGATGTTGTTCAATTCCTTCGTCATGGCCTCGGGCATCGCCATCGGCAAGATCGCCATCTCGATCCTGTCGGCCTATGCGATCGTCTATTTCCGCTTTCCCTTCCGGATGCTGGCGTTCTGGGCGATCTTCGTGACGCTGATGCTGCCGGTGGAGGTGCGCATCGTGCCGACCTACGAGGTCGCCGCATCGCTCGGCTTGCTCAATTCCTACACCGGGCTGATCCTGCCGCTGATCGCCTCCGCCACCGCCACATTCCTGTTCCGCCAGTTCTTCCTGACGGTGCCGGACGAGCTGGTCGAGGCGGCGCGCGTCGACGGGGCGGGGCCGATGCGCTTCTTCAAGGACATCCTGCTGCCGCTGTCGGTGACCAACATCGCGGCGCTGTTCGTGATCCTGTTCATCTACGGGTGGAACCAGTTCCTGTGGCCGCTGCTGATCACCACCAGGCCGGAAATGAACACGATCGTCATGGGACTGAAACAGATGATGCCTACTGCTGACGATTACGGCAACTGGCCCGTGACGATGGCGGCCGCGATGCTGGCCGTCCTGCCGCCCGTGGCGGTGGTGGTCTTCATGCAGCGCCTGTTCGTCAAGGGCCTCGTCGAGACAGAGAAATAGAAGGACAGAAATCGGCATGGCGACGATTTCCATAAGGGACATCACCAAATCCTACGGCAAGACCGAGGTCATCCATGGCGTCAGCCTGGACGTGGCCGACGGCGAGTTCATCGTCATCGTCGGTCCCTCGGGCTGCGGGAAATCGACGCTGCTGCGCATGGTGGCGGGGCTCGAGCGCATCAGCGGCGGCACGATCGGCATCGGCGGCCGCGTCGTCAACGAGCTGGAGCCGCGCGAGCGCGACATTGCCATGGTGTTCCAGAACTACGCGCTTTATCCCCATATGAGCGTGTTTGAGAACATGGCCTACGGGCTGAAGATCGCCGGCAAGTCGAAGACCGAGATCAAGGAGCGGGTCGACAGGGCGGCGGCGATGCTGCAGCTCGAGCCCTTCCTGGAACGCAAGCCGCGGGCGCTGTCGGGCGGCCAGCGGCAACGCGTTGCGATGGGTCGGGCGCTGGTGCGCGATCCGGCGGTGTTCCTGTTCGACGAGCCGCTGTCCAACCTGGACGCCAAGCTGCGCGTGCAGATGCGTCTCGAGATCAAGCAGATGCAGCGCTCCGTCGGCACCACCTCGCTCTACGTCACCCACGACCAGGTGGAGGCCATGACGCTGGCCGACCGGCTGGTGGTGATGAATGGCGGCATCGCCGAGCAGATCGACACACCGATGGCGGTCTATGAGCGTCCGGCGAGCCGCTTCGTGGCCGGCTTCATCGGTTCGCCGGCGATGAACATCCTCAAGGGCTCTGCCGCGGGCGGGGATTTCGTGCTCGAGGGCGGCGGCGGCGCGCTTGCGCTGGGCGGTTCGAACGTGCCGGAATCGGGACGGCCGATCCTGCTCGGCGTCAGGCCGGAGCATCTGAGGCAAGTGCCGGAAGCGGAAGCCGCCTTCAGCCTGGACGTCACGGCCGTCGAAACGCTCGGCGCCGACACGCTGGCCCATGGCCGGCTGGCCGGCGCCAAGGGCCGCGGCGAGCTTATCGCCCGGCTGCCCGGCAGCATGAAGATCTCAGAAGGCGACACGCTGCCGCTCGCCATCGAGCCGGGCATGATGCACCTGTTCGACGCCGAGACGGAGAGGCGGATGTAACTCCGCTTTTCTCAGGGCTTCGGGCTTCCCCTCTTTTGCTCAAGCGGCCGGCGCTTGCCATACCCCCCTCTGGCCTGCCGGCCATCTCCCCCTCAAGGGGGGAGATCAGCCTTCGTCGATGCATTGCTCTTGTTGCATCGCCGGCGATTGGCGAAATCGTGCCCGCCGCCCAATCTCCCCCC
>NZ_JANKOF010000181.1 GCF_024655565.1 Nitratireductor sp. ZSWI3 | reverse complement strand
GCACGGCCGCGCCGCCGATCCGTAATGCCGGATCGGCGGAAAATCTGCCTGGAGCAGAAAGCCCGAAAGGCGCAAAGCCGTAGAGCCGGCAAGCCGGCTCTACGGCGAGACGGTCATCGCGTCTTCAGGCGCTGCATGCCTTCGGCCAGCGTCCAAAGGGCGCGGTTGAGGGTGACGTTCTGGTCTATGCCGTTGATGGCGCGGGTCTGGCTGCGGCGGATGCGGCCTTCCGCATTGCGCTTGCTGCCGTGCAAGCCGCCGCGAACGATATTCTCCTGAATGGCATTGAACGTCATCCAAAGACTTTGCCCCATATCTTCACGGCGGCGGGGCTGGATGATCTGATCGGGACGGACGGGGCTTTCATCCTCGCCATAGCGCGCGACAAGGCTCGCCTCGGCCAGAACATGGCGCTCATCCGTCGACAAGGTGACTTCCTTCATGGTCTCGCTGGCGTCGATCAGGCGCGGGAAGTCCTCCGCGACTGTGTAAACGCCTTCGATAATGTCATGCTGGATACTGCCCTTGTGCGGGACGCGGACTTCCTCGAAGCGCTCGCCCGCAACCAGACTGTTGGTGCACACGAAACGCAGCATGCCGGCAAACATCTGATAGCTGGACGTGCCGTCATGCGAATTGACGACGATGACCTCTGCCGCTTCCGGCTTGCCGATGCCGTCGTCGCGGCGAAGGCGCAACATGTGCTTGGCGTGGCCGTGGCGGCTTCCATCACGCGGAACGGACTGGACGGCGAAGAACGGGAACCATCCTTCCTTCCGCAAGCCTTCCACGATGTCGATGGTGGGGACGTATACGTAACGCTCGGACCTGCTGTCATGCGCCTCGCGGGCGAAGATGGACGGGACGTGCCGATAAAGCGCCTCGTTGTCGAGCGGTTCGCGCCCGCTGATCTGGTGCGAGTTGCGGCCGAACCGGGTGGCAAGGTGATGATAGGTCATGGTCTTGATCCTTTGGCTTGGGTTGGAGCGCAGCGCTGCGCTGCAACCCTGGCCGTCGCCGAGACCGGGGGGTGCAAGGCGCAAGGGAGACGTGACGGAGGGGGATCACCCGGCCTGCACAGAACGGAGGAACGACGTGGAGGAAGGCCGGGGAAGCCGGCTCGGCTCCCTTGTGCCGCGCCAGGGGGCAGGCCCCCAAGCAACGGCCCGGCCAGAGAGGAACGGAGGACGGGCGACAAGATCTGATCGGGATCGCAAGACCAGAGAACCGGAAAACCGTGAATCCCGATCTCCATATTCCCTGAAAGGCGGCGGCCATGAGCATGAAGAAGCCCCGCTCGAGTGAGCGGGGCTGTCTCGGAGCCGGCCTCAGTCGCCGTTGCGGCGGGACCAGATGAGGCTGTGACCGCTGCCGTCCTCGGCTTCGACCAGGCTGGCGTAGATCGGCGCCGGGAAGCTCGGGTCATCCAGCTTGACGGAGAGGTATTCGCGCTGCGTCTCGCGGGCGATCTTCTTCCAGGCCGCGCCGAACTCGGTGGCTCCGGCGAAGATGCGGAAGTCGGGGCCGCGTTCGCTCTCGCCCTCGGTGGCGGTGAACTTCGCCTTGACGTTGAGGGTCAGGGTCTTGACCGCGCCGGTGAAGCCCGCGCCGTTCTCGTTCTTGGTGAAGGTGCCGATGGTCGCCATTGTCGTAGTCCTTTTTCCTGTCGGGCCGCACCATTGCGACCTCGATGGCGGTCGTGAGACCGGGGACGGTCGGCGCCGCACCCTTCAGGGCTAGAACGAAGTGGAAGGCGACCGGCGACGGCTTTTTTGTTTCGCGCTGCAAAGCCGATCCGGGGTCCCCATGCGGCTGGCCGCATGGGGTGGATGGGCGGCGGAAAAAAGCTGGCGACGGACGTTGGGGAAGACGAGCGAGGCGAAGCCGGTCTTCGGTCAGACCTTGCCAATCGAGGACGCGGATGGAGCGCCCGAACCAGGAAATCGGGTGGAATACGGCAATGGCGACCGTCGTGCGCCTCGCCGCGATCGGGGACTCTACAGCATGGGTTGCGCCGGTGCTGCCTTCCCTAATCCGACTGGCAAGACAAATTCGCCTCTCGCCAGCGGTGACTTGCGGGCGTGGTCTCGTCTGACCTTCGGCGGTGCTGCCAAATCCGGTATGGCTGAAGAAGATCGCCCGCGGGGCGCTGCGCCATGCCTCGGCCAAGCGGATGATCCGAGCTTCCCGGCGCTGATCCGCCTTCCCGTCGAAGCGAACGGAAGGCTCGATCTCGTCATGATCCTGCCGTGGGCGAGCAGAACCGGCCCCGATCTGCTTTGCTCAACCGGGTGGGGCTTGCGGCGAAATGGCCACCGCCGTTCCTTGCGTTAGGGGTTGAAGCCAAATGGCGGAAACGCGCTTGCCAAGCGTGGTTCCGGCGTAGCCGAAAGCCCGGCCCGAAGGGCAACGCCCTTGTCTTCCGCACCCTTCGGTAGGCGCGAAGCTGACGACTATCTGGCGATCTGACCGACGCCAGCCGCGAGTCTCATCCAAGCGGCCACTCCGACAAAACCGCCGCCGACGACGCAGAAGATTTGCCGCCAGGTGTCGGACGGCACGGCCTCCTTGGTGACGCCATAGACCAGAGCATAGCCCGCCACGGCAGCAGGTGCGGCGAAGATCAGCGCCACGATCAGGCGGATGACCGGCGAGCGGATCGTCTCGAACAGCACCGCCAGGACACCGAAAGCGACGCCAGCGGAGAACAGTCCAACCAGGCCCGCGCCGATCAGGCCGGAGCCGGTGTGATAAGCGAACTGCGCAGCAGCCAGCCCGAGTAGGAAGGGCAGCGCATAGATGGCGAGCGTGTAGGCGAGAACGCAGAGAAGCGCGATCAGCGCAACGCTCATAAACATTACCGTGACCATGATCCTTCACCTTTACTTACGGCCGCCGCCGTTCGTGCTGTCATGGTCGTGACGGCTGAACCTTGGGCATGGTGCCGATGCTTGTCTGCCCTGTCGAGCCAGTCGGGCGTGACTGCTTTTGAACTATCGAAGTCTCGGCCGCGCGGGGGAAGCCGCGCGGCCGCGATTTTTTCCGATGGAAGG
>NZ_JANKOF010000180.1 GCF_024655565.1 Nitratireductor sp. ZSWI3 | reverse complement strand
CCCGCGCGATGGTCGTCGCGCGGGCGTTCCGGCTGGAGGCCGTCTTGACCGGGATCAGGAACCGGCCAGGCGGTTGGTGACGATGACCGGCACCAACAGATCCCCCCAGTTGCCCTCCCCACCATGGTGGCGTGCCGAGCGGACGAGTTCGACGGACACGCCCGAATCGACCGCTTTCATCACCGATTGGTTGAGGCGGTGCAGGTCGTTGGCCACCATGCGGATGATCGCCTGCTGGTCGACCGTCATTGCGCTGGACTGTTCTTCTGCGCGTTCCTTGACGCGGGTCTTCGGTGTCATGTCCGTTCTCCTTTCCCGGCGGATGCCGTTCTGATTATTCCGCTGCTGGGCGGAATTGGTCGTGTTCGGTGGATTCCTTCATGGCGGTGGTCGAAGACTGGCCGCCGGTGATGGCAAGCGAGACGGCGTCGAAATAGCCGGTGCCGACCTCACGCTGATGCTTGGTGGCCGTGTAGCCGTCAGCCTCGGCCGCGAACTCGGCCTCCTGCAGCTCCGAATAGGCCGCCATCTGCCGGTCCTTGTAGCCCCGCGCCAGCTCGAACATGCCGTAGTTGAGCTGGTGGAAGCCGGCCAGCGTGATGAACTGGAACTTGTAGCCCATGGCGCCCAGCTCGCGCTGGAACCTGGCGATGGTGGCGTCGTCGAGGTTCTTCTTCCAGTTGAAGGACGGCGAGCAATTGTAGGCGAGCAGCTTGCCCGGATGCGCCTTCTGCACGCCCTCGGCGAACTTCCTGGCCTGCTCCAGGTCTGGCTTCGACGTCTCGCACCAGATGAGATCGGCATGCGGAGCATAGGCGATGGCGCGGGCGATGCAGGAGTCCAGCCCGTTCTTCACCTGGTAGAAGCCCTCGACCGTGCGGCCGGCATCGTAATCCACGAAGGGCTGGTCACGCTCGTCGATGTCCGAGGTCAGAAGCTTGGCGGCCTCCGCATCGGTGCGGGCGATGACCAGGGTCGGCACGCCCATCACGTCGGCGGCGAGGCGCGCCGCGTTCAGGTTGCGGATATGCGCGGCCGTCGGGATCAGCACCTTGCCGCCGAGATGGCCGCACTTCTTCTCCGAGGCGAGCTGGTCTTCGAAATGGACGCCGGCAGCGCCCGCCTCGATATAGGCCTTCATGATCTCGAAGGCGTTGAGCGGGCCGCCGAAGCCGGCTTCCGCGTCGGCGACGATCGGTGCGAACCAGGTGTCGACAGACAGGCCCTTGCCTTCCGCCGTCTCGATCTGGTCGGCGCGCTGCAGGGTGCGGTTGATGCGCTTGGCGAGCTCGGGGCCGGCATTGGCCGGATAGAGCGACTGGTCGGGATACATGGCCGAGGCCGTGTTGGCGTCGGCCGCCACCTGCCAGCCGGAGAGATAGATGGCCTTCAGCCCGGCGCGGACCATCTGCATGGCCTGGTTGCCGGACAGCGCGCCGAGCGCGTTGACGAAGTCTTCCTCATGGATGAGCTGCCACAGGCGGTTGGCGCCCTGTTCGGCCAGCGTGTGACGGATCGCCACCGATCCGCGCAGCCGCTGCACATCGGCAGGGGTGTAGGGGCGCTCGATGCCGTCGTAGCGGCCTTCGGCTGCGCTGGGAACGAGGTTGTAAAAATCCGTCATTGTGGCCTCCATAAAGAGTCTGTTTCGGTTTCAGGGCAGCGTGCTTGGGAGATTGTTTGCCCTGTGTTCGTTACAGAATTTACATTGCGGCGCAGCGAAAGCGGAGGGAATTCAGAAAATCCGGGGGAAATTTCGTGTCAGCATGTCTGGATTTTGACAGGGTGGGCGTGTAAATTTGTAAAGTATGTAAGAGCGTGTTTGTGGAGTAGTTTTGTAAAGGTGTGTAAAGTGGCGATGGGTTCCGGCATGGATCCTCGGGTCAAGCCCGAGGATGACGAAGCGGGACCGTGAGGCGGCTGGCCTGCACTGACGGTGGGTAAAGCGAACCACAGCGGCCTGAGCTTTTCCCTCGTCATCCTCGGGCTTGACCCGAGGATTCATGCCGGAACGGTCGCGCGGCGCCGGGGACGCAGAAAGCAAGGGAACCGATCATGGCCAACCAGAAGATCTTTGCCGGCCCGCGCATCAGGCGCGTGCGCAACGCCAAGGGGCTGACCCAGACGGCGATGGCCGAGGGGCTGGGCATTTCGCCGTCCTATCTCAACCTGATCGAGCGCAACCAGCGCCCGCTCACCGTGCCGCTGATCCTCAAGCTCGCCTCCGTTTATAAGGTCGATCCCGACGAGCTGCAGGGCGAGGCGGGGCTGTCGCTGCAGTCCCTGCGCGAGGTGTTCTCCGATCCACTGCTGGCCGGCGAGTTGCCGGGCGAGCAGGAACTGGTCGACGTGGCCGAGGCGGCCCCCAATGCGGCGGCAGCGCTGATCAAGCTCTACCGCGCCTATCGCGAGCAGGCCGACCGCATGTCGGACCTTTCCGAGATGCTCGCCCGCGAGGGCCGCACCACGGCCATATCCGCCACACGCCTGCCCATCGACGAGGTGCGCGAGATCTTCGAGCGCCGGCCCAACCACTTTCCGGCGATCGAGGAGGAGGCGGAAAGCTTCCACAGGCTTTTGGAGCCGGGCGATGACCTGTCGGGCGCGATCAAGGCATGGCTGAAGCGCGAGCACGGCATCGTCGTGCGCATCCTGCCGGTCGCCACCATGCCCAACTGGCGCCGCCGCTACGACCGCCATTCGCAGCGCCTGTTCATTTCCGAGCGCCTATCGGCCGCCGACCAGTTGCGCGAGATCGCCATGGAGGCTTGCTTGTTGCGCATGTCGGTTGCTGTGGCGGCGGAGATCGAGGGGCTGAGGCTGTCCGGCAACGAGGCGCGCCGGCTGGCGCGCTTCGAGCTCGGTCGTTACGCCTCACACGCGCTGATGATGCCCTATCAGGCGTTCCTCTCGGCGGCGGAGCGGGCTCGTTACGACATCGACGTCCTGCGCTCGCGCTTCGGCGTCTCCTTCGAGCAGGCTGCCAACCGGCTGACGACGCTCGGCCGCTCCGGCGCCTCCGGCGTTCCCTTCTTCATGCTCGAGATCGACAATGCGGGCAACCGCTTCCGCAAGGCGGGCGCGCAGGGCTTTCCGCAGAGCCGTTTCGGCGGCGGCTGCCCGAAGCTGGCCGTGCATGCGGCCTTCGCCCAGCCCGGGCAGATCCTGGTGGAGGCGGTGGAGATGCCGGACGGCGCCGAATTCCTGACCGTCGCCCGCACGCTGGAGGGCCCGCAGGGCGCCTTCGCCGAGCGGCCGCGCCGCACCGCGCTGCTCATCGGCTGCGATCTCGGCTTCCGCGACAGCGTCGTCTACGGGGCGGCGCTGCCGGGCGCGCCGGGCAAGGCGGGCG
>NZ_JANKOF010000179.1 GCF_024655565.1 Nitratireductor sp. ZSWI3 | reverse complement strand
CGCGGCGGCGCTCGGGCGGGTGGTGCGGCTCGACCTGACGGCGGCGGCGTTCGAGGGAGGAAGCGCGGCGCTGCGGCCGGAATGGCAGGCGCGGCTCGGCCAGGTGCTGGCGCTGCTCGACAAGGAGCCGTCGGTGCTGCGGCTCGCCTATGCGGAGGCCGGCGGCAGCACGAAGCTCGCCCGCCAGCGGCTGAAGGCGGTGCGCAGGCACATCGCCGATGAATGGCGCAGCCTCGGTGGCCGCTATCGGCTCGAGATCGAGACCCGCATCCACACCGAACGCCCCCCACGTGCGGCAAGAAATCGAATGCCTGTCTACAAGTGAATGGCGGGCTCGAAGGGGCGGCCGGCGGTCTTCCACGTTCCGGCATGGATCCTCGGGTCGGGGCCCGAGGATGACGAATTGCAGAAAAGTTTGTGTCGGTCGCCAAGGCCGACGGCCGGCATTACGCGAATCCATCCTCGTCATCCTCGGGCCCCGACCCGAGGATCCATGCCGGACCGCCGCAACCCCTCTCCATCTTGTCGAAGGAGCGCCCGCCGAAGAGTGTGCAGGCAGGGACGACGCCCTCTCGCCAACCGTAACGATACGGCCCGGCAACTGATGCCGCGCGCTCATCCGTCCTAAGGGTTCCACCGATCTGCCTCCGCCTGACGGCGGCTCAACCATAAATCGACGGCAATAGGGATTCTGTGCACATGCCGAGGCTGACCAATATTTTTTCTGTGTTCCTTGCAAGAAACAAGAGAGACGCTGCGGGACGAGGCCGCCGTAAGCGGGGCGGGGCCTTGTCTCTCGCAGCTGCGCTGGTCGCCTTCGGCGGCGCAGGTGCCGCGCAGGCACAGGTCCAGAGAAGCTTTCTAAATCTCGGGTTTGAACAGCCGCCTTTTTCCTGCACTTCGGCCTTCGTACCAAGCTCCAGTGTCCCCGGCTGGGAGACGACACATCCTTCGACCGCAGGAAGCTGTGGCTTCGGGTCGGGTCCGATATTCGAGATGTGGAGGAGCGGGTTTTTCGGCGTTCCAGCCCGAGCCGGCTCACAATTCATAGAGTTGAATGCATATCAGGCCTCTCGTGCCTACCAAAGCGTCTGCGTGGCGGCAGGCGAACAGATCGGGTGGCGCTTCAGTCACCGCGGTCGCGACGGCACGGATGTCATGGAATTCAAGATGGGCGTTACCGGAAACCGGGTGGTGCGGGTGAGCACGTCTCCGGCGGGTGCGGGTGGAGTGACGAGCTGTTTCGAGGAAGGCAGCGTTGCCGACAACACATGTACGTCTTCGCAAAGTGGAACATGGCGCGATTATTCCGGGTCCTTCACATGGACTGGCGCAACCAGCACCCAGCAATTCGGCTTCGAAGCGATCGGCGGGGCTGCGGCAGGAAATTTCCTTGACGAGATTCAGCTCGATATCCTTCCCTTCGTCGAGCTTCGTCCGGCTACCAGTTTCGGGCCCGAGAGTGAGCCTTCCTCACAGCTTCCGCAGATCGCGGTGAGCGGCGACATCACGTCGCCACTGATGGTGACGGTGAATGTTGTGGGCGGGACGGCGACGCTTGGCAGCGACTTTTCGACGCCGGGGGGCGGGGCGAGTTTTACGGTGACGATCCCCGTCGGCACCTATGCGGGCAGCCTCTTTCCGCTGGGCGTTTCGGTGATCAAGGACACGGACGGCAGCGAGGGCGACGAGACGATCGAATTCGAGGTGCAGCCGGATTCCGCCTACATCCTGAACAGCACGCAGACCTGCGGCGACGCGGCGATCGCGCGAAGCACCTATACGATCCAGGAAGAGAAGATCGAGCTGACCAAGGCTGCGACGCTGAACGACCCGAACAGCAATGGCGTGCCTGACGCGGGCGAGACGATCACCTACGCCTTCACGGTGACCAACACGGGGTCGGTGGACCTGACAAACGTGAATCTGGCCGATTCGACACCGGGCGTGACGGTGTCTGGCGGTCCGATCAGCCTCGCCGCGGGCGCTTCCGATGCGACGACCTTCACGGCCAGCCACACGCTGACGCAGGCGGATGTGGACGCGGGGACGTTCGTCAACCAGGCGGAGGTGTCGGGCACGGTGGCGGCGACGGGCTTCAACATCACCGACCTTTCGGACGATCCGAGCGATGCGACCGATACGGATGCCGATGGCGACGGCGAGCCGGATGATCCGACGGTGGTTCTGCTCACGGCGGCCGGCGCGAACACGCTGGAGAAGGCGTCTTCGCTGAACGATACGAACGGCAATGGCCGCCCGGATGCGGGCGAGACGATCAGCTATGTGTTCACGGTGGAGAACACGGGCAATGTGAGCCTGACGAACATCGTGGTGAGCGACGACAGGGCGACGGTTTCGGGCAGCCCGATCGCGGGGCCGCTGGCACCGGGCGCGAGCGACACGAGCGTGACGGGCAGCTATACGGTGACGCAGGCCGACATCGATGCGGGCACGGTGGACAACCACGCAACCTCGACGGCGAAGGATCCGACCGGCGACGACGTGACGGCGCAGTCGAGCCCGCCGGGCGGCAATCCGGGCGACCCGACCTCGACAACGCTCACCCAGGAGGGAGACTACGACTTCGTCAAGGAGGCGACGCACAACGATGCCAACGGCAACGGCCGCGTCGATGTGGGCGAGACGATCGACTACGCCTTCACCGTGGAGAACACCGGCAATGTGAGCCTGACGGACATCGTCGTGACAGACACAAAGGCGACAATCTCCGGGAGCCCGATCCCCGGGCCGCTGGCGCCGGGAGCGGTGGACACGACCTCGGTGACGGGCACTTATACGGTGACGCAGGCCGATATCGATAATGGCAATGTCGACAATGTGGCCTCGGCAACGGCCAAGGATCCCGGGGGCGACGACATCGACAAGCAGTCGCGTCCGCCGAACGGCGACCCTGGCGATCCGACCAATTTCCCGATCACGGGCGACCCGGCGGTGAGCGTGGAGAAGACCGGTTCGTTCGATCTTGCGGACGATGCCAACGGTAACGGGCTTCCGGATGCCGGGGAGGTGGTGCGCTACACCTTCACGGCGACGAACACCGGCAATGTGACGCTGACCAATCTGAACGTGACGGACCCGGATGCGACGGTGTCGGGCGGGCCGATCGCCAGCCTTGCCTCCGGCTTCAGCGATGCCGCGACGTTCACGGCGACGCATGTGCTGACGCAGGCCGACATCGACGCGGGCGAGGTGACGAACCAGGCGACGGTGTCGGCGACGGGGCCCGGTGGCGTTGCGGTGAGCGACCTTTCCGATGATCCGAGTGATCCGACAAATGCGGATGCAGATGGCGACGGGGAGCCGGACGATCCGACGGTGGTGCCGCTGACGCAGGCCGGTGCGCACACGCTGGTCAAGGAAGGCGTTCTGAACGACGCCAACGGCAATGGCCGTCCGGATGCGGGCGAGACGATCGCCTACACCTTCACGGTGACGAACACCGGCAATGTGAGCCTGACGAACATCGTCGTGAACGACGACAAGGCGACGATCTCGGGGAGCCCTGTTTCCGGGCCGCTGGCGCCTGGCGCGGTGGATTCGACGAGCGTGACGGGCGTCTACACGGTGACGCAGGCCGACATCGACACCGGTTCGATTGAGAACAGCGCGACGTCGACGGCGAAGGATCCGAACGGCGACGACGTGACGGCGGATTCGAGCCCGCCGGGCGGCAATCCGGGCGATCCGACCTCGACGCCGCTCACCCAGGAGGGGGAC
>NZ_JANKOF010000178.1 GCF_024655565.1 Nitratireductor sp. ZSWI3 | reverse complement strand
GCCCGCGCCACGCCCCGGCCGCACGGCGCGGCGACCCGCGACAGCCAGCGAATGCAGGCGCTCGAGATGCTCATCTCCACGCATTTCCGCGAGCACAGGCCGGTCGGCTTCTATGCCGGGCGGGTTGGCGTTTCGGTGGCGCATCTCAACCGCCTGGCGCGGCGCGGGGCCGGCGCCAGCGTTTCGCAGTTGATCACCCGCCGGCTCCTGGAGGCCGCGCGCCGCGACCTGATCTTCACACCAACACCGGTGCAGGCCATAGCCTATTCGCTCGGCTTCCAGGATCCCGCCTATTTCAACCGCTTCTTCCGCCGCCAGACGGGGACGACGCCAGGCGCCTATCGAGAGGCGGAACGGCGGCGGCTGGCGGCTTGAGGGATCACGGGATTGATGGCCGGGATCTTTTGATGTATATACAAAAAGAATGAAGATCACCTTCGACCCGGTCAAGCGCGACAAGACGCTGTTGGAGCGGGCGTTGGATTTCGCCGATGCAGTCGAGGTGTTCTCCGGTCTGCATACGGTGCTGGAGGATGATCGTTTCGACTATGGCGAGACGCGCTTCATTTCTGCCGGTTTCCTACGTGGCCGGATGGTGGTGATCGTTTGGACGCAGCGCGGACAAGCGCGTCACGTAATTTCGATGAGGTTTTGTCATGCAAGGGAAGAAGCACGCTGGCGAAAGCACTTGGAACGACCCGGATGACGCCCCTGAACTCACGGAAAGCCATTTTCGCCAGGCCGATGTCTATCGAGGCGAGCGGCTTGTGCGCCGTGGCCGGCCACCTGCGGAGAATCCGAAGAAGGCGGTCTCCCTGCGGATCGATGCCGATGTGCTGGAGCGGTTCAGGGCGTCGGGGCCAGGTTGGCAGAGCCGCATGAACGAGGTGTTGCGCAAGGCGGCTGGGCTCAAGTGACCCTCGGAAGGGCGGTTATCCGCCCTTCCGGCGTGCGGACCGGCGATCACATCGCCTTTTCGGTGATCTCGTGCGTGAAGGCGCCTTCGGGCTCCTTGGTGATGACCGGATCGGAGCCGCCCTGAAGCAGCGTCTCCACCGTCTGCTTGTAGGCCGCCTCGTCGAGCGTCGCGCTGTCGCCGAGCAGCTTGGCGATCTCGCCCATCATGCGCTTCTGGTGTTTTTCGGTCTGGGCGCCGGTCGCGTCGTTGTCGAGGACGATCATCGCTGCCTCGTCCGGGTTCTCCCTGGCCCATTGCCAGCCCTTCATGGAGGCCTTGACGAAGCGCGTCATCCTGTCGGCGAAGGCCGGGTCCTTCAGCTTGTCCTCGAGCACGTAGAGGCCGTCCTCCAGCGTGGCGACGCCTTCGTCGGTGTAGTTGAAGACGACGATGTCGTCCTCGCCGAGGCCGGCGTCGATGACCTGCCAGTATTCGTTGTAGGTCATGGCGGTGATGCAGTCGGCCTGCTTCTGCAGCAACGGGTCGACGTTGAAGCCGATCTTCTGGATGGTGACGCCGTCGGCCGAGCCGTCGCGCGGCAGGTTGAGCTTCGACAGCCAGCTGTAGAGCGGATATTCATTGCCGAAGAACCAGGTGCCGAGCGTCTTGCCCTTGAAGTCCTCCGGCTTTTCAATGCCGGTCTCCTTCCGGCAGACCATGGTGAGGCCCGAGCGGGCGAAGGGCTGGGCGATGTTGACCACGGGCACGCCCTTTTCGCGCGCCGCAAGCGCCGAGGGCAGCCAATCCACCATCACGTCGGCACCGCCGCCGGCCAATACCTGCACCGGGGCGATGTCGGGGCCGCCGGGCTTGATCTCGACGTCGAGGTCTTCCTCCTCGTAGAAGCCCTTGTCCTTGGCGACATAATAGCCGGCGAATTGCGCCTGGGTGACCCATTTCAACTGCAAGGTCACCTCGTCGGCGGCCAGCGCCTGCGAGGCGGCCAGCATGAGCGCGCCGGAGATTATCCCTGTCACTGCCTGTTTCATGTCGTTTCCCTCTATGTTTGGGCCGTTCTCCGACGGCCGCGGTTATCCACTCCGCATGGACGGATGCCAGAATGTGACGGCGCGCTCTACGAGCGCCACCAGCCCATAAAACAGCGAGCCGGCGAGCGCGGCAACGGCGATCTCGGCCCACACCATGTCGATGTTCATGCGCCCCACCTCGGTGGAGATGCGGAAGCCCATGCCGACGATGGGCGTGCCGAAGAACTCGGCGACGATGGCGCCGATCAGCGCCAGCGTGGAGTTGATCTTGAGCGCGTTGAAGATGAAGGGCCCGGCAGCCGGCAGGCGCAGCTTGAACAGCGTCTGCCAATAGGACGAGGCATAGGTGCGCATCAGGTCGCGGTCGATGGCGCTGGAGGTGGCCAGCCCCTGGACCGTGTTCACCAGCATGGGAAAGAAGGTCATGATGACGACGACGGCCGCCTTGGACGGCCAGTCGAAGCCGAACCACATGACCATGATGGGGGCAACGCCGATGATCGGCAGGGCGGAGACGAAATTGCCGAGCGGCAGCAGGCCGCGCTGCAGGAAGGGCGAGCGATCGATGGCGATCGCCGCCAGGAATCCGGCCCCGCAGCCGGCCGCATAGCCGATCAGGACGGCCTTCAGGAACGTCTGCTGGAAATCCGCCCACAGCGTTGGAACCGAGTTCAGGAGCCGCGCCCAGATGGCGCTCGGCGGCGTCAGCAGCACCGGCGATATCTGGAAGCCGCGCACCACGCCCTCCCAGACGACCAGCAGGGTGATGCCGAAGATCGCCGGCACGAGAACGCCGAGCGCGCGCCGCCCGGCCGCCGAGCGAGGCGTCAGCCGGACCAGCCATTCGTTCAGCGCCCAGGCGCCGGCCCAGAAGAGGAGCGCACCGGTCAGGGCCCAGTTCATGGTCTTTCTCCCATGCGGGCCATGATCATGCGCTGGCCGATGCCGACGATGCCGACAAGGGCGGCGGCAAGGCCGGCGGCCATGAACAGGGCGGCCCAGATCTGCACCGTCTGGCCGTAATAGGAGCCGGCCAGCAGGCGCGCGCCGAGACCCGACACGGCGCCGGTCGGCAACTCGCCGACAATGGCGCCGACGAGGGCGATGGCGACTGCCACCTTCATGGAGGCGAACAGATAGGGCAGAGCCGACGGCCAGCGCAGCTTCCAGAAGGTCTGTGCGCTGCCGGCGTTGTAGGTGCGCATCAGATCGAGCTGGATCGTCTCCGGACTGCGGAAGCCCTTCACCATGCCGACAACGACGGGGAAGAAGGAAAGATAGGTGGAGATGAGCGCCTTGGGCAGCAGGCCCGACAGGCCGATGGCGTTGAGCACGACGATGATCATCGGGGCAATGGCCAGGATCGGGATCGTCTGGCTGGCGATCACCCACGGCATGACGGACTTGTCCATGGCCCGGTTGTGGACGATGCCGACGGCGATCAGCACGCCGAGGGCCGTGCCGATGACGAAGCCGAGCAGCGTCGAGGAAAGGGTCACCCACGCATGGTAGAGGAGGCTGCGCTTGGAGGTGATGCGGGTCTCGACCGTGGTCTTCCAGATTTCGGCGAGCACCTGGTGCGGCGCCGGAAGGACCGGTCGCTCCTGCGCCATCGCATCGCGGACAAGATCGGCGGCGGTCCATTCCGTGCCGGCGCGCTGGTAGGCGTCGATCTGCCATGGGGCGTTCAGGTAGATGGTGAAGGCGTACCAGACGAGGAGGAGGGCGCCGAGCACGATCAGGATGGGCAGCGTCTTGCCGGCGGCGAGGCGGTGGAGGAGGGACGGTGCGACGGGGCTGGTGGTGAGGGCAACGCTCATGGAACGCTCCTCGGCGCTCGCCCCTCACCCTTACCCTCTCCCCGCAGGCGGGGAGAGGGGGGGATCGACGTTGACGTGCTGACCTTCTCCCCGCTCGCGGGGAGAAG
>NZ_JANKOF010000177.1 GCF_024655565.1 Nitratireductor sp. ZSWI3 | reverse complement strand
CGGCCGCCGCGGCGCCCGCCGCGGCGAAATCCGCCTGCGGCCGCTGGAAGGCGGCGAGCATCGCCTCGGCCCCGGAGGTAGAGGCGCGCATGCCGCTCGTCTCCAGCGCGTGGCGGACGGCGCCGACGATCAGTCCGCGCACGAGGCCGGGGTCGCGGAAACGGACATCGGCCTTGGCGGGATGCACGTTGACGTCGACCAGTTCCGGATCGAGCGACAGGAACAGCGCCGCCACCGCATGCCGGTCGCGCGGCAGGACGTCCATATAGGCGCCGCGGAGGGCGCCAGCGAGCAGCTTGTCGCGGACGGGTCGTCCGTTGACGTAGAAATACTGCTGCAGGGCGTTGCCGCGCGTGAAGGAGGGGATCGAGACATGCCCCGTCAGGCCGACCCCTTCGCGCTCGGCGTCGATGGCGAGCGTGTTTTCGGAGAATTCCTTGCCCATCACCTGGGCGATGCGGCGCAGTAGCCCTTCGCCGTCGGCCGCTACGGCGGGCAGATCCAGCGTGCTGCGGTCGGTGCCCGAAAGCGAGAAACGCACCCCTGGAAAGGCGAGCGCCATGCGCCTGACCACCTCGGTGATCGCCGAGGTCTCGGCGCGTTCGCTCTTCATGAACTTGAGGCGCGCCGGGGTCGCGAAGAAGAGGTCGCGCACTTCCACCGTCGTGCCCTGGTTGGCGGCGACCGGGCGGACGGCCGACACGCGCCCGCCCTCGACGCTGATCTCGGCGGCGCCGTCTGCACCCGGCGTGCGCGAGCGCAGCGACAGCCGCGCCACCGAGCCGATGGAGGGCAGCGCTTCGCCGCGGAAGCCGAGCGAGCGGATGTCGTGGATGTCCTCGGAGAGTTTCGAGGTGCAGTGGCGCGAGACGGCGAGCGGCAGTTCCTGGGGCGTGATGCCGGAACCGTTGTCGACGATGCGGATCAGACTGAGCCCGCCGCCGGCCGTCGCCACCTCGACACGGCTCGCCCCCGCGTCGAGTGCGTTCTCGACGAGTTCCTTGACGACGCTCGCCGGCCGCTCGATCACTTCGCCGGCGGCAATCTGGTTGATGACGGTGTCGGAGAGCGGGCGGATGGTCATGGCGCGATTTTAGGGGGATTCGGACGGGTTGCGAAGGGCGGCGTTCCGTTCGGCCCCTCATCAGTCCGTCCCGGCATCAGCCTCTTCCAAAAAATCATTTTAAGCTTCAAGCATTATGCCCTAGGATGCTGTATGCTTAGTGGCCTGACCCAGAGGGATCGCCCATCCATCTGGAGAAGTCAGCCGCAGATTATTGAGCGGTGCGATCCTGAGGGACGGGGATCATCCCTCAGGATCGCACCACCCGGCACCCGTCCAAGCAACAGGCTTCAGGGAAGGCATATATGAATATGGAAGCACCGAGACCCAAATCCGCGACCGCCGCTTTCGTCTGGGACGATCCGTTCCTGCTCGAGGACCAGCTCACCGACGAGGAGCGCATGATCCGCGATGCGGCCGCCGCGTTCGCCGCCGACAAGCTCGCTCCCCGCGTCGAGCATGCCTACATGAACGAGGAGACGGACCCGGCGATCTTCCGCGAGATGGGCGCGGCGGGGCTTCTCGGCGTGACGATTCCCGAGGAATATGGCGGCGTCGGCGCGGGCTACGTGTCCTACGGCCTGGTCGCCCGCGAGGTGGAGCGTGTCGATTCGGGCTACCGCTCGATGATGAGCGTTCAGTCCTCGCTGGTGATGCATCCGATCTATGCCTATGGCTCCGAAGAGCAGCGCAAAAAATATCTGCCGAAGCTCGCCTCCGGCGAGTTCATCGGCTGCTTCGGTCTGACGGAGCCGGATGCCGGTTCCGATCCCGGCGGCATGAAGACGCGCGCCGAGAAGATCGACGGCGGCTACCGCCTCATCGGCTCCAAGATGTGGATCTCCAACGCGCCGATCGCCGACGTCTTCGTCGTCTGGGCGAAATCGGCCGCCCATGACAACAAGATCCGCGGCTTCGTGCTGGAAAAGGGCATGAAGGGCCTCACCGCGCCGAAGATCGGCGGCAAGCTGTCGCTGCGCGCCTCGATCACCGGCGAGATCGTCATGGACGGCGTCGAAGTCGGCGAGGACGCCCTGCTGCCCAACGTCTCGGGCCTCAGCGGTCCGTTCGGCTGCCTCAACCGCGCCCGCTACGGCATCTCCTGGGGCGCCATGGGAGCCGCCGAGGATTGCTGGCACCGGGCACGCCAGTACGGGCTTGACCGCAAGCAGTTCAACAGGCCGCTGGCGCAAACGCAGCTCTTCCAGAAGAAGCTTGCCGACATGCAGACCGAAATCGCGCTCGGCCTGCAGGGCTCGTTGCGCGTCGGCCGCCTGTTCGACGAGGGCAAGATGGCCCCGGAGATGATTTCCATCGTCAAGCGCAACAATTGCGGCAAGGCACTCGACATCGCGCGGCAGGCCCGCGACATGCATGGCGGCAACGGCATTCAGATCGAATACCACGTCATGCGCCACGCGCAGAACCTCGAGACCGTCAACACCTACGAGGGCACGCACGACGTCCATGCGCTGATCCTCGGCCGCGCGCAGACGGGACTGCAGGCGTTTTTCTGATACGCTGTCGCCTTGCTGCGGTTGCAAGGTTCTTCAGGAAAGGCAGGCGCCCGGCGTCTGCCTTTTGCTATTGCGAGAAGCGCCGTTCCGGTGCGCAAGTTTCTTGAAACTGGGCTGTGATGATGAAACAAAGGGCGCGTCGTTTCTTCTCGCCAAGGAGCCTCGCATGACCGCCGGTTTTCTCTCCCACCTTCGCAATGAACTGGACGGTCTCAAGGCGGCGGGGCTGTACAAGAGCGAGCGCGTCATAACCTCCATGCAGTCCGCCGAGATCGAGAGCGATGGACGGAAGGTTCTGAATTTCTGCGCCAACAATTATCTCGGGCTGGCCAACAATCCCGAATTGCGCGAGGCGGCGAAGAGCGCCCTCGACCGCTATGGATATGGCATGGCCTCGGTGCGCTTCATCTGCGGCACGCAGGAAGAGCACAAGCAACTGGAGGCGAAGATCTCCAGCTTCCTCGGCTTCGAGGACACGATCCTCTATTCCTCCTGTTTCGATGCCAATGCGGGCCTGTTCGAGACGCTCATGGGCCCCGACGACGCCATCATCTCCGATGCGCTGAACCATGCCTCGATCATCGACGGCGTGCGGCTTTCCAAGGCCGGACGCCACCGCTATGCCAACAACGACATGGCCGGGCTGGAGGAATGCCTGAAGAAGACGCAGGACGCACGCTTCCGGCTGATCGCCACGGACGGTGTGTTCTCCATGGACGGCATCATCGCCAACCTTCCGGCGATCTGCGACCTGGCGGAGAAATACGATGCGATGGTGATGGTCGACGACAGCCACGCCGTCGGCTTCGTCGGTGAGCATGGGCGCGGCACGCCGGAGCATTGCGGTGTGGAAGGGCGGGTGGACATCGTCACCGGCACGCTCGGCAAGGCGCTGGGCGGAGCCTCCGGCGGCTACACCAGCGCCCGCGCCGAAGTGGTGGACTGGCTGCGCCAACGCTCCAGGCCGTATCTCTTTTCGAACACGCTGGCACCGGTGATCGCCGCCGCCTCGCTGACGGTTTTCGACATGGTGGCCGGCGGCGATGCGCTGCGGCGCCGGCTGTTTGACAACGCCGCGCGCTTTCGCCGGGGCATGACCGCGCTGGGATTCGAGCTCGCCGGCGCCGATCATCCGATCATCCCCGTCATGCTCGGCGATGCCGCCCTTGCCGGGCGGATGGCGGCCCGCCTTCTGGAAGAGGGGATCTATGTGATCGGATTCTCGTTTCCCGTCGTGCCGAAGGGAGCGGCGCGCATCCGCACGCAGATGTCGGCCGCCCATTCGCCCGCCGACATCGATCGCGCCGTGGAAGCCTTCGGCAGGGTGGGGCGGGAGCTGGGGGTGGTTTCGTGAGCAAGGAAGCGTTGTCGCTGGCCCCTCATCCGCCTGCCGGCACCTTCTCCCCGCAAGCGGGGAGAAGGAAGATGGCCGCAACGTGGATGCCTCCCT
>NZ_JANKOF010000176.1 GCF_024655565.1 Nitratireductor sp. ZSWI3 | reverse complement strand
ACCCTCTCCCCGCGAGCGGGGAGAGGGTGAGGGGCGTGCGCCGACGTCGGCGGTCGCAAACCCCAATGCCAGCAATCTTGCCACCACGCTACCAAGGCTCTGTCATTTGTCAATCATGTTGACAATTGCTTGTTAGCTGCTAGCGTCACGATGGGAGGAGAGCATGGGCGACGAGGTCGTTTTCCGCATTTCTGGCTTGACGAAGGCGTTCGGACCCAATGCCGTTCTGCGCGGGGTGGGGTTGGGCCTGCATGCCGGGGAGGTCACGGTGCTGATGGGCGCCAACGGCGCCGGCAAGTCGACGCTGGTCAAGATCATGAGCGGCGTCCACCAGGCCGACCGCGGCGTGATGATGCTCGGCGACCGGCCCTTTTCGCCGACGACGCCGGCCGAGGCGATGCGTGCCGGCGTGGTGACGGTGCACCAGAACATCAATGACGGCGTGGTCGGCACTCTCGACGTCGCCACCAATCTGGTGCTCGACCGGCTGAGCGGGGCGGGGCGGGGGCTGTTCTTCAATCCGCGCCGCATCCGGCGCGAGGCGCGCGAGGTGGCCGAGCGCATGGGCCTCGGCATCGAACTCGGCGCCGAGGTCACCGATCTGTCGCTGGCCGACCGTCAGATGGTGGCCATCGCCCGCGCCATGGCCCATGAGCCGCAGGTGATGATTCTCGACGAGCCGACCTCCTCGCTGTCGAGCAACGAGGCGGAGCGGCTGTTCGCGCTGATCGACCGCCTGCGCGCCCGCGGCGTCGCCATCCTCTACATCTCGCACCGCATGTCCGACATCCGCCGCCTGGCCGACCGCATCGTCAGCCTGCGCGATGGGGCCATCGCCGGCCGGTTCGAGGAGAAGCCGCTCGATTACGAGGGGGCGGTCAACGCCATGCTCGGGCAGAATCTCGGCCGCCACAGCATTGACGCGCGCGACGCTCACCGGCCGGTCCTGTCGGTCAGCGATCTCTGCATCGCGCCCGGCGCCAGCCCGTTCTCCATGGAACTCGGCGCGGGCGAGGTGGTCGCCGTGACCGGCCTCGTCGGGGTCGGCAAGACGCGGCTCGCCGAAACCCTGTTCGGCATCCATCCGCCGCTGGCCGGCGCGATGCGGCTGGACGGACGCCCCTACGCGCCGAAGACCCCGACCGACGCCATCGGCGAGGGGGTCTTCCTGGTGGCCAAGGACCGTGCCTCTACCGGCATCGTGCCGGACTTCAACATATACGAGAACATGAGCCTGCCGTTCCTGCCGCGCTTCTCGCGGCTGAGCGTCGCCAACCGGCGCGGCGAGCGGCAGACGGCGCGCGCCCAGATCTCCGACCTCAAGATCGTCTGCCGCTCCGAGCGCGACGACCTGGCGACGCTGTCGGGCGGCAACCAGCAGAAGGTGACGGTGGCGCGCTGGCTGACGCAGCCCTCGCGCCTCCTGATCCTCGACGAGCCCTTCCAAGGGGTCGACATCGCCGCCCGTCACGACATCGCCGCCAAGCTGCGCGACAGTGCGCGGGAGCGGGCGACGCTGTTGTTCCTGACCGAGCTCGACGAGGCGCTGGAAACAGCCGACCGCATCCTAGTCATGTCGGAAAACAGCATCGTCGGCGAGCACCGCAACGCCGAAGTGGACATGGACAGGCTGCTGGCCGAGGTCGCCGGACGACAGCACCAACCCGCGGGGAGCGTTTAGAGAATGGACAGCCGGATGGCGGAAAAACCCTCGGTCGAAACTCCTCAGCCGGCAGCGGGGCCGGCGCTGCGCGAACTGGCGATCCGCTACGGCTTCCTCACGCTGCTCGTCGGGCTGATTGTCTTCTTCTCGCTGGCGACGCGCGGCTTCACCTCGCCGCAGGCGGCCGTCTTTATCCTGCAGTCCGTGTCGATCACCGGCATCCTGGCGCTCGGCGTCACCGCGACGCTCGTGGTCGGCGGCTTCGACCTTTCCATCGGCTCGATCGCCACCAGTTCGATGATGGCCGCCGCCTATGTGATGGTCGTGCTGGAGCAGAACGCGCTGGTCGCGGTTCTCGTCTGTCTTGCCATCGGAGCGCTGGTCGGCCTGATCAACGGCCTGATCATCTGCTACATGCGCGTGCCCGACCTTCTGGCCACGCTCGGCATGATGTTCCTGTTGATCGGCCTGCAGCGCATCCCGACCGAAGGTCGCTCCATCGCCACCGGCATGACCCTGCCGGACGGCTCGACCGCCGAGGGCACGTTCAGCCGGTCGTTCCTGGCGCTCGGACGACACCGCTTCGACCTGTTCATAGACAATCTCGTGCCGGCTTCGGTGGTGGTGCTCATCGTGCTCGCCATCCTCATCTGGTTCTTCCTGGAATACACGCGCTTCGGCCGCATGATGTATGCGGTCGGCTCCAACGAGCGGGCGGCGGAGTTCGCCGGCGCACCGGTCAAGGCCTACCGCATCTGGGCCTATGTGATCTCCGGCGTCTTCGCGTCGATCGGCGGCATTCTGCTGGCAGCGCGCCTCGGCCGCGGTGACATCGCCTCGGGCAACAACCTTCTGCTCGATGCGGTGGCGGCCGCCCTGATCGGCTTCGCCGTGCTCGGCGCCGCCAAGCCCAACGCCTTCGGTACGGCTATCGGCGCGTTGTTCGTGGGCGTTCTGCTGCAGGGGCTAACCATGATGAACGTGCCCTATTACACGCAGGATTTCGTCAAGGGCGCGGTGCTCGTCGTCGCCCTGATCTTCACCTTCGCGCTTCTCGGGAGGAAGGCGCGCTAGAGCATTTTGCAGTCAGGTGGAATCACCTGACGACCGCATAAATGCGGAAAAACAAAGGGATAGAACGGGGCAACGTTTCCGTGAAACGATGAACCGGTCCAGCGCCCGGCCGAGGCCGCACCACATCGACTGAAACAAACGAAACGGAGTGGAGGAAAGCATGGAGATTTCACGCAGAATGCTGGGCAGGATGGCGGCGGCACTGGCCGGCGCGACGATGCTCTGGCCGGCCGCGACGATGGCGCAGGACAAGCCGGCGCCCTTCGACAATCCGGGTGAGGTGGAGATCGCGCTGGTGCGCTACCTGTCGACCGGCGACTTCTTTCAGGCCTATCTGTCGGGTGTCGAGGCGCAGGCCAAGGCGCTCGGCGTCAACCTGCGCGTGCTCGACAGCCGCCAGGATGCCGCCCTGCAGGCCGACATGGTCGACCAGGCGATCGCCCTCGGCGTCGACGGCATCATCATCCAGCACGGCCTGACCGAATCGATGAAGGAAGCGGCCCAGCGTGCCGTCGATGCCAGCATCAAGGTGGTCGCCTTCGACGTCAATGTCGAGAACGAGGCCATCCCGCAGATCGAGCAGTCCGACCGCGATCTCGCCCGCCTGGCGCTGGAGCAGGCGATCGCCGACAATGGCGAGAGCTGGAAGGCCGGCTACGTCTATGTCGCCGGCATCGCGCCGCTCGACCGCCGCGACGAGACCTGGCGCATCTTCAAGGAGAAGTATTCGGGCATCGAGGAAGTGGCGATGTTCGGCACGCTCGACAACCCGATCGCAAATTCGGTCGCCAACCAGGCGCGCTCGGTCGTCACCGCAAATCCCGACATCCAGGTCATGTTCGCGCCCTATGACGAATTCGCCAAGGGCGTGAAGATCGCCGTCGACGAGGCGGGCCTGTCGGACAGCATCAAGATCTACTCGGCCGACGTGTCGACCGCCGACATTGCGGCTATGCGCGAGCCGGGCAGCGCCTGGGCCGCCACCGCCGCCACCAACCCGGCGGTGGTGGGCGAGGTCTCGGTGCGCGCGCTCGCCATGCTTCTCGCCGGCGAAGATCCGGGCAAGAGCGTCATCGTTCCGCCGACACTGATCACCCAGAAGGCGCTCAACGACGGCGACATCAAGAACATGGAGGAACTGGCGCAGAAGCTGCCGCAATTCGCCCATGCGGACGTGGCGGTGCCTGCCTGGATGCCTCTGCCGCCGCGTGACTGAGACGCGAGGGGTTTAAAATGGAAAGGGCGGCTCTCGGGCCGCCCTTTGCGCTTCTGCTCATTGTCGGGCCGCGCCCGCCCCTCATCCGCCTGCGGCACCTTCTCCCCGTAAACGGGGAGAAG
>NZ_JANKOF010000175.1 GCF_024655565.1 Nitratireductor sp. ZSWI3 | reverse complement strand
GTCGACGCCCGCCCCCGCGCATCGGCCGAAATGCCGGCCGGCGCCCGATTCCCTTGCCGTCAGGCGGCCACTGCAACGGCGCGCGGCCGGACGCCGATCATGATCATCAGCGCCGCCAGAAGCAGCACCGACCCGCTGGCGCCGAACACGCCGATAACGCCGCTCGTATCGAAGATGGCGCCGCCGGCGGCCGCCCCCAGGGCAATGGCGAACTGGATCGCCGCGACGAGCAGGCCGCCGGCGCTTTCCGCCTGGTCGGGAACCGTGCGCGTCAGCCAGGTGGACCAGGCGACGGGCACGGCGCCGAAGGCCAGCCCCCACAGCGCCACCATCACCGTGCCGGCGGCCGGGATGGCTCCAAGGGAGACGAGACCGATCCCGAGCGCGCCCATCAGCAGAGGCATCGTCGTCAGCGTCAGCCGCAGGCTGCGCTCCAGAAGCGGACCGGCCAGCAGGGTGCCGAGGAAATTGGCGATGCCGAAGCCGAGCAGGATGCCCGAGACGGCGCTGATCCCGACCCCGGTGACCGTTTCGAGGAACGGGCGGATGTAGGTGAAGAAGGCGAAGTGTCCGGTGAAGACCAGCATCGCGGCGACCATGCCGAGGCCGATGCCCGGGCGCATCAGCACGTCGATCAGGGTGCGCATGCGCGTCTGGCCGCTCGGCGCCATGCTGGGCAGCGTCGCAACCTGCGCGACCAGCGTCAGCACGCCCAGCGCGGCGGTGATCAGGAAGACGCTGCGCCAGCCGATGATCTCGCCCAGATAGCTGCCCACCGGGGCGGCGACGATCGTTGCCGCAGCGACACCGCTGAAGATCATCGACAGGGCCCTCGGCACCAGGGCCTGCGGCACGAGCCGCATCGTCACGGCCGCCGACATGGTCCAGAAACCGCCGATCGCCGCCCCCAGCAGCACGCGGCCGAGCAGCAGGAACGGCAGGCTCGGCGCGACGGCCACGAGGAGGCTCGAGACGATCAGGAGCGTGGAAAAGCCGAGCAGCACCAGCCGCCGGTCGATGTTCCTGGTCGCCGCGGAGATGACGAGACTGGTTGCCAGCGCCACCATGGCGGTGGCCGTCACAGCCTGCCCGGCCATCCCTTCGGTGATGTTCAGATCCTGCGCCATAGGGGTCAGCAGGCTGGCCGGCAGGAACTCGGCCGTCACCAGTCCGAACACGCCCAGCGTCATCGAAACGACGGCGCCCCAGGCAGGTTCCTCGCGTTCGCCGGGTGCTTGTGTCCGGTGCACCGTTTCGTCCATCTGTCTGTCCTTTCGCACATGATGTTTTGCGGTGCAGCAGAGATAGAGTGGACTTTTCGGACGCACCATGCCATAAAATCCGAAATGATTGATCGAAACGCCGAAACACGTCCTGCATCGCGAAACGCCGGAACCCGCGCCGACATGGTGAGCGAGTTGCTCATGGGCATGCGCCTGTTCGGTCTCGAATACCGGCGCATCCAGATCACGCCGCCCTTCGGAATCCGCTTCGGTGCCATGGAAGGCCGGGCGCAGTTCCATTTCGTCGGCCGCGGGCCGGTGTTCCTGCGCGGTCCGGGCGCGCAGACACACACGATGAACGCGGGAGATGCCGTCCTGCTGCCGCGCGGCGGCATGCACGCCCTCACCTCCGATCCCGAAATGCCATGCCGCGACGTGACCGATTTCCATGCCGATCCGCTGTGCGGCAGCGTCACCGCGATCAATTCCTGTTCCGATGGCGTGTGCCGGTCCTCCGATGCGATGGTCTTCAGCGGCTGCATGGAGTTCGACCTCGGCAGCATGCACCCGCTCGTCGCGCTGATGCCCGAGGTGATGGTCGTCAGCACCCTCCTCGACCGCTATCCGGAGATCCTGCCTCTGCTGGAGGCCATGGAGCGCGAGACGCAGGGCGACCGGGCCGGCTTCGCCGGCATCCTGGCGCGGCTTGCCGACGTCGTCTCCGCCTTCATCGTCCGGGCCTGGGTGGAGTGCGGTTGCGGGGATGCCAGCGGCTGGGTGGCTGCCCTGCGCGACCCGCGCCTCGGGCGCGTCATCGCCGCCCTCCACCGCGACCCCGGCCGAAACTGGAGCGTCGCGGACCTGGCCTCGGAAATGGGCAGTTCGCGCTCGGTCTTTGCCGATCGCTTTCTCGAAATCACCGGTATGACGCCGGTCCGCTATCTGACGGAGTTGCGCATGCGGCTCGCCTCCCAGTGGATCGGGCGCGACCGGATGCCGATCGAAACGGCCGCCCACCGCCTCGGCTACGGGTCGCAGGCCGCCTTCAGCCGCGCCTTCAAGCGGGTGATCGGCCATCCGCCCGGCGCGGTCCGCAGCGGCGCCGCGCTGCAGGATCAGCCCGGCTCACCTCCTCCCGCTTGAGCTGCGACATCTACAGGAAACACGAACGCGTTGGCCTTCGGGGTTGTCTTTCGACACCATCGTGATAAGAACAAAAGAGGAACCAAGGAGGCTATCATGCGTGAGACCGGCAAGCTCGACTATCTGGAAATGCCCGCTGGCAACGGCACGATCGACAGCGTCAAATCCTTCTACGCCCGGGCCTTTTCCTGGTCCTTCACCGATTACGGGCCGAGCTACTCGGCTTTCAGCGAAGGGCTGGACGGCGGCTTCGACGGCAATCCGGATGAAGCGGCGCGAAAGCCGCTTCCAGTGCTCTATTCCACGGAACTTGAGGCCACGTTGAAGGCAGTCGAGGACGCCGGCGGAAACATCGTCCGGCCGATCTTTTCCTTCCCCGGCGGCCGCCGCTTCCATTTCACCGATCCGGCCGGAAACGAGCTTGCGGTGTGGAGCGAGACATAACCGCCGTCGTCGCCGATGCTGGATCCGGCGCACCGGCCATGCAGGCCGAGATGCTAGCTTGCCTCGCGCAGGCGCTCGGCCGTCTGCAGATCGACCGAGACCAGCTGGCTGACGCCCTGCTCGGCCATGGTGACGCCGAACAGCCGGTTCATGCGCGCCATGGTGATCGGATTGTGGGTGATGACGACGAAGCGGGTCTCCGTTGAGGCCGCCATCTCGTCCATGAGATTGCAGAACCGCTCGACATTGTGATCGTCGAGCGGGGCGTCCACCTCGTCCAGCACGCAGATCGGTGCCGGATTGGTCAGAAACACGGCGAAGATCAGCGCCATCGCCGTCAACGCCTGCTCGCCGCCGGAGAGCAGCGTCATGGTCTGCGGCCGCTTGCCGGGCGGGCGGGCGAGGATTTCGAGACCCGCCTCGAGCGGGTCGTCGGATTCGATCAGTTGCAGTTCAGCCGTGCCCCCACCGAACAGATGCGTGAACAGGCGCTGGAACTGCTCGTTGACCACCTCGAATGCTGCCAGCAGCCGCTCGCGGCCCTCCTTGTTGAGGTTCTGGATCGCCAGCCTCAGCTTGCGGATCGCCTCGATCACGTCCTCGCGTTCGGAGATGATGGTCTCGTGCCGCTCGCTGAGCTCGGCCTGCTCCTCCTCGGCCCGCAGGTTGACGGCGCCAAGCCGCTCGCGCTCCATCTTGTAGCGCTCCAGGCGGCGCTCAACCTCGTCGATCTCCGGCAATGGCGCATCCGGGGCAAGCTCGGCAAGCGCCAGCACCCGATGCGGCGGCACGTTCAGCACCTCCTGGATGCGCGCTTCCGCCTCGCGCCGGCGCTCCTCCGCCGCCGTCACCCGCTCCTCGGCGCGGGCCCGGTTCTCGCGCGCCGACGACAGGGCCTGAATCATGTCCGTCGCCTTCCTGTCGAGCTCGGCCTGGCGGTTCTCCGCCTCCTGCAACCGGTCCGCAGCCTGCCGGCGCACGCTCTCGGCCTGCGAAATCTGCGACAGCAGCGCCCGCCCGCGCGCCTCGATCTCGTCCGGCGCGTCCATCAACTCTTCCAGCTCGCGCGTCGTCTCCTCGCGCCGCTCGATCAACGCCGCCGTGTGGCGATCGGCATTCTCGGCGCGCGACTGCCAGCTCCGGCGTTCGGCGGCGATCGCCTCCAGGCGCCGGCGGCGCGCTTCGGTTTCGCGCCGCAGCCCTTCATGCGCGGCCCGGGCCTCGGCAACGGCGGCGCGCCGGTCGGAGACTTCCGCGGCCGTCCTGTCGAGATTTGCCTGCAGATCGCTGATGTCCGGCGTTTCCTCCAGCGCCGCTTCCGCCGCCGCGACGGCGGCGAGGGCTTCCGCATGGTCTTCGGCAACGCGCGCCCGCCCCTCTTCGAGGCCGGCGCGCCGGCTCGACAGCTCGCCGGCCGCCCG
>NZ_JANKOF010000174.1 GCF_024655565.1 Nitratireductor sp. ZSWI3 | reverse complement strand
GAGTTCCGCGTCGGCGGCCGCCAGTTGCCGCGCCAGCCGGTCGCGGCGCTCGGCCTGCTCGCGGATGGCGCGTTCGGCCTGGTTACGGGCGGCGGTCGCCTCGGCCTTCTCGGCGGTCAGCCGCGCGAGCGCCTCTTCCGCCTCGCCGAGCATCAGGGCCACCTCCTCGAAGGCGGCGCGCAGTTCTGCCTCGCGTCCGTCGCCCCCCTCCTCGGCATCGCGCAGGGCGGCTTCCTCTTCGGCTAGCCGCGCCAGGGCGTCGGCATTGTCGCGCACCATCTGCTCTTCGCGCGCAATGTCGGCGTTGAGCTGGTCGATGCGCTTCTTGAGATCGTCGGTGCGCGCCCGCACGCGCTTGGCTTCTTCCTCGATCTGGGTGCGGGCGATGGTCAGGCGCTGCAGGGCGGCGGCGGCCGAGGCCTCCGCCTCGCGCAGTTCCGGCAGCTTGTGCGCGCCGATCGCCTGCTCCTTGGCCGCCTCCATCTGCCGGCTGGCATTCTCGCCCACCAGCGCCGTCGTCTGGGAAAGCGCCGACTGGGCCTCGGCCTCCTGCGCCTTCGCCGTCGACCAGCGCAGATGCAGCAGGATCGCCTCGGCCTTGCGCACCTCGGCCGAAAGATTCTTAAAGCGGGAAGCCTGCCGGGCCTGGCGCTTCAGATTGTCGATCTGTGTGGCGAGCTCGCTCACCACGTCGTCGAGGCGCTCCAGATTCTGCTCGGCCGCGCGCAGCCTGAGCTCGGCCTCGTGGCGGCGCGAATGCAGGCCTGAGATGCCGGCCGCCTCTTCGAGCAGGGCGCGGCGGGCCTGCGGCTTGGCCTGGATCAGCTCGCCGATGCGGCCCTGCCCGACCATCGAGGGCGAGCGCGCGCCGGTCGACTGGTCGGCAAAGAGCAGTTGCACATCGCGAGCGCGGGCTTCCTTGCCGTTGATGCGGTAGACCGAGCCCGCCTCGCGCTCGATGCGGCGCGAGACCTGCAGTTCGTCGGCATCGTTGAAGGCGGCGGGCGCGGTGCGGTCGCTGTTGTCGAGGAACAGCGCCACCTCGGCCGTGTTGCGCGCCGGCCGCGTGCCGGAGCCGGAAAAGATGACGTCGTCCATGCCGGAGGCGCGCATGTTCTTGTAGGAGCTTTCCCCCATCACCCAGCGCAGCGCCTCGACAAGGTTCGACTTGCCGCAGCCATTCGGTCCGACCACGCCGGTCAGCCCGCCCTCGATGACGAATTCGCTCGGTTCGACGAAAGACTTGAAGCCGAGAAGGCGCAGCTTGGAGAACTTCATGCGCCGTTCTCCGCAAGAAGCGCGTGCCGAGAGGACCGGCAAGCGCGTTGCCAGTTAGCGTATGCCGTCGATGATCGCCGACATTTCCTCAATCGACATGGCTCCCGAGTGCTTCATCCCATTGATGAAGAACGTTGGCGTCGCAGTGATGCCGAACTGCTCCAAACCCTTGTTGCGCATTAACCTGACATCAGCCAGAAGTTTACGATCCGTCAAGCAAGCGTCAAAGCTCTCCTGTGAAAAACCTGCCATTCCGGCAATCTTCAGCAGGGCAGAGCGCCCGTCGGGCACCCAGGCCCACTCGGATTGCCGCCTGTAAAGCAGGTCGAGACGACGAAATAGTCGTCGCCCGCGCAGTAGGCCAGCATCAGCCCCGCCTCGGCGCGCGGGTCGGTCGGAAGGCTGCGCATGATGTAGCGCACCTTGCCCGTCTCGACGTAACGCGCCTTCAGGGACGGAAAGACCTCCGTGTGGAACCGGGCACAGTGGCCGCAGGTCATCGACGAGTATTCGATGATCGTCACCGGCGCGTCTTCGGCGCCCAGCACCTTTTCCTCGAGCGCTCCGTTGTCGAGCAGCGCCTCCATGTCGGGCGCGGCCGCAAAGGCCCCTGCCCGACCTTGACTGAGCAAGCCCGAAAACGCTGAAATGAGCACTACGGACATCAAAAGCCGGCGGCCGTGCCGCCGCCCGACCGCAAACCCGAACATGGTGATAAAAATCCCTAATCAAAACAAAACCGACTGACCATTGGCCAGCCGGTCCGCCTACTCGTCAATGATGGTCAAATCATGCCGTCGATGATGGCCGACATCTGGTCGATCGACATGGCGCCCGAATATTTCTTGCCGTTGATGAAGAAGGTCGGCGTCGCGTCGACGCCAAAATCGTTGGCGCCGCGCTCGCGCACCGAGCGCACGTCGTTGAGCAGCTTCTGGTCGGTCAGGCAGGCCTCGAAGCTTTCCTGCGAAAACCCGGCAAGCTTGGCGATCTTCAGGAGCGCGGCCTGCGCGTCCTGCACCGGCGCCCAGTTGTTCTGCTGCTTGAACAGCACGTCGACCATCGCGAAGTAATTGTCGTTCGAGCAGCGCGCCAGCATGAAGCCCGCTTCGGCACGCGGATCGAAGGGGAACTCGCGCATGATGAAACGCACCTTGCCGGTGTCGATGTATTTTTCCTTCAGCGCCGGATAGGTGTTGACGTGGAAGCTGGCGCAGTGGCTGCAGGTCATCGAGGCATATTCCACGATGGTCACCGGCGCATTCGCCTCTCCCAGCACCTTCTCCTCCAGCGCGCCGGCCTCCAGGAGCTTCGCCATGTCCACCGTGCCGGTCGAAGCGGGCGCGTCGACCGCTGAGGTCGTCATGGGATCCGTCGGCGTCGCCTTGGCTTCCGGCGTCGCTTCGCCGCCGTCGCTGCAGGCAGCCAGCCCCAGGCCGATCACCGGCAGGGCGGCCATGGAAAGAAGAAGTCTGCGGCGCTGGATCAGTTCGGACATGAAGGGTCTACCTGTTTGGGCTAGAAAGCATGATGTGAATCGCAAGAAGCGGGCGTTTCGGGCGAATTTGGGTCAAGGGTGCGGTTTTCGGAAGCAAGGCCGTCATCACGTTTTGGTGATCACGCATTATTTGCGCTCGGAAAGGATGCTTGTTCCGAGCTTCCTGAGAGAGTCGCGCAGCTTCTCGTCGTCGATTCGCTCGATGAGACGGGCGAGCCTTTCCTGCTCGCCGCCCGTCAGCGGCCGTTGCGCCGGCGGTTTGCGGCGCGGCGGCGCGGCGACCGGCTTCTGCACGATCTTGATCCGCCCGACCGCCACGAACCCCAGGAACGCATTCACCCGGGAAATGATCTCGGCGGTCTCGTGCTGCAGGCGCAGCGCCGCCGCTCCCTCGCAGGCGATCACCAGCGCGGCCGGCTCGAACGGGTCGTCCTCATGGCGGCGGCGCGGCCAGGCGAGCTTTTCCGGCCGCGTGCTGCCGGCCAGCCGCTCGCCGACGATCTCGCTCCAGCACTGCACGAGCTCCACCGAAATGCCGGCGCGCTTGCGCATCACAGGATCGAGGATGCCGGTGGCCAGATCGCTGACGGCGACGGGATTGCCCCGTTGATCATTCCCTGCCATGACAAGAGCCCGATTGAGACCTGCAACCATCCAAGAGTTTCCGGCCAATATGGCACGCCAGAAGGCGTCGGTCATCGACGCGAATGCATCTTCCGCCAATTTCTCGGCGCCGCTGCTTGCCTGGTACGACCGGCACCATCGGCATCTGCCCTGGCGCACCCCGCCGGCCGAGACGCTGCACGGCGTCCTGGCCGATCCCTATCGCGTCTGGCTGTCGGAGATCATGCTGCAGCAGACGACCGTCGGCGCCGTCAAGCGCTACTATGAAGCGTTCCTCGCCGCGTGGCCGACCGTCCACGCGCTGGCCGCCGCCGACACCGAGGACGTGATGCGGGCCTGGGCCGGCCTCGGCTATTACTCCCGCGCCCGCAACCTCAAGAAATGCGCCGAGACCGTCGCCAACGACCATGGCGGGCGCTTTCCGGACAGCGAAGCGGCTCTCAAGGCGTTGCCCGGCGTCGGCGACTACACGGCGGCCGCCATCGCCGCCATCGCCTTCAACCTGCCGGCGGCCGTCGTCGACGGCAATGTCGAGCGCGTCGTCACGCGGCGGCTGGCGATAGAGACGCCGCTGCCCGAGGCCAAGCCGCTGGTCCGCGATTTCGTCGCCGCCGCGCTGCCTGCCGACCGGCCGGGCGATTTCGCACAGGCGATGATGGATCTCGGCGCGACCATCTGCACGCCGCGCCGGCCGGCCTGCGTGCTGTGCCCCGTCGCCACGGGCTGTCTCGCGCGACAGGAAGGCACGGCCGAGACCTTTCCCCGCAAGGCGCCGAAGGCCGACAAGCCGCTGCGGCGCGGGGCGGCCTTCGTGGCGGTGCGCGGCGACGGGGCGGTGTTGCTGCGCAAG
>NZ_JANKOF010000173.1 GCF_024655565.1 Nitratireductor sp. ZSWI3 | reverse complement strand
GGGTGCCCGACACCCTGCGCTCGCGCGCGCTCAAGGCCATCGACGACACGCGCTTCGTGCCGGCCACCGGCCAGGCGCGCCTGCGCGCCATGATCGAGGACCGGCCCGACTGGGTTTTGTCCAGGCAGAGGGCCTGGGGCGTGCCGATCTGCGTCTTCGTTGACGAGGACGGCAACGTCCTGAAGGACGAGGCGGTCAACCGGCGCATCCTCGATGCCTTCGAGGCGGAAGGGGCGGACGCCTGGTTCGCCGAGGGCGCGCGGGCGCGCTTCCTCGGCGAGAAGGCCAACGAGCCCTGGGCGCAGGTGATGGACATCCTCGACGTCTGGTTCGATTCCGGCTCCTCGCACACCTTCACGCTGGAGGACCGCCCGGACCTGAAATGGCCCGCCGACGTCTATCTGGAAGGCTCCGACCAGCATCGCGGCTGGTTCCATTCCTCGCTTCTGGAAAGCTGCGGCACGCGCGGCCGGGCGCCCTACGACACGGTCATCACCCATGGCTTCACCATGGACGAGGACGGCCGCAAGATGTCGAAGTCGCTCGGCAACACGGTCGTGCCGCAGGACGTGATGGCCAAATCGGGTGCCGACATCCTGCGCCTGTGGGTCATGACCACCGACTACTGGGAAGACCAGCGGCTCGGCCAGAACGTCATCCAGACCAACATCGACGCCTATCGCAAGCTCCGCAACACCATCCGCTGGATGCTCGGCACGCTGGCCCACGACCCGGGCGAGGACGTGCCGCTCTCCGATATGCCGGAACTGGAGCGGCTGATGCTTCACCGCCTGGCCGAGCTCGACGAGGTGGTGCGCAAGGGCTACGACAATTTCGACTTCAAGCGCATCGCGCGCTCGGCGCTCGATTTCATGGTCGTGGAGCTCTCCGCCTTCTATTTCGACGTGCGCAAGGACGCGCTCTATTGCGACGCACCGTCGAGCCTGCGCCGCAAGGCTTCGCTGCAGGTGGTGCGCACGCTGTTCGACTGCCTGGTGACCTGGCTGGCGCCGATGCTGCCCTTCACCACCGAAGAGGCGTGGCTGGAGCGATATCCGCAGGCCCGCTCGGTGCACCTGGCGCAGTTTCCGGCCGTGCCAGCCGAATGGCGCGATCCTGCACTGGCCGAGAAGTGGCGCAAGGTCCGCCAGGTGCGCCGCGTCGTCACCGGCGCGCTGGAGATAGAGCGCAAGGAAAAGACCATCGGCTCCTCGCTGGAGGCGGCTCCCGTGGTCTATGTGAGCGATCCGGAGCTGCAGGCGGCGATCGCCGATCGCGACATGGCCGAGATCTGCATCACGAGCGGCATCGATATCCGCAGCGAAGCGGCGCCTGCCGGCGCCTTCGCGCTGGAAGAGGTGCCCGGGGTCGGCGTGGTCTTCGCCCGCGCCGGCGGCCGCAAATGCGCGCGCTCCTGGCGCTACACGGACGATGTGGGCTCCGATCCGGACTTTCCGGACGTCTCGGCCCGCGATGCTGCGGCGCTGCGCGAGCTGCAGGCGCTCGGCCGTCTTTGACCGCGCGGGCGGGGCGCCGATTGCGTCCCGCCTCCGCCTTCGCTACAACTGCCGCCGGGTGAGGACAGTGAGGCCCAGGTCGGGGATGCCACGTTGTCGCCGGATTCCTGCGCGACACGGCGGGAAACGGGCTTTCCCGGCGGAATCGAGCAACGGGACGTTACAGGGAACGTGCGGCCGCAACGGTCTTGCCGTTCCTGGAGAGAGGTGGCAGTGAAACTTATGGAAACCAGCGCATCGCGGCGTTCGGCGCACAGGCTTGCTGTAACGGGCGCGTTGTCCTTGTCCGCTGCCTTACTGTCCGGCTGCATGGGGTCTCCAACCTATGGCACGGGCAAGCCGGCCGACCAGCAGCTTCTCGAGGATGTCACCGGCGTTCTCTCGCTCGGACCGAAGAACAAGGAGCGCATCGAGTACAAGCCGCGCGCTGGCATCGTCATGCCGGCCTCGACGGAGGTGCTGCCCCCGCCGCAGGAGGACGTGGCGACGTCCGGCAACCCGGCATGGCCCGAATCGCCCGAGCAGCGGCTTGCCCGCGTTCGCGCCGAGGCGACGGAAAATCAGGACAACCCGCTCTACCGGTCCTCGATCGTGCGCGACGTCGGCGTCAACGCGCGCACCCAGGACGGCACGCTCGACCCGGTCAAGGCGAAGGCCCAGCGCGAAGAGGTGATGAAGCGCCGCGCCGAGGCGAACCAGCTCAACCCGACCACCCGGCGCTATCTCAGCGAGCCTCCGGTCACCTATCGCCAGCCGGCCGAAAGCGCGCCGACGGGCGAGCTGGGCGTGGATGAGGCGAAGAAGGAGCGCGAGGCCAAGCGCGCCGCCCAGAAGAAGGGTGGCGGCTTCGATCTGCGCCGTCTTTTCCCCTGGGGGTCGTGAGGCCTCCTGCTGCTTTCCGGCCTGACGGCCCCCAGTCGCGGACAGGCCGCGTTTTCCCGATGCTTACCGCTGCGCGCGGAAGAATGCCTTGAGCAGATCCGCCGCATCGCTTTCGCCGATGCCGGCATAGACCTCCGGTGCATGGTGGCATGTCGGCAGTGAGAAGAAGCGCGCGCCGTTGGTCACCGCACCGCCCTTTTCGTCTTCGGCGCCGAAGTAAAGACGCCTGATGCGGGCGAAGGAGATGGCTCCGGCGCACATGGCACAGGGCTCCAGCGTGACGTAGAGATCGGCATCGGGCAGCCGCTCGGAGCCGAGCCTTTCGCAGGCCTCGCGGATCGCCACGATCTCGGCATGGGCGGTCGGGTCGTTGCGCTCGCGGGTGCGGTTGCCGGCGCTGGCGAGGATGGCGCCGTCACGCACGACGACGGCGCCGACCGGCACCTCGCCGCGCGCGGCCGCCTGCCGCGCCTCCTCGAGCGCCGCGTCCATGAAGGAGCCGTATTTCGCTTTCGTGCGGTTCACCAATCTTTTTTGCTCGCAACCGGCGATCCGAATTGATACCTAGAGCGCCGTGCTTCCCTCGGACGCACAAAGGACGCTCTATCGTTTTGCTTTTCGCATTTGTGCGGACGTCAGGTGATTCCATCTGACTGCAAAATGCTATAGCCGCCTCTACAGCATTTTTGAGCCGGGTGGAAACACCGGGTCCAGCGTATGAACGAACTGGAGCGATTGCGGTGCCTCGCAAAGACGGCACCCCGCCCCGGGAAACAAGGCCATCATGACCAGCGACCGACCGAAGAAGACATCCCGCAAGGACACGCCGCGCAAACCGGCCGCCGCCGAAAGCGGGCAGAACGACAAGGGCGAGCGCATCGCCAAGCGGATGGCGCGCGTCGGCGTCGCCTCGCGGCGCGATGCCGAGGCGATGATCGAGGCCGGACGGGTGACCGTCAACGGCAAGGTGCTCGCCTCGCCGGCCTTCAATGTCGGCCCCTCGGACCGGATCGAGGTGGACGGCAAGCCGCTGCCGGCGGTGGAGCGCACGCGCCTGTTCCTGTTCCACAAGCCGGCGGGCGTGGTGACCACGAACCGCGACCCGGAGGGGCGCCGAACGGTGTTCGACGTGCTGCCGGAGGGATTGCCGCGGCTGATCACGGTTGGCCGCCTCGACATCAACACCGAAGGGCTCCTGGTGCTGACCAATGACGGCGGCCTGGCGCGCACGCTGGAACTGCCCACCACGGGCTGGCTGCGCCGCTATCGCGTGCGCGTTCACGGCAAGGTGGATGCCGAAGCGCTTGAGGGCCTGAAGGACGGCATCGCCGTCGACGGCGTCTTCTACGGCGCCATCGAAGCGACGCTCGACCGCGAGCAGGGCTCCAATGCCTGGCTGACCGTCGGCTTGCGCGAAGGCAAGAACCGCGAGGTGAAGAACGTTCTGGGCGCGCTCGGCCTCGATGTCACGCGCCTGATCCGGCTTTCCTACGGTCCCTTCCAGCTCGGCACGCTGGCCGAAGGGGAGGTTCAGGAGATCAAGGGGCGGACGCTGCGCGACCAGCTCGGCGAGCGGCTGATCACTGAAGCGGGCGCCAATTTCGATGCGCCGATCGCCACCCCGTTTTCCAACAAGCCGGTGCGCGCGGGGCGGCCCGCCCCGGCCGTGGAGATCAGCGAGCGGCCGGCACCACGCGAAGGGTTCGTGAAGAACCGCAAGCGCGACCGCGACGACCATCGTGAGGAGATGCGCGGCCGCCTGCAGACGCGGCCCGGCGGCCGCCGCGAGGATGACGAAAGGCGCGACAGCGGCACGCGGCACAGCCGCGCGGCGCATGTGTGGATGGCGCCCGGTGCCCGGCCGCAAG
>NZ_JANKOF010000172.1 GCF_024655565.1 Nitratireductor sp. ZSWI3 | reverse complement strand
CCCGGCCGGGGTGGCGCATTCATCTGGGCTGCCTGCGATCTCGCTGCAGCCTCGTGCGAACCACAGGGAGGAGTGAGAACGTGCGCTTCACACGCAGAACCGGACTGCAATTCATCGCTGCCAGCGCGGCGGCAGCGGCTTTCCCGACCATGCCGGCAGCTGCTGCTCCGTCGGCTTCGCAGGGCAAGGGGACGCGGCTGATCCTGCTCGGCACCGGCGGCGGGCCGACGCCGCTGCCGGGCCGCAACCAGCCGGCCAACGTGCTTGTCGTCAATGACGAGCCCTACATCGTCGATGCCGGTAACGGCGTGGCGCGGCAATTGATGCTGGCGGGGATCGGGGCGCATCGGGTCGGCAAGATCTTCATCACCCATCACCATGACGACCACAACGCCGATATGGGCACGCTGATGGGGCTTGCCTGGTCGAACGGTCGCTCGCTTCCCTCCGACGCCTTCGGCCCGCCCGGAACCGAGGCGATGGTCAGGGCTCTCATCGATTACTTCGAACCGAACGCCGCCGTGCGGCGCGCCTTCAGCGGCGGCAAGAAGCCGCCGCGTGAGCTGTTTCGCGGTCATGACGTGACGGCTTCCGGCCCCGTTTACGAAGACGACAATGTTCGCGTGACCTGCATCGAGAACACCCATTACCCGAACCAGGGGCACAAGGATGGCGTCCATCACATGTCCTACAGCTATCGCTTCGAGACCGCCGACCGCGTGGTCGTCTTCAGCGGCGACACGGCGGCGAGCGAGGAGCTTGCCGAACTGGCGAAGGGCGCCGACGTGCTGGTGCACGAAGTGATCAATGCCGAACGCACGGAGGCGCTGTTCAGGAAGAAATTCGCCCAACAGGGCCGCTCGCCCGAGGAGATCGAGCGCGTCCTCAAAGCGGTGATCGCGATCCACACGCCGCTGGAGGATGTGGGCCGGCTGGCGCAGCGCGCCGGTGTCAAAACCCTGGTGCTCAACCATTTCGTTCCGGGCTTCGATCCACAGGAGACGCCGGAAGGCTGGACCGCCGGTGTGAAGAGGCACTATGCCGGCAAGATCATCGTCGGCGAGGATCTGATGGAGATCTGATGCAGCGCGGGGCGATGGGCTGCCATCGCCCCGCTCGCTTCGGTCCTAAGCTGCCTCGGTCAACGCCGTCGCCCAGGCGTCGTAGCCATAGACCCAGTCGGCGTTGGTGCCCTGCTTCAACCAGTCATTGGCCAGCGAGCCCCGCTGCACCCTCGCGGTGCGCGGGATGCGGGCGGTCTCGTAGCGCCTGAGCGCGCCCGGCACCGACGCCGGCGTGGCGCCGTCGAGGGCGCGCGCCAGGACGACGGCGTCCTCGATGGCCATGCAGGCCCCCTGTGCCATGAACGGCACCATCGGATGCGCCGCATCGCCGAGCAGCGTCACGGCGCCATCCGACCAGCGCTCCATCGGCTCGCGCACATGCAGCGCCGAGCGGGTGACCGTGTCGCAGGCATTGAGCAATGCACGCGCTTCCGGATGGAAATCCGCATAGGCCGCGCGCAGGTCTTCGATGTCGCCGGGCAGCGTCCAGCCTTCCTCCGTCCAGTCGTCCTGCGCTGTGGTGGCGAAGACGAAGATCTCGCTGCCGCGATTGAGCGGAAAGGTGACGATCTGCCGATCCGGCGTCGGACCCCACCACTTGGTGAAGGAATCGAGATTGGGAATGGTGCCGCCACGCTCGCGCGGAAACACCGCCCGGTAGGAGACGAGGCCGGTGAAACGCGGATGATCATTGCCGAAGAGGGCGTGGCGCACGGCCGAATGGATGCCGTCGGCACCGATCAGCACGTCGGCTTCGAAGCGGGCGCCGTCGGCAAGGATTGCGGCGATGCCCGTGCCATGCTGCGTTGCCGATACAACCTGCGTGGCAAAGCGGATCGTACCCGGCCGCAACGCGCCTTCCAGGGCGGCGAGCAGGTCGGCCCGGTGGATGGTGAGCTGCGGCGCGCCGTAACGCTCCTCGGCTGCCGTGCTCATGGGCAGGCGAGAGGTCTCCTCGCCGCTGTCCCAGGTGCGGCTGATGCGGTATTGCGGCCGCGCCGAGGTGCTGCGCAGGGCGTCGCCGATACCGAGACCGTCGAGCGCATGGACGGCGTTGGGTGTCAGGTTGACGTCGGCGCCGATGCGGCCGAAGGCCCGCGCCCGCTCGAAGATGGTGACGTCGTGTCCCTGTTTCTGCAGCGCGATCGCCGCCGCCATCCCCCCGACGCCGCCGCCGGCGATCCCGAACCTCATGCAGACCTCCTCAATTGATGTTCAAATAAGAACGTTACGTTCAATAAATAACGTTACGAAGTCGAAAGGACGCTGTCAACGCGAGCTGTGGCGGCGCGCCGGCCCCCGCCGCTGCCCCGGGGCCTTTCTGCGGCGCGCGAGGAGGCAGTTGACACCGTCTCGGTGATGAGGCAATCTAATTTTGAACAAAGTGTTCTTATTTGAACATTTGAAATGGGAGATGGAGATGGACGCCTTCAAAGACCGCCTCTCGCAGCGTGCTTTCGATACGGGCCGTCCGGCCTTGGCGCATCAGTGCCGGGGGCGGGAGCTGGATGAGAACGAGAATGCGCTCGCCGACGCCTTGATGGCGATCTATGCGACGGGCGAGCACGATTTCGCCGGCGTCGCGCGGCAGCTCGCCGATCGGGGAATCGTCGCCCCGCGCTCGGGCCGCACCGACTGGACGCAGGCGCTGCTGGCCGAGGAGCTGCAGGCGACCAATCGCCAACTCGATGCCGCCTATGAGGCCGACGGCTATGGCGCTTGAGTTTCGCTCGGTCACGAAGGAATTCACGACCGGCACGGGGCAGAACCTCATCGCCGTCAACGACATCAGCTTCCGCGTCGACGAGGGCGAGTTCGTCTCCGTGGTCGGTCCGTCCGGCTGCGGCAAGAGCACCATCCTCAGCATGACGGCCGGCCTCTACCAACCGACCCATGGCGAGGTCTTCGTCAGCGAGGGACGGGTCGCCGGACCCAACGAGCATGTCGGCTTCATGCTGCAGAAGGACCTGCTGCTGCCCTGGCGCGACATCGTCTCGAACGTCGAGTTCGGCCTGGAGGCGCGTGGCGTGGGGAAGTCGGAGCGCCGTGATCGGGCGATGGCGGAGCTGAAGCGCTGCCAGCTGGCCGGCTTCGAGAACCACTATCCCTATCAGCTCTCCGGCGGCATGCGGCAGCGCGCGGCGCTGGCGCGCACGCTCGCCATCAAGCCGGAGATCGTCCTGCTCGACGAGCCGTTCTCCGCGCTCGACGCGCAGACCAAGCTTCTGCTGCAGAACAGCTTCGCCGGGACGATCTTCGAATCCGGCAAGACGACCCTTTTGATCACCCACGATCTGGCCGAGGCCGTCCTGATGTCCGATCGGATTCTAGTCCTGTCGGAACGGCCCGGCACGGTGGTGGCGGAGATCAAGGTCGACCTGCCGCACCGCGAGGAGCCGCTCAGGCGCCGGGTGATGCCGGAGGTCAGCGATTATGCGGCACAGATATTCAAGCATCTGAAGCTCGAAGAAAAAGCCGTCTGACGGCTGGGAACGAAAAAGGGGAATCCCATGAAACGCATGCTTCGTACGACCGTCGCCGCGGCCATGCTGGCGGCTTCCGCCACTGCGGCACTTGCCGCCGAGAAGGTGACCTATCTGTTCCCGGCGCCGGATTTCCTGCCGGCCTTTGCCCCCTTCCAGCTCGCCAAGAGTAAGGGCTATTTCGAGGCCGCGGGCCTCGAAGTCTCGTTCCAGGTGGGCAAGGGCGGTGCGGATGTGGCGACGCAGGTCGCCGTCGGCAATGCCGATCTCGGCGGCGGCATCGGCGATACGCCGATCATCGTGCGCGCCAACGGCCTCGACATCCGCGGCGTGGCGCTGCTCGGCGGCCGCGGCCTGACACAGCTCGCCTGGCGCAAGGACAGCGGCATCACTGGCCCGGCGGACCTCAAGGGCAAGTCGATCGGCGTCCTCGCCTTCCAGGACACCACCTACTACAACCTCCTCGGCGTCCTGGCTTCGGCGGAACTGACCAAGGCGGACGCCGACATCCAGGCGGTCGGCCCGGGCGGCATCATCCAGCTCACCATCGCCGGCAAGCTGCAGGCGCTGTCGGGCGTTCCCGAATGGATCGCCGCCATCGAGGCGGCCGGCGTCGAGATGGACCAGATGCCCGTCGACGAGGTGTTCCCGGCCATGGCGCAGGCGATCATCGCCTCCGACAAGACCGTTGCGGAGCGCCCCGAGGTGGTGCGCGGCTTCGTCGGCGCGGTGCTGAAGGCGGTCGGCGATATTTCCGCGGATCCGGCGCAGGCCGCCAGCGACTACGTGGCGGCCATGCCGCAGCATGCCGGCAAGGAAGCGGAGATCGAGGGGATCCTGCGCTCCTACGCGACGCTGGTCTATCCCGAGGGCGAAAACCAGCCGCTCGGCGCCTTCGATCCCGAGCGGATCGCCAAGGTGCAGTCCTTCTATGTCGACAGCGGCATCGTCCAGACGGCGGTTCCGGTCGAGGACCTCTACACGAACGACTTCGTCCAATGACACAGGCAAGCTCCATCGAGGCCGGGGCGGGGGCCCCGGCCGGC
>NZ_JANKOF010000171.1 GCF_024655565.1 Nitratireductor sp. ZSWI3 | reverse complement strand
CCCGGCAAGCGAGGTCACGACGCGCAGCTCCTCGCGTCCGGCCAGCCGCTCGGCGAGCTGCCGCGCCTCGCCCGTTCCGCCGAGAATGAGAACATGCCGGGTGATCATCATGCCTTCTAGACCGGAATCGGCAGCGCTGGAAACCGGCTTAACGGACCCTTTGCATGAAGAGCGGCGATGGCTGTCCATCGCCGGTCTCGGCGAGGATGGCGTTGCCGGTCTGAGCGCGGCTGCGCGGGCGGCCATCGGGGCGGCCGAGATCGTCTATGGCGGGCGCCGGCATCTGGCGCTCGCCGCATCGTTGATCGCCGGTGAGCAACGGGTCTGGCCCTCGCCATTCGAAAGCGCGGTTGACGAGATCGCGGGCCTTCGCGGCCGCGCGATCTGCGTGCTCGCCTCGGGCGACCCGTTCCATTTCGGCGCCGGCGCGACCCTGGCGCGGCGGATCGACGCCGGTGAGATGCGGGTCTTTCCGGCTCCCTCCGCCTTCAGCCTCGCCGCCGCCAGGCTCGGCTGGCCGCTGCAATCGGTGGAGACCGTCTCGCTGCATGGCCGGCCGATCGCGCTGATCCGCCCCCTGCTCGATCCCGGCACGCGCATCCTCGCGCTCACCGCCGACGGCGAGGCGCCGGGGAAAATCGCGGCGCTGCTCACCGGCGACGGCTTCGGCGGCTCCCGCTTCCATGTGCTGGAAAGGCTGGGCGGGCCGCAGGAAGCCCACACGGAAACGACGGCCGCTGCCGTGACGGGACGCCTGTTCGACGACCTCAACGTGATCGCCGTCGAGGTGCGGGCGGCTGCGGGAGCACGCATTCTGCCGCTTGGCACGGGCCTCGACGAGGCGCTGTTCGAGCATGACGGGCAGATCACCAAGCCCGAGGTGCGCGCCGTCACCTTGTCGGCCCTAGAGCCGAGGCGCGGCCGGCTCCTCTGGGACGTTGGCGCGGGCGCCGGGTCCGTGTGCATCGAATGGATGCGCCAGCACCCCTTGCTGCGTGCGCTCGCCATCGAAGCCGACCCCGACCGCGCGGCGCGCATTCGCCGCAACGCGGAGCATTTCGGCGTTCCCGGCCTCGAGGTCGTGGAGGGTGCGGCGCCGGAGGCGCTCGAGGGACTGCCTGTGCCCGACGCGATCTTCGTCGGCGGCGGCGGCAGCGCGCCGGGCGTCATGGCTGCGGCCATGAAGGCGCTGCGGCCGGGCGGGCGGCTCGTCGCCAATGCCGTCACGCTGGAAATGCAGGCGGTGCTGCTCGACACCCAGGCCCGGCTCGGGGGCGAGCTGATCGAGATCGCCATCGCCCGTACCGCGCCTGTCGGCGGCATGACGGCCCTGCGGCCGGCCCTGCCGGTTCTGCAATGGCGCTGGGAGAAATCATGATCTGCGCGGGGCTCGGCAGCAGAAGCGGCGTGAAGGCCGAGGTGGTGGTCGAGGCGGTCGACGCAGCGCTGGCCCATCACGGTCTCGGCCGCGATGCGCTCGATGCGCTCGCCACGGTCGCGCGCAAGAACAACGAGATGGGCTTGCGCGAGGCGGCAAGCCGTCTCGGCTTGCCCCTGATCGTCGCCACGCCGGATGCCCTGCGGCAAGCCGAACCACGCTGCCTGACGACCTCGCGGGCGTCATTGGCGGCAACGCGTACAAGCTCCGCCTCGGAAGCCGCCGCCCTTGCCGCCTGCGGCGAGCATGGCCGCCTGCTCGGGCCGAGACTCGCCCATCACGGCGTCACTTGCGCCATAGCCAAAACGGGAAGCCCCTCATGACCGTCCATTTCATCGGCGCCGGACCCGGCGCCGCCGATCTCATCACGGTGCGCGGACGCGATCTCATCGCCGGCTGCCCGGTCTGCCTCTATGCCGGCTCGCTGGTGCCGCCGGAGCTTCTGGCCTACTGCCCTCCCGGCGCGCGCATCATCGACACGGCACCGCTGTCGCTCGACGAGATCGAGGCGGAATACCTGGCTGCGCACGAAGCGGGAGCCGACGTCGCCCGGCTGCACTCCGGCGACCTCTCGGTGTGGAGCGCGGTGGCGGAGCAGATGCGCCGTCTCGACCGGCTCGCCATCCCCTACACGCTGACGCCCGGCGTGCCGTCCTTCGCCGCCGCCGCTTCCGCCCTGAAGCGGGAGTTGACCATTCCGGAGATCGCCCAGAGCCTGGTGCTGACGCGCGTCTCCGGCCGCGCCTCGAAGATGCCCGGCGGCGAATCGCTGCCGGCCTTTGCCGCCACCGGCACGACGCTCGCCATCCATCTGGCGATCCACGCGCTCGATCGGGTGGTGGCGGACCTTGCGCCGTTCTACGGCAGCGACTGCCCGGTGGCCATCGTCGTGCGCGCTACCTGGCCCGACGAGCGCATCGTGCGCGGCACGCTGGGCACGATCGAAGCGGAGGTGGCGAAGGATCCGATCGACCGCACGGCGCTGATCTTCGTCGGCCCCGGCCTTGCCGCCGCCGATTTCCGCGAAAGCGCGCTCTACAGCATCGACTATCAGCGCCGGTTCCGGGGGCGTGACGGCTTATGAGCGCCCTCAATGCCCTGAACAGGCTCGGCTTCGAGCCGCCTGAGTTCCAGCCGGGCCATGTCTGGCTCGCCGGCGCGGGCCCCGGCGGCCTCGGCTGCCTGACGCTCGGCGTGCTGGCCGCGCTCGGCATGGCCGACAGCGTCGTCTACGACGCGCTGGTCGATCCGGACGTGCTGAAGGCCGCCCCGCAGGCACGGCATCACTATGTCGGCAAGCGCGCCGGCCGGCCTTCGGCGAGCCAGGACGACATCAACCGCTTGCTGGTCGAGGAGGCGAAGGCCGGGCGGCGCGTGCTGCGGCTGAAGGGTGGCGATCCGAACATGTTCGGGCGCGGCGGCGAAGAGGCGTTCGTGCTCGCCCGCGCCGGCATTCCCTTCCGCTTCCTGCCCGGCATCACCTCGGCGGTGGGGGCGCTTGCGGATGCCGGCATCCCCGCCACGATGCGCGGCGTCAACAAGGCGATCGTCTTCGCCACCGGCCATGCGGCCGGCACCGCCGACGATCTCGACTGGGCGGCGCTGGCAAGGACCGGCCAGCCCATCGTCGTCTATATGGGCATGCACAGGCTCGCCCTGATCGTCGAGGCGCTGACGGCGGGCGGGCTTGCCGCGGCGACGCCGGCGGCCCTGATCATGGATGCCACCACCGAACGCGAGCGCATCCTCGTCGCCGATCTCGGCAGCCTGGCCGCAGAGGCCGACGCGCAGGGCTTCGGCTCGCCGGCGATCATCGTCGTCGGCGGCATCGTCGCGCTGCGGGAGCAATTGAGATGACGGCGCGCGCGCTCATCATCGGCGCGGCGCGCTCGGGCTCGGGCAAGACCAGCGTCACCATCGGCCTGATGCGCGCGCTCAGGCGGCGCGGCCTTGCGGTCCATGGCGCGAAATCCGGTCCCGACTACATCGATCCCGGGTTCCACCTGGCCGCCACCGGCCATCCGGGCGTCAATCTCGACAGTTGGGCGATGCATCCCGATCTCCTGGCGCATCTTCTCGGCGCGCAGGCGGCGGAGGCCGACATGCTGCTCGTCGAGAGCGCCATGGGCCTGTTCGACGGCATCGTTTCGGAGCCGGGACGATCCGGCGCGGCCGCCGACATCGCGCGCCGGCACGGTGTGCCGTGCCTCGTCATCCTCGACGTCACCGGCCAGTCGCAGACGGCCGCCGCGCTGGCCAAGGGCTTCGCCGCTTACGATCCGACCGTGAAGATCGCCGGCGTCGTGCTCAACCAGGTGGCGAGCGCGCGGCACGAGACGATGGCGCGCGAGGCCATCGAGGCGATCGGCATCAAGGTGCTGGGCGCCGTCCACCGCAACCCGGACATGGCCCTGCCCGAGCGGCATCTCGGGCTGGTGCAGGCCAGCGAGCACGAAGCGCTCGAAGCCTTCATCGAGCGGCTGGCCGATGTGATGGAACAGTCGGTCGACCTCGACGCGGTGATGGAGATCGCGGCCCCCCTCGGCGCTCACTGTGGGGCAATCGCCTATGGCGGCGCGGTACCCCCACCCCTTACCCCTCCCCTCAAGGGGGAGGGGAGTGATGAAGCGCACCACCTTTCTTCCCTCCCCTCTGAGGGGAGGGACCGAGGGTGGGGGTCGCAGGCGAAGCCTGCAAAAAGGGTCCTATGCGACTGCCCTGGCACGCACCGGGGCGCGGCGGGGCACATGCTGCCGCCGCCCGGCCAGCGCATCGCCATCGCCCGCGACCGCGCCTTCAGTTTCGTCTATCCGCACCTCGCGGCCCATTGGCAGGCGCAGGGTGCTGCGCTGCTGCCGTTCTCGCCGCTCGCCGACGAGGGGCCGGACCCCTCCGCTGATGCCTGCTGGCTGCCCGGCGGCTACCCGGAGCTTCACGTGGAGGCACTGGCGAATGCGCGCGCCTTTCAAGCGCGCATGCGTGCGTTTGCACAAACCCGGCCGGTGCACGGCGAGTGCGGCGGCTTCATGGTGCTGGGCCGCGCGCTGGAGGATGCCGAGGGCAACACCCATCCGATGCTTGGCCTGCTCGATCACGTGACGAGCTATGCGAAGCGCAAGATGAATCTCGGCTACCGGCAGGCGAGGCTCCTGGCGGACAGTCCCATCGGCGCGGCCGGAGAAACGATCCGCGGGCACGAATTCCATTATTCGCGGCTCATCGAGCCGGGCGCCGACGCGCCGCTCGCCGAGCTTGCCGACGGTCAGGGCCGCGCGCTCGGCCCGGCCGGTGCGCGGCGCGGCCATGTCAGCGGCACCTATTTCCATGCCATCGCGCGGGGGTGAGGCGATGAACCGG
>NZ_JANKOF010000170.1 GCF_024655565.1 Nitratireductor sp. ZSWI3 | reverse complement strand
CCGCCCTGGCGCCGTCCGGCCCGCCGGCCTGCGCCATATCCGGACGGCCGCCGCCGCCCTTGCCGCCGATCGCGGCGGACGCGGCCCTTACCAGATCGACCGCGTTGAAACGCGCCGTCAGGTCGGCGGTCACGCCGACCACGACGCTCGCCTTACCCTCGTCCGACGTGCCGACGAAGACGGCGACACCCGAGCCGAGCGAAGCCTTGCCCTCGTCGGCCAGCGGCTTCAGATCCTTCGCCGCAATGCCCTCGACGACACGGCCCAGAAAGCTGACGCCGGCCACGGTCTCCGCACCCTCGTCTGCCGCCTTGCCGCCCCCGCCACCCAGCGCCAGCTTGCGGCGCGCCTCGGAGAGCTCGCGCTCCAGCCTGCGGCGTTCCTCGAGCACCGTCTCGAGACGTTCGGCGACATCGCCGGGCGCCACCTTGAGGGCGCTCGCGGCCTGCTTCAGCAGCCGCTCCTGCTGGTCGAGATGACGGCGCGCGGCCGCTCCCGTCAGCGCCTCGATGCGGCGCACACCGGCCGCCACGGCGCCTTCCGAGACCACCCGCACGAGGCCGATGTCGCCGGTGGCGCGCACATGGGTGCCGCCGCATAGCTCCAGAGAATAGGTCTTGCCGGTCTTTTCGCCATCGACGGCCGTGCCCATCGACACGACGCGCACCTCGTCGCCATATTTCTCGCCGAACAGCGCCATCGCCCCCTCGGCAATGGCGTCGTCGACCGCCATCAGGCGGGTGACCACCGGCGCATTCTGCAGCACGATGTCGTTGGCGATGTCCTCGACACGCGAGAGCTCCTCCTCGGAAATCGGCTTGGGATGCGAGAAGTCGAAGCGCAGCCGCTCGGGCGCGACCAGCGATCCCTTCTGCGCCACATGGGTGCCGAGCACCTCGCGCAGCGCCTCGTGCAGCAGGTGGGTGGCCGAATGATTGGCGCGGACCTTCGTGCGGCGGGCGCGATCGACATGCAGCGCGACGGCGGCTCCCGTCTTCACCGCCCCTTTCGTGACCGTGCCGAAATGAACCAGCAGCCCATCGCCCTTCTTCTGCGTGTCGGAGACGGCGACGGCAAAGTCCTCGCCCTCGATCGTGCCGGTGTCGCCCACCTGGCCGCCGGATTCGCCATAGAACGGCGTCTGGTTGGTGACGAGCGCCACGGCGTCGCCCTCGCCCGCCTCCTCCACCAGCACGCCTTCACGCACCAAGGCGGTGACGACGCCTTCGGCTTCCTCGGTCTCGTAGCCGAGGAAATCGCTGCCGCCGACCTTGTCCTTGACCGAGAACCACACGGCCTCGGTGGCCGCCTCGCCGGAGCCGGCCCAATTGGCCCGCGCCTCGGCCTTCTGCCGCTCCATCGCCGTGTTGAAACCGTCGAGATCGACGCTGATGCCGCGCTGGCGCAGGGCGTCCTGCGTCAGGTCGAGCGGGAAGCCGTAGGTATCGTATAGCTTGAACGCGGTCTCGCCGTCGAGACGGTCGCCCGCCGCCATCGAGCCGGTGGCATCGGACAGCAGCGACAGGCCGCGCGCCAGGGTCTTGCGGAAGCGCGTCTCCTCGAGCTTCAGCGTCTCGGTGATCAGCGCCTCGCCGCGCACCAGTTCCGGATAGGCCTGACCCATCTCGCGCACCAGCGCCGGCACCAGCCGCCACATCAGCGGCTCCTGCGCACCCAGAAGCTGCGCGTGGCGCATGGCGCGGCGCATGATGCGGCGCAGCACATAGCCGCGCCCCTCGTTCGACGGCAGCACGCCGTCGGCGATCAGGAAGCTCGACGCGCGCAGATGATCGGCGATCACATTGTGGCTGGCGCGGCGCGCGCCCTCGGCCTTGACGCCGGTGGCGTCCTCCGAGGCGCGGATCAGCGCCTTGAAAAGATCGATGTCGTAATTGTCGTGCACGCCCTGCAGAACGGCGGCGACGCGTTCCAGGCCCATGCCGGTGTCGATCGACGGGCGTGGCAGCTCGATGCGCTCGTCGAGCGTCAGCTGCTCATACTGCATGAAGACCAGGTTCCAGATCTCGATGAAGCGGTCGCCGTCCTCGTCCGGGCTGCCGGGCGGGCCGCCGGGGATCTCCTCGCCATGGTCGTAAAAAATCTCCGAGCAGGGTCCGCACGGGCCGGTATCGCCCATCGCCCAGAAATTGTCGCTGGTCGGGATGCGGATGATGCGGTCGTCGGACAGACCGGCGATCTTCTTCCAGTAACCGGCCGCCTCGTCGTCGGTGTGATAGACGGTGACCAGCAGGCGCTTGGCATCGAGGCCGAACTCCTTGGTGACGAGGTTCCAGGCGAGCTCGATGGCGCGGTCCTTGAAGTAGTCGCCGAAGGAGAAATTGCCCATCATCTCGAAAAAGGTGTGATGGCGGGCCGTGTAGCCGACATTGTCGAGATCGTTGTGCTTGCCGCCGGCGCGCACGCATTTCTGGGCCGTGGCAGCCCGGCTGTAGGGCCGCGTCTCGAGGCCGGTGAAGACGTTCTTGAACTGCACCATGCCGGCATTGGTGAACATCAGCGTCGGGTCGTTGCGCGGAACGAGCGGGCCGGAGGCCACGATCTCATGCCCGTTCTTCTTGAAGTAGTCGAGAAAAGTCGACCGGATGTCGTTGACGCCACTCATGTTTCAGCCTTTGCGAGAAGCCCGCGCGGAAAATGCGGGAAACAGGTGCCCGCCTTTTAACGTCAGCGCAAATGCCTGTCCAGAAATCCCGTCGGCGGAGGCCGAAACGCAAAGGGCGGGCCGTGGCAGCGCATCCGGCTCTGTTTCGGGGCACCAGCATTGTGCGTGGTTCGGCAGGCTCGCCATGAGGAGGGCGTGATTGCAGGGCTCGCCTGCAACGTCACGAAGCAAGGCGCCCCGCCAGGTCCGGCGTTCCCCATGGCGAGCCTGTCGAACCACGCACTGAAAGGCGGCAAACGAAAATCCCCGGCACGAGGCCGGGGATGAGGTGAAACGCCGAAGGCGGTAGCGGAACGGCAGGCCCGCCGAGCCAAGCTCAGTCGCCGGCCACATCCTGCTCGTCGGGACCGGTGTCGTCGAGGAACCTGTCGGCGATGAGGCCCGCATTCTGGCGCAGCATCAGCTCGATCTCGTTGGCGGTTTCCGGATTGTCGCGCAGGAACTGCTTGGCGTTCTCGCGCCCCTGGCCCAGACGCTGGGAATTGTAGGAGAACCAGGCGCCCGACTTCTCCACCACGCCGGCCTTGACGCCGAGATCGATCAGCTCGCCGGTCTTGGAAACGCCTTCGCCATACATGATGTCGAACTCGACCTGCTTGAAGGGCGGCGCCATCTTGTTCTTCACCACCTTGATGCGGGTCTGGTTGCCGACCGTCTCGTCGCGGTCCTTGACGGAGCCGATGCGACGAATGTCGAGGCGCACGGACGAATAGAATTTCAGCGCATTGCCGCCCGTCGTCGTTTCGGGCGAGCCGAACATGACGCCGATCTTCATGCGGATCTGGTTGATGAAGATGACCATCGTCTTGGAGCGCGAGATGGAGGCCGTCAGCTTGCGCAGGGCCTGGCTCATCAGGCGGGCCTGCATGCCGGGCAGCGAATCGCCCATCTCGCCCTCGATCTCGGCCCGCGGCGTCAGCGCGGCAACCGAATCGACGACGATCACGTCGAGCGCGCCGGACCGCACCAGCGTGTCGCAGATCTCGAGCGCCTGCTCGCCCGTGTCGGGCTGCGAGATGAGAAGGTTCTCCAGGTCGACGCCGAGCTTGCGGGCATAGATCGGATCCAGCGCATGCTCGGCATCGATGAAGCCACAGATGCCGCCCTTCTTCTGCGCCTCGGCAACGGTGTGCAGCGCGAGCGTCGTCTTGCCCGAGCTCTCCGGTCCGTAGATCTCGATGATGCGGCCGCGCGGCAGGCCGCCGATGCCCAGAGCGATGTCGAGGCCGAGCGAACCGGTGGAGATCGTCTCGATCTCCACCACCTGGTCATTGGCGCCGAGCCGCATGATCGAACCCTTGCCGAAGGCGCGTTCGATCTGCGACAGGGCCGCATCAAGAGCCTTGGTTTTGTCCACCGAATTATCCTCTACAAGCCGCAATGAATTCTGAGCCATGATACAACACCCCTTCGTCGTCAATGGGAGCGGGTCCGCCAAATCCGCCATATCTATTCGTACTCTTTTTGTTCCAATTTGGCAATAGAGGTCAAATCATTGATTTTCATTCACAATCTAGATATGTTCTCATTTTGTGCGCAGCGATCGCCCGGCGCCGACCTCTCCCTTGCCGGTGCCGATACGGCCCTTGTCGGCCGGCGTTCCGGCCCCGCCGCGATTCGCGCGGCGCGGTGACGGCGATGCCGCGGGCCCCTCGCCTCCTTGCCGTCGGCGGCGCGCATATGGACCGCCGTGGGCGGCTCGCCGGCCCTCACCGTCCGGCGACCTCCAATCCCGGCCGCATGCGCGAAGAGGTGGGCGGCGGCGTCTTCAATGCCGCGCGGGCGGCGGCCTTGCGCGGCGCGGCGGTCTCGCTGATGTCGATGCGCGGCGGCGATGCGGCGGGCGAGCGGGTGGCGGATGCCATCGAACGGGCGGGATTCGAGGATCTGTCGGCGGTTTTCCTCGACCGCGCGACCCCCAGCTACACGGCAATCCTCGACCATGAGGGCGAGCTGATCACCGGGCTCGCCGACATGGAGCTCTATGAGCTGGCCTTCCCCAAGCAGATGCGCCGGCGCAAGTGCCGCGAGGCGGCGGCGGCGGCCGACGCCATCCTGTGCGACGCCAACCTGCCGGAGGCCGCCATCGCCCTGCTGGCAGCGAGCGGCGGCCGTGGCCCGCTCCACGCGATCGCCGTTTCGCCCGCCAAGGCCGGCCGCCT
>NZ_JANKOF010000169.1 GCF_024655565.1 Nitratireductor sp. ZSWI3 | reverse complement strand
CAACAGATGGTGCCCATCTGTTGGGAAAATCGGCCCACCAGATCAACAGCTTGTGGGCTGACTTGTCGAAACAGATGGGTACCATCTGTTTCGGTCAGATCACCAGGAGCAGCGCCATGGCGGGAAGCACAATGGATCACGACCACGGGACCTCTGCCCCTCGGGGCGCACACGTCACCGTGCGCGATCCGGTTTGCGGGATGACGGTCGATCCCGAGGCCGGCAAGCCGACGGCCCGGCATCACGGGCATCTCTATCATTTCTGCAGCGCCTCCTGCCGCGACAGGTTCGTCAAGGATCCGCAAAGCTACCTGACCGCCAGGGACCCGGTCTGCGGAATGGATGTCGATCGGGCGAGCGCCCAGCACATGCACAAGCGCGAAGGGCACAGATATTATTTCTGCTCGGCCGGCTGCGCCGAAAAATTCGTCGCCGAGCCGGAGCGCTATCTGGGCGACCGGCCGAGGCAGGAGCCGATGCCGAAGGGCACCAGATACACCTGTCCCATGCATCCGGAGATCATTCGCGACGGGCCCGGCGACTGCCCAATCTGCGGCATGGCGCTCGAACCGATGGGGGTGCCGACCGGCGAGGAAGGCCCCAATCCCGAACTCGTGGATTTCACGCGCCGCTTCTGGCTCAGCGCCGTACTGGCCACCCCCGTCTTCCTGATCGCCATGTCGGGGATGCTCGGTCTGCCGTTCCGCGACTGGCTGGGCGAAAGGCTCGCCGGCTGGGCCGAGCTGGCGCTGACCACACCGGTGGTGGTGTGGGCGGCCTGGCCGTTCTTCAAGCGGGGCTGGCAGTCGATCCTCAACAAAAGCCCCAACATGTGGACGCTGATCGCCATCGGCGTCGGAGCGGCCTATCTCTATTCCGTGGTGGCGACGCTGCTTCCCGGATTGTTCCCGCCGTCGTTCCGGACCCATGAAGGCACCGTGCCGGTCTATTTCGAAGCGGCTGCCGTCATCGTCGCGCTGGTCTTCCTGGGACAGGTGCTGGAGCTGAGAGCGCGCGAGCGGACGGGCTCGGCAATTCGCGCGCTGCTCGATCTGTCGCCGAAGACGGCGCGGCTGATCGGCAAGGACGGCTCGGAACGGGACGTGCCGCTCGATGAGGTAGAGGCCGGCGACCTCCTGAGGGTGCGGCCGGGCGATTCCATCCCCGTCGACGGGGTGGTCGAGGACGGGCGTTCCTCCGTCGACGAATCGATGATCACCGGCGAACCCGTGCCGGTAGAGAAGGTCGAGGGCGATCCCGTCACCGGCGGCACGCTCAACAAGAACGGCACCCTCGTCATGCGTGCCGAGCGCGTCGGCGCCGAGACCATGCTGTCGCGCATCGTCGAGATGGTGGCGAGCGCGCAGCGCTCGCGGGCGCCCATCCAGGGCCTGGCGGACCGGGTGTCCGCCTGGTTCGTGCCGACGGTCGTGCTGGTCGCCATCCTCGCCTTTGCCGTCTGGGCGCTGGTCGGGCCCCAGCCGAGCATGATCTATGCCATTGTCTCGGCGGTCTCGGTGCTGATCATCGCGTGCCCTTGCGCCCTCGGGCTTGCCACGCCCATGTCCATCATGACGGCGACGGGAAGGGGTGCGCAGGCCGGTGTCCTGATCCGCGACGCGGAGGCCCTGGAGCGCTTCGCCGGCGTCGACACGCTGATCGTCGACAAGACGGGAACGCTGACGGAGGGCCGTCCGCGGCTTGCCGAGGTGATGACCGCCGACGGCATCGAACGCGCCGATCTCCTGCGGCTTGCGGCAAGTCTCGAGCGCGGCTCCGAGCATCCGCTGGCCGAGGCGATCGTCGAGGGGGCCGAGGGCGAGGGCATCAAGCTCGCCGCCGCCAGGGATTTCGAGGCGACGACCGGCAAGGGCGTCTCGGGAACGATCTCCGGCAAGCGCGTGGCGCTCGGCAACGCGGCCATGATGCAAGCGGCCGGCGTCGACACGGCGGCGCTCGCGGGCGCCGCGCAGAAGCTGCAGGGCGAGGGAAAGACGGCCATGTTCGTGTCGGTCGACGGCGCGCTGGCCGGCATCATCGCGGTCGCCGATCCGATCAAGGAGACGGCGGCGGCGGCGATCCGCTCCCTGCACGCCACCGGTCTCACCATCATCATGGCGACGGGCGACAATCGCCGCACCGCCGACGCGGTGGCCAAGGTTCTCGGCATTGACGAGGTGCGCGCCGAGGTCCTGCCGGAGGACAAGAAGGCGCTGATCGACGATCTGCGCGCCGGCGGCGCCAGGGTGGCGATGGCGGGCGACGGCGTGAACGACGCGCCGGCGCTGGCCGCGGCCGATGTGGGCATCGCCATGGGCACCGGGGCGGACGTGGCCATGGAAAGCGCCGGCATCACGCTGGTGAAGGGAGATCTCACCGGCATCGTGCGGGCCCGCAAGCTGGCGCGCGCGACGCTCGGCAATATCAAGCAGAACCTGTTCTTCGCCTTCATCTACAACGCGCTCGGCGTGCCGGTGGCGGCGGGTGTGCTCTATCCGGTCTTCGGCCTGCTCCTGTCGCCGATGATCGCCGCGGCGGCGATGAGCCTGTCCTCGGTGTCGGTGATCGGCAATGCGCTGAGGCTGCGTGGCCTCAAGCTCTGAGCGGGCGGTCCGGCGGCGCCGCCGCCCGCCGCATCCCCTACAAAAGATGCAGCTCTCGGCCCGCCCAACGGCTAACCGTAACGCTACCCTGCGGAAACTGCGCTTTCCCGCCGCACGTGCCTAGAATCCGGATGCTTTGCCTGCCGCCGCCGGGCGCGCCGTGATCGGTCGTGCCCGCCATTCGCGGCTGGTCGTCGAGATATCACACGCTACGGGAACTTCATGTCGACTCTGCTCCAAGATCCGCTTTTCCATCTAGTCGCACAGCACCGGACCCGCCGTTTCTCTCGCCTCCGCGCCGTCATGTTCGGCCTTGCCGCCGTCCTCGGCCTCGCCGCGCCGGCAGCAGGGCAGACACCGCCGAGCTTCGGTCAGTGTGACGAGCGAATGTTTCAACTTTTCGGTCCTCCCGCTGGCGGATCCACCACGCTTTATCAAATCAGCACATCCACCAATCCCTTCGTCTACACGCCCCAGGGATCGGCGCCCCTCAATCATAACGCGGCGGGTTTCAATCCGGCCGATAACTACATCTATGCCTTGAGCGAAGGCGCAGCCTTGTTGAGGGTCGGCAGCAACGGTGCTGTCCAGAATCTTGGGGTGCCCTCGGGCCTGCCGGTCCTTGGCTATAATTCCGGAGAGTTCGGCGACGACGGCTATTATTACGTGTCTCGCGGGTCAGGCAGCACGATGTACCGGATCGACGTCACGACGAACACCGCGACCGTGATTTCGCTGAGCCGGGCGATATCGATCGCGGACCTGGCATCGTCCGGAGGATTGCTTTACGCAGCGGAGAACGCTGGTGGTCCATTAATCGCGATCGACCCCAACACGGGCACGGTCACGAGCGTGGGTGCGACGGGGGTTGGGGGCTCATTCGGTGCCATGTTTGGCGCCCCCAATGGGGTTTACGGGGCGAGTAACGACGGGACGGGTTTCTACAAGTTCGACAAGACGACGGGAGCAGCGACGAAACTGTCGAACGCCCCGTCGACTGGCGGCAATGACGGCGCCAAATGCACGTCGTCGAGACTGCTTCTACCGGTCGATCTGGCGGTGACGAAGACCGACAACAAGAACGCTTATATTCCTGGCATGAACACCCTCTATACGGTGGTTGTCCGCAATAACGGTCCGTTTGGTGCCCAGGGCGTGACGGTTGACGATCCGCTGCCGGCCGGCATCACCAATATGAGCTGGACGTGCGGTGGCGGAACGGGTGGCGGAGCCTGTCCGGTTGCCAGCGGTTCGGGCGCGCTTGCCGGTGTGGAGGTGAATCTGCCCGCCAATTCGACCGTCACCTTGACCGTAACGGTCGAGGTTCCAATCGATTTCAGCGGTGATCTCGTCAACACGGTGACGATCACTGCTCCCGACGATGCCGATGATTCGGACACATCCGATAATTCCGCAACCGATATCGATCAGCGGGCTTCGATCGGCCTGTCCAAGACCGGTGCGCTCAACGACGCCAACGGCAACAGCGTTGCCGATGCGGGCGAGACGATCGATTACACTTTCACGGTGAGCAATACGGGCGGCGTGGCGATGAGCAACGTGACGGTGAGCGATCCGAAGGTGACTGTCACGGGCGGTCCGCTTGCCAGCCTGGCGGCGGGAGCGTCGGACAGCACGACCTTCACGGCGAGCTACACGCTGACGCAGGCCGACATCGACGCCGGCGAGGTGATGAACCAGGCGGAGGCCGTCGGGACCAGTCCCGACGGCGAGACCGTGAGCGACCTTTCCGATGATCCGGGTGATGCGACGAATGCGGATGCGAATGGCGACGGGGAGCCGGACGATCCGACGGTGGTGCCGCTGACGCAGGCCGGTGCGCACACGCTGGTCAAGGAAGGCGTTCTGAACGACGCCAACGGCAATGGCCGTCCGGATGCGGGCGAGACGATCGCCTACACCTTCACGGTGACGAACACCGGCAATGTGAGCCTGACGAACATCGTCGTGAACGACGACAAGGCGACGGTGTCGGGCAGCCCGATCGCTGGGCCTCTGGCGCCGGGGGCGAGCGACACGAGCGCCACCGGCAGCTATACGGTGACGCAGGCCGACATCGACACCGGTTCGATTGAGAACAGCGCGACGTCGACGGCGAAGGATCCGAACGGCGACGATGTGACGGCGGATTCGAGCCCGCCGGGCGGCAATCCGGGCGATCCGACCTCGACGCCGCTCACCCAGGAGGGGGACTACGACTTCGTCAAGGAGGCAACGCATGAGGATGCGAACGGC
>NZ_JANKOF010000168.1 GCF_024655565.1 Nitratireductor sp. ZSWI3 | reverse complement strand
ACCAGGCCGAGCCTGCCGGCCTGGTCGGCGAGGCTGTCGACATTCTCCTCCATCGCGTCGCCGATATAAACCAGCGCGTTGATCTTCTCGCGCGCGGTCTCCTTGAGCCCGTGCGACAGCACCTTGCCGATCTGGGTCTGGCCGCCGCGGCAGTCGATCTTCGTCATCAGCGTCTTCAGGGCCTCGGTGTCGCGCACGAAACGCGAGGCACGGCATTCGCCGAAACCGCGAAAATAGACGAGCTGCACGCTCAGCGAACCGGCTTTGCCGACGGCGTCGAACATCTCGGCCTGCAGCTTGCAGGCCAGGTCCCAGGTGGGCTGGCGGCTCATCGTCGCATCGAGCGCGAGGACCAGCCTGCCGCTCCCCTCGCCCTTCAAGGGCGCCATGGCGCGGGCCTGGCGCACAAAAGCGTCGATGGCGCTCGACGGTGATTTCCGCGGCTCCACGTCCTGCGGGGTCTCACGACGCGGTGCCGGTGTCTTGTTGTCGCTCATGAGAAGAAAGATGTGGCGGTCCGGCAGCGCTTGCAAGCCTTCCTGAACCGGGACCCTGTCGTGCGGCCGATCACAACAGGCCGAGCTCGGCCAGCTCGCGCCGCAGCTCCGCCGGCATTTCGGCTGCCGATGAGCCCGAAGGAAGATCGGCCGGCGCCTCCTTCTGCTCCAGATACCGCCAGCCCTGGAAGGGGCGGCGCGGCTGGAATTGCGTGCGCACCACACGCGGGTCGAGCACCAGATGACAGCGCGAAACGCCCTCGCCGTCGCGGAACGGGCGGATTTCGAGGAGCCTTTGACGGCACTGCACGATGCCCTTGACCACCCAGTAGAGCGATCCGCCGGCCGTCAGTTCGTCGACGCGCTTGGGCACCATGCGGGTGGTGTGGAACTGCTCCGCCGGCTCGCCGCGCGCTTCCTTCTCGCGCAAACGGCGGGCGATCCAGTCTTCCAGTTGCTCGACGTTCTCGCAGCCGACGCACAATTTGATCAGGTTCAGGGCCATGGCCTGAATGTCGGTCCGCCGGGCGTTAAGGTCAAGACGCGCCCGGCCCTCTCCACAACGGCGCGGTCAGCATTCCACCACATTGACGGCGAGGCCGCCGAGGCTCGTTTCCTTATAACGCTCGTTCATGTCGTGGCCGGTCTGGCGCATGGTCTCGATGGCGGCGTCGAGTGAAACGAAATGTTTGCCGTCGCCCTTCACGGCGAGCGAGGCTGCCGTGACGGCCTTGACCGCTCCGAGCGCGTTGCGCTCGATGCAGGGAACCTGCACCAGACCCGCCACGGGATCGCAGGTCATGCCCAGATGATGCTCCAGCGCGATCTCGGCGGCGTTCTCCACCTGCTCGGGCGTTCCGCCCATCACGGCGGCAAGGCCGGCGGCGGCCATGGCCGATGCCGACCCCACCTCGCCCTGGCAGCCCACCTCGGCGCCGGAGATGGAGGCGTTGTGCTTGACGATGCCGCCAATGGCCGCCGCCGTCAGCAGGAAATCGCGGATGCCGCGCCGGTCGGCATCGACATGGAATTTCTGCCAGTAGCGCAGCACCGCCGGCACCACGCCCGCCGCACCATTGGTCGGCGCAGTGACGACACGCCCGCCCGCCGCGTTCTCCTCGTTGACCGCCATCGCATAGACGGCAAGCCAGTCGTTGGCGGCGAGCGGATTGGGGCGGTTCTGGCGCCAGTCCTCCTCCAGGCGTTGGTGGAGCTGGTGGGCGCGGCGGCGCACGCTGAGCCCGCCCGGCATGATGCCTTCCTGCGACAGGCCGCGCTCGATGCAGGCGTTCATCGCATCCCAGATGCGGTCGAGCCCGGCGTCGAGCTCGTCGCGCGACATGCGTGTTTCCTCGTTGGCGCGCTTCATCTCCGCGATCGACAGCCCGCTCTCGGCGGCCATCGCCAGCATGGCCCTGGCATTGGCGAAGGGATACGGCACATTGCCCTCGACCGGCGGCTTGCCTTCCGCCTTGAGCGCCTGGAGCTCCTCTTCGGAGACCACGAAACCGCCGCCGATCGAATAGTAGATGCGCCGCAGGAGCAAGCGGTCGTCGGCGTCGAAGGCATTGAAGGCCATGCCGTTCGCATGGCCGGGCAGCGGCGTCTTCCGGTCGAGGACGAGATCCGTCTGCGGGTCGAACCGATAGGCGGGATGCCCCGCCGGCCGAACAAGTCTTTCGGCGCGTATGGTCTCCAGGATGCCTTCGCTCGTGTCGGGGTCCACCGTCAGCGGGTTGAAGCCGGCAAGTCCGAGGATCACCGCCCGGTCGGTGGCATGGCCGATCCCGGTGAAGGCGAGCGATCCATGCAGCGCAACGGACAGCCGTGCCACCCTGGCACCGGCCGGACGCGGCCAGTCATCGCCGGCGATCTCGGCCAGGAAGCGCTCGGCAGCGGTCATCGGTCCCATCGTGTGTGAGCTCGAAGGGCCGATGCCAATCTTGAACAGGTCGAACACGGACAAAAACATGACTGGCGGCTCCGGATTGCGCGGAGAAGAGACTGCAGCGGCCTTGCGCCTGCGGGCGGCCACCCGGCGGCGCTTCGTTGCGCAATCGCGACAGTGAGCGATTTACCGCATTTTGTCGCCGAACGGAATCACCCGGCACAGGCCCGCGGGTGAAAAACCGTTCCAAAACGCAAAAAGGGCGCAGCTTCGGCGCTGCGCCCCTCATCAGATGATGCGATGTCCTGCGGTCCGGGTCGGTCAGCCGGCTGCCGCAACGACCGAAGCCGTCTCAGCGCCAACAACAAGCCATGCCAGAAAGATGATTGCCGCAAGTCCGATCGCTGCTTTGGCGGCCACGCCCCAGCAGGATCTGTGAATGCTATCGTCCATGCTATCCCGTCGCTTCTTGAAGGCCTTGTCCCCGATCAGGTTGATCCCGATCACTCGGCCCGTGGCGCAGGGTGATACTCTCAGACGGCGCCCTCCGCAAGACAATAACGGCAAAATGACGGCTCCGCATACGCTCCGGAACGGTCACGTCGCCAGGTTTTTGCGTCTTATCAACCACTTGCACGGCGTAAGAATTTTTCAACATCTGTGGCCGAATGAGGGCGCTATTGCTGCGGCGCAGCAACGGTCTTCCCGTCCGACGGCGACTCACCGCGCCGATCGGCCGCCTCGGGCAGCATCGATCCGGTGCGGCCGGCGAAGCGGTAGGCGGCGATCGCCACCCATTCGCGGATGCCGACGGAAACGTTGCGCAGGGAATCAAGGGCGTTGTCCTCGGCGAACCCGAACCGCTCGTTGCCGGCCGTCTTGTAATCGACCGGCCATGGCAGCACCGGGAAACCGGCTTCGCGGAACACGCCGACGGCGCGGGGCATGTGGAAGGCCGAGGTGACCAGGAGCCATGTCTCGCCTTCCCGAGGGGCGGCGATCCGCTTCGAGAAGACGGCATTCTCGTAGGTGTCACGCGAGCCGTTCTCGAGTATCAGGCGTTGCGGATCGACGCCGAGCGCGGTGAGCAGGCGCGGCGCGGTGTCGGCGTCGCCCTCGCCGCTCAGGAACACGGCGCCCTGCCCGCCGGAGATCAGGATCTTCGCTTCCGGAAAGCGCCGCGCCAGGATCGCCGTCTCGACGAAGCGGTCGCCGCTCGCATTGAGCTCGTGGCCGCCGCGCGCGAGATTGATGGAACCTTCAAGGCCGCCGCCCAGCACGACGATGCCATCGACCGTTTCGGGCACCGGATCCGGCTTCCCGAAACGCTCTTCCAGGGGGTGCAGAAGGAGCGCGCCGAGCGTCGTCCAGCCGGACAGGAAGAGAACCAGGAACGAGAGGCCGCCAGCGGTGACGGACAGCCTCAGCCAGCCGACAAGGGCGAGGATCACGCACAGGGCCACGAGCAGCATCGCAAGCCCGAGGGGCTGCAGGAACAGCCAGCCTATGGCGGAAACCAGGTGGAACATGGCGCGGCTAGCTCCCCGGAAGGGACGGCAGCCGCGCCATGCCGGCTACCACCATTTCTTCGGCTGGAAGCGGCCGGCAGCCTGTTCGATGACATGCGCCGTGCGGAACAGCGTCTCTTCCTCGAACGGCTTGCCGATGAGCTGCAGGCCGAGCGGCAGGCCGCGCCCGTCGAGCCCGGCCGGCACGGCGATGCCGGGCAGGCCCGCCATGTTGACGGTAACGGTGAAGATGTCGTTCAGGTACATCTTCACCGGATCCGCATTCATCTCCTGGTCGGCCACGCCGAAGGCCGCCGAAGGCGTCGCCGGCGTCAGGATCGCGTCGATGCCCGCCTCGAAGGCCTGTTCGAAATCGCGCTTGATCAGCGTGCGCACCTTCTGCGCCTTGAGATAATAGGCGTCGTAGTAACCGGCCGACAGCACATAGGTGCCGATCATGACGCGGCGCTTCACCTCGCGCCCGAAGCCGGCGGCGCGCGTCTTCTCGTACATGTCGACGATGTCCTTGCCGGGCACGCGCAACCCGTAGCGCACGCCGTCGTAGCGGGCGAGGTTCGAGGAGGCTTCGGCGGGCGCCACGATGTAGTAGGCCGGCAGCGCGTATTTGGTGTGCGGCAGGGAGATGTCGACAATCTCGGCGCCGGCGTCGCGCATCCATTCGATGCCCTTCTGCCACAGCGCCTCGATCTCCTCGGGCATGCCGTCCATCCGGTATTCGCGCGGAATGCCGATCCGCATGCCCTTCACCGACTGGCCGATCGCGGCCTCGTAGTCGGGCACCGGCAGGTCGACCGAGGTCGTGTCCTGGCCGTCCACCGAGGCCATCGATTTCAGCAGGATGGCGGCGTCGCGCACGTCGCGGGCGATCGGTCCCGCCTGGTCGAGCGAGGAGGCGAAGGCGACGGTGCCCCAGCGCGAGCAGCGCCCGTAGGTCGGCTTGATGCCGACCGTGCCGGTGAAGGCCGCCGGCTGGCGGATCGAGCCGCCGGTGTCGGTGGCGGTTGCGCCGGCGCACAGGAGCGCGGCG
>NZ_JANKOF010000167.1 GCF_024655565.1 Nitratireductor sp. ZSWI3 | reverse complement strand
GCGCATCGCGGGCGGCATGGGCGATGCGGTCGCGCTTCTGGGCGAAGCGCCGCGCCGCGTCTTCCTGGCCGTCGGCCGGCAGGAGGTCGGCGCCTTCGCCGCCGCACCGCAGCACCATTATCTGGTGCGCAGCGTCGAGCCGGTCGAGCCGGCCCACCTGCCGCCCGACGCCGAATGCATCCTGGCGCGCGGCCCGTTCTCGGAGCCCGACGAGATCGCGCTGCTGCACCGGCACCGCTGCGAAATCGTGGTCGCCAAGAACAGCGGCGGAGCGGCGACCTACGCCAAGATCGCCGCCGCCCGGGCGCTCGGCCTGCCGGTGGTCATGATCGACCGGCCGAGGCCCGCGGGCGGTGTGGCGGCCGCAACGGTCGAGGAGGCGGTTCACCGGATCGACCGTCATCTGCAGGCCCTCACGGACGAGCGCGGTGCATAGACCAGCGGCGGCAGACCGTCGCGCTCGATCAGGCGCGTTTCGGGCGAACCGATGATCAGGCAGGTTGCCATGTCGGCCATGTCGGCCCGGGCGTCGGCGAGCGGCACCACCGCCATGCGCTCGTCCGCGCGGCCGGCGGCGCGGCCGAAGACGACCGGCGTTTCGGCGGGCAGGATCGCGCCGAGCAGTTCCAGCGCCCGGCCGAGCTGCCAGGGGCGGGCGCGGCTGATCGGGTTGTAGAGCGCGATGACGAAGCCTGCGCCTGCGGCAGCGGCAAGCCGCTCCTCGATCAGCGCCCACGGCTTCAGATTGTCGGACAGCGAGATGGCACAGAAATCATGCCCGAGCGGCGCGCCGACCCGTGCGGCCACCGCCAGCATCGCCGTGATGCCGGGAACCACCTCCAGATCCAGCCGGCGCCATTCCGGCGGGCCCTGTTCGATCGCCTCGCAGACGGCGGCCGCCATGGCGAAGACGCCCGCATCCCCGCCCGAAACCACGGCGACGCTCCTGCCCGCCGCCGCCATTTCCAGCGCCGCGCGGGCACGGGCCAGCTCTTCGCGGTTGTCGGAAGCATGCCGCGTCTGCCGATTGTTCAGGTCGAGCCGGTCGAGATAGGGCGCGTAGCCGAAGAAGTCGGTCGCCGCGGCAATCGCCGCGCGCGCCTGCGGCGTCGTCTGGGCGGCGTTGCCGGGGCCGGTGCCGATGACGGTGAGGCGCCCGCTCATGCGACTGCCGCGCGCGGCTGCTGCCGCCAGCCGGGACCGAGAACCAGCGAGAAATAGGGCGCCTCGTCGTCATGCTTGTCGGCGAGCCGCACGGTGCGGGTGTTCTCCATGGTGCCGCGCTCCACATAGATCGCGCCGTCGAGCTTGCCGGCAGCGTCGAGCGCCCGGCGGATCTTCGGCAGGTTGCGCCCCACCTTCATGATGACGAAGCCTTCCGTGTCGGACAGGCGCCTTGCCAGTTCCGGCTCGGACAGCGTGCCGGGCAGGACGCTCAATACGTCGTCGCCCTGCACGATGGGCAGGCCGGCCTGCGACCAGCAGCCCGACATCGCCGTGATGCCGGGTACGACCTCTGTCCGATAGTGCGGCGCGAGCCGCACATGCAGGTGCATGTAGGACCCGTAGAAAAGCGGATCGCCCTCGCTGAGCACGGCGACGGTGCGCCCCTGCTGCAGATGCTGCTCCACCCGGCGGGCCGACTCTTCATAGAAGCGGCCGATCGCCGTGACATATTCCGCGTCCGTCTTGTCGATTTCCGTCGTCACCGGATAATCGAGCGGCAGCTCGACGATCGACGAGCGCAGCAGCCCCTCGACCGTACGGCGCGCATTGCCCTTGCGGCCGCGCTTGGCGAAGTGTGCCACCACGTCCGCTTCCTGCAGGACGCGCAAAGCCTTGAGGGTGAGGAGGTCGGGGTCGCCGGGCCCTGTGCCGACGCCGATCAGGGTTCCCTTCACAGGCCCGCCCTCGCGATCGCGTTGACCGCCGCCGCCGTCATGGCGCTGCCGCCCATGCGGCCGCGCACGATCGCGAAGGGGATGCCGAGATCGCTCACCGCCAGCGCCTCCTTCGATTCCATCGCGCCGACGAAGCCGACCGGCATGCCGATGATGGCGGCGGGTCTCGGCGCGCCGGCCTCCAGCAAGTCGAGAAGGTGAAACAGCGCCGTCGGCGCATTGCCGATGGCGACGAGGGCGCCGGCCAGCCGGTCGCGCCACAATTCGAGGGCAGCGGCCGAGCGCGTGTTGCCGATCCTTTCGGCCAGCGCCGGCGTGCGCGGATCGCGCAGCGTGCAGATCACCTCGTTGCCGGCAGGCAGGCGGGCCTTGGTGATGCCGCGCGCGACCATTTCAGCGTCGCACAGGATCGGCGCCCCGGCTTCGAGCGCGGCACGCGCCGCCGCGACGAAGCCCGGCGAAAACACGAAATGCTCGGCCGCCTCGACCAGGCCGCAGGCGTGGATCATGCGGATCGCGAGATCGGCTTCCTCGCCGGAGAAGCGGGCAAGGTCGGCCTCAGTGCGGATGATGGCGAAGGAGCGCTCATAGATGGCGTGGCCGTCGCGGATATAGTCTGGTTGCGGCATCAGCATTTCTTTCGGCAGGGCACGGTGCGATGGGTCTCGCCGCGCGCAGTAAGCAGTGACAGAAGGTCTCCGGCCGGCGCGGCGCCGTCGGTCGAGAGCGAGCAAGACGTCTCCTGTCCGATCAAGGTGACCCTGCCGCCGGCCGGCGCCGCGCAGAGCTTGGGGCAGGCCGACAGGTGCAGCCGGAACGCGCCGTCGAAGAGGCCGGAGGCGGCAACGTCCCGGGCGACGGCCTTCGCATTGAAATGCGCCGCGGCGCAGGAAGGCGCACCAGCGCAGGCGACGATGGCGAGGCGGGGATCCTCAGGATCGCAGATGAAGCCCAGCCTCTCGGCAGCGCCACGCAGCACGGGATAACAGTCTTGCGCGAGCCCCAGGACGAGCAGTCCGCCGCCCGGCGCGAGCCGGATTTCGCGGGCGCTTTCGGCCGCTCCTGCAAAGCTTGCAAGCTCTGCGCCGCGCGCCTGGCCGAAGGCGAGGGCGAAGCCATGCGCAAGGCTGCCGTCGCTGAGGGCGAAGGTGCCGACGGGGGAGGGGTGATCGCGGGCGGGCGCGGCGGCGGCGTGCAGGGGCGCCGCAAATTCGCCGAGCGCCTCGTCGGTAAGCTGTCGCGCCCGCGCGAGGGGACCTTCCTCGGCCAGAACCGACAGAACGGCGAGGCAGACATCCGCCACGCTCCCTGCATCGCCCGCGCCGAGCCAGCGCGCCGTGGCGCCGTTGCCGCCGATGCCGAGTCGCCATTGCCCGTCGCACGTCGCCTCGATCTTCAGATCCGCACCGATCTCGGCCAGATGCAGGGGCCCGCCGCCATCGACGGTCACCGACACTTTCGGGCCGAGCTTGCCGATAAATCCCGCTTCGCCGACGCGGCGCATGATCAGCGCGGCGAGCGGTTCCGGGTCGAGGATCGCATCGGCCGACAGGCCGGAAAGCGCCCCCGTTTCCACCTGGAAGCCCTCCGAAATGTCGAGGTCGAGCCCGGCCATCCGCGCGGCGAGCAGCGGCGTGCGCTCCTCCGTCAGGCCCCGGATCTGCAACTTGCCGCGCGAGGTGATCTCGACGAGCCCGTTGCCGAAGCGCTCGGCTGCCATGCCGATGTCCTTGAGCCGCGGCGGGGTGAGCCGGCCGTGGGCAGGCGAGAACCGCGCCAGCAGGCCGTCGCCGGTCCGCATCGGCTGCAGGAGAGAGGGGCAGGCGCCGCGTCGCATGCTCATGCGGCCGCCTCCGCGATCAGCGCCGCCAGGTCCGCATCGACCGAGTTGCGGCGTGGATGCCACAGGCCGCGCCGCCGTGCCGATAGGAAGCGCTCGGCCATCGCATGCGCCGCCGCCGGGTTCTCGCGCACCAGGAAGGCGCGCACCGCCTCCTCGCCGAGATAGGCGTCGAAGACAGCCTCGATCAACTGGCCGGAAACGGCGTCGGTCGTCTCCGCGAATCCCACCAGCCGGTCGACCGTTTCGGTGAGTTCGGCGGCACCGCGCGGTCCGTGGCGCAATTGCCCGGCGATGAAGCGCGGATTGACCGCGCGGGCGCGCACGGTGCGGGCGATCGCCTGGGCCAGAGAGCGAGCGCGCGGGCGCGCGGGATCGGTCGTGTCGAGCACCACCAGGTCCGCCTTGCCGCCGAGCGCTTCAATGGCGGCGGCAAAGCCCCCGATGAAGGCGACGTCGGCCGAGCCTTCGAGGATGTCGCGCCCGGCATCGTCGCCCGTATGGATCAGCATGTCCGCTCCGGCGACCCGTTCGGCAAAGGCGCCCGCCGCCTGCCGTCCTTCTGCGCCCGCCCCGCCGAAGGCATGGGAGGCGGCATCGAGATAGGCCCGGCCGAGCTCGGTCCGCTCCTGCCAGTCGCCACGCGCCAGCCGGTCCTCCGGCCCGGCGCCATAGGTGCCGGGCGCCGAGCCGAAGATGCGTGCCGGAGCCGTGCCTGTCCGGCGCCTTGCTGCGGCAAGCGGATTTTCGCTCTCCTCCTCCTCGCGCGCCGCCACCGCCGCCACCGCCATGTCGAGCAAGGCGATCTGCGCCGGGAACATGTCGCGGAACAGGCCGGATATGCGCCAGGTGACGTCGATGCGCGGCCGCCCGAGGCTTGCCGGCGGCAGCACCTCGATGCCGGTCACGCGGCCCGTGGCGCCGTCCCATTGCGGGCGGCAACCCATCAGCGCAAGCCCCTGGGCGATCTCCTCGCCGCCGGTGCGCAGGCTGGCGCTGCCCCACAGATCGATCACCAGTGCGCGCGGCCAGTCGCCGTGCTCTTGCAGATAGCCGCGCAGCGCCTCGTCCGCCGCCATGCTGCCGAGCGCGGTCGCGGTCGGCGTCGGCAGGGTGCGCGGATCGGCGGTGAAGATGTTGCGGCCGGTGGGCAACACGTCGGTGCGGCCGCGCGACGGCGCCCCGGAAGGGCCGGGAGGAACGTGCCGGCCGTCGAG
>NZ_JANKOF010000166.1 GCF_024655565.1 Nitratireductor sp. ZSWI3 | reverse complement strand
CTACAAGTGAACGCCGAGCGCCCGGGCCCCCAGCCCGGGCGCCGCCACCTGCTTACCGTAAAGATACCCCCTCGCAACTGATGAGGTGCGGTTGTCCGCCCTCATCCTCGACCACGCGGATTCTCGTCTGCCAGGCTTGAAGACGCCGTTCAGGTATCAAATGCGGGTGTGAAAATGATCGACTCTTTCGAACACGATCAATCCGGTTCAGTCTATGCTGGCGGGCGAGCAACTTCCGACCAAGCACGGAATCCACCTTCGTCGACCGGCGTTCCCAAATCTCCACGAACACGCACAAACACCTTTCGTGTTTCGCGGGCCAGGCGGATTCGTCCGAAGGCCGCTTCAGCGGAACCTGGCGGCACGTTGATCCGATCACATAATTGGGGAGACATTCCGATGGCTGGTTCCGGCTCGGCACGGCAAGCATTCGCATCACAGAATCTCGGTAACCGTCCGCGGCGGATCAATGGAACCCGGCATGTCAGGGGAGCGCTGCAGGCACTCTTCTGCTTCTTGGTGTTTGCCTGTTTGCTCCTTGGAGCAACACCGCCGGTTCAAGCACAATATATTCCACCAACTTCACCCTGCACGGTTGGTCCCAACACGACGCCCGCAGGTTGGAGCATTGTCTATAACACCCCCGATTGCTCAGACCAAAACCGGTGGGGGTGGCAGAATTATCCTTGGGTCAATGGGCCTCTTCCTGCTCTTCCGACGGGGGATCCGACTTTTGCGAGCATGTATGGCGCATCTACGACCGATCAGGAGGCGATCAAGACAACCATTCAGGGTCTGGTGCCCGGAAGGACATATCGAATCCCGTTTTTTGGCCTGCCGCGTGGAGGACAAGGTTCCGGTTATCCTGCCTCGTGTACCGGTCTCACCCTGACCATCCAAGGTGGAGCGCCTGAGAATTTCAACCTTCCTGACGACAACTGGTCGCACAGGGTCTTCACTTTCACGGCCACTGCGACAAGCCAGGAACTGACCGTGCGTGCGCTTTGGACCTCCGGGCTACCGTGCGTTGTCAACTTTGCGCTGGGTGTTTCACCGCTCAAGGTCATCAAAACGGCTTCCACCGGCGCCAGCCTGGCCGGCGATACCGTGACCTTCACCATGAAGGTCGAGAACATCGGCATCGAAACGCTGACCAATGTCTCGATCAGCGAGGACATCCTCGAACGGTCCGATGGAACGTCTCTCAGCCTGACTTCAGGACCGACCTTCGTCTCCAACAGCGGCTCGTCTCCCCAGGGAACGCTTGCGCCGAATGAAACGGCGACCTTCACGGCGACCTATGTGTTGACGCAGGCGGATATCGACGCGGGCGGGCTTTCCAACCAGGCCGTCGGCGTTGGAACCTCTCCGACCGTCGGGGAGATGAGTGCCTACTCCCGATCCGCTGTCGACGCCGAGGAGCAACCGACCAACGTGCCGATCCCGCATACCCCGCGGATCGGCCTCGAAAAGACCGGTACACCCTTTGACGCGAACGGCAATGGCTTCATCGATGCAGGCGATCACGTCAACTATTCTTTCACGGTGACGAATGCGGGCAATGTGACGGTGTCGAACATCACGGTCAGCGATCCGGGCGTGACGGTGACGGGCGGACCGCTCGCCAGCCTTGCCCCCGGCAGCTCCGACGACACCACCTTCAGCGCCACCCATGTGCTCACCCAGGCCGATATCGATGCCGGCGAGAGGTCGAACACGGCTTCGGTCACGGGTAGCGCGCCGGGCGGCAGCTCGGTTAGCGATCAGGCGAGCATCACGGTAACGTTCGAGAGCATCCGAAGGATTTCCCTCGAAAAATCGGCCACGCATGTCGATGCCAACGGCAACAATGCGATGGACGCAGGAGAGACCGTGTCCTACGCCTTTGCCATCGAGAATACCGGCAATGTGACGCTCACCAATGTCACCCTGACCGATCCGAACGTGACGGTGCTGGGTGGGCCGATCGCCAGCCTTGCTCCTGGTGTGGAGGACAGCACGACCTTCACGGCAACCCATGTCCTGACGCAGGCGGAGGTCGATGCCGGTGGGGTGTCCAACACGGCCACGGTCACCGGCAATGCGCCCGACGGCACTCCTGTCAGCGATATGGCGAGCGTGACGGTGGCGAGCCACGGGAGCGAAAAGATCAGCCTCGAAAAACTGGGAAGCTACCAGGACACCAACGGCAATGGCGTCACGGATGTCGGGGATCACATCGGCTACAGTTTCACGGTCGAGAACACCGGCACGGTGACGATCACCGGAATCATGGTGACGGACACCCAGGCAAGCGTCTTCGGCGGGCCGATCGCCAGCCTGGCTCCGGGGGCGACGGATACCACGACCTTTACCGCGATACATGCTTTGACGCAGGCGGATATCGATGCCGGCATGGTCGCCAATATGGCCGAAGCGACGGGCAGCGCGCCCGATGGCGATCCGGTCGGCGACGGGGCGTCGGCAACGAACCTCCTGCAAGCGACCGAGAAGATCACGCTCTCGAAAGCAGGGACCTATCAGGACACGAACGGCAACGGCATTGCGGATGTGGGCGATACGATCGCCTACAGTTTCGCGGTCGCGAACACGGGCAACGTGACCCTGTCGGACGTCACGGTGACGGACCCTCTACTTGCCGTGTCCGGCGGGCCGCTTTCGAGCCTTGCGCCGGGCGGTGCCGATATCACGACGTTCACCGGGAGCTATGCGCTGACACAGTCGGATATCGATGCCGGTAAGGTGGTGAACGAGGCGATGGCGTCCGGCCGCGCACCGGATGGCGGCATGGCCAGCGACCCGTCGAGCGCGACAGTCACGCTGACGCGCAGACCGGCGCTCACGCTGACGAAAACGGGCAGCTACGAGGACACGAACGGCAACGGGATCACGGATGTGGGCGATCGCGTTGCCTATGGTTTCGCCGTTGCCAATACCGGCAACGTGACGCTCTCGAACATCACGCTGGCTGATCCCCTGGTGCAGCTTTCGGGCGGGCCGCTTGCCGACCTTGCCCCGGGAGCCTCGGACACGACGACCTTCACGGCGAGCTATCTGTTGACGCAGGCCGACATCGATGCCGGTTCATTCTCCAACGTTGCCGAGGCGTCCGGCAGTGCGCCGGACGGCACGGCGGTTTCCGACACATCGAATGCCGTCGTCCCGCTGACGCGCAGCCCGTCGATCAGCCTGACCAAGACGGGCAGCTATCAGGATACGAACGGCAATGGCGTGGCGGATGTCGGCGATCATGTCGGATACGCCTTCACGATCGAGAACACGGGCAATGTCACGCTGACGAGCATCACGATGGACGATCCGCTGGTCACCGTGGCGGGCGGTCCGCTTGCCAGCCTTGCGCCGGGCGCTGCGGACGGTGGGACGTTCTCGGCGAGCTACGCCCTGACGCAGGCGGACATCGATGCGGGTCGCGTCGAGAACACGGCAGAGGCGAAGAGTTCGGCCGGGGACAACGGCAGTCCGGTGAGTTCCACGGCGAACGCGATGGTCCCGCTGGCGCGCAGCCCGTCGATCGGCCTGACAAAGACGGGAACCTACCAGGACACGAACGGCAACGGCTTGGCGGACGTGGGGGATCACATCGGCTACGCCTTCACGGTAACGAACCTCGGCAATGTGACCCTGACCGACATTCGGGTGACGGACCTGCAAGCCCCGGTGTCCGGCGGTCCGCTTGCCGGCCTCGCCCCCGGAACCTCGGACACGGCGAGTTTTGTCGCGCATTATCCGTTGACGCAGGCCGAAATCGACGCCGGCGAGGTCGTCAATGCGGCCGATGCCGTGGGAACCGGGCCGGACGGGGCGACCGTGAATGCCTCCGCGAACGCGACCGTCCCGCTCTCGGTGACACCCGATGCGCTGCTGATCAAACGGGCGATGCTGAACGACATGAACGGCAACGGCTTTGCCGATGCTGGCGAAACGGTGGACTATACGTTCACGATCGACAACACGGGCAACGTCACGCTGACAGACATCACGATAGAGGATTCGTTGACCGTGGTATCGGGCGGTCCGCTTGCCAGCCTTGCACCGGGTGCCCGTGACAGCGGCACCTTTACGGCCAGCTACACGATCAGCCAGTCGGACATCGATGCCGGCAAGGTGGAGAACATTGCAACGTTGAAGGCGAGCGGGCCGAACGGGGATACGCTGGAGCGGTCTTCTCAGACGGAGCAAGGGCCCGGTCCGACCGTGATCACGCTTGAACCCAGGGCTGATATCCAGCTGTTCTTGACGGGAACGCTGACGGATCCGGACGGCGACGGCTTTCCTTCGCCCGGCGATGCGGTGACCTATGCGTTCAAGATGCGGAACACCGGCAATGTGACCTTGACCGGGATCATCATCGCCAGCCTCGACGTGACCGGGATGGACATCGTGGTGCCGGCGGGTCTGCGCGTGAACGCTGCGGTCCCGGTGTCGGGAGGCAGCATCGCCAGCTTGGCGCCGGGCGCCGAGGACACGGGGACGTTCACGGCGAGCTATCCGCTGACGGCGGCCGACATAGAGGCGGGCGCGATCGTGGCAACCGCGCTGGTCGTGGGGACGGGAGCCGACGGAACGGCGGTTTCGGATGTTTCGGACGACCCGGCGGACCTGACGGATGTGGACGTGGAGGGCGACGGCGAGCCGGACGATCCGACGGTGACGCTGCTGCCGCAAAGACTGTCGCTGGCGCTCGAGAAGGCGGGCGCCTTCCAGGGGACGGCCGGGCAACTGGCCGAGGCCGGCGACACGATCCTTTACACCTTCACAGTGGTCAATGACGGCAACGTGCCGGCAAGCGAGGTCAAGCCGGTGGATGCCGGCCCGCGCTTCGACGGCAAGGCGGGGACGGGCAGCCTGTCGGGTTTTGCGCCGGCAAGCGCCAGCCTCGAGCCGGGCCAGAGCCAGGTCTTCACGGCGACCTATACGCTGAGCGAGCAGGACATCGCCAACGCGCAAGGGGTGGAGGACGGCATCACCAACACGGCGATTGCGGAAGGAACAGGGCTGAAGGGGCGTCGCGCTGTCTCGCCGGAGGCCTCGGC
>NZ_JANKOF010000165.1 GCF_024655565.1 Nitratireductor sp. ZSWI3 | reverse complement strand
GTGAAGCTGCTCTTCGAGATAGCGCGCCACGGCATGGCCGATGGCGCGCTCCAGCTTCTGCGTCTCGTCCGGTTCCGGCACGACGATCGCGCTCTGCAGGTTCCAGCGCTTCTCCAGTTGCCGCTCCAGCGCGATCTGCTCGGCGGTGTCGGCATTGATGGTGGTCACGACGGTGTGGTCCTCGGCGCTGGCGGCCAGCGCCCGCATCACCTTCATGCGGCTGACGTTCAGGAGGCTGGCGATCTTCTCCTGCGTCAGCCCTTCCACGTAATAGAGCCAGGCCATCTTCACGTTCATGTCCACGGAGGAAAGCGTCGGCTGGCTCGCCTTGTCCTTTTTTTTCGTTTTGCGCGGCACGGAGTTGATTCCCTCTTTCATCGCTTCAGGTTTAGCACATGCCGGACCGGTGCCCGCAGGGATTGCAAGGCGAAAGCAACGAAATTTTATTGCGTTCTTTTGTTATTGACGAAAAACATATGTTCATGCTCAATATCCGAGCGCAATTGTTACGTGCCTGTCATATTGCGCATGCAGGGGAGGAGTTCCGGCACTGCAGTCGTCGGAATATGCAAACAGAGGAGTCCATCTCGATGGAACGCAGATCAACCATTCGCAAGGTCGCGCTGGCGACCGCATTGCTCGCATCCGCAGCCTTCGGTCCGGCCTTCGCCGAGGACCTGGTTCTCTACACGTCGCAGCCGGACGCCGATGCCGCCGCCACGGTCGATGCCTTCAAGCAAGCCAATCCCGGCGTGGAGGTGCAGATCTTCCGCTCCGGCACCAGTGACCTGATGACCAAGCTGGCCGCCGAGTTCGCCGCCGGTAGCCCGCAGCCCGACGTGCTTCTGATCGCCGATGCGGTTAGCATGGAGACGTTGAAGAAGGACGGCCACCTGATGGCCTATCCCGAAGCCGATGTGGAAGGCTTCGATCCGGCCGCCTATGACGCCGACAAGACCTATTTCGGCTCCAAGCTGATCACCACGGGCATCGCCTACAACACCGGCGCCGCCGAGAAGCCTGAGCACTGGTCGGATCTTTCGGGCGAGGCCTACAAGAACCTCACCATCATGCCGAGCCCTCTCTATTCGGGCGCGGCGGCCTATATGCTGTCGGCCTTCGTCGGGCGCGACGACCTCGGCTGGGACTATTTCGAGAAGCTGAAGGAAAACGGCCTGGTCAGCGTGCGCGGCAACGGCGCGGTGCTGAAGTCGGTCGCCAGCGGCGAGAAGGCCTACGGCATCCTGGTCGACTTCATGGCCATGAACGCCAAGAAGGACGGTTCGCCGATCGAGTTCGTCTTCCCCGAGGAAGGCGTGACGGCGGTGACGGAGCCGGTCGCCATCATGTCGACGGCGAAGAATCCCGAGGCGGCCAGGAAATTCGTCGACTTCATCCTCTCCGACGCGGGTCAGAAGCTGGCGCTGGAGCAGGGCTACCTGCCGGCCAATCCGGCGGCGGGCCGCCCAGACTGGCTGCCCGAGGGCACGCAGGTGAAGGTGATGTCCGTCGACGTCAAGAAGGTGGTCGATGAGATCGACGCCAACAAGGAGAAGTTCTCCTCCATGTTCGGCGGCTGAGGCACCGGCAAATGTCCGCAATGCAGAAGGAACGTCAGGGCCAGGAGCTGGCCCTGACGATGGGCATCGTCGCGATCATCGTCGTCTTTTCGCTGCTGCCGATGGCACGGCTCCTGCAGGAGGTCGTGCTGCCCGGCGGGCGCTTCTCGCTCGATGTCATCCGCACCGGCCTCGTCAGCCGCAGCACCTGGGTCGCCACCTGGAACACGCTGTGCGTGGGCGTGGGCGGCACGCTCTTTGCCCTGGTGCTGGGCGTCGCTGTCGCCATCCTCGTCTCGCTGACCGACGTGCGCCAGCGCCAGGCCTTCGTGCTCTGCTTCGTCACGCCGCTGATGATCGCGCCGCAGGTGACCGCACTCGCGTGGCTGCAACTGTTCGGCCCGTCGAGCCCGCTGCTCAACATGCTGGGCATGGCGCCGCCGCTCGGCACGCGCAATCCCCTCTATTCGCCTGAAGGCATCGTCTTCCTGCTCGGCATCCAGTATGCGCCGCTGGTCTTCCTGATCGTGCGCGCCGGCCTGCGCAAGCTGCCGCGCGAGCTGGTCGAGGCCGCGCAGTCGAGCGGGGCCGGCTGGGCGCGTGTGCTCGTCACCATCATCCTGCCGCTGATGACGCCGTCGATCGTCGGTGCCGCCGCACTCACCTTCGTGTCCTGCGTGGGTAATTTCGGCATCCCCGCTTTCCTCGGCATTCCGGCGAACTATCTCGTCCTGCCGACGCTGATCTACCAGCGCCTCGCCGGCGGCGGCCCCGCCGTCCTGTCGGCCGTCGCCTTCCTGTCGGTGCTGATCGGCGTCATCGCCATGATCGGCATCGTGGCACAGGATCGGATCGCCAAGCGCCGCGACTTCCGCATCACCTCCGCCTCGCTGCCCGCCGCTCCCTACCAGCTTGGCCGCTGGCAGGTTCCGGTGGAACTCGGCATGTGGGCGCTGATCGTCTTCATCCTCGTCCTGCCGCTGGTCGGGCTGATCCTCACCTCGCTGGTGCGCGGCTACGGCGTCACGCTGACGGCCGGCACGGCGACGATCGAGAATTATCGTTTCGTCGTCTTCGAGCATGCCGCGGCGAGCCGGGCTTTCCTCAACAGCCTCTATCTTTCGGCCGCGGCGGCCGTGTTCGCCGTCTTTGCCGCGATCCCCATCGCCTATGTGATCGCCTGGGGCAGGAACCGCTGGATCAAGGCGCTCAACCTGGCGGTCGAGCTGCCCTATGCGCTGCCGGGCGTGGTGCTGGCCATCGCGTCGCTGCTCCTGTTCCTGAAGCCGATGCCGATCACCGGCATCCAGATCTACAACACGGTCTGGATCATCCTCTATGCCTATCTCGCCCGCTTCCTGGTGCTCGCCGTGCGGCCGACCGTCACCGGCTATTTCCAGCTCGACCGGGCGCTCGAGGAGGCCGCGCAGGTGGCCGGCGCGGGGCTCTTCACGCGCATGCGCACCATCATCTTCCCGCTCATCGCGCCGGCGGCCATCGCCGGCGGCCTGCTCATCTTCATGACGGCGCTGTGCGAGCTCACGGTCTCCGCCCTCCTGTGGTCGTCCGGGTCGGAGACCATCGGCGTCGTCATCTTCTCGTTCGAGCAGGGCGGCGATTCCAAATACGCGGCGGCGGTCTCCGTCATCATGGTCGCGACCACCTTTCTCCTGATGCTGCTCGCCAGCCTCTTCGCAAAAAAACTACCGGACGGAGTTCTTCCATGGCGGGACTGAGCATCGACAACGTCACCAAGAGCTTCGGCGCCAGCAAAGCGCTCGACAGCGTGTCGATTGACGTCGCCGACGGCGAGTTCCTGGCCGTGCTCGGGCCGTCGGGCTGCGGCAAGACCACGCTGCTGCGCATGATCGCCGGCTTCGAGACCGTCACCGGGGGGCGCATCAGCATCGGCGGGCGCGAGGTCTCCTCGCCGGCGATGAATGTGCCGCCCGAAAGGCGCCGCGTCGGCATCGTCTTCCAGAACTATGCGCTGTGGCCGCACATGACGGTGGCCGAGAACATCGCCTACGCCCTCAAGGTGGCGGGCGTTTCCCGCGCCGAGCGCGACAAGCGGGTCGGCGATGCGCTGGCGCTCGTCGACATGCAGCCATATGGCGATCGCCGGCCCGCCAACCTGTCCGGCGGCCAGCGGCAGCGCGTCGCGCTTGCCCGCTGCCTGGTGGCCGAGCCGCGCCTGGTGCTCTTCGACGAGCCGCTCGCCAATCTCGACGTGCATCTGCGCGCCTCGATGGAGGACGAGTTCGCCAGTTTCCACAAGCGCACCGGCACCACCATTCTCTACATCACCCACGACCAGGCCGAGGCCATGGCGCTCGCCGACCGCATCGCGGTGATCGATCACGGCCGCCTCATGCAGCTCGCGACGCCTCACGAGCTGTACCATGCGCCGGCAAATGAGATGGTCGCCTCCTTCATCTCGCAGGGCATGGTCCTGCCGGCCGACGTTTTGACGGCGGAGAAGCGGGGGGCATGCAAGGTGCGGGTGCTCGGGCAGGAGCTGGTCGTGCGTTGCCGCAAGGGCGAGAAGCCGCGCAGGGATGCGCGCATCTGCTGCCGCGCCTCGCAGATCGAGGCGGCGAAAGGCAAGGCCGAGGGCTTCGGCGGCACCGTCACGCGGGCCGTCTATCGCGGCGGGGCCGCGCGGGTCGAATTCGAGCCGGATGGCGCGCCGCAGGTTGGGCTCCATTTCGACCAGCCGGACCCCGTCGCCTTCGAGGCAGGCCAGCGGGCGCGCTTGCGCATCACCTCCGGCTGGCTCATCCCGGCCGGCGAGGGCGCCTGATGCTGCAGGTCGATCTCCAGGGCGGTTTTGGGGAAAAGGGGCGCACCAGCATCGCCGTCAGCGATGGCAGGACCCGCATCATGCTCGATGCGGGGATCAAGGTCGGCGCCACGGGCGATGCCTATTACCCGCGGCTGGCGCGGCCGGTCGGAGAGATCGACGCGCTGTTCATCTCCCACGCCCATGAGGATCACATCGGCGCACTGTGCCGGCTCTTGAGGCTGGGTTATGGCGGGCCGGTCTACATGACGGCGGAGACCCGTGCCGAAATGCCGGCGACGCTCGCCCAATACGCCGATCCGCTGGATCTGCGGGACTTTCCGCCACCCGATGCGCAGATCCGGCTCTTCCGGCCCGGCGAGACGCTCGCTGTCGGCGCGCTGCAGGTGCAGACCGGTGCGTCCGGTCATGTGGTCGGGGGCGTGTGGTTCGCGGTGACGGGCGAGGGGACCCGTGTCGTGTATGCCGCCGACATGGTGCCGCAGAGCGCCGTCTTCCAGATGCAGCCTTTGCCGTCGTGCGATCTCCTGATCCTCGATGCTTCCTATGGGGCCGATCCCGTCGCCGGCTCGCAAAGGGCCCGCAGCATCGCTGCCTGGGTGGCCCGGCATGCCGGCGGCTGCCTGCTGCCGACGCCGCTTTCCGGCCGTTCGCTGGAGCTGATGGCGGCCATCGACACGCCGTTCGCTGTGGAGGCCGGCATGCGCGACGCGCTCGCCGCCCAGATCGGTGCCCGGCAGGCGCTGCGG
>NZ_JANKOF010000164.1 GCF_024655565.1 Nitratireductor sp. ZSWI3 | reverse complement strand
TCCGTTGGACGCGGTTAAGGGGCGGCTTCGGCCGCCCTTTTCATTACTGTCATGATTGAGAAATTACGGATTTTTCGAGGCCCTCCCTGCCGATCAGCGGCAGCACCTGCTCAGAAGCGGGTCTTCAGCTGATATCAAAGCTGCTTGTGATGGGTTGCCCACCCATCGTCATGCCCTTCTTAAAAAACGATTTTACGAATGAATAATATGACACCGACACGTGAACACTGGACGTCCAAGCTGGGTTTCGTTTCCGCCGCCGCCGGCTCAGCCGTCGGGCTCGGCAATATCTGGCGTTTCCCTTATGTCACCGGCGAAAACGGCGGTGCGGCGTTTCTGCTGATCTATCTCGCGATCGTCTTCTCGATCGGCCTTTCGGTTCTCATCGCCGAACTGATCATCGGCCGGTCTGCTCAACTCAATCCCGCCGGCGCCTTCAAGAAGCTCGCGGGAGGTGCATGGCCGGCAGTCGGCTATATGGGTGTCATAACTGCCTTCCTGATCTTGTCCTTCTATTGCGTCATCGCCGGCTGGACGCTTGCCTACATGGTCAAGTCGGTCACTGGCTCCGTCCTGTTGAACGATGCCGCGCAAGGCGGCGCGACATTCAGCGCATTCATCTCCAATCCCGTTGAGCCCGTCGTCTACACTGCGATCTTCATTGCCTTGAGCATCCTTGTTGTCCTTGGCGGCGTCGCCAACGGGATTGAACGCGCATCGCGCTATTTGATGCCGGCGCTGTTCGTCATCCTGCTGGTTCTGCTCGCCCGCTCCATCACGCTTGAAGGCGCCTATGCCGGACTGGTGTTTTTCCTGCAGCCCGATTTTTCCAAGGTTACATGGGGCACGCTCCTCGCCGCGCTCGGCCAAGCCTTTTTTTCGCTCTCGCTGGGCATGGGCACGATGATCACCTACGGCTCCTATCTACAGCGCCGCCAGAGCATCGGCGGCTCCGCCGTGGCGGTGGCCACGCTCGATACGCTGGTCGCCGTGCTTGCCGGTCTTGTCATATTGCCGGCCGTTTTCGCTTTCGGCGCCGCGCCATCGGCGGGACCGGGCCTCACCTTCATCACGCTGCCATCGGTTTTTGCTCAAATGCCGGTCGGTGCGTTCTTTGCCGTCTTGTTCTTCTTTCTGCTGGCGATCGCCGCTTTGACGAGCGTGGTGTCTCTGCTGGAGGTGGTGATCGCGTATTTCATCGACGAGACGGGTGGCTCCCGGACGAAGGTTGCCGCGCTCGTCGGGGCGCTCGTCTTCCTGATCGCCGTTCCATCGTCGCTCAGCCTCGGCGTCTGGTCTGAATACACGATCGCCGGCAAGGGATTCTTCGACGCTCTCGACTTTCTGACCAACAACATCACCATGCCGCTTGGCGGCCTGTTGGTCGCCCTGTTCGCCGGCTGGGTGTTGAGGCGGGAGGCTTTACTGGAGCTGGCCGAAGGTTCCTCGATGAACCGCACGGTGATCGGCGCTTGGTATGTCATCATCCGATTCCTCGCACCTGTGGCCATCGCCGTGATCTTGGTCAGCGGACTTGTCTGATCTTCATGCCGAGGATCGGTGATCCGCCGCGCCGGCAGCTCTCAAGGACGTTGGATAGGCTGAGGAAAGTCAAAATTTCCGGGCGGTGGTCCAAGGCACTCTAAAGTGTCTTTACAGACGGCGCGGAAATCCTTAGGAAGCGCCTGCCTGCGATGCACATGCGTCGGCGATAGGGGTATAGCTCAGTTGGTAGAGCGGCGGTCTCCAAAACCGCAGGTCGGGGGTTCGAGCCCCTCTGCCCCTGCCAGTCGACGGTTTGATGCGGACGGAGCGGTGCGCTTCAGCCTTCAAGGCTTGCTTGAGGGCTTGCAAGAATCGATCATCCGCTCTATGTAGGACGAACAGACACGCGGTGCGTGGAGCCGGGGAGCCGGCTTTACGCGCCTTTGTCGTATGTGTGAAACACGGTGAATGATTCTATTTCGCCGCGTTTTTCACTCACCGCAGGCCGCTTGCGCGGCTGGCGGAGTGGCCGGGCGGCGCCTGGTCTGTTGACTATCCCCGGTCTCGGGGCATTGAGGATCAAGAGCGGCACATGGCGTCGAAAACCACGAATCCCTTCACGTTTCTCCAGCAAGTGCGGTCGGAAACCTCGAAGGTGACCTGGCCGTCGCGTCGCGAGACGCTGATCTCGACGGTGATGGTGATCGCTTTCGCGACGCTCGCGGCGATCTTCTTCTTTGCCGCCGACCAGCTGATGGCATACGCCATCGAATTCATTCTTGGCATCGGCGCCTGATACGGACGACTGACGGAGTGCGATTGAAATGACAGCGCGTTGGTACATCGTCCACGCCTATTCGAATTTTGAGAAGAAGGTTGCCGAATCCATCGAGGAGCAGGCCAGGCAAAAGGGGCTTGGCGACAAGATCGAACAGGTCGTCGTGCCGACCGAGAAGGTCGTTGAGGTGCGTCGCGGCCGCAAGGTCGATGCCGAGCGCAAGTTCTTCCCGGGCTATGTGCTGGTCAAGGCGCAGCTCACGGATGCCGTGTTCTCGATGATCAAGAACACGCCGAAGGTGACCGGCTTTCTGGGCGATTCGAAGCCGGTGCCGATCACCGAGGCCGAAGCCGAGCGCATCCTGACGCAGGTTCAGGAGGGCGTCGAGCGTCCCAAGCCTTCGGTGACGTTCGAGATCGGTGAGCAGGTGCGGGTGGCCGACGGGCCGTTCGCTTCCTTCAACGGCTTCGTTCAGGAAGTCGACGAGGAGCGCTCGCGCCTCAAGGTGGAAGTTTCGATCTTCGGGCGCGCCGTGCCCGTGGACCTCGAATTCGGTCAGGTCGAAAAGGGCTGATCGAAGCGCCGGCCCAATCTTTGCGAGACGGCCGGCAAGGCGGTGGAAGGGAAGGCGGCTCAGCCGGCCGCAGGGTTCCGCACCACCAGACTGCAGCGCCGGCCCAATCTTTCCGAGATGGCCGGCAGAACGACAAGGCAGATGAGAAATGGCTAAGAAGATTGCAGGCCAGCTCAAGCTTCAGGTTCCGGCAGGCTCGGCGACCCCGTCGCCGCCCATCGGCCCTGCGCTTGGTCAGCGCGGCATCAACATCATGGAGTTCTGCAAGGCATTCAATGCGCAGACCCAGGAGATGGAGAAGGCGTCCCCGATTCCGGTGGTCATCACCTATTATCAGGACAAGTCCTTCACCTTCACGATGAAGACGCCGCCCGTCAGCTACTTCCTGAAAAAGGCGGTGAAGCTGAAATCCGGTTCCAAGGAGCCGGGCAAGGTGGTCGCCGGCAAGGTCACGCGCGAGCAGGTGCGCGAGATCGCCGAAGCGAAGATGAAAGACCTCAATGCGGCGGATGTCGAGGCGGCCATGCGTATGGTCGAGGGCTCGGCGCGCTCCATGGGTCTGGAAGTGGTGGGCTGACGATATGGCGACGAAACTTTCCAAGCGCGTGGCCAAGTCCCGCGAAGGCATTGACCGCAACAAGGAATACGCGCTCGACGAGGCCGTGGCCCTGCTCAAGGACCGCGCCACCGCGAAGTTCGACGAGACGATCGAAGTGGCGATGAACCTCGGTGTCGATCCGCGCCATGCGGACCAGATGGTGCGCGGCGTGGTCAACCTGCCGAACGGCACGGGCCGCACCGTTCGCGTCGCCGTGTTCGCCAAGGGCGACAAGGCGGACGAGGCTAAGGCTGCCGGCGCCGATCTGGTCGGCGCGGAGGATCTGGTGGAGACCGTGCAGAAGGGCGAGATCAATTTCGACCGCTGCATCGCCACTCCGGACATGATGCCGCTGGTCGGCCGCCTCGGTAAGGTGCTCGGCCCGCGCGGCCTGATGCCGAACCCGAAGGTCGGCACGGTGACGGCCGATGTCGCCGCTGCCGTGAAGGCTTCCAAGGGCGGGGCCGTCGAGTTCCGCGTCGAGAAGGCCGGTATCGTCCATGCGGGCGTCGGCAAGGCCTCCTTCGACGTGAAGGCGATCGCCGAGAACGTGCGCGCCTTCGCCGATGCGGTGATCAAGGCCAAGCCGGCCGGTGCAAAGGGCAACTATGTGAAGAAGGTGGCTCTCACCTCCACCATGGGCCCGGGCCTGCGCATCGACCCGTCGAGCCTGGCTGCGTCCTGACGCAACGCAATTGCGGGAAGATGCCTGAGGCGTCTTCCCAAAACCCTTTCCGGGCCGGTTCGGCCCGGAAGCCGGAAGGAAACTTCCGGGACATCCTGTCCGAGATTGCAGGCGGTTCGCCTTAATTCTTCAAGAAGGGCCTGCATGAGACGGGTAAGACCGGAAACCGGGGCTAGCCCCGATGGATGGTTCGAACCGTGTTGGCCTTTTGTCCGAAACCGCCGGCTCTGCCGGTGCGGCGAAAGGGGGCAGGATCCTCAAGCGTCGCTTGGGTGATCCGATTTGTCGGATGCCCTGCGGCAAAAGGCAAACCGACGGCTGCTTCCCGCGGGAGGCTCCGTCAGATGGAGAAAGGCAGTGGACAGAGCGGAAAAACGCGAATTCGTCGCGGACCTGAACCAAGTGTTCAACAACACCGGTTCAGTGGTCGTGGCCCACTATGCCGGTCTGACCGTCGCGCAGATGAACGATCTTCGTTCGAAGATGCGTGTTGCGGGCGGCACCGTCAAGGTCGCGAAGAACCGTCTCGCCAAAATCGCCCTTCAGGGAACTCCGTCCGAAGGCATTCAGGCCCTTTTCGAAGGGCAGACGCTGATTGCTTATTCGGATGATCCGGTTGCCGCTCCGAAGGTCGCCAGCGATTTCGCCAAGGGGAATGACAACCTCGTCATTCTCGGTGGCGCGATGGGGGCGACCTCGCTCGACGCAGATGGTGTGAAGGCGCTTGCCTCGCTGCCGTCTCTGGACGAGCTGAGAGCGAAGATCGTCGGCATGATTTCCACGCCGGCAACCCGGATCGCACAGGTCGTCAACGCTCCGGCGGGTCAGCTCGCCCGGGTGTTCGGCGCCTATTCCAAGAAGGACGAGGCGGCATGAGGCCGTTCCTCGCTGTCATCAACACAGTTCGAACTCAAAAGGAAATGAACAATGGCTGATCTCGCGAAGATCGTTGAAGACCTGTCGAGCCTGACCGTCCTCGAGGCGGCTGAGCTCTCCAAGATGCTGGAAGAGAAGTGGGGCGTTTCCGCCGCTGCTCCGGTGGCCGTTGCCGCCGCTGCCGGTGGCGCTGCCGCTGGTGCCGAGGCTGCTGAAGAGAAGACCGAATTCGACGTCGTTCTCGCCGATGCGGGCGCTCAGAAGATCAACGTGATCAAGGAAGTGCGCGCCATCACCGGCCTTGGCCTCAAGGAAGCCAAGGACCTCGTCGAGTCCGCTCCGAAGCCGGTCAAGGAAGGCGTGTCCAAGGACGAAGCCGAGAAGGTCAAGGCCCAGCTGGAAGGCGCCGGCGCCAAGGTTGAGCTGAAGTAATTCGGCTCCGGTCCGCGCGCCTTCGG
>NZ_JANKOF010000163.1 GCF_024655565.1 Nitratireductor sp. ZSWI3 | reverse complement strand
TCGGGTCTGCGCTGTAGAGCGGAATGAGGAAAAGTGTGAAGCGGTTTTCCACCCGCATCCCGCTCCAACTTTTTGAAAACGATCGCGTTTATGATCTTGGATTGATTCAATCCAAGATCATCGCGATCTAGTGCGCCAGCACGGCCAGAAGCAGCAGTGCTATGATGTTGGTGATCTTGATCATCGGGTTGACGGCGGGGCCGGCCGTGTCCTTGTAGGGATCGCCGACCGTGTCGCCGGTCACCGAGGCCTTGTGCGCCTCAGAGCCCTTCTCGTGCTTGACCCCATCGGCGTCGACGAAACCGTCTTCGAACGACTTCTTCGCATTGTCCCAGGCGCCGCCGCCGGCGGTCATGGAGATCGCCACGAAGAGGCCGGTGACGATGACGCCGAGCAGCATGGCGCCGAGCGCCGAGAAGGCCTCGCTCTTGCCGGCGATCAGGTAGATGACGGCGAAGGCGACGAGCGGCGAGAGCACCGGCAACAGCGACGGCACGATCATCTCCTTGATCGCAGCGCGCGTCAGAAGATCGACGGCCTTGCCATAATCCGGCTTGTCCTTGCCCTGCATGATGCCCGGCTTCTCGCGGAACTGCCGGCGCACCTCCTGCACGATGGCGCCGCCGGCGCGGCCGACGGCCGTCATCGACAGGCCGCCGAAGAGGAAGGGAAGCAGGCCGCCGAACAGGAGACCGACCACCACATAGGGATTGGACAGAGCGAAATCGACGCTCACCCCCTCGAAGAACGAGCCGGCCTGCGCGTTGGCGGCGAAGAACTTCAGATCCTCCGTGTAGGCGGCGAACAGCACCAGGGCGCCGAGGCCCGCGGAGCCGATCGCATAGCCCTTGGTGACCGCCTTGGTGGTGTTGCCGACCGCGTCGAGCGCGTCGGTCGTCTTGCGCACCTCCGACGGCAGGTCCGCCATCTCGGCGATGCCGCCGGCATTGTCTGTCACCGGGCCGAAAGCGTCGAGCGCCACCACCATGCCGGCGAGCGCCAGCATCGTCGTCACGGCGATGGCGATGCCGAACAGGCCGGCCAGGTTGTAGGACAGGATGATGCCGGCGATGATGACGAGGGCCGGCAGTGCCGTCGCCTCGAGCGACACGGCAAGCCCCTGGATGACGTTGGTGCCGTGGCCGGTCACCGATGCCTGGCTGATCGAGCGCACCGGGCGATAGCCGACGCCCGTGTAATACTCGGTGATCCAGATGATGAGGCCGGTGACGGCAAGCCCCACCACGCCGCACCAGAACAGGGTCGAGCCCGTGAAGGCCCGGCCGTTGCTCGCCGTAAACTCGGTCGAGCCGCCAAGCCAGCCCCAGACGATGAGCGCCAGCGCCACGACGGAAAGCCCCGCCGTCGCCCAAAACCCCTTGTAGAGGGCACCCATGATGGAATTGTTGGAGCCGAGCTTGACGAAGAAGGTGCCGATGATCGACGTGACGACGCAGGCCCCGCCGATGACCAGCGGGAACAGCATCAGCGTCACTGCCGTCGCCCCGGTGAAGAAGATCGAGGCGAGCACCATGGTCGCCACCACCGTCACCACATAGGTTTCGAACAGGTCGGCCGCCATGCCGGCGCAGTCGCCGACATTGTCGCCCACATTGTCGGCGATAGTCGCCGGGTTGCGCGGATCGTCCTCGGGAATGCCGGCTTCGACCTTGCCGACGAGATCGCCGCCGACATCGGCCCCCTTGGTGAAGATGCCGCCGCCGAGACGGGCGAAGATGGAGATCAGCGAGGCGCCGAAGCCGAGCGCCACGAGGGCATCGATGACCGTGCGGTCGGTCGCCCCGAAGCCGAGGGGCCCGGTCAGCACCCAGAAATAGACCGACACGCCGAGCAATGCCAGGCCGGCGACCAGAAGGCCGGTGATGGCGCCCGACTTGAAGGCGATGTCGAGGCCGGCGGCCAGGCTGTTGGACGCGGCCTGGGCGGTGCGCACATTGGCGCGCACGGACACGTTCATGCCGATGAAGCCGGCGGCGGCCGAAAGCACCGCGCCGATCAGGAAACCGATGGCCGCCACGGATGTCAAAAGCCACCAGGCGAGAACGAAGACCACGACGCCGACGACGGCGATGGTGGTGTACTGCCTTGTCAAATATGCCTGCGCCCCCTCCCGGATGGCACCAGCGATTTCCTGCATGCGTGCATTGCCCTGGTCGGCGGCCAGCACCGACTGGGTTGCCCAAATGGCATAGAGAATGGAAAGCACACCGCAGGCGATGACGACGTAAAGCATTGTCATTGCCAATCTATCCCTCGATTTCGGCCCGCGACAGAAATCCCTCCGGACCGCGCTGAAAAAGGCCGTCGGCATTCGCGCCCCTCCCGGCCTTATCGACGCAGCTTGGGCGATGCCGTGACGCAACGTCAAGGACCAGTCGGCTGTTTTTCCCGGCTTTTGCCGTTCAGGCAGTGCGGTGCTTGCGTGCGCCGAGGGCCAGAACGCCAAGCGCCGCGAGGCAGGAGATGGCCACGGGAAGCACGACGATCGCCAGCATGTCCCAGCCATAGGCGTTGTAAACCTGGCCGGACATCAGCGAGGCGAAGGCCGTGATCGAGAACAGCAGGAAATCATGCACGCCCTGCACGCTGTTCTTCTCAGAGGCGTGGTAGCACTCGGCGACCATGGACGTGGCGCCGATGAAGCCGAAGTTCCAGCCGACGCCGAGCAAGATCAGCGCCGTCCAGAACTGCCACAGCGCGATGCCCGAAAGCGCCACGAGGGCGCAGCCGATCAGAAGAACCAGCCCGGTCGCAACGATGGTCTCCCTGCCGAAACGGGCGATCAGGCGGCCGGTGATGAAGCTCGGCGCGAACATCGCCATCACGTGCCAGGAGATGCCGAGGGTCGCCTCGTCCGGCGTGAAGCCGCAGCCGACCATGGCGAGCGGCGCGCCGGTCATCACGAAGCTCATCAGCGCATAGGAGGCAATGCCGCAGAACAGCGCCACCAGGAAGCGCGGCTGCAGGATGATCACCGATAGCGGACGGGCGGGCTGATGATCATCGAGCTGTGCGGAGGGCGCCTCCTTCGGCAGACGCAGAAACGACAGCACCATCGATCCGAGAAGGCCGAGGACGATGATCGAGGCGAAGGCGCCCGCGAACATGACGGGCGCGAACAGCTCGCGCGTGTGGATGACGATCTGCGGGCCGATGACCGCCGCGAACACGCCGCCGCCCAGCACCCAGGAGATGGCGCGCGGCTTGAAATCCGCCGGCGCGTTGTCGGCCGCGGCGAAGCGGTATTGCTGCAGGAAGGCGTTGCCGGTGCCGATCACCAGAAGACCGAGCGCGAACAGCCAGAAACTCGACTGGAACAGAGCGAGCGCGGCCACGAAACCGCCGCAGGCGGTGACGAAGCCGCCCGACATCAGCCCGTTGCGGCGGCCGATGGCGCGCATCAGGGCCGCGGCCGGCAGGGCGCCGAGCGCGATGCCGACATTGAAGCCGGTGACGGGCGCGGTGGCGAGCGACTTGTCGGCGTCGAGCAGATAGAAGCCGGCCAGGCCGCCCATGGAAATCGCGATCGGCGCTGCCGATCCCACGACCGCCTGCGATACGGCCAGGATCAGCGCGGTGCGCTTTGCCTCCCGGTAAAGATCACCGCGCGTTTCGCTCACTTCGCGTCCTTTCCCCTGCCCTCGTCCCGGCTGCGCCTGGCGACACGGTCGAGCACCGCGTTGACGAGCTTGGGCTCGTCCTCCGTATAGAACGCCTTGGCGATGTCGACATATTCGGAAACGATCACCGCTACCGGCACGTCCCGGCGCCGCGTCAGCTCATAGACGCCGGCGCGCAGGATGGCCCGCAGCGTGGAATCGAGGCGTGACAGCGGCCAGTCGTCGGTGAGCGCCTGGCGGATCACCGGATCGATCACCTTCTGATCCTCCACGACGCCGGCGAGAATCGCCCGGAACCATTGCGAGTCCGCGTCGCGGTAGAGCTCGCCGTCGATCTCCTTGCCGAGGCGGAAAAGCTCGTATTCGGCCGTCGTCTCCAGAAGACCGGTGCCGGCCACATCCATCTGGTAGAGTGCCTGCACGGCGGCAAGGCGCGCAGCGCCGCGCTTGTTGGCCGGGCGAAGATTGTCGGCGGTCGGTGCTTTCACTTTAAACTCCAAAGCGCTGTTTCAGCGCGATCATCTTGAGGGCGGCCATGGCGGCGAAATGCCCCTTGCCCATGCTCTCCCCGCTCGTGCCCTCGCTCTGCTCGATGCGCGCCAGCGCCTGAGCCTCATTCTCGACGGTCAGGATGCCGTTGCCGATGGCGAGCGACTTCTGCAGCGCGAGATCGGTCAGGCCGCGGGCCGATTCGTTGGCGACCACGTCGAAATGATACGTTTCGCCGCGGATCACGCAGCCGAGCGCGACATAGCCATGATAGAGCGGTCCGCTGTTGCCGTCCGCGGCGAAGGCGATCGCCGCCGGCACTTCCAGCGCTCCCGGCACGGTGACGACGTCGTAGGCCGCGCCCGCCTCATCCAGCGCCGCCTTGGCGCCCGCCAGGAGGCCGTCTGCCAGATGGTCATAGAAGCGGGCTTCGACGATCAACACCCTTAAGGGACGCGCATCGGCCATGGATTTTCTCCGCACGGAAACCATTACAAAAGAGAGCGCTGCCTTAAGCCTCTTTGGCGGCATCCGCAAGACGCGCAGCATAACGCGCCATCGTGTCGATTTCGATGTTGACGCGATCGCCGACCGCCCGCTCGCCCCAGGTGGTGACCGCCAGCGAGTGGTGGATCAGCAGAACGTCGAATCGGTTGCCGTCGACGTGGTTGACGGTGAGCGAGGTGCCGTCGAGGGCGACCGATCCCTTCGGCGCGATGAACTTCGCCAGGTCCTTCGGCGCCTCGAGCACGAAACGCACGGCCTCGCCCTCGTCCTTGCGGTCGACGATCCGGGCGGTCGCGTCGACATGGCCCGAGACGATGTGACCGCCGAGCTCGTCGCCGACCTTCAGCGCCCGCTCCAGATTGATGCGTTGCCCGGGCGCCCACCCGGCAAGGGTCGTCAGGCGCAGCGCCTCCTCCCAGGCCTCCACCTCGAACCAGCGGCCATTGGCGCCGCCCTGCGGCACGGCGACCACCGTCAGGCAGACGCCGGCACAGGCGATGGACGCGCCGATGTCGATCGTCTTCGGATCGTAGTTGGTCTCGATGCGCAGCAGCACGCCCTCGTCGCGCGGCGTGACCGACTGCACGGTTCCCACATCGGTGACTATCCCGGTGAACATCAGCCGGCCCTCACAAATTCGCGGTAGACATCCGTGCCGAAGCGCGCCTGCCGCTGCAGGCGGAAGCCTTCCGGGCTATGGGCCGGATCGATCGGCGCGGCAATCCCGCCAGCACCGATTTCGGCTGGCCCAGAAAACAGCGCGAGGCGATCGACGACACCTTCCGCCAGGAAGGCGCCCGCCGTATAGGCGCCGCCTTCCACCATCAGCGTCATGATGCCGCGCGCGGCAAGGTCCTCCAGCAGTTCCGGCAGGGCGATGTGCCCTTCATGCACCTCGACGGCGAGGAAGTCGACGCCCGCCT
>NZ_JANKOF010000162.1 GCF_024655565.1 Nitratireductor sp. ZSWI3 | reverse complement strand
AAAGAGACTTTGGCGGATCACGTTTCGAGAGAAAGTTACATCGTTCGGCCGGCTTCGGTTGGTTGAGCGGGTGTGAATGTTCTCGTCGATTCATGCGTGACCAAGCCAATATCAAATCTCTAAACATGAGAGTTTGATCCTGGCTCAGAACGAACGCTGGCGGCAGGCTTAACACATGCAAGTCGAGCGCCCCGCAAGGGGAGCGGCAGACGGGTGAGTAACGCGTGGGAATCTACCCAGCTCTACGGAATAATTCAGGGAAACTTGGACTAATACCGTATACGTCCTTCGGGAGAAAGATTTATCGGAGTTGGATGAGCCCGCGTCTGATTAGCTAGTTGGTGGGGTAATGGCCTACCAAGGCGACGATCAGTAGCTGGTCTGAGAGGATGATCAGCCACACTGGGACTGAGACACGGCCCAGACTCCTACGGGAGGCAGCAGTGGGGAATATTGGACAATGGGCGCAAGCCTGATCCAGCCATGCCGCGTGAGTGATGAAGGCCCTAGGGTTGTAAAGCTCTTTCACCGGTGAAGATAATGACGGTAGCCGGAGAAGAAGCCCCGGCTAACTTCGTGCCAGCAGCCGCGGTAATACGAAGGGGGCTAGCGTTGTTCGGAATTACTGGGCGTAAAGCGCACGTAGGCGGACCATTAAGTCAGGGGTGAAATCCCGGGGCTCAACCCCGGAACTGCCTTTGATACTGGTGGTCTCGAGTTCGAGAGAGGTGAGTGGAATTCCGAGTGTAGAGGTGAAATTCGTAGATATTCGGAGGAACACCAGTGGCGAAGGCGGCTCACTGGCTCGATACTGACGCTGAGGTGCGAAAGCGTGGGGAGCAAACAGGATTAGATACCCTGGTAGTCCACGCCGTAAACTATGAGAGCTAGCCGTCGGGCAGTTTACTGTTCGGTGGCGCAGCTAACGCATTAAGCTCTCCGCCTGGGGAGTACGGTCGCAAGATTAAAACTCAAAGGAATTGACGGGGGCCCGCACAAGCGGTGGAGCATGTGGTTTAATTCGAAGCAACGCGCAGAACCTTACCAGCCCTTGACATCTGGGTCGCGGCTTCCAGAGATGGAAGCCTTCAGTTAGGCTGGACCCAAGACAGGTGCTGCATGGCTGTCGTCAGCTCGTGTCGTGAGATGTTGGGTTAAGTCCCGCAACGAGCGCAACCCTCGCCCTTAGTTGCCAGCATTCAGTTGGGCACTCTAAGGGGACTGCCGGTGATAAGCCGAGAGGAAGGTGGGGATGACGTCAAGTCCTCATGGCCCTTACGGGCTGGGCTACACACGTGCTACAATGGTGGTGACAGTGGGCAGCGAGGCCGCGAGGCCGAGCTAATCTCCAAAAGCCATCTCAGTTCGGATTGCACTCTGCAACTCGGGTGCATGAAGTTGGAATCGCTAGTAATCGCGGATCAGCATGCCGCGGTGAATACGTTCCCGGGCCTTGTACACACCGCCCGTCACACCATGGGAGTTGGGTTTACCCGAAGGCAGTGCGCTAACCGCAAGGAGGCAGCTGACCACGGTAGGCTCAGCGACTGGGGTGAAGTCGTAACAAGGTAGCCGTAGGGGAACCTGCGGCTGGATCACCTCCTTTCTAAGGAAGGACCCTTACGAGGCTTGCCTCTATCGGTTCTCTTTAAGAACAAGATCGGGATAGTCATTCCCGGTCGCCTTTACCAAGCGGGATCTGCCGCCTTCGTTTCTCTTTCTTCACGGATGATCTTCATGCGCTCGCGCGCCGTGTCGGCCTTCGGCCTGGCGCTCCGCGAGGGCGCGGCACGAGCCGCGGCGGCCGGTCGGCCTTGCGAGACTGCGTCTCGTTGGCGGGCCATCGTGAGCGCGGGTTTAGGGCCTGTAGCTCAGGTGGTTAGAGCGCACCCCTGATAAGGGTGAGGTCGATAGTTCGAGTCTATCCAGGCCCACCACATTGCGTTCGCTGAGTTCTGTTTGCTGACAGGGCTTCGGCGACATGGCGTTGAGGGGCTGTAGCTCAGCTGGGAGAGCACCTGCTTTGCAAGCAGGGGGTCGTCGGTTCGATCCCGTCCAGCTCCACCAACGCCTTGTTGGGTGTCGAGCGGAGGGAAGGTCATCCGTTGAGAAAAAAGGTTTGCGACCTGGCCGATGGCCGGTTGCCTGTTCTGTGTGACATTGTGAAGAGAAGATTTGTTCGGACATCGCGGATGCGGTGTGTCGGCCGGGAACGCTCAATTCCCGTCCAGATGATTGGCTGCCTAACCGCAGGCCACCGGACAGATCTCGAGAAGCTGGTCTTTTCTGCCAATCTCCGTCGGGTGAATAGTGAAGTGGAGAATAGTGAATGGGGAACCATTCACCATTTTGCCATTCACCATTCACTGGAACGATGGGCATTGGCAATGAGAATGATCAAGTGTCTTAAGGGCAACTGGTGGATGCCTTGGCATGCACAGGCGATGAAGGACGTGATACGCTGCGAAAAGCTACGGGGAGGTGCGAATACCCTTTGATCCGTAGATATCCGAATGGGGAAACCCACCTTAGATACTTGGGAAATCAAGCGCGCCGCTGGCGCTTGGGTGAATAGAGAAATGGTGAATAGTGAATGGTCGAAAATACCATTCACCATTTTGCCATTCACCATTCACTGCGCGTCGAAGACGCGCTTGGTTTCCAAGTATCGTTTAAAGGTATCTTATTCTGAATACATAGGGATAAGAAGCGAACGCGGGGAACTGAAACATCTAAGTACCCGTAGGAAAGGACATCAACCGAGACTCCGCTAGTAGTGGCGAGCGAACGCGGACCAGGCCAGTGGCAATGGTGAGACAAGCAGAACCTTCTGGAAAGGAGGGCCGAAGCGGGTGACAGCCCCGTATGCGTAATGCGAACCATTGTCCTCGAGTAGGGCGGGACACGTGAAATCCTGTCTGAACGTGGGGGGACCACCCTCCAAGCCTAAGTACTCGTGCATGACCGATAGTGAACTAGTACCGTGAGGGAAAGGTGAAAAGCACCCCGACAAGGGGAGTGAAAGAGTACCTGAAACCGGTTGCCTACAAACAGTGGGAGCACGCAAGTGTGACCACGTACCTTTTGTATAATGGGTCAGCGACTTAGTGTAACGTGCAAGCTTAAGCCGGTAGGTGTAGGCGTAGCGAAAGCGAGTCTTAATAGGGCGATCAGTACGTTGCACTAGACCCGAAACCGAGTGATCTAGCCATGAGCAGGTTGAAGGTAAGGTAACACTTACTGGAGGACCGAACCCATATCTGTTGCAATAGATCGGGATGACTTGTGGCTAGGGGTGAAAGGCCAATCAAACTCGGAAATAGCTGGTTCTCCGCGAAATCTATTTAGGTAGAGCGTCGGATGAATACCTCGGGGGGTAGAGCACTGGATGGGCTAGGGGTCCTCACCGGATTACCAAACCTAACCAAACTCCGAATACCCGAGAGTACTATCCGGCAGACACACGGCGGGTGCTAACGTCCGTCGTGGAGAGGGAAACAACCCTGACCAACAGCTAAGGTCCCCAAGTTATGGCTAAGTGGGAAAGGATGTGAGACTCCCAAAACAACCAGGATGTTGGCTTAGAAGCAGCCATCATTTAAAGAAAGCGTAACAGCTCACTGGTCTAATTAAGGGGTTTTGCGCCGAAAATGTACCGGGGCTAAAGCCATACACCGAAGCTTTGGGTTCACCGCAAGGTGAGCGGTAGCGGAGCGTTCCGTAGGCTGATGAAGGGAGACCCGTGAGGGCTCCTGGAGGTATCGGAAGTGCGAATGCTGACATGAGTAACGATAAAGGGGGTGAGAGACCCCCTCGCCGAAAGTCCAAGGGTTCCTGCTTAAAGTTAATCTGAGCAGGGTTAGCCGGCCCCTAAGGCGAGGCCGAAAGGCGTAGTCGATGGGAACCACGTTAATATTCGTGGGCCTGGAGGTAGTGACGGATCGCAGACGTTGTTCTTCCTTATCGGATTGGAAGGGCAGCCAAGCGGTCCCGGGAAATAGCTCCTCCTTATAGACCGTACCCGAAACCGACACAGGTGGACTGGTAGAGTATACCAAGGCGCTTGAGAGAACTCTGCTGAAGGAACTCGGCAAATTGCACGCGTAACTTCGGGATAAGCGTGACCCTTCGGTGGGCAACCATCGGGGGGTGGCACAGACCAGGGGGTAGCGACTGTTTATCAAAAACACAGGGCTCTGCGAAGTCGCAAGACGACGTATAGGGTCTGACGCCTGCCCGGTGCCGGAAGGTTAAGAGGAGGGGTGCAAGCTCTGAATCGAAGCCCCGGTAAACGGCGGCCGTAACTATAACGGTCCTAAGGTAGCGAAATTCCTTGTCGGGTAAGTTCCGACCTGCACGAATGGCGTAACGACTTCCCCGCTGTCTCCAGCAGAGACTCAGTGAAATTGAATTCCCCGTGAAGATGCGGGGTTCCTGCGGTTAGACGGAAAGACCCCGTGCACCTTTACTATAGCTTTACACTGGCATTCGTGTCGGCATGTGTAGGATAGGTGGTAGGCTTTGAAGCCAGGGCGCCAGCCTTGGTGGAGCCATCCTTGAAATACCACCCTTATCTACATGGATGTCTAACCGCGGCCCGTCATCCGGGTCCGGGACAGTGTATGGTGGGTAGTTTGACTGGGGCGGTCGCCTCCTAAAGAGTAACGGAGGCGCGCGATGGTGGGCTCAGAACGGTCGGAAATCGTTCGCTGAGTGCAATGGCATAAGCCTGCCTGACTGCGAGACAGACAAGTCGAGCAGAGACGAAAGTCGGTCATAGTGATCCGGTGGTCCCGCGTGGAAGGGCCATCGCTCAACGGATAAAAGGTACGCCGGGGATAACAGGCTGATGACCCCCAAGAGTCCATATCGACGGGGTTGTTTGGCACCTCGATGTCGACTCATCGCATCCTGGGGCTGGAGCAGGTCCCAAGGGTATGGCTGTTCGCCATTTAAAGCGGTACGTGAGTTGGGTTCAGAACGTCGTGAGACAGTTCGGTCCCTATCTGCCGTGGGTGTAGGAATATTGACAGGATCTGTCCCTAGTACGAGAGGACCGGGATGGACGTATCTCTGGTGGACCTGTTGTGGCGCCAGCCGCATAGCAGGGTAGCTATATACGGACGGGATAACCGCTGAAGGCATCTAAGCGGGAAACCCACCTGAAAACGAGTGTTCCCTGAGAGCCGTGGTAGACGACCACGTCGATAGGCCGGGTGTGGAAGTGCGGCAACGCATGGAGCTTACCGGTACTAATAGCTCGATCGGCTTGATCATTCTCATTGCTCGTGCCCATCGCCAAGGCGATGGTGCGATTTGTCCTCACGGATGAGCGCGGCTTGCGCCGCTATCCTCCGGACGGGGCGCGGCATCAGCCGCGACGGCCACTTGGCCTTGCGGGCAAAAGCCCGAAACCAGCGAATGGAGCAGCCAACAGCGAAACGGGAAATCCCTATTCGCTAATCGCTAATCCCTATTCGCTCATCTCAGCCCAGCTTCTCGATTTGATGCGCTTTGCCGACCTGGTGGTTATGGCGGGGTGGCTGCACCCGTTCCCTTTCCGAACACGGCCGTGAAACGCCCCAGCGCCGATGGTACTTCGTCTCAAGACGCGGGAGAGTAGGTCGCTGCCAGGTCTGCAAATCGCATCAAAACATCCTCACAAACAAATGGCCCCTCCGCAAAACACGCGGCAAGCCCAAATTCCTTCGACGCGGGGTGGAGCAGCCCGGTAGCTCGTCAGGCTCATAACCTGAAGGTCGCAGGTTCAAATCCTGCCCCCGCAACC
>NZ_JANKOF010000161.1 GCF_024655565.1 Nitratireductor sp. ZSWI3 | reverse complement strand
TGTCAGCCAGCACGGGCTGGATGTGCGTCTGGCGCAGGCCGACCGCCTCCAGCGCGCCACGGGCCTCGACATGGTGGCGGCAGGCTGGAAACCCACCGTCGGCAATTATCTCGGCCGTGTCACTAAGGCGCGCATTCTCGAGGCCGTCCGCGAAGGTGCGGGCGAGCGGGCCGCTCAGCTCATCGACCATATGAAGAAGGGCGACATGGCGACCGAAGCCGAGCGTCTGCTGGCGGAAACCGACTGGCTGCCGGAACCGCTGCGCCTGGTTGACCCGGATGCAGCGCCCGACACTGAGACCGCTGGTGATGTCAAGGCGGACGACCTGCCCGAGTTCCTCACCAACGATGGCGATGCCGAAGAGCCCGTGGACGAGGAGGACGAGGCCCAGCAGATGGTCGCCGCTGAATAACCTTCATGCGGGGCGGCTCCAGCCGTCCCGCATCTTCCGTTCCGACCTTCATCAGCCCGGCCATCGCGCCGGGCTTTCTTGTTTCAGGAGCCTGACATGGCTGACTACTATACTCATTTCTCCTGCCTGCTCGATGTGGGCACCCCCGAAAACGCCGCCTGCGCACTCGACCTCTACAATGCGCTGTCGGATGAAAACGACGCCGAAGACCCGCCCTCGGACGGGTTTCTTCTCTCGATCCAGCCCGAGCATGGCGGAACACATCTGTGGATGCGCGATGACGGCACCGGCGATCCAGAGCATGTCATCCAGTTCGTCAAACGCTGCGCCGCCGAGTTCGACCTCACGGGCAGATGGGGCTTTCAATATGCCAACACCTGTTCGCGCCCGAGAGTCGATGGCTTCGGCGGCGGGGCGCATGTGCTCGACCTTGCCACCGGCGAAACGGTGGACTGGACCTACACCGATGGCTGGCTCGCCGAGACCCTCTCCGACGAGGGAGACCGAGTATGAGTATCCCCGCCCACGCCCGAAGCAATTTCCAGACACTGTTGCGCGCCGCGGCGGATGGCAATCTCGCGCTCATGGAGTGCCTCGACGCCCAATCGGGCAGCCCGCGCTATGTCATCTGCGCCGTGGGCCGGGATGGCGCCGACTACATCTTTACGCCCTTCGGCCATCTCGCTGACGGCGATCCCTACGATGCCTACCTGCCACCGGATCCTGACGACCCGGCGGGCTTCGTGCCTCCCGAGGCGCCGGGAAACAAGCCATGACCGAGGTCAAAGCGACGACGCGCGAGATCGCCGCCGGTCTCTGATCTTTAACCATCACAGCGCCCCGCCTCTCGGCCCGGCGCTGTTTTTCATGTCGCGGGTGGCGCCGAGAGGAAGAGGTCCGCCGGGACGGGTTGTGTCCGGGCGGTTGAGAGAGAGCGCCGTCCGGACTTTCCCGTTCCTGCTCTCCCGAGGTTCCCTGACATGAACATGGTGTTCCCCGCGGCTGATCCGGCCGCGCCGCTTGGCCCTGCGCCGGCCATCCTTGCCGCCGCCAATCTCCTGCTTCCCCATCTCGAACGCGGCCAGCGCATCGACGCTGCCACCCTGCGCACCGCGATGGAAACGGCTTTCTGCGCGTCCGATGCGTCCGGCGCCTGGAACTGGAAGACGGCCTATGACGTCTGCGAGGCGGCTACCGTTCTGTTCCTGCGCAAATACGGAAAGGCGCTTTTCCGCAAAGCCGCGTCTCCTTCTGCACGGCTTTCCGCCATCACCAGGATCGTCTGCCTTCTGCCGACCCATACGCGTCGCTCCGAGGAGAGCCAGGCGTTTCAGCAGTTTTCCACGCCATCGCCGCTCGGCCTCGCTGCCGTCACCGCCGCCGGCATCACGCCAAGCGACATCGTGCTGGAGCCGTCGGCCGGCACGGGCCTGCTCGCAATCCTCGCCGAAGTCTCCAGTGGGGCGCTTCTGCTCAACGAGCTGGCCGAGACCCGCGTCGCTCTCCTTTCCGCCCTCTTTCCGGCGATTGACGTCACCCGCTTCGATGCAGCGCAGATCGACGATCATCTGGACCGCGCGGCGATCCCGAGCGTGGTGCTGATGAATCCGCCATTCTCGGCGGTGGCGAACGTGTCGGGTCGGATGGCCGACGCCTGTTATCGCCATGTCGCCTCGGCGCTGGCACGTCTCACGCCCGGCGGACGGCTTGTCACCATCACCGGGGCCAATTTCGCACCAGACGCGCCGGACTGGCGGGAGGCGTTCGTCCGCTTGCAGGCGCGCAGTCGCATCGTCTTCACCGCCGTCATCGACGGCTCGGTCTATACGCGGCACGGCACGACCTTCCCGACGCGGCTCACCGTCATCGACAAGACGCCCGCTGCCGATCCGGCCGTGTTTCCGGCATCGCCCGGCACCGCGCCCGATGTCGCTACGCTGCTTGGCTGGATCGCGGCGCAGGTGCCGCTGCGGCAGCCGGTATCATTGCCGAAACCTGATGCAGCGGCTCCGCGTGCTGCGCCGAAAACCGTTCGCGGTTACCTTGCGCGCCCGGCCGCTGCGCGTCCCGCCACATCCGTCGCCGCCGATCCCGAGGGTGTGAAACTCGCCTACGAGACCGTGGACTGGACCCCGCCGGACGGTACGCGGCTGACCGACGCCATCTATGAGGCATACGGATTGCAGTCGATCCGCATTCCCGGCGCGCAGGCACATCCAACCAGACTGGTGCAGTCGGCCGCGATGGCGAGTGTCGCGCCGCCCAAGCCGAGCTATCGTCCGTTGCTGCCGTCCAACATCCATTCAACGCTGTCCGACGCCCAGCTCGAGACAGTGATCTATGCCGGCGAAGCGCATTCCGATTATCTCGCCGGATCATGGACCGTGGATGAGACCTTCGATGTCGTCCAGGCCGCTCCCGCCGACGCCACCGATGCCGTCCGCTTTCGGCGCGGCTTCATGCTCGGTGACGGCACCGGCGCGGGCAAGGGGCGCCAGTCGGCCGGGATCATCCTCGACAACTGGCTGCGCGGCCGCCGCAAGGCGGTCTGGATCAGCAAGTCGGACAAGCTGATCGAGGACGCGCAGCGCGACTGGTCGGCGCTCGGCATGGAACGCCTGCTGGTGACCCCGCTGTCGCGTTTCCCGCAGGGCAAGCCCATCACGCTGACCGAAGGCATCCTGTTTACAACCTATGCCACGCTGCGCTCCGACAACCGCGGCGAAAAGGTTTCGCGGGTCCGACAGATCGTCGAATGGTTGGGCTCCGACTTCGACGGAGTAATCATTTTCGACGAGAGCCATGCCATGCAGAACGCCGGCGGCGGCAAGAGCGAACGCGGCGACGTCGCCCCCTCCCAGCAGGGGCGGGCGGGATTGCGGCTCCAGCACGCGCTGCCGGATGCCCGCGTTGTCTATGTCTCGGCGACCGGCGCCACCACTGTCCACAATCTCGCCTATGCGCAGCGGCTCGGCCTCTGGGGTGGCGAGGATTTCCCCTTCGCCACACGCGCCGAATTCATCGAGGCCATCGAAGACGGTGGGGTCGCGGCGATGGAGGTGCTGGCGCGCGATCTGCGTTCGCTCGGCCTCTATACCGCGCGGTCACTCTCCTATGACGGCGTCGAATATGAGCTGGTCGAGCATCGGCTCACCGAAGAGCAGCGCCGGATCTATGACGCCTATGCCGGGGCCTTCCAGATCATCCACAACAACCTCGACGCGGCGATGGAGGCCGCCAACATCACCGGCAGCGAGGGAACACTCAACCGGCAGGCCAAGTCTGCCGCGCGCTCGGCCTTCGAGAGCACCAAGCAGCGCTTCTTCGGCCATCTGCTGACCTCCATGAAAACGCCGACCCTGATCCGCTCGGTCGAGGCCGATCTCGAGGCGGGCCACGCCGCCGTCATCCAGATCGTCTCGACCGGAGAGGCGTTGATGGAACGCCGCCTCGCCGAAATTCCCACCGAGGAGTGGAACGACATCTGCGTGGACGTGACGCCACGCGAATATGTCGGCTCCTATCTGCAGCATTCCTTCCCGACCCAGCTCTACGAGCCTTTCACCGACAGCGAAGGCAACCTGTCTTCGCGGCCGGTCTATCGGGATGGCCAGCCGGTCGAAAGCCGCGAGGCCGTCGTCCGGCGCGACGAGTTGATCGAGCATCTAGGCTCCCTGCCGCCGGTTCCGGGCGCGCTCGACCAGATCGTCCAACGCTTCGGCACCGATCTGGTGGCCGAGGTGACGGGCCGCTCGCGCCGCATCGTACGCAAAGGCGATCGCCTCACTGTCGAGAACCGCGCGCCGTCCGCAAATCTCGCGGAAACCGCCGCCTTCATGGATGATCAGAAACGCGTCCTCGTGTTCTCGGACGCGGGCGGCACCGGCCGCAGCTACCATGCCGACCTTTCCGCCAGGAATCAGCGGCTGCGCGTCCACTATTTGCTCGAACCTGGCTGGAAGGCCGATACCGCCATCCAGGGCCTCGGTCGCACCAATCGGACCAATCAGGCGCAGCCGCCATTGTTCCGGCCGATCGCCACGGATGTGAAGGCCGAAAAGCGGTTCCTGTCGACCATCGCCCGGCGGCTCGATACGCTCGGCGCCATCACGCGCGGGCAACGCCAGACCGGCGGCCAGGGGCTGTTCCGCCCCGAGGACAATCTGGAAAGCCCTTACGCGCGCGATGCGCTACGCCAGCTTTATCTGTTGATCGTGCGCGGCAAGATCGAGGGATGCTCTCTCGAACGCTTCGAGAGCGCCACAGGCCTCAAGCTGATGGATGCCAACGGCATCAAGGACGATCTGCCGCCGATCACCACCTTCCTCAATCGCCTGCTGGCGCTGACCATCGATCTTCAGGGCATCCTGTTCACCGCCTTCGAGCAGCTTCTCGACGCCAGGGTCCAGGGCGCAATCGCCAGCGGCGTCTATGATGCTGGCCTCGAAACGCTGATAGCGGAGAGCTTCGTCGTTACCGACCGGCAGGTGATCTACACCCATCCGGCGACGGGCGCGGAAACCCGGCTGCTCACCATCTCCCAGAAACAGCGCAACCGGCCCCTGCCGCTGGCCGACGCGCTGGCGCATGCCGATTCCGATACCGGCAAGCTGCTGGTGAACGGCAAATCCGGCCGGGCCGCAGTGCAACTGCCAGCACCGTCGCTGATGCTCGACGATGGCGAGATCGAGCGCCGCGTCCGCCTCGTCCGGCCGATGGAGCATCATCACGCTCCCCTCAAGACGATGGCCGACAGCCATTGGCGGGAAGCCGACCGCAAGACCTTCGCGACGGCCTGGAACCGTGAACTCGACGATGTGCCGGAATACGAAAACAGCACGCTACACATCGTCGCCGGCCTGCTCCTGCCGGTGTGGAAGCGCCTGCCCAATGAATCCACGCGCGTCTATCGGCTCCAGACCGATGACGGCGAGCGCATCATTGGCCGCCGCGTGTCACCGGCCTGGGCGGCAAACGCCGCATCGACCGGCACGGCCAGCCTTGCTCCTGACGACGCCTATGCCGCACTGATCGACGGGCGGACCATTCTCGACCTGGCCGAGGGCCTCCAGCTTCGCCGCGTCCGCGTCATGGGCACGAACCGCATCGAGTTGACCGGCATCACCGACGCCATGCGGGATCTCCTGCGCGCCTATGGGCTGTTCACCGAGATCATCTCGTGGAAGCTCCGCTTCTTCGTTCCGGTGAATGCGAGTGGCCCGGCGGTTCTCGGCAGATTGCTCGAAACCTATCCGCTTGCGCGGATTTCCGAGCGGGAGGCAGCGTAATGGCCCGTCCCGACGCCTCCGATCTCGCGCACCGTCTCGGCCGGGAGGCCGAGGCCGTGTGCCGCCATTATCTGGCCAACGGCCGCCGCCAGGGCAACTATTGGCAGGTCGGCGATGTCCGCAATACGCCGGGCCGCTCGATGTTCGTGCGGCTCAAGGACTCGCCCAAGGGGCTGGCTGGCAAGTGGAC
>NZ_JANKOF010000160.1 GCF_024655565.1 Nitratireductor sp. ZSWI3 | reverse complement strand
AGGGCCGGCAGCGCGACCGCCTGTTCCGCCTGCAGTGGCGCGGCATCGGCCGCCTTGGCGCCGGCAAAGAGCGGCAGGTCCTCGGCCGCCGCCCGCGCGCCCAGATGGCCGCTCAGGCCCCGCACCTCCCAGAGCGCGGCGCGCCGGTCGAGCCCCATGGAGCGGAAGGCATCCGCCTCCGCCAGCCGACGTAGCGAGAACATGTCGATGCGGGCGCGGAAATAGAGGTCTCGCACTGTGGCGAAGCCGGCGCCGCGCGCCGCGACGATCTTCTGCCCCGCCTCTTCGCGCAAGCCCTCCACCTGGCGCATGCCGAGCCGCAAGGCATGGCGGATGGCGCTGGACCGCTCAGCCGGCTCCAGCGTGTGGTCCCACCGGCTGTGGTTGACGTCGACGGGGCGCACTTCGCCGCCGTGGTCGCGGAAGTCGCGCACGATGGAGGAGGCGGAATAGAAGCCCATGGGCTGCGAATTGAGCAACGCGCAGGCGAAGACGTCCGGATAGTGGCATTTGAGCCAGGACGAGGCATAGGCGAGCAGGGCGAAGCTGGCTGAATGACTTTCGGGAAAGCCGTAATCGCTGAACCCCTTCATCTGGTTGAAGCAGCGCTCGGCGAAATCGGGCGCGTAGCCCTTGCCGAGCATGCCGCCGATGAAATCCTCCCGGAACCGCTCGATGTCGCCGTTGCGGCGGAAGGTGGCCATGGCCCGGCGTAGCCGGTCGGCCTTGTCGGGCGAGAAGCCGGCGCCGACGATGGCGATCTTCATCGCCTGCTCCTGGAACAGGGGCACGCCGAGGGTCTTTTCCAGGACGGCGCGTAAGGCGTCGGACGGATAATCGATATCCTCGATACCATCACGCCGCCGCAGATAGGGATGCACCATATCGCCCTGGATGGGGCCGGGTCGCACGATGGCGATCTCGATGACGAGGTCGTAGAAATTTTTCGGCTTGAGGCGCGGCAGCATCGACATCTGCGCCCGGCTCTCGATCTGGAAGACGCCGATCGTGTCGGCCTTCTGGATCATCGCGTAGGTGGGCCCGTCGTCGCGCGGCACCGAGGCGAGCGTTTCGCTGCGCCCGTAATGGCCGCGCAACAGGTCGAAGCTCTTGCGCAGGCAGGTGAGCATGCCGAGCGCCAGCACGTCGACCTTGAGGATGCCCACCGCGTCGAGGTCGTCCTTGTCCCATTCCACCATGGTGCGGTCCTTCATGGCGGCGTTGGCGACGGGCACCATCTCGTCGAGCGGCGCACGGGTCAGCACGAAGCCGCCCACATGCTGCGACAGGTGACGCGGGAAGCCGATCAGCTGCTCGACCAGGAGCAGGGTCTGGCGCAGGCGCGGGTCGGCGGGATCGAGCCCCACCTCGCGTATCTGCGCGCCGGCCGGCGTCTTCTCGGAATGGCCCCAGACCAGCTTCGTCATCGCGGCGACGACGTCGGGCGAAAGGCCCATCGCCTTGCCTGCCTCGCGCACGGCACTGCGCGTGCGATAGGAGATGACGGTGGCGGCGAGACCGGCCCGGCGGCGGCCGTATTTCTCATAGATGTACTGGATTACCTCCTCGCGCCGCTCGTGCTCGAAATCGATGTCGATATCGGGCGGCTCGCCGCGCTCGACGGAGATGAAACGCTCGAACAGGAGGTCGATCTCGGTCGGGTTGACCGAGGTGACGCCGAGACAGTAGCAGACCACCGAATTGGCCGCCGAGCCGCGCCCCTGGCACAGGATCGGCGGGTCCTGCGTGCGGGCGAAATTGACGATGTCGTGGACGGTGAGGAAATAGGCGGCGAATTTGAGCTGGGCGATGAGGCGCAGCTCGTGGGCGATCATGTTCTTGATCTTGTCGCTGATCTCTTCGCCGAAGCGCACGCGCGCGCCGTGCCAGGTGAGGCGCTCCAGCTCTTCCTGCGGCGTGGCGCTGTCGCCGGCGGGCTCATCGGGATAGTCGTAGGACAGTTCGTCGAGCGAGAAGCGGCAATCCTGCATGATCTCGATCGTGCGGGCGATGGCACCCTCGTGGCCGGCCAGGAGCCGCGCCATCTCGCGCGGCGACTTGAGGTCCCGTTCGGCGTTGCGCTGCAGGCGGAAGCCGGCCTCGTCGATGGTGCAATGCGCGCGGATGCAGGTCACAAGGTCCTGCAGCGGCCGGCGCGACGGCGTGTGGTAGAGCACGTCGTTGGTGGCGACGAGCGGCGTGCCGCAGGCAAGGGCGAGATCGGCAAGGCGCTGTTGGCGCGCGCCGTCATTGGCGCGGCGGTAGGGCGTCAGCGCCAGGAAGACGGCGCCCGGAAACAGGGCGGCGAGCCGGCGCAGGCCTTTTTCGAAATCCGCGCCGAAATCGTAGGGCGGCATGGCGATCAGGCGCTGGCCGCCGCCGAGCCCGGCGAGATCGTCGAATTCAAGATGGCATTCGCCCTTGGGCGCGCGGCGGTTGCCGATGGTGAGCAGCCGGGTGAGGCGGCCATAGGCGCTCTTGTCGGTCGGGAAGCACAGCGCCTCGAACCCGTCCATCAGCACCAGCCGGACGCCGACGACGAGGCGGATCTTCTGCTCCTTCGCCTCCACATGGGCGCGCACGGCGCCCGCCAGCGTGTTGCGGTCGGCGATGCCGATGGCGGCATGGCCGAGCAGCGCCGCCGCCCGGACCAGCTCCTGCGGATGCGAGGCACCGCGCAGAAAGCTGAAATTGCTGGTGACGCCGAGCTCGGCAAAGGGCGGCGGGGGAGGGAGGGCGCCTTTCGGCTTGGCGCGGCGCTCTTCGATACCCCCCTCTGCCCTGCCGGGCATCTCCCCCTCAAGGGGGGAGATTGGTTGTCGTCGATGAAGGTATCCAATCGTCGACGTTGCAGAATGGGCACCGAAATCACCGCAAGCCGATCTCCCCCCTTGAGGGGGAGATGGCCGGCAGGCCAGAGGGGGGTGCGAAGGGGCGCCTGGCTTGGTCATGCGAACACCCCATGGATGAACCATTGCGGCATTTCTTCCCCGCGTTCGTAAAGCCCGTCTCGATAGAGCCAGAAGCGGCGGCCGGCCTCGTCTTCGACGCGGTAGTAGTCGCGCGTCTTGCGGCTGGCGCCGGCGGGAGCGAGCCACCATTCGGGCGCGATCCTTTCGGGCCCTTCGGCGCGCGCCACGCGATGCGCCATGCGGCGCCACTCGAAGCGGGTCGGCGGGCCATCCGGCACTTCGGCAAGGGCGGTCACGGGCTCCGGGACGGCGAACAGGAACAGCGGCCGGGCGAAGGCCGCTCCGTCCTGAACGATGCGCGCATGGGCCTGCCAGTCATGGTGCTTCACCGGCTCGAGAACGGATGCGCAGCGAAAGGCCCGTTCGGGCACGTGGCTTTCATAGGGCAGGGCGCGGGTGACGTTCTGCGCGCCGAAGCGATTGACGAGGCGGTCGAGCAGGGGGGCGACGTCGCCGCGGGTCGCCGCCGAGGTCTCGTTTTCCAGATCCTCCTGCCGCGCGGCCAGCGGCTCCACCTGAAAGGCGCCGAGGCTGGCGGCCTCGAAGCCGAAGCCGGCGCGATCCTCGATGCGGTCGAGCCGTTCGCTGAGCAGGCGGGCGAGGTGGCGGGGATCGCGGGTGGCGGTGCTGGTGGCAAGCGGCAGCGCCTCGAACCAACCGTCGACGCGGAACAGGCGCAGTTCCACGCGCCGCGCGCCCTTGCCGGCCCGCTCGAGCTCGGCGCAGAGATCGCGCGCGAGCCGTTCGATGACGACCCCGACGGCATCCTGCGTGACGACCGGCTCGGCGAAACGGTACTGGACGCTGTGGAAGACCTGCGGGCTGAGCGGGCAAAAACTCTCCTCCTCCTGGCCGAGAGCCTCGTCCAGCCGGCGTAGCGCAAAGGCGCCGAAACGGGCGACAAGCGGCGCACGCGGCTTGCCGAGGAGATCGCCGATATGCTTCAGGCCGAGCTTGTCGAGCGCCGAAAGCGTCGTCTCCTCCAGGCGTAGCGCCGCGACCGGCAAGGGCGCCAGATTGCGGTGCAGGGTTTCGCGCTCGACGATGAGGCGCGGGGTGGACGCGTGGCGGGCAAGGCCCCAGGCGGCGCCGAGCGTAGGAGCGATGGCAAGCCGCGCCGTCAGCCCGAAACGGGCGAGCCTTTCGGCAAGGGTCTCCAGAAGCTTTTCCTCGCCGCCGAACAGATGTGCGCAGCCGGTGATGTCGAGGCTCACGCCGTCCGGCGCGTCGGCGCGGGTGAAGGGGGAGAAGCATTGGCACCACAGGGCGAGCCGGAGAAGCGCCCGCTCGTCGCCGGGAAGGTCGGCATGGGCGACCTGCAGGGTCGGGTGGATGGCGCGCGCATCGGCAAGCGCCATGCCCGGCGAAAAGCCGAGCCGTTCCGCCGACGCGTTGAGGGCGGTGATGTGCTGGCCGCTGTCCGAGGTGGTGACGAGCACCAGAGCCGCATCCCGCTCTGACCTGTTGGCAACGATCGCATCGCGGTCCGGGGCCTCGTCGTCACGAGGCCTCCGACCAGACATTGGCAGCGCCATGCGCCCATGCCGGCGCTCGATCGGCCAGCGGGGCAGGAAGACGGAAAGAAAGCGCTTCATGATCCCATTCGACATCCCAGCCGCTCGATCCGTGGCCGGATATCCCTTTCCTGCATTTGACGAGTTGAAGCCGCCAGCGCGGCGCGCCCGGCCCGGCTCTTGCCCCTCGCGCCGGTGCGCTGGGAAGGCCGGCGACCGACCAGCGCGTCTCTGCCGCCGTGGCCTCGCCGGCAGTCTGCCGGCTGCGGAGAATGAGCGCCGTTCCCCCCTGGCGGGCCGCACGCATGGCAAGCCGCCGGCTGGCGGGAAAATCATAGGCCCGCGCATTGTCCGGCAGGATGCCGATCACGGCGGAAAGGGGCGCGTGCGCCAGCCCTTCCTCGAGGGCCCAGAGAATGTCGATCGGCTTGCGCACGCGCAGTTCGATCAGACGATCCGGGTCGAAGCCGAGGGCGGCGAGCCCGAGCGGGTAAAGCCCGCCTTCGCTGAAGGCCTGATGCGCCGGAACCACCCACAGGACGGGCCCGGGACGCAGCCGCGTGATGCGGGTCAGGAGACAGGTGGCGAAACCGGCGGAGGCGGCGAAATCGCCGGACGTGGCGGGAACCAGTTCGTGCAGCGCCCCGGTCTGCAGCCCGTTCGCGGGCAGGGCCGCATCAAGTGGCGCGGGCCCGAGCGCAACCGAGGGGTGCCGGAGGGGCGAGAGGCGTTCCTTGGCGGCAATGCGCCGGCGCAGGGAGTCTATGACGAGGGCGTGGTTCATGACGCAAGCCGAGACGCATGTTACAAGGGGCTGGTGGAGACGCTGGAGCGCCCTGCGTCCATTTGGACGCACAAGGAACGCTCGATCTTTTTGTCTTCCGCATTCATGCGGACGCCAGGCGGCCCCGCCTGACTGCAAAATGCTATGGGAGAGCCTGCCGGCAGCGCGCCCATCGCATTTGGATCAAAAGGTTCGGGTTTTTCTCTGAGCAGGCTGTTCGGATTCGCCTTTCGCCGTTCCGGAAAAGACGCTTGCCGGTGATGCTGCGCCTGCAGCCAGTCCTCAAGCCGCTTTTGCCGGCGATGCGGCGCGCCTGGCATCGCCTTGCGGTCGCAGACGGGATGGAACGGACAGCCGCCACCACCCCTGGAGCAGACGTCCTTGCCGAGCCGCTGCATCAGGATGTGGTGCTCCTCCATCTCCATGGCCCCCCAGCCGTCAGGCGCCTGGCGGTTCAGAAGCCGCACGGAACGCTCCAGGGACGTGCCGTCCGGGACGAGGCCGAGGCAGCGGGCGGCGCGCCAATGGGCCGTGTCGACCACGAGGACGCGCTTCTTCAGCGTGCTGAGATTGAGCGTTGCGGTGCTGGTCTTGGGGCCGATGCCGTAAATCCGCTCCAGCCATGAAAGCGCCGGCCCGACCGGCCAGCCGGCGAGGAA
>NZ_JANKOF010000159.1 GCF_024655565.1 Nitratireductor sp. ZSWI3 | reverse complement strand
CCAGAGCCAGAGCCAGAGCCAGAGCCAGAGCCAGAGCCAGAGCCAGAGCCAGAGCCAGAGCCAGAGCCAGAGCCAGAGCCAGAAAATATCGCTGAAAGTGGAGAAGCCGCGCCTTCACCCCCACCCCTAACCCCTCCCCTCAAGGGGGAGGGGGACGAGGGTGGGGGTTCCGGCGAAGCCGGCATAGAGAAACCTGTTACACTGGAGGCGGAGCAGGAAGCGCATGGTACAATTCCGGCCATGCCGGCGGGCACCGTCACTGTTGCCAAATCCGTCGAACAAAAGCGTGGAGAAGCCCCGGCAGCCGCGCCTGAGCCGAAGAAGACGTGGTATCAGCGTCTGCGCGAGGGGCTCTCCCGGTCGTCGCGGGAGCTGCGCGACAACATCGCCGGCATTTTCACCAAGCGCAAGCTGGACGAAGACACGCTGCAGGACCTCGAGGATGTGCTGCTGCGCGCCGATCTTGGCCTGGAAACCGCGATGCGCGTGACCGACGCGCTGGCCGCCGGTCGCTACGGCAAGGACATTTCCGGCGAGGAAGTGCAGACCGTGATGGCGGAGGAGATCGAGAAGGTCCTGAAGCCCGTGGCGATGCCGCTGGAGCTCGATCTGTCGCACAAGCCGCATGTCGTCCTGGTCGTCGGCGTCAACGGTACCGGCAAGACGACCACGATCGGCAAGCTGGCGGCGAAGCTGACGGAAGGCGGCTTGTCGGTGACGCTGGGCGCCGGCGACACGTTCCGCGCGGCGGCCATCGAGCAGCTCAAGATCTGGGGCGAGCGCACTGGATCGCCCGTCGTCGCCTCCAAGCTCGGCGCGGATGCGGCAGGCCTTGCCTTCGACGCCTACCAGAAGGCCAAGGATGCAGGTTCCGACGTTCTCATCATCGACACGGCGGGGCGCCTGCAAAACAAGGCCGAGCTGATGGCGGAGCTGGAAAAGATCGTTCGGGTGCTCGGCAAGCACGACCCGGAAGCGCCGCACACCGTGCTGCAGACGGTGGATGCGACGACGGGCCAGAATGCCCTTAATCAGGTCGAAATCTTCCGCAATGTTGCGGGCGTCAACGGGTTGGTGATGACCAAGCTCGACGGCACGGCGCGGGGCGGCATCCTGGTATCCATTGCCGCCAAGCACAAGCTGCCGGTCTATTTCATCGGCGTCGGCGAAGGTGTCGACGACCTGGAGCCTTTTTCTGCAAGCGATTTCGCCAAGGCGATCGCGGGAGTGTCCGAGTGAACGAGAACCAGATTTTCGAGCGGGATCCGTCCGACCCGAAGCGCAGGGAGATGAACCCGCTCCTGAAGCTGGCCTTGGAGCTGGGGCCGCTCCTCGTGTTCTTCTTCGTCAATGCGCGCGGCGAGTGGCTGGCCGAGCGGGTGCCGGCCCTCACCGCCCTCGGCGGGCCGATCTTCATGGCGACCGGCCTGTTCATGGCGGCGACGGTGATCGCCCTGGCGGTTTCGTGGGGGCTGACGCGCACCCTGCCGATCATGCCGCTCGTGTCCGGAGTGGTCGTGCTGATCTTCGGCGCGCTGACGCTCTATCTGCACAACGAGACCTTCATCAAGATGAAGCCGACCATCGTCAACTCGCTGTTCGGCGTGGTGCTGCTCGGCGGCCTCGCCCTCGGCAAGTCCCTGCTCGGCTACGTGTTCGATTCGGCCTTCAAGCTGGATGCCGAGGGCTGGCGCAAGCTGACGCTGCGATGGGGGCTGTTCTTTCTTTTCCTGGCCGTCGTCAACGAGGTGGTGTGGCGCCTCTTCTCCACCGATGCCTGGGTGGCCTTCAAGGTGTGGGGCATCATGCCCATCACCATCCTCTTCACCATGAGCCAGATGCCGCTGATCATGCGGCATTCGTTGGAGGGGAGAGCGAATAGCGAATAGTGAGTAGCGAATGGGGTGGTGCGGGAGCGGTTTCCTTTATTGCTCCCTATTCCCTATTCCCTATTCCCTATTCCCTATTCCCTATTCTCGCTCTTCCCCCGTCTCGCCGCCGCCACCGCATCTTTCAAGGCGCTGTAGAAGCGCAGTTGCGGGGGGCGCAGGCCGTGCGTGCGCAGCAGCTTGCGGATCGACGGGCTGGCGCCGACCAGGTAGACGGTGGCATCGCTCTGGCGCGCCTTGCGCACGAAGCCCTCGATCGTCGCGGCCGCGGTCGAATCGAGGAAGCTGACGGACGAGATGTCGATGACATAGGCTCGCGGCTGGCCGCCGATGCGGTCGAGCGCCGCGCCGACGGCGGCCGCCGCGCCGAAGAAAAAGGCGCCTGAGATCCGGTAGACGACGACATCGTCATCTGTGGCGATCTGCGGCGAATAGGGCTGCTCGCCATTGTCCGGCCGGTCGGCGATCGAGGCGACGCCATGCTCGACACGCACCGCTTCGGACATGCGGTGCAGGAAGAGCAACGCGCCAAGGCCGAAGCCGACCAGGATGCCCTCGGTCAGGTCGCGGAACACCACCAGCAGGAAGGTGATCAGAAGCACCACCGCATCGCCGCGCGAGGAGCGTAAGAGGGCGGCGAACTGGTGCTTTTCGGCCATGTTCCAGGCCACCACGGCCAGAATGGCCGAAAGGGCGGCAAGCGGGATGAAGCGCGCCAGCGGTGCGGCGACCAGCATGAAGGCCAGCAGGAACAGGGCGTGCAGCATGCCCGAGACCGGGCCGCGCGCGCCGGCGCGCACATTGGCCGCCGTGCGGGCAATGGTGCCGGTCACGCAGATGCCGCCGAACAGGGAGGAGCCGATGTTGGCCACCCCTTGCGCCACAAGTTCGCAATTCGAGCGGTGGCGGCGGCCGGTCATGGAATCGGCGACGACCGCCGACAGCAGGCTCTCGATGCCGCCGAGGAGCGCGAAGGAGAGGGCGGCGGGCAGCGCCTCGACGATCTTGCCCCAGGACAGGGCGGGAAGGCTCGGCGCCGGCAGCAATTGCGGAATGCCGCCGAATCGCGTGCCGATCGTCTCCACCGGCAGGTCGAGCGCCGAGGCGACGACGGTCGCCAGCGCGACGGCGATGAGGAAGCCCGGCCAATGCGGCCGCCAGCGGCGCAGCCCGACGATGACGGCGACCGAGCCGAGCGCCAGCACCACCGCGGCGGCGTTGATGGTCGGCATGGCGGCCGCCAGTGCCTGCAGCTTGGGGATGAACGGGCCGGGTTCCTGGCCCGAGAGCGTCAGGCCGAAGAAATCCTTCAACTGGCTTGCCAGGATGATGACGGCGATGCCGGAGGTGAAGCCGACGGTCACCGGATAGGGCACGTATTTGATGAACGTGCCAAGCCTCAGGAAGCCGATGGCGAGCAGTATGAAGCCGGAGAGGAAGGTGGCGAGGATCAGCCCCTCGATGCCGTGCGTCTGGACCGTGGCGAAGACCAGCACGATGAAGGCGCCCGCCGGTCCGCCGATCTGGAAGCGGCTGCCGCCGAGAGCCGAAACCAGGAAGCCGCCGACGATCGCCGTGTAAAGCCCGCGCTCCGGCGGCACGCCGGAGGCGATGGCGATCGCCATCGACAGCGGCAGGGCGATGATGGCCACGGTGAGGCCCGAGACGATGTCGGCCCTGAGGGCGTCGAGCCCATAGCCCTCGCGCAGCACGGTGACGAGCTTGGGAGTGAAAAGCGCCGCGAAACCGGATCGCTGCATACGGGCGAGCATCGTGACTTCCTCATGCCATCGGCAGCGGGGCCGTCGGCATCAGGCAGGCGGTCGCCGTTGCATGCGTTCAGACGGATTTGCCCCTTGCGGCAGCCGCAGGCTCCTTGAAGCGCACGCCACGGCCGGTCCCGGTGCTCGGCATGTTGTCGCCGATCAACTCGATGCCGGCCGCGCCCAGTGCCTCGACGACCTTGGAAAGCGTATCGACCACGCCGCGCACATTGCCCTCGCTGGCTTCCATCCTCTGGATGGTCGGGAGGGACACTCCCGAAAGCTCGGCAAGCTGCTTCTGATCTATGCCCAGAAGGGCGCGGGCGGCGCGCATTTGTGCTGCGGTTATCATTGGCGCTCCGTCTGACGATGCATATATGAGATTTTATGATTGATGTCTAGAACATCATTATTGATGGCTGAAGGCTGATGATTGAGGGCTGAAGGTTCCTCGTTTCGACAGTGTTTCAGGAAAATTGCCAGACCGTGGTGCGCTTCACCTCGGCATCCTCCAGCGCACGGGTCACCGGCACGGTGTAGACCGCACGCTCGGCAAGCCGCTCCCTGGGCAGATAGCTGCGCCCCGGATCGCCGATCAGCACCGTCCTGCCCTTTGCGGCGAGCGCTTCGAACCAGGGCACCAGCGCCTCGGCCATCGCCCTGTCGTAGAACACATCGCCGGCAAGGATGACGTCCCAGGCGCCGTCCCTGCCGATGAGATCGTCCTGCGTCACGTCGAAACGCACCCCGTTGGCCGTCATGTTGAGCCGGCAGGCGGCGGGTGAAAACGGGTCGATGTCGGCGGCCAGAACGGCGCTCGCGCCAGCCTTCACGGCGGCGATGGCGAGCAGGCCGGAGCCGGTCGCAAAGTCGAGCACGGTCTTGCCGCGCACCGTTTCGGGGTGATCGAGCAGATGGCGCGCCAGCCCCTGGCCGCCGGCCCAGGCAAAGGCCCAGAACGGCGGCGGCAGGCCGATTTCCGCGAGCTCCTCCTCGGTGCGCTTCCACAGATCGTGCGCCTCGTCGGCCAGATGAAGCACGATCTCGGGCACATGCGGTGGCGAAGTGAGGGCTGTGTTGGCGCGGATGAAATCCTCGGCACCGGCCGGGGTGATCGGGGTCACGGCGCCTTGTCGAGCCCGCCCATGCGGCAGATTTCGGCCCATTCGGCGGCGCTCACCGGCTGCACGGAAAGGCGCGAATTGTTGACCAGCACCATCTCGGAGAGCTTCGGGTTGGCCTTGATGTCGGCGAGCGTCACCGGGTTCGGCATGTCCTTGACGGCGCGGATGTCGACGCATTCCCAGCGCGGATCGTCGGTGGTCGAATCGTGATGTGCGAGCGCCGAGACCTCGACAATGCCGACGACGCTGGTCTCCTTCACCGAATGATAGAAGAAGCCGAGGTCGCCGAGCTTCATCTCACGCATGTTGTTGCGTGCCTGGTAGTTGCGCACGCCGTCCCATTGCTGGCCCTCGTCGCCCTTCTTCTTCTGCATCTCCCAGGACCAGGAGGTGGGCTCGGACTTGAACAGCCAATAGGCCATCACGCATTCTCCGGATTGTTGAAGACCCAGTTCCAGGCCCGTATCTCGAACGATTCGAACAGGCCGGCAAGGGCGTAGGGATCCGCAGCCGCGATCACGCCGGCGGCCGCTTCGTTCTCCGCCTCGATGGCGACGAGGCTGCCGCAGGGCTTGCCCTCGGCGTCGAGGAACGGGCCGGCGAATTTCAGCGTGCCGTTTTCATTGAGCCCGTTGAGATAATCCAGGTGCTGGGGCCGCGTGCCCATCCGGGTTTCCAGATGCCCCGGCTTGTCCTTGCAGATGATGGCGAAGATCATGGTTTCCTCTCCGATGTCAGTTTTCGCTCTTCAGTGGTCGGGAAAGCAGCGCCTGCATCGCCTTTCCGACCGTCAGCCGATCGTGCAGGATCTCGGTCACGCTCTCGATGATCGGCGCTTCCAGCCCGCGTTCGCGTATGATCCGCGCGGCGATGCCGGCCGTATGCACCCCTTCGGCAAGCGGCCGGCCCTTAAGGCTCTCGCCGCGCCCCAGCGCCACTCCATAGGCGAAATTGCGCGATTGCTCGGATCCGCAGGTGAGGATCAGATCGCCGAGGCCGGAAAGCCCCATCAGCGTCTCCGGCCGCGCGCCGAAGGCGGCGCCGACACGGCGCAGCTCGACAAAGCCGCGTGTGATGAGCGCGGCCGCCGCGCTGGCCCCGAGGCCCGCTCCGCTAGTGGCGCCGGCGGCGATTGCCAGCACGTTCTTCAGCGCCCCGCCGATCTCGACGCCTGTCAGGTCGTCGGTCGAATAG
>NZ_JANKOF010000158.1 GCF_024655565.1 Nitratireductor sp. ZSWI3 | reverse complement strand
CCGCGCAGGGCGTGGCGCAAGCCCGACCAGCAGGCCGAAGTGCAATCGGCGCCTGGGGCTTGATTGCCGGTTTCGCGTCGTCCATAAGCCATGGCGCGCGGCATCGCGCGCAAACCGGCATTCAGGAACGATCATGAGCGAATTCAAGGAGCTCGTCTTCTCCGGCGTTCAGCCGACGGGCAATCTTCATCTCGGCAATTATCTGGGCGCGCTGCAGAAGTTCGTTGCGCTGCAGGCGAGCCATGAATGCATCTATTGCGTCGTCGACCTGCATTCACTGACGGCGACGCTCGTGCACGAGGACCTGGCCGAACAGACGCGGTCGATCACCGCCGCCTTCCTGGCGAGTGGCATCGACCCGAGAAAGCACATCGTGTTCAACCAGAGCCAGGTGATGCAGCACGCGGAGCTGGCGTGGATCTTCAACTGCGTGGCGCGCATCGGCTGGATGAACCGCATGACGCAGTTCAAGGACAAGGCCGGAAAGGACCGCGAGAACGCCTCGCTCGGCCTGCTCGCCTATCCGAGCCTGATGGCCGCCGACATCCTTGTCTACCGCGCCACGCACGTGCCCGTCGGCGACGACCAGAAGCAGCATCTGGAGCTGACGCGCGACATCGCCCAGAAGTTCAACAACGACTTCTCGGCGCGCATCGCACAGCTCGGCTATGGCGTCGAGACGAAGGTCGGCGAGGAGACGGTGAACGGCTTCTTCCCGCTCACCGAGCCGCTGATCGAGGGACCCGTGACGCGCGTCATGAGCCTGCGCGACGGATCCAAGAAGATGTCGAAATCGGATCCTTCCGACCTCTCGCGCATCAACCTGACGGACGATGCCGACACGATCTCCAAGAAGATCAAGAAGGCAAAGACCGATCCCGAGGCGCTGCCGTCGGAGGTGGCCGGGCTCGAGGGCCGGCCGGAGGCGCAGAACCTCGTCGGCATCTATGCGGCGCTGGCAGGGGTCGCGCGCACCGACGTGCTGGCCGATTTCGGCGGCCGCCAGTTCTCCGAGTTCAAGCCGGCACTGGCCGAGCTCGCCGTCGAGAAGCTGTCGCCGATCGCCGATGAAATGCGTCGCATCTCGGCCGACCCCGGCTATATCGACGGCGTTCTTCGCGACGGGGCGCTGCGGGCCCGCGAGAAGGCTGAGCAGACGATGAAGATGGTGCGCGAGATCATCGGGCTGATCGGCGACTGACCCGTCGATGAGCCCGGCTTGCCCAAAACCACCGGCAATGGCAGATTGCGAGCCGATGGGGCGGGTCCGTCGCCCGTGAAACAGGACGTGTGAATGGTCTCCAAGCGACTGATCCGCGAGGCGGGGCACCGCCGCAAGTTCCTTGCCATTATCGACGACACGCCCGAATGCGAGCGGGCCGTCGCCTACGCCGCGCGGCGCGTGCAGGCGACGAATGGCGGCTTGGTGCTGCTGTTCGTCATCGAGCCGGGTGATTTCCAGCACTGGCTGGGCGTCGAGCAGATCATGCGCGAGGAAGCGCTGGCAACCGCCAAGGCGGCGCTCGACACGCATGCGGTGAAAATCCGCGAAACCATCGGCATAGAGCCCGAATTGGTGGTGCGCGAGGGCAAGCCGGCCGACGAGATCCACAAATTGATCGAGGAAGACCAGGACATCGCGATCTTTGTCCTGGCGGCCGGCGGCTCAAAGGAAGGCCCCGGCCCGCTCGTCTCTTCCATCGCCGGCAAGAGCGCCGCCTTCCCGATTCCGGTGACCGTGGTGCCGCACAATCTCAGCGACGAAGAGATCGAAAGCCTGGCATAGCCGGGTGCGCATCCCCATATCGCGGCTTGAACCCAGGGCGCATTCCGCCTATTTTAGAATAATTCCAAGAAACGCCAGATCGGAAATCCATCGATGTTCATTCAGACCGAAGCGACTCCCAATCCCGCGACGCTGAAATTCCTGCCTGGCCGCGTGGTTCTTGAAGACGGCACGGCGGATTTCCGCGAGGCCGCGGCGGCCGCCGAAGCATCTCCGCTGGCCGGGCGCCTTTTCGAGGTGCCGGGCGTCACTGGCGTGTTCTTCGGCTATGATTTCATCACCGTCACCAAGGACGGCGAGCCGGACTGGCAGCATCTCAAGCCGGCGATCCTCGGCACGATCATGGAGCATTTCATGTCAGGCCAGCCGGTCATGGCGCCTGCGGGCGCCGGCCTGCCGGTATCCGAGGACGGCGAGTTCTACGACGAGGCGGACGAGGACATCGTCTCGACCATCAAGGAGCTTCTGGAAACGCGCGTGCGGCCGGCTGTCGCCCAGGATGGTGGGGACATCACCTTCCGCGGCTACGAGAAGGGCACCGTGTTCCTGCACATGAAGGGCGCCTGTGCCGGCTGCCCGTCGTCCACCGCCACCCTCAAGCATGGCATCCAGAACCTGCTGCATCATTTCGTGCCCGAGGTTCGGCAGGTCGAGCAGGTGCTCTGAGGCCTCGGAGTTCGCCAATTCCGGCCTCTATAGCGCCGTGCGTCTGTTTGGACGCACAAAAATGCTCTAATGGCCGCAACAAAAAAACCGGGCCTTCGAGCCCGGTTTTTTTTGGAGCCTTCAAGGAGAGGCTCCACAATTGCTGAGACGGTTCTACCGCTTGACGATTACCTTAGCACCGATTTCGGTGCGATTGTAAAGGTCGATGACGTCCTGGTTCATCATTCTGATGCATCCGGAAGACATGGCCTTGCCGATCGATGCCCATTCAGGAGTACCGTGCAGACGGTAGCCCGTGTCGCCGCTGCGGTTGAAAAGATAGAGCGCGCGGGCGCCGAGCGGGTTGCTCAGCCCGGGGGGCATGCCGCCGCGCCACTTGGCGAGCTCCGGCTGTCGGCCGATCATGGCGGCCGGTGGCGTCCAGGTGGGCCATTCGCGCTTCATGGCGATACGCGCAGTACCGGCCCATTCGAATCCCTCGCGCCCGACGCCGATGCCGTAGCGCACGGCCTTGCCGCCATCCAGCACGAAATAAAGGAATTTCGCGTTGGTATCGACGATGATCGTGCCGGGTTTCTCGGTCGTTTCGAAGGAAACGATCTGGCGGTGATACTGACGGGGAACCTTGCTGATCGGAATGCTCGGCAGCTGGTAGCCGGCGTCCCTGACGGTTCCGTAGTCGGAGGTGAAGATCTTGAGCGGCCCGCCGGTCGTACAACCTGCCAGAGCCGTCGCAAGCCCCAACGCCGCGGCGATGACAAAAGGTCTGACTTTCATTTGGTCTCCAATCCCCCGAATGTCCGGCGCCTGCCTGAAGTGCGCCACACTCTCGTTCTCTTTCTTAAATTGTTGGTTAACAAATTGCCAAGACTTCGAGCTTCCGTGACGCAATTTTCCGCCTTAATTCATGATGAACATTGCAAAACGGCAACAGAACGCTCAACTGAGCAGTAATGCCCCGTGGTCTGACCGAAACAGATGGTACCCGTCTGATTCAACAAGTCAGCCCACAAGCTATTGATCTGGTGTGGCAATTTTTCCCAACAGACGGGTACCGTCTGTTGAGATCGCACCACCAGGACCTGGAGAGAGCCATGAACGTCGGAGAAGCGGCACGCCGGTCCGGCCTGCCGGCCAAAACAATTCGCTACTATGAAGAGATCGGTCTGATTGCGCCGGAGCGATCGGGGAACGGCTACCGCTATTATCGCGGCGAGGACATTCATTTCCTGGTCTTCCTGCGCCGGGCCCGCGGGCTTGGCTTCTCGATCGATGCGTGCCGGCAGCTGATGACGCTCTATCGTGACAAACAGCGCGCCAGCCACGACGTGCGCGAGATCGCCGTCTCGCATGTCCGCGCCATCGACGAGAAGATCGCCGAACTCGAGACGATGCGGGCGACGCTCAGCCAACTGGTGGATGCGTGCCACGGCGACGACCGTCCCGATTGCCCGATTCTCGACGACATCGCGGGCGCCCCGCTGGGCGAGACGCGCCTCGCCGGGGCGGCGCAGCCGGTATAATGACCGGCAAAGCCTTCATGTGCGCGCCTGGTGATGGCATAATCGGATCATGTCGATCGTCTCTCCGATTCCCGTAAACCCGCTGGCCGACGGGCGTCAGTCCGAGCGCGCCATGATCATCCGCCGCGGCGTGCAGCGAATGCTTTTGCAGATGGGCGCCGTCGTCCTGCCCGAGCTCACGCTCGCCACCGGGCGGCGGGCCGACCTGGTGGTGCTGACGGGCAGGGGCGACATCTGGATCATCGAGATCAAGTCGTCGGTGGAGGATTTCCGCGTCGACCGCAAATGGCCCGACTATCGTCTCCATTCCGACCGCTTCTTCTTCGCCACGCATCCCGACGTGCCGGCGGAGATCTTTCCGCAGGAATGCGGCTTCATCCTCTCCGATGGCTACGGCGCGGAAATCATGCGCGAGCCCGAGGAGCACCGGCTCGCCGCTGCCACCCGCAAGGCGATGATGCTGCGCTTCGCACGTGCCGGCGCGGCCCGCATCACCGCCGCCGAGCTCGCCGGCATAGCCGTGCCGCTCGCCGAGGGAGAGGGCGGCTGAGAATCAGGCGGTGAAGGGCTGGCGTCCGGTTTCAAGGGCGCGATCCAGATATTCGACGCGATCCTGGCCGAAGAACGCCTCGCCGTTCAGGACGAAGGTCGGCACGCCGACGGCATCCGCCGCCACGGCGTCCTGCGTGTTGCGGGCCCGGATGGTGGCGATCTCCTCGGTTCCGGCTGCATCCAGGATCGCCCGGGCATCGAAACCCGCGGCCTTGAGATGCCGCGCCAGGGTCTCGGCATCGGCAATGTTCTCCTCATTCGCCCAGACGGCCGAGAAGACGCGGCCCATATAGTCCATCGGATCGTGCCCGGCCGCCACAAGGGCCGTGATGACATGGTCGGACAGCGCCGGATCCACCGGCCAGTGCTTGGGCGAGGTATTGATCGGCAGGCCGCGGAAGTCGGCGATGCGCTGCAACTCGACGAGGCGCAGGCGCTGGCGCACGGGCGGGCGCTTGGCCGGCGGCACAGCGCCGGAGATTTCCCAGAGGCCCATCAGGTTGACGGGCTTCACGCGCACCCTGGCGCCATGCTTTTCGGTGACGGAGCGCAGCGCTCCGTGGCCGAGATAGGTGAAGGGCGAGGCGGATGTGATGTAGTAGTCGACAACGGCCGTCATCAGGATCTCCGGTGCTTCTGGAAACCGGAGCCTAACCCCGTTCGGCGACGGCGCAAGGGCGTCAGGAGAGGATTTTCGCGCGCGCCCTGAGCCCCTGATGCGAGGCCATGAAGGTCTTCTCCTCCTCGGTCGGCGGGCGGGGCGCCGCTTCCTGCCCGAGAAGGGCCATCACCTCGTCGACCTCGACGAAGCGCCTGTTGCGATGATCGTAGACGCCGCCGGTGGTGAGGATCATCGCGGCGACGCGGCCGTCGGCGAGCACGAAGCGGTGCTGGCCGATGATCTGCGTGCCGTGCCAGGTCTCGATGGTGGAGACCACCTCGAAACGCTGCCACAGCCTGACCTCGCGCACATAGGCCGTCTGCAGGCCGCCGAGGAGCGGCGCCCAGCCGCGCTGGCGCGCCGTGGAGATCAGCCCGCTCCTCAGAAAGATGTCGATCCGCCCGAGGTCCGCCATCATCATGTAGCGGGCGTTGTTCAGGTGGATGTTCATGTCGACATCCGTGGGCAGGCAGCGAAAGGCTAACCGCCCCTCGTCACCGAGGCGGTAGGGACCGCGGCGCTTGCGCGTCACCGCGACACGGAGCAGGCGCATCCAGACATACATGGTTCAAGCAACCTCGATCTCGTACGGGATTGATGGTCCGCCGGCACCGCCCTTCATCCGGTCCTTGGGTCCACCTTCTTTCTCCGTTCACGGCAAAGCAATCGCATATGGTCTTTCTTGCAGGCTCCGCCTGCGACCCCCACCCGTCCTTCGGACCCCTCCCCTCAAGGGGGAGGGAAGAAAGGCTGGGCGCCCGATCATCCCCCTCCCCCTTGAGGGGAGGGGTAAGGGGTGGGGGTACCG
>NZ_JANKOF010000157.1 GCF_024655565.1 Nitratireductor sp. ZSWI3 | reverse complement strand
GCCGCCCGCGACCGCGCGCGGTCGCGCGGGCGGCCGCCCGCTCGGCGTTCTTGGCCTTTGCCGCATCGTCCATCAACTCGTACCACATCGCGTTGAGCACCGCGAAGGCGGCGGCCAGCGGCAGGCCGAGCATCCATGCGAAATACCACATAGGATCATCTCCAGATTAGTAGGCGTGGCCCTTGCCATCGCGGATGCCCTCTTCGTCGACCTTGCCCCACAGGACCCGGTAGACCCAGCTCGTATAGGCGACGATGAGAGGCACGAAGATCCCCGTCACCACGAGCATGATGAACAGGGTCAGGTGGCTCGAAGACGCATCCCAGACCGTCAGGCTGGACTGCGGATCGATCGAGGACGGCAGGATGAAGGGGAACATGGCCAGGCCGACGGTCGAGATGACGCCGAGGATCGAGACGGCGCTCGACAGCACGGTCAGCACCTCGCGCCGGCTCCGCAGGAGCAGGAAAGCGAGCGCAGCGCCGGCAAAGCCCAGCACGGGCGCGAGCATCGTCCACGGCTGGGCCGCATAGTTCGCGAACCAGGCGCCGCCCGCCTGCTCGACGGACTTCGCCAGCGGGTTGGAGGGTGCGCCGGCGGCGATCTCGCTGGTGAGCCGGTAGCCGTCGATCCCCGCCCACAGCCACAGGCCGCCGAGCGCGAAGAGAGCGATGGTGGCAAGTGCCGCCACGGCGCCATAGGAGCGGGCCCGGTCGGCGACGGCACCGCTGGTCTTCAACTGCAGCCATGCGGCGCCGTGCATGACGAGCATGGCCACCGACAGCAATCCGCACAGGAGGGCGAAGGGGTTGAGCAATTCCAGCAGCGTCGTGCCTTCGTAGAAGATGCGCAGGTCCGAATCGAGGCGGAACGGCACGCCCTGCAGGACGTTGCCGACGGCGACGCCGAAGATCAGCGCCGGCACGAAGCCGCCGATGAACAACGCCCAGTCCCAGGCGCTGCGCCAGGTCGTGCTGTCGCGCTTGGAGCGGTACTTGAAGCCGACCGGCCGCAGGATCAGGGCGAAGAGGATGGCGAACATGGCCAGGTAGAAGCCGGAGAAGGACACCGCATAGAGCGGCGGCCAGGCCGCGAAGATGGCGCCGCCGCCGAGGATCAGCCAGACCTGGTTGCCTTCCCAGACCGGGCCGACCGCGTTGATGACGACGCGCCGCTCGGTGTCCGTCCTGGCGACGAAGGGCAGCAGGGCGCCGGTGCCGAGATCGAAGCCGTCGGTCACGGCAAAGCCGATCAGGAGCACGCCGAGCAGCAGCCACCAGATGAGGCGAAGCGTATCGTAGTCGATGAGAGTGTGCAGGATCATGGCGATTACTCCGCTGGAGCGAGGGCGTCGGGTGTCAGTTCGGCCTCCGGCGCGTCGTCCGGTTCGGGCCCGGCGCCGATGGCGCGCAGCATCAGCGACATCTCGATGACGAACAGCACGGTGTAGATCAGCGAGAAGCCGATGATCGTCATCAGCACCGTCGAGGCACCGAGGTTCGAGACCGCCGCCGCCGTCGGCAGCACGCCTTCGATGATCCACGGCTGCCGGCCGAACTCGGCGACGATCCAGCCGCATTCGGCGGCGATCCACGGCAGCGGCGTGGCATACACCGCGATGCGCAGGAGCGCGGGATAGCGGTCGAGCTGATGGCGGGCCGACAGATAGAAGAACACGGCCGTCAGGAGGATGAAGAAGAAGCCGAGGCCGACCATGATGCGGAAGGTCCAGAACAGCGTCGGCACGTTCGGCACCGTGTCCCAGGCCGCCTCGTCGATCTGGGCATCCGTCGCCTCGCGCGGATCGTCGACATATGGCTTGAGCAGCAGCGCATAGCCGAGATCGGCGCCATTCTCCTCGAAAGCGGCGCGAACGTCGTCGGGAATGGCGGCGTCGCTGCCGGCCGCGCGGATCTTCTGCAGGGCGTCATAAGCGACGATGCCATCCCTGATGCGGGTCCTGGCGTGGTCGACGAGCTCCTCGATGCCGGGAATGACCGTGGTCAGGGAGCGCGTTCCGATCAGGCCCATCACCCAGGGGATGCGGACGGCATAGTGGGTCGTGCGCGCCTCCTGGTCGGGAAAGCCGAAGGCGGTGAAGGCGGCCGGCGCGGGCTCGGTCTCCCACATCGCCTCGATGGAGGCGAGCTTCATCTTCTGGTGTTCGGTCGACAGATAGCCGCTCTCGTCGCCGAGCACGACCACCGAGAGCGATGCGGCAAGGCCGAACGAGGCGGCGACCGTCATCGAGCGCTTGGCGAGTTCCAGGTGACGGCCCTTCAGCACGTACCAGGCGGAGACGCCGAGAACGAAGATCGCGGCGGTGACGTAGCCGGCCGAAACGGTGTGGACGAATTTCGCCTGCGCCACCGGGTTCATCAGCACGGCATAGAAATCCGCCACCTCCATGCGCATCGTCTGCGGGTTGAATGCCGATCCCACCGGGTTCTGCATCCAGCCATTGGCGATGAGGATCCACAGGGCGGAGAAGTTCGAGCCGATCGCCACGGCCCAGGTCGCGGCCAGGTGGCCGAGCTTCGACAGCTTGTCCCATCCAAAGAAGAACAGACCGACGAAGGTCGCCTCGAGGAAGAAGGCCATCAGCCCCTCGATGGCGAGCGGTGCGCCGAAGATGTCGCCGACATAGTGGCTGTAGTAGCTCCAGTTCATCCCGAACTGGAACTCCATGACGATGCCCGTGGCGACGCCCAGCACGAAGTTGATGCCGAACAGGGTGCCCCAGAACTTGGTCATCTGCCGCCAGATGGTGCGGCCGGTCATCACATAGACCGTCTCCATGATGGCGAGGAGGATGGACAGGCCCAGCGTCAGGGGCACGAACAAGAAGTGGTAAAGTGCGGTGATCGCGAATTGCAGGCGCGACAGGGCTACGATGTCGAGTTCCATGATTTCACCGGCTTTCCGGCCTCCTTTGCGAACAATATCCGGCTCAGTCCGGTCTGAGACCGTCGAGCATGATTTCGTATTCGGCGCTGCCCCTGCCTGCCTCGGCCACGATGCGGCCGCTCTCCATCAGGAGGATGCGGTCCGCTCCCTCGGCCTCGCGGCGGATGTGGGTGGCAATCAGCATGGTCTTGCCGGAAGCGTGCTTTTCAACCCGCGCGATCACGTCACGCGCCGTCTCTCCGTCGAGGCCCTCGGTCGCCTCGTCGAGCAGCCACACGGCGCGGCCCTGCAGGAGAAGGCGGGCGAGCGCCAGCCGGCGGGCCTGGCCCGCCGAAAGCCCGATGCCTCCTTCGCCCAGAACGGCATCGATACCACCGTGCCGGTTGGCGGCGAGTCCCCCGAGCCCGGCAGCCTCCAGCGCGGCGGCGATCTCGACATCCGTCGCCTCGGGCCCGGCAAGCTGCAGATTGCCGCGCAGCGTGTCGTGGAACAGCTCCGTGCGCTGGGTGAACAGCGTCGCGCGGCGCGTCTGCAACAGGCCGCCCCGTATCGGCAATTCGCCGGCGACGGCCGCAAGGAGCGACGACTTGCCGGCGCCGCTGGCGCCGATCAGCGCAACCCGCTCGCCCTCGCCGACGACAAGCGAGACGGCGTCGAGCGCCGGAGCCCCGGCTCCCGGGTACGCCGCGGTCACGCGGTCGAGCCTCACCGCCGTTCCCGCCTCGGGGGCGTTGCGCCCGGGTTCCTGCCGTTCGGTGCGCGCCAGCCGCGGGCCGATCCGCCGGATCGCGAGCATGGTCCTGCCGAGTTCGGTGGCGCCGCGCCGCAGCCCGGTGAAGGGTTCGATCGCGGTCAGGCCGACCAGCAGGGCGAAGGCAGCCACCGGCGCGTCGATCGCACCGCGTTCGGCAAGAAGCGCCACGGTGAGGAGAATGCCCGAGAGCAGGGCGGCGCTGGCGATGCCGAAGCCGGCGTTGACGGCCGTCTCCGTCCTGTTGAGCGCGTCGTCGGCGGCCGAAAGCCGAGCTTCGGCGTCGCCGATAGCCCGTCTCTGCGCGCCGATCCGGTTTGCCATCGCCAGGTCCGTCTGGCCGCGGACGAGATCGATCACCCGCGAGCGCAGCGCCTCGAGGGCGTGGGCGCGGCGGCGGGCCGATTTTTCGGCGCGCCGGGCGGCGAGCGCCGGAAGGCCGAAACCCGTCGCCAGCAGCGCCAACCCCACCCCGATGCCGAGCGCCGGGCTGATGAAGCCGAGCGCCAGCGCCGCCAGGAGCGCGGCGCCGGCGGCCGACAGCGCTGGCACGATGAGGCGCAGATACACCGCGTCCAGCGCGTCGATGTCGAGGGTGAGGCGGAACAGGAGCTGCGCGGGGCGCATCGTCATCGCGCGCGCCGCATCGGCGCGTGCCCAGCCCCGGAAGAGCTTTTCGCGCAGCGCGGCCAGCACCTCGAGCGTCGCATCATGGGTCACGAGGCGCTCGCCGTAGCGCGAGGCGGTGCGCGCCAGGGCCAGGAAACGGATGCCTGCCGAGGGTGCGAAGACGTCGAAGGCGAGAGCGGTCGCGACCGACAGCCCGGCAATCGCGGTCGCGGTGATGAACCAGCCCGACAGGCCGAGCAGGGCGATGCCGGCCAGCACGGTGATGAGGGAGAGGGCGGCGCCGGCCAGCAACCTGCTGCGGTTGCCGGACCAGAACAGCGCCGCCACGGCGCGCAGATGGCTGCCCCGGGTCATGGCCGCCCTCCACATCGCGCCGGCGGCTGCAGTGTCACCACCCGGTCCATGCGCGCGGCCAGCAGCGGGTCGTGCGTGGCGACCACCAGCGTGCGGCCAGCGGCGATGGCAAGCAGCATCCCGGTGATCTCGCCGGCGGTTTTCCGGTCGAGATGGGCGGTCGGTTCGTCGGCCAGGATGATGCCCGCATCGGGCGTCGCGGCGGCCCGTGCGAGCGCCAGGCGGAGCGCCTCGCCGCCCGAAAGCCCGATCCCGCTTTCGCCGATCGCGGCCGCTCCCCGCACCGCTGCAATCCTATCCAGCCGTGCTGCCCTCAGAGCGGCGGCGACTTCCTGCCTGCCGATGCCCGGGCGTCCGAGCCGGACATTGCTTGCCAGCGTTCCGGCGAAGATGTGTGGATCCTGCGACACCCAGGCGATCCGGGCGCGCATCTCGGCCGTGTTGGGGCCCTGCATCGGCTGTCCGCCGATGCGGATGGAGCCGGCCTCGGCCGCGGCAAGGCCGGCGATCAGGGCGAGCAAAGTCGATTTGCCGCCGCCGCTCGGCGCCATCACGGCAATCCGCTCGCCGGGCTGCAGGTTGAGGCAGAACCCGTCGAACACGGGGGGTGCCGCCTGCGCGTGGCGGAACCGCAGATCCCGGACCTCGAGCGAAAGCGCGCCGGCGGTTCCTGTCTGCGGAGCGCGGTCGTCCAGGGCACCCGGCATCCGCGCACCGGTGGCCGGGAGCCTTTCGAGGACCGCAAGTGCGGCCTGCCCGGCTGCGCGATCGTGCCAGACGGTCGAAAGTTCGCGCAAGGGCTCGAAGAAGGCCGGCGCGAGGAGCAGGATGAACAGACCCTCGCCGAGCGACAGCTTTCCGCCCCAGGCGCCGAAGTTCAGATTGCCGAGCAGGTGAAAGCCGACATAGACCGCCACCATGGCGACGCCGAGCGCGGCGAAGAGTTCCAGCACCGCCGAAGACAGGAAGGCGATCCGCAGGACGGCCATGGTGCGGCTGCGCAGGTCCTCCGCGTTCGCGCGCAGCCGGCCAGCGGTCCGGTCGACGGCGTCGAAGGCGCGGATGGTGGTCAGGCCGCGCAGGCGGTCGAGGAGGAAGGCGTTCATGCTGCCCATCTCGGCCATCTGCCTTTCGCTGGCCTCCTTCGCCTTCCAGCCGACAAGCGCCATGAACAACGGGATCAGCGGTGCGGCGGCGAGCAGGATCAACGCCGCCGACCAGGACAATGCCAGCACGCACAGGAGAATCATCGCCGGGACGATCGCGGCCTTGAGCCGGGCCGGCCCGAAGCGCGCCAGGTAGGGCACCACCGTCTCCGCTTGCTCGGCCAGGGCGCTGGCGGCGAAGCCCGACGAGGGGCGGGCGGCATCGAGCGGCGAGGCGGCGGCGATGGCGTCGACCGCTTCCCGGCGCAATGCGCCGAGCTTGCGCCGCGCTTCGCGGAACGCCAGGCGCGTGCCGGC
>NZ_JANKOF010000156.1 GCF_024655565.1 Nitratireductor sp. ZSWI3 | reverse complement strand
CCTCGATCCCTCCCCTCAAGGGGGAGGGAAGAAAGGTGGTGCGCTCCATCATCCCCCTCCCCCTTGAGGGGAGGGATCGAGGGTGGGGGTACCGCACTGCCATATGCGATTGCCCTGCCTTGAGGGGGAGATGGCCGGCAGGCCAAAAGGGGGGGTGACGGCCTCCGATACATGCGCATCCCGCCCTAAAACTCGACGCCCTTCTGCGCTTTGACGCCGGCGGCGAAATGGTGCTTCACCTGGCCCATCTCGGTGACGAGATCCGCCGCCTCGATCAGGGCCGGCTTGGCGTTGCGTCCGGTGACGATCACATGCAGGTCGGCGCGCCTGGCCTGAAGGCTTGCCACCACGCGGGCGAGGTCGAGATAGTCGTAGCGCAGCGCGATGTTCAGTTCGTCGAGCACGAGCAGGGCGATCGTCGGATCCGCCATCAGGTCTTCCGCTTTCGCCCAGGCCCGCTCCGCCGCGGCGATGTCGCGTTCGAGATCCTGCGTCTCCCAGGTGAAGCCCTCGCCCATCGTGTGCCACGCCACGCGGTCGCCGAAGGCTGCGAAGGCGTCCTTTTCGCCACTCTGCCAGGCGCCCTTGATGAACTGCACGACGCCGACGCGGCGGCCATGGCCGAGCATGCGCAGGGCAAGCCCGAAGGCCGCCGTCGTCTTGCCCTTGCCGGGCCCGGTGTTGACGATCAGCAACCCCTTCTCGAAGGTCTTGGCGTCGACCTCCGCATCCTGCACCGCCTTGCGCTTCGCCATCTTGGCCTTGTGCCTGAGGGCTTCCTCGTCGCTGATCTTACGCATTCACTTCACCTTCATGGGCAGACCGGCGACCATGAGGACGACCTCGTCGGCCGCCGCCGCGATTTGCTGGTTGAGACGCCCCGCCGCATCCCGGAAGCGGCGCGCCAGGGCATTGTCCGGCACGATGCCGAAGCCGACTTCGTTGGAGACGACGACCCACGGCCCGCGCGGCGCGCCGAGCTTCGCCGCCAGGCGGTCGCACTCCGTCTCCACCGGACGCCCGGCGAGCATCACATTGCTCAGCCACAGGGTCAGGCAGTCGAGCAGCAGCGCCTGTCCGGCAGGCACCGCGTCGAGGGCCTGTTCGAGATCGACAGGCGCTTCCGCGGTCCGCCATTGCTCGCTGCGTCGGGCCCGATGTGCGCCGATGCGCATATGCATCTCCTCGTCGAAGGCCTGGGCCGTGGCGATATAGCGCCACGGCCCGGGGTGCCGGGCGACGAGATTTTCCGCATATGTGCTCTTGCCGGAGCGTGCGCCGCCGAGCACCAGCGTCAGGCGGCCGCTGTCAGGCAAGGCGGCGCTGCGGTTTCGCAGACAGGCCCGTCGCGAAGCGCGTGCGCGCCAGCGCCGCGGCCGCACCGAGAACGAGCCAGAACACCAGGTTGGTGACCGTCACCGCGACCACGAAGCGGTGGTGCAGTTCGGCTGGCACCGGCGTCTCGTGGCTGACCGGCTGTGGCGCGCCGACGATGTGCGGGGCGACGAGCAGGACGACGCCGAGCAGCGCCCACACCGCCTGCGAACGGAAGGCGATCAGGGCAAGGCCGGCGGCGGTGGCGCCGACCGTGCCGACCCACCAGACCTGCCGTGCCAGGAGATCGGCGGCCGGCATGGCCGGCAGTTCCGGCGGCAGACCAAGGCCGGGCGCCAGCGTGAAGGCGGCAAAGCCCGCAAGCCCCCAGATGAGGCCCTGGCGCCAGCCGGCGATGCCGCCGGCGAGTTCGGAGGCCATGATCAAGAGCAGCGCGAAACCGATGCCGGTGACGACGTTGGCGAGTGCGGTGAAGGCAAGGCGCTCGAAGCCGTCGGCCGGTGCCCAGGCTTCTTCGCCATGGCTGTGGCCAGGGGCGACTTGCTCGGCCGCCGCGTGGTCATGGCTGGCCGCGGCCCCTTCGAAGGTCTCGGCCTGCAGGATCAGCGGCACCGTGAAGGTGGCCTGCAGCGCGGTCATGACGAAGCCGGCCAGAATGCCGGCCAGCGCCGCGGCGAACACGGCGTTGCGAAAGATGTTCATGATGGTGCGCTCCGGTCAGTGGCAGGGAAATGCCATCGAGTGCCGGTAGTCGTGCCCGGCATTGTGCACCACCTCCATGTGGGAGAAGCCCACGAAGCCGATGATGAACAGCCCGAGCAGACCCGCCAAGGCGAGCTGCAGCATGCGCGATTGCGCGGAAACGGCCACGCCGTGCGTGGTAGAAGCAGAAGTCATTGCTGATCCTTTCCCCTCCACCCGAGGGTTACGGTGTCTGTTTGTGTCGCCGGCAGGTTTCCTGGCTCGCGGGTCGGTGCTTTTTCCTGCCTTCCCAAAGCCGAAGCTCCAGTGGCGTTGCCGGAAAAAGCTCTCCGCTTACAGTTGCGGGGGCAGCCGCGGCATTGGCGCTTTCGCACCGCACCGCATTCCCTTTGGTTCGCTTGCGCGGAACCGACGACGTACGGAGCATACCCAAAACGCGGCGCGCCGCAAACGGTTTGTTCTCCTCATTGACAGGAGGCTTCGACCGGCCGTAAATGCGTCCATTGACGGTCTTCCTCCCGCAACGGAGGAAGCTAAGAGGGAATGCGGTGCGGGCCTTGCGCCCAATGCCGCAGCTGTCCCCGCAACTGTAAGCGGAGAGTTTTTTCCGGCAACGCCACTGGAGCTTCGGCTTTGGGAAGGCAGGAAAAAGCACCGACCCGCGAGCCAGGAAACCTGCCGTCGAAGACTGAAATCCTGACCGCCTGGCGGGTGTCCCGGGCAAGGAGCACTGGTTGTGACCATCAACAGCGCCGTTGTGCGCGATCCCCCCACCGATTGTGGAAAACCCGATAGTGGAGAATCCGGCGACCGGCCCGATGCCGAGGATGGCGTGACCGTCATCGTCTGTAGTTCGTGCCGCCGTCCGGGCGAGACGGATGTCTTACCGCGTCCGGGTTCGCTGCTGGCCGCCGATACGGCGCGCGCGGCACGCGAAAGCGGCATAAACGTCAAGCACGTTGCCTGCCTGGGCAACTGCAAGCGGGGCCTCTCCGCCGCCATCCTGAAACCCGGCGCCTGGAGCTATGTCTTCGGCGAGCTCGCTGTCGACAGCGGCGCCGATCTCGTCGCCGGGGCTGAGCTCTTTGCCGGCTCCACGGATGGCTTCATGCCTTTCCGGGCCCGCCCGGAAAAACTCAAGCGCGGCCTCATCGCCCGCATTCCCACATTCGACAATCTCAAGGATCTGCCATGACCGCCTCCCTCGATCGCGTCCCCTGCACCGTCGTCACCGGCTTTCTGGGTGCCGGCAAGACCACGCTTATCCGCAATCTGCTCGAGCGCACCAACGGCAAGCGGCTGGCCATCATCGTCAACGAGTTCGGCGATGCCGGCATCGATGGTGAGATCCTGAAAAGCTGCGGTATCGAGAACTGCCCGGAGGAAAACGTCCTCGAACTGGCCAATGGCTGCATCTGCTGCACCGTCGCCGACGATTTCGTGCCGGCGCTGGACCAGATCCTGGCGCGCCGCCCGAAGGTCGATCACATCCTCATCGAGACCTCCGGCCTGGCCCTGCCCAAGCCGCTGGTGCAGGCCTTCCAGTGGCCGGCGATCCGCAATCGCGTCACGGTCGACGGGGTGGTCGCCGTGGTCGACGGGCCGGCCCTCGCCGAAGGCCGGGTGGCCGCCGACATGGATGCCCTCGAGGCGCAGCGCGCCGCCGACGAAACGCTCGATCACGACGATCCGGTCGAAGAGGTCTTCGACGACCAGGTGGCCTGCGCCGATCTCATCATCCTGTCGAAGGGCGATCTGCTCGACGCCTCCGCCGCCGAGCGTGCCCGCGCCCGCGTCGAGGCCCATCTGGCGCGCAATGTCGCCATCGTGCCGAGCGCCCACGGGAAGGTGGATCCCGCCCTCTTGCTGGGCCTCGGCCTTGCCGTCGAGGACGACATCGAAAACCGCAGGACCCATCACGACGGCCTCGACGATCACGAGCATGACGATTTCGACACCTTCGTCGTCGATCTGCCGCCGGTGCTGCATCCCGGCGACATCGAGCGCCGCGTGGCGGCCGCCGTCGAGACCGGCCAGGTGCTGCGGCTGAAGGGGTTCGTGCATGTGAAGGGCAAGCCGATGCGCCTGCAGGTACAGGCGGTCGGCCCGCGTGTCTCGCACCATTACGACCGTCCGTGGAAGCCCGGCGAGCCGGCGCAGACCCGCCTCGTGGTGATCGGCCTGAAAGGCATCGACCGGCCGCGCATCGAGACGCTGCTTTCGGCCTGACGCGATGCACATCCTCGCCACCACCACTGCTTCGCTGGACGACCTGGTCGAGCCCGTCGATCTGCGTCTGCAGCCCGCGGAGATGGTGGCGTTGTCCTTCACCGACAGCGATCTGGCGGGGTTGGCCGCCGCATGGCAGGCGGAGCGCGCCGCGCTGCCTTCCCTGCGGCTCGCCGCCCTGCGCGATCTGCGCCATCCGATGTCCGTCGACTTATGGATCGACGGCACGGCGGCCCACGCCCGCGTCATTGTGGTGCGCGTCCTGGGCGGCTACGAGTGGTGGTCCTATGGCTGCGACCGGCTCGCCGCGCTGGCGCGCGAGAGGAAAATCGCGCTGGCGCTGCTGCCGGGCGAAGGCCAGGCCGACGATGCGCGGCTTGCCGAGCGCTCGACCGTGGCGGAAGCCGAGCGGCGGTCGCTGCTCGCCTGTTTCCGCGAGGGCGGCGCGGAGAACATGCGCATCCTCCTGCGGCGCCTGGCGCGGCTCGCCGGCCGCGCTGGCGAGGCGGCGGAGCCGAAAACCCTCGCCAGAGCAGGGTATTATGCGCCCGGCCATGGTGTGGTGACGCGGGATTTCTTCATGCCGGAACAGGGCGAGGCCCGCCCCGCGGTGCCGATCCTGTTCTACCGGTCGATGCTGCTCGCCGACGACGTCGCCCCGATCGACGCGCTGTGCGCGGCGCTCGGCGAGCATGGCATCCGCGCCGTCCCGATCTTCGTGTCCAGCCTGCGCGAGGAGGTCTCGGCCGGCCTGGTGAGGGCGGCGGCCGAGCTGTTGCAGCCCGCGGCGCTGATCACCGCCACCGCATTTTCGAGCGGCGCGGAACCCGGCGAGAAGACCCTTTTCGATACGCTCGGCGTTCCCGTCTTCCAGGTGGTGACGGCGACGACGCGGCGAAGGGCCTGGCAGGAAGGCCAACGGGGCCTCGCCCCTGCCGACCTCGCCATGCATGTGGTGCTGCCCGAGCTCGACGGGCGCATCATGGCCGGCGCCATTTCCTTCAAGGAGGACGCGGCGCTCGAGCAGGGTCTGTCCTTCGGCATCCAGCGCAACCGCCCGGAGGAAGGCCGCATCCGCCAGGTCGCCGCGCGCATCGCCGCCTTCCTGACGCTCCAGCGCAAACCGCGCTCCGAGCGGCGCCTCGTGCTCCTCATGCCCGACTATCCGGGCGCGCCGGGGCGCACCGGCTATGCCGTCGGCCTCGATGTGCCGGCCAGCGTGCTCGCCATGCTCCACGATCTCAAGGAAGCCGGCTACCAGGTGGACGATGTTCCGGCGGAAGCGCGCGACCTCCTGCGGATGCTCAACACGCCCTCCGAGGGGCTGGCGTTGCCCGACTACCTCGAAGCGTTCGCGGATTTTCCCGGCGAGGTCCGGGATGCGTTGGAGCGCACCTGGGGGCCGGCGGCCGACGATGCGCAGGACGGCCACTTCCGTTTCCGCGCCGCACGGTTCGGCCATGTGACGGTGGCGCTGGCGCCCGACCGGGGCCGGGCTGCCGACCGGCGTGTCGATTATCACGACCCCGCCCTTGCGCCGCGCCACGCGCTGGTGGCCTTCGGCCTGTGGATGCGGCAGGCGCTCGGCGCCGACGTGCTGATCCATGTCGGCGCGCACGGCACGCTCGAATGGCTGCCCGGCAAGGCGGTGGCGCTGACGCAGGACTGCTTTCCCGAAATCGTCGCCGGCGCCCTGCCGGTCATCTACCCCTTCATCGTCAGCAACCCCGGCGAGGCCGCCCAGGCCAAGCGGCGCATCGGCGCCGTGACGCTCGGCCATCTGACGCCGCCGCTCGTCGGCGCGGGGCTTTCGGACGGCCAGCGCGAGCTCGAACGGCTGGTCGATGAATACGCTTTGGCCGACGGGCTCGACCGGCGCCGGCGCGACCGGCTGGCAAGGCTGATCGTCGAGACGGCGGAACGCTCCGGTCTCAGCCGCGAGGCCGGCGTCGACGACACGAAAGACACGGACGCGGCGCTGGTGCGGATCGACGCCTGGCTCTGCGATCTCAAGGATTTCGCCATCAAGGACGGGCTGCATGTCTATGGACGTGCATCGGCGGCCGGGGCGACACCCGAGCGCACGGCCTGTGCGGCGGCCGAGCGCGCCGCGCTGCTCGCCGCGCTCGACG
>NZ_JANKOF010000155.1 GCF_024655565.1 Nitratireductor sp. ZSWI3 | reverse complement strand
ACTCCGCCTTCTCTGCCCTTTCCGCCCTTCCTGACCTGAATCCAGCCAGGCGCAAACCTGCCTGACTGGACACCGAAATGAGCACCGCCGAACGCGGGAACGCCGTCCTCATGGCGTTCCTCCGTCGTCGGCGCGTGCCACGAAAATGCTGCCGCCCTGCGGCTCCACATCGGCGAGATCGCGCACAGAAATTGTTGTGTGGGCGTGGCCGGATTGCACTTCGGACGACGGCATAGCGGCAGTTTCTGTGTCGCCCGAGCGCGCGACGAACAGCGGAGCCGCACGCCAATCCGGCGGCGGCGGTGGCACCGTCGTCGCCACCTCGGATGCAGCCGCGCCGCCGAGAGCAGGCACGAGCGCAGCGACATAGGCGTGGGTCTCGGCAGGCAGAACGCGCCCGGTCGCAAGATATTCGTCATAGCGGCCAGGACCGGCATTGTAGGCCGCGAGCATCGCCGCGACATTGCCGTATCGGTCCCACATTTCGCGCAGATAGGCCGCGCCCGCCATGATGTTGTCGCGTGGCTCGTAAGGATCGCGGCCGAGCCGATAGCGGACGCGCAGGCCCTCCCATGTGTCGGGCATAACCTGCATCAACCCCATCGCACCGGCCGACGAGATCGCGCGCACGTCGCCTGCGCTTTCGGCGCGCAGCACGGCGCGAATCCACCGCTCGGGAACACCGAAGCGCTGCGATGCCTCGGCGATGTGAGCGCCATAAGGATCGGCGCTGACGCTGCTCGCGATGGGGGCGGACTGCGCGACGGCGGCGGTTGGTCCCGAGCAGAGCGCCAGGACGCCGGCAAGCAGGAGAACAGCATAACGAGGTGCTAACCCGCCTCCGCTATGCCGCCAGCCTGTCAGCGTGCTCGCTGCGGTCAAGGGTGCGCGCGAAGCGCCGGCCGATGGCCGCCCCTGACCTTCGCTGCGCGCGCCGGCTGTCCGGTGGCCGAGCGGGACGACGAGATGAGACGGTCTTCCCGCGAACAACGGGATGAGGGTTTTGAGCGCGGAGATGACCGGAGAACGCATGGCTCTCATGCCCGCTCGTCGCGCGGTTTCGGACGGTTCCAGTGCAGCGACCATGACGTGCCCGTGTCGTCGTCGCGGAACAGATTGGCGCGGATCGGCTGCGGCCAGGCGGGATCGTCGATCAGCACGGAGAGATATTCGCCGGCCTTCTCGCCGGTGCGTTTCCAGGCCGCGCCGATCTCCGGGCCTGTTTCGTTGCTCATGCCGTCGAAGAGGTGAACGCGATAATCTGGTGCGTTCTCCGCGTCGGACGGGTCTGCCACGATGATGATGTCCTGATGCAGTAAAAGCGTCCCGAGGTTTCCGATGAAGCCGGTCTCGTCGCGCGTGAATTCACCAATCTGGGGCATGACGGTCTCCTTGGCGGTCACGTTTGGAAAGGCCATCGGCGGGCACCGCTCCCGCTGATGGGAAAGCGGTCATTGCGTCGACGCGCGCCATTCGTAGCGGCCGTCGCCTTCCTCATCGGTCCAGAGCGGCAGCGCCCGGCCGATGACGGAACTTGCGGGGATGGGTCCGAAGTAACGGCCGTCGAGGCTGTCGCGGACTTGCCCATTCATGAGGAAGACTTCGCCGTCGCCGATGACGCGGCAGCCCTGCCACACCGGCAGATCGCGGCCGATGCGGTCGCGCTGCAGGGCCTCGCCCATCTCGACGCCATCGACCGTGATGGTGGATCGCAAGCGGCAGACGCGCTGTCCCGGAAGACCGAGAACGTGCTTCAAGAGCGGCACACCGCGCCCGACATAGCCGCGCTCGACCATGAAGGCGGCGAGTGCTTCGGGCGGCATGACGGCGACCAGCTCGGGCACGTCGATCCGCTCGGCCGCCTCGACGGTGTAGAAGCCGATCGGCGCGCTCGCCGTGGCGTTCCAGATCAGTTTTGTCGGTGCGTCAATCGCACTGGTGGCGCCGATGGTGAGCACGGCGAGCATCATCACCGCGAGGGTGCGGCGGCGCGTCATGGCTCAATCCTCCGGCGATGCAGCCAGGCGGCGTGCCGTTCGGGCGTATAGGCATGCGGCTCGAGGCCAGCGATCAGCCGGTTGTGGACGTGCCGCCAATGATCGGGTGACGCATCAGCCGGATCGAGGCCGAGCGCTTCCACCGCGTCGATCGCGGCAAGCGCGCGCTGCACCTTCGGCCAGCTATCGAGACGCAACAGGATGTCGCCGCCCGGACGCACGAAGGGCAGCGTCTGGAACGGTTCGCCGCGGCCAATCGCGCGCACAATGTCGATCCGCGAGATGATCGTTCCGTGTTCGCCGGACGCCCAGCGAACGAAGGCGAAGACGCTGTTCGGCGCAAAGCCGACCACGCTGCGGCGGCGGTCGATGATCTGTTCGTAGGTCTTGCGGCCGAATCGTATCCAGTGCTCGACCTTCTGCTTGTGGAAGGTCAGTTCGACCAATGTCGTGAAAGGCGCGGGACCGTCCGGCAGCGGACGGCCGTGCATGCGGCGGGCCGCCTTGCCGGTCATGTCGGGTCTCCCTCGGTGGATGGAAATTCGTGCGCGAGCAGGTCGCGCAGCATGTCGGCGACGGTGATCCCGCGCCGGAAGGCCGCAACCTTGATGCGCCCGCGCAGGTCGGGCGTGATGTCGATGGTCAGGCGCGCGGTGAACGCTTCGCCGGCGGCCTTGCCGTTCGGCGGCATCTCGGCCGCCCTGATCCAGCTTTCGGGATTGCCCGGTCTGGACACGAAACCGGGCTTTCGGGCGCGTCCGGTCATGGCGCTCTCCCGATACCGAGACGGTCGATCTCGTCGGCAAGCGCGGCGATCTCGCGCGCTGCCGGACTATCGCTGTCGATCTCGGAGGCGAGCCGGCCGGACTGCGCGGCGTCGGCGAAGACGACGCGCTGGCCGATGGCGGCTGCGAGCACAGGCGGATCGTGATCGGCCAGCGTCTCGGCCGTCTCGCGGGCGATGATGGTGCGCGCACCACAACGGTTGAGAACGAAGCGCGCGGCCAGTTCGGGCCGGTAGATGCGCGCCTCCTTGAGAAGCGCCAGCATCTCGGCCGAGGCCCAGCCGTCGAACGACGATGGCTGTACCGGGATCAGCACGAGGTCGGCGGCGAGCAGCGCGGAACGCATGAGGCCGGCGACACGCGGCGGCCCGTCGATGACGATCATGTCCGCATCGCGGGCCAGCTCGGGAGCCTCGCGGTGCAAAGTATCGCGCGCCAGGCCGATGACGCCGAAGGCGCGCGGCAGGCCCTCATGGCCGCGCCGTTCTGACCAGTCCAGCGCCGAGCCTTGCGGATCGGCATCGATCAGGGTGACGCGCTGGCCGCGCTGCGCCCAGGTTCCGGCGAGATGCAGCGCCAGCGTGGTCTTGCCGGCACCGCCCTTCTGGTTGAGGAGCGCGACGATCATGGCGCACCTCGCCGGGCAGCACCGGCACCATGGCTCGCCTGCGCGCGCGCCAAAGAAGAGAAGTTAGATTCTCTGTTAGATTCTTCTATAGAGTCCGGCGCGCGATTTGCGCCTAATGTCCCGATACTGCGTGCGCCTAATGTCCCGATAGGATTCACAGGCGTTTCCACAGGCACTGTGGATAGGTTTTCGGGAAGGAAACGCAGCAATTCGCGCCCGTCCTCCCATTCAAGCTGAAGGCCGTAACCGGGCAGCGACTGGCGAGCCGCAATACGGCGCAGGTCGAGCGCGAAATCGGATGGCCGCGCCGCGCTGCCGGACTTCCGATGAAGATGGGAAATCTCGAAGGCCCAGCCCTCGGGCTGGCGTCCGGCGTGCTTGCGGGCGACGCGGTAAAGCCATCGCTCGATGCCGCCCGTCAGCCGGAAATAGGCCGGGTCGATCGTGAGCACCAGCGAGCGGTCGATGACGCTGTTGTAGAACCATTCGGGCAGGACGAACTCCATGCCCTCGACACGGCCGGCGCGCGTCGTCATTTCCTCCCACTCGTTGATCCAAGAGAATTGCCGACGCCGCCAATGCCGGCCGTTGCGGATCGTGGTGGCGATGACGGTCGATTGCAGGCGCGCAAGCGCCGCCTTGAGCAGCAGATAGTCGCGGTTGCCGGTCGCGCGTCCGATAGCGCGCAGGAGCTGATACGGCATGAAGCGGAAGAAGCGCGACGTGGTGAAGCCATTGTTTTCGGCGGCGACGAGCTGCGAGGCAGCCCAGATCAGCACATCGGCGTCCCATATGGTCGCCATGCCGTGCTCGGGCATGGCGAACACCTGCACCTCGACATCGGCGGCCCGGTAAAGGATCGGTTTGGTGCGCGGCTTCTTCGCCAGCGAGAAGAACGGCCGTTCCATCAAGTCGCGCTGATCGCGTGGGCTCGCATCGCCGGTGGCGACCACGAAGGGATCGAGGCGGCTGCGCTCGCTGTCGTTCTCGGGTTGCGTGGGGCTATGGTCGTCGTCGCGCAGCATTCTAGAGCTTGCTCCGCTCATCCGGGGTCAGCGGGCGTGCGGGAAAGACCGTGCCGGCGTCCTTGTCGCGGGTGGATTTGCGGGCGCCGATCTCGGACCAGGCTTCCAGATCGCGGACGGCGTAGAGGACGCGGCCGCCGATCTTGCGGTAGACGGGGCCGGTTCCGTAGGTCCGGTGCTTTTCGAGCGTGCGGAGCGAGATGCCGAGGAAGCGCGCGGCTTCCTTGGTGCGTAGAAGACGCGGCGGTAGGTCCGCGTTGCGGGTGGCCATGGAATCACCTCCGGTTCGTCAACAGGCGGCTGTCGGGGACGACAGCGGGCTGTGGCGAACCGTGGCGAGTGACGGGCGGCGTGTAGCGTGCCGCATTTGCGCCTATGCGCTGGCGGCACCCCTCAAACGGGCGAAAAACAGAGGGATTTCAGCGGGCTTTTGCGTGTGGCGTCGATTTGGCGAAGACATCGCCGCACAGCTCGGCTAAGAACGAAAGCGGAGCAGACGCGCTGTTCCGGGGCGTCGAAACCCCTGTTAGCGGTTGGTGTCGACCGTGACGGCACCCCACTCCTTGACCTTATGGTCGGGGAGCCCTTGGCGCATGTCCAGGGCTTCTCGCCTAAAGGCCACGGGGCCGTCTAACACGGTTTCGAACTCCCCGATCACCAGGTCAGAGGGGCCATTTGCGGGGGCGCACCGCAAGTCAGGCTCTTCCGGGATGAAGGGGAATAACAATGCCGGTTCCCGTCGAACTCGATCCCGATGTGGACGACGAAGCGCCGACGCTCGACGGCATCACGCCTTATGACGAGCAGCACTATGTCACCTATCTGCGTCTTCTCGATGCCAAGGCCGAAGGTGCGGACTGGACCGAGGTCGCACAAATCGTTCTGCATCGCGATCCGGCTGCGGAGAAGGATCGGACGTATCGTTGCTGGCAGAGCCATCTCACGCGTGCGCAATGGCTTTCCCGAGAAGGCTACAGGCGGATATTGGAAAAGGCGGTCGCGGAAGGCGGTTGAGACTTCGAGACCCGTTAGCCGTTGCTCGGCTTGATCGGATAATGCAGCAGCAGGCGGTAGCCGCCCCTCATCATCTTCAGGCCGTGGGCAACGAGACGGCGAGCCTTGTTCTTGCGCGGATCGATTTCGAAATCCTCTTTCGTTCCCCGGAAACCGAGCAGGACCTCGGCAATCGTGCGATAGCTCTCGTCGCGTAGCTTGGCATCGAGCGCACGCAGGGACAGGATGTGGAACTGGCGCAACTGCGCCGGCATCGCGCGATAGTCCCGGCCAGGCGGCCGTCGCATGAGAGAACGCCAGAATCGGCGGGCCGCATGGGCACGCAGATCGAAGAAGCGATCCGGGGGTAGGCTGAAGACGTAGAACGCCGCTCTATCGAGCGCGGCGCCGGGAAACCAGAACTGATGTGTCACGCCATCGACCTGCCACAAGCCATGCCAGCCATCATCGGCCTGTCGCAGATCGAGGTTATCGAGATGGGCGAGCGTCACGATGGGTTCGGTTGCGCCATCCTTGTGATCGGCGGGCGCTAGGCGGATGGCCCGTGGCTGCAGGCCCGGAATCCAGAACAGGGATTGGCTGTCGGGCGGTGTTTCGGGGGCGCAGGGGAAATCGCAACCCCCAGCGCCTGGAGAATGCCTCTAGGCTGTGCGGGGCCGGTTTGCCGATGCGCGAAATGGTCCGGTAGTCCTGATGATATTCGTCAAACCGCCGAAGGTATTCCCAGGCGAAACCGCCGGCGGGAATGCTCTTGGCGGGCCCGTAGGCCGCTGGCGAACGCCAGTCGATGTCCAGCATAACGTTGCCTCCCCATATCGGACATCGAAAGCGGTGCCCGACCGGGAAGCTTCGGCAGCAGAAGACGGCGTTTGAAGTCGCTATAATCCGATATGTTGATCGCGTAAGCCGATCAATATTCGTGGTTTTCTTCCTAGCATTGCTTCTGTGTTTCCGCTCGCCGGGCGGAGCCC
>NZ_JANKOF010000154.1 GCF_024655565.1 Nitratireductor sp. ZSWI3 | reverse complement strand
GTCGGCCTCGATGCGCTGCGGGCGGCACTGCGCCCCCAACTCGCATCCCAGGATGCCGGGCGGTTCATGCGCCAGCGAACAGCCAGGACAGGGTGAGGCGCTGATCGGGTCAATATGACTGACAGCACGGCACCCGGTGCGGAAGCTTGGGCCTCCATCAACACGGAGGCACAAATATGTTTGAAGAAATCTTCTTTCCCCGCACCGCAGCAAAGCATCGCGCCGCGCCGCTTGCCGAACCGAGGGCACGATATCTTCGTCATCTCAAGGAAATTGGCACCAGTCGAGCCACCCTGCGCAAATGCGCCAACGATCACCTTCATCTTGTTCGCCTTCTGAATGTTCAGGAAGGCGACCGGATCAGCATTCAAGGCATCGAGGCAGCGGCGACGATCTGGTCCCAGCCGAAAGGGCGCAGATGCGACCGGGCTGCCACCGCCAAGACCCGTCAACGGTTCGTCAGCCACTGCGTCGACCTGCTGCGCTATCTCGGTTGGGTCGAGGAGACCGAAGAAGACCGTCACCCGCACCATGCCGAGGTGCGGATCTTCGAAGGCTGGTTGCGAAACGAACGTGGCCTGTCAGATGCGACGATAGATGACTATTGCCGCGCTGCCGACCACTTCTTCGTCTGCCTTGCAGGAAGGGGCACGTCGCTGGACGCCATCCAGATGGCGGACGTCGACGAGGTCATTGCGATCGAGCATGGACGGGGTGCCTGGAACCGGAGGACGATTCATGACTTCGCGCAGCGTCTGAGGCCGTTCTTCGGCTTTGCTGAAAAGCGTGGCTGGTGTCGGCCCGGGCTAGGTGCAGGGATCATGGCACCCGGGTACATGGCGGACGAGACCGTTCCGAAGGGCATCAAGCGTGACGACGTCGAGCGTCTGCTGGCATCCGTTCAGGGCGAGCGCCCGGTGGACAAGCGCGACCGCGCGATCCTGATGCTGTTCATCGCTTACGGCCTGCGAGCTGGAGAAGTTGCTGGCCTGCGCCTCGATGATCTCGACTGGGAGAACGGGATGCTGCGTGTCCGGTGCCCGAAACCCGGTCGAACCCACCTGTGGCCACTGTCACAGGCGGTTGGAAACACAATACTGAGTTACATTCGAGACGCGCGACCGTCCGGCTTCGGGCGCAGCCTCTTCTTCACATCACATGCGCCGATCCGACCCCTTGGCAGAAAGGCCTTGGGCAAGATGGTCCGAGATCGCCTGGCCGGCATTGGTGTTGTTGCCGGTCGACGCGGTCCACATGCCCTTCGTCACGCCGCAGCCCAACATCTTCTGGATCAGGGCATGTCGATGAAGCTCATCGGGGACTTTCTCGGGCACCGCGACCCTTCCTCCACCGCGATTTATGCCAAGGTCAACCTTGTGGCCCTCCGCGAAGTGGCAGCCCTCGATCTGGAGGGGCTGGCATGAAGCTGCGCGCGGCTATCGAGCAATATGCGCTTTGGCGACAGGCGCATGGCGCAAAGTTCACGACGGCGCGGAATCTGCTGCGTCAGTTCCTCCGTCACGCCGACGGCGAGGCTGAATGCGACGCGGTCACCAAGGCGCAGGTACTGACCTTCCTGGCCGGAAGGGGCGCCTTGACCCGGCATCGCGAGAACAAGGCCTACGCTCTTGCCGGGTTCTGGCGCTATGCGATCAGCCGGGGCTATGCGCGCTGTTCACCCCTGCCTGAACATGAACCGAGATCGCCGCTGCGTGCGCCGCCCTACATCTACACGCGTGCAGAACTGCAGCGGCTCATTGATCCGAGGAACATCGAGAGCAGCCTGCACGGGGCCAGGCAACTCGACGCCGTCACGTTCCGGACCCTGCTTCTTCTGCTCTATGGCGCGGGTTTGCGCTTCAGCGAGGCGACCGGGCTCACGCTGGCGGATGTGGACCTATCGGAAGCCATCCTGACCATCCGGGATACGAAGTTCCACAAAAGCCGTCTTGTTCCCGTGGGGCCGCGGCTCGCGGCGGTGCTGAAAAACTTCATGTCCATTCGGCCCGGCAACGGGATTGCGCGGGGTGAAGCCGCGTTCCTGCTGGCAAATCGGGACGGCACGCGGCTGGCAAGCAGTACCGTTCAGGCCGCATTCGAAAAGCTGCGGCGCGTCACCAAAGTGCGCGGCACAGAGGGCGGACGGAAGGTTCCGCGCCTGCATGACCTCAGGCACAGCTTCGCGGTTCACAGCCTGACGGCCTGGTATCGGCAGGGGGCGGATGTGCAACGGTTGCTGCCGGTGCTGTCCACCTATCTTGGTCATTCCGATCTGGAAGGCACGAAGGCCTACCTGTCGATGACGCCGGAACTCCTGCAGCAGGCCTCGCTGCGTTTTGCGCACTATGCAAGTGGGGGCGAGAATGCCAGACCCTGAAACCCTCGGCCCCTGGCTCCGGCGCTTCCTCGTCGAGTACATCGTCACCGAACGCAATCTGGCTCGCAACACACGGTCCAGCTATCGCGACACCTTCAGCCTGCTCCTGCCCTTTGCCAGCCGCAAGCTGCGCAAGCCTGTGGATCGGCTGGCGGTGCGCGATCTATCTTCGAGTCTGGTGCTGAAGTTCCTCGCGTATCTTGAAGAAGACCGCGGCTGTTCCGTCCGGACCCGCAATCAGCGGCTTGCCGCCATCCATGCCTTTGCCCGCTTCGTCGGCAGCCGGGATCCGGCCCATGTCGAGTGGTGCAGCCATATCCGAGCGATTGCCTCGAAGAAATCGATGGCGCCGCCGGTCGGCTGGCTGACGAGGCCGGAGATGGAGGCCATGCTCGCCGTGCCCGACCGCAGGACCCGCCGGGGACGACGCGAATACGCGCTTCTGCTCTTTCTCTACAACACCGGCGCCCGTGTCTCCGAGGTCACCCATTTGAAGGTGCGGGATCTGGAGTTTGGTCGCGATAAGGGTGGTCACGATCTTGCCACCCTCCACGGAGAGGGCGGCAAGACGCGGCAGTGCCCGTTGTGGCCGGAAACCGAACGGGTTCTCGCAAACGAAATCCTCGACCGCGCACCGGATGCCCCCGTGTTTGTCAGCAGGCTCGGGACGCAGTTTACCCGCTTTGGGGTCTACCGGCTCATCGAGCGGTCCGCATCGCAGGTTCCCGAACTGGCGGATAGAACGATCACCCCGCATGTGATCCGGCACACGACGGCCTGCCATCTGGTTCTCGCCGGGGTGGACATCAATACCATCCGCGTCTGGCTCGGGCATGTCTCGATCAGCACCACCAACATCTATGCGGAAATAGACCTCACGCTGAAAACCAACGCCGTCGCGCTTTGCGAGGTCGGTCAGCCAAGGCACGGGCGCCCATGGAAGGAGGACAAGGACCTGATGGCCTTCCTGAAATCCCTGTGAGTTAGGAGATGTCGCGGCGTTCTCCGCCAAGCGCTCCTGCTCGACGCGTCGCCGCGATCGCCCTCTTGCCGACCAGAAACACAATAGGTGTGCAAATCGATCAGTTGACATGTTACGGCCGTTACAGCATGGTTGACTCCATGACCGAAATCGCATGGCTTCTCCTCACCTACAAGATTCCGCCCGAGCCGGCGGCGAAGCGGATCGCCGTCTGGCGGCGGCTCAAGGGGATGGGCGCGGTCTATCTCCAGAGCGGCGTCTGCCTCCTGCCCAAGACCGACGACCATGTCCGCCGGTTGAAGATGATCGAGAACGACATCAGCGAGGCGAAGGGTGACTGCGTGATTCTCGAGACCGTCGCGCTCGACCGCGGTCAGGGGGAGAAGGTGATCGCCCGGTTCAAAGCCGACCGGGACGAAGCCTACGAGGAGTTCATCGACAAGTGCGACGACTTCGAGCGCGAGGTCGCCAAGGAGGTCACGGCGAACCACTTCACCTATGCCGAGCTCGAGGAGAACGACGTCGACCTGAAGAAGCTTCAGGGCTGGCTCGGCAAGATCCGCAAGCTCGACTTCTACGGCGGCGCCCGTGCGGCCGAGGCCGAGGAGCGGCTAAAGGGGTGCGAGGCCGTCCTGGACGACTACGCTCGCCGCGTCTTCGACGCCCACGACGAGAACGGGTGAGAGCATGGGCGTTCAGGCAGATATCAACCCATCCACGGCCTTCTATCCACGCTTCCCGCCCGAGGCGATGCGGCGGCCGCCGTCCTGGTTGCTGCGCTGGCTTGACCGCCAACGCCAGCGCGCCGCGCTGGTGGACCTCGACGACCGGCTGCTGTCGGATATCGGCGTAAGCCGTGCGGCTGCTGAGACGGAGGCCCGGCGATGGGACTGACGAGGCCGCAGCACGAAAGGATCGGCACTCATGATTGAATGGTCCACGGCCACCCCGGCCATCGGCTCAGCCTTCCTCGCCTCCGTGGTCGAGATCGTCGAGGCCTTCACCATCATCCTTGCGGTGGCGACACTGCGCGGCTGGCGCCCGGCGGTTCTGGGGACTGCGGCGGCGCTGGCCGTGCTGGCGGCGATCGTGCTGGCGCTCGGACCCTTGCTCGACCGCGTGCCGCTGCATGCCCTGCAACTGGTGATCGGCGTTCTCCTGCTCCTCTTCGGCATCGGCTGGCTGCGCAAGGCGGCTCTGCGCATGGCCGGCGTGATCCCGCTCCATGACGAGGGGGCGATCTTCGCCGCCGAAACGGCGCATCTCGGCGAGGAAGCCCGGCGGCACAAGACATCGCTCGACTGGATCGCTGGCATCACCGCCTTCAAGGCGGTTCTGCTTGAGGGGCTGGAGGTGGTGTTCATCGTCATCGCTGTCGGCGCCGGACGGGGGCTTCTATGGCCCGCGAGCCTCGGCGCGCTCGCGGCCTGCGCGCTTGTTCTTCTGGTCGGCGCGATCGTCCACCGGCCGCTGTCCCGTGTGCCGGAAAACACCCTCAAGTTCGGCGTCGGGGTGATGCTGTCTGCATTCGGGGTGTTCTGGACGGGCGAGGGCCTGGGCATCGAATGGCCGGGCGCCGATCTCGCTCTCTTCGTCTTCGCGGCGCTCTTCCTCGCGACGGGACTACTTGCCGCGAGCCTTGCCCGCACTTCGGTCAGGGAGGCCGCATAATGACCATTCTCAGAGACGTCCTCGCAGAACTCTTCGGCATGTTCGTGGGCGATGCGCGGCTCACAGCGGCCGTGCTTGTAATCGTGGCCGTCGCCGCCGCGCTGATCGATCTCGGGGATGTCCCGCCGCTGATCGGCGGCGGCGTGCTGCTCGTCGGATGTCTCGTTGTGCTCATCGGCGCCGTCGTACGCGCCGCGCGTCGGCAGAGGGCGATGGCGGCTTCCCGGACGACCTGATGAAGGAGATCTCGGCACTGCTTGCGCTGATCGCGGCGGGCAGCGCACTTGGCGGCATGGCCCGCTTCTTCGTCTCGGGTCTCGTCGCCCGCGCCATAGGCGAGACCTTCCCGTGGGGCACGCTGGTGGTGAACGTCACGGGGGCGTTCTCGATTGGCATTCTCGCTTATCTCGCCGAGAACCATCATCTCGCCGACTTGCCACAGGCCTGGCCGCTTGCCGTAACGGGATTCCTCGGGAGCTACACGACCGTCTCCTCGTTCAGCCTCCAGACGCTGGCGCTGGCACGCGACGGCGAGTGGCGGCAGGCGACGGTCAACGTGGTCCTGTCGCTCGTGCTCTGTCTCGCCGCTGTCGCGCTCGGCATGGTCGCCGGTCACGCAGCCATTGCGGCGGGCATCACATGAGCCCGCGCGGTTCGGCTCACTGGCGGAGCATCCGCGCGGCTCTGCTGATGTATCTGGCGGTGGCCCTCGGCACGGCGATCGGCGGCGTGCTGCGCGCCGTCGTCTCTCTGGCCTCGCTCGAAATGCTGGGGCCGGGGTTCCCGTGGGGCACGCTGGCGGCAAACGGGATCGGGTCGTTCGTGATCGGCGCCTACGCGGCGCTGACCGGGCCGGACGGTCGGCTCTTTGTCAGCGCCCGCCAGAGACAGTTCGTGATGACGGGTATCTGCGGCGGGTTTACGACCTTCTCCGTGTTCAGCCTGGAGACGGTCCGGTTCGCAGCCCGCAACGACTATCCGCTCGCGGCCGTGAATGTCGGCGTATCCGTCGTCATATGGCTGCTGGCCGTGTGGGCGGGACATGCCTTGGCCATGCGCCTCAACCGACTGGATGGACGGCGCCGAACGGCGCAACCGAAGCAGGAAAGGATCGACGACATGCAAGTACCGGAACAGGCACTCGCCTTGCGCATCTTCATCGGCGAAGACGACAAAGACGACGGCCGGCCTTTGTACGAAGCAATCGTGCTCAAGGCGCGCGAGATGCACCTCGCCGGAGCGACGGTGCTCAGAGGCCCGCTTGGATACGGACACTCCAGCCGATTGCACACGTCGAAGATCCTGCGGCTCTCCGAGGACCTGCCGCTCGTCATCGAAATCATCGACAGCGAGGACAGGATCAACGCGTTCCTGCCGGAACTCGACCGCCTTATGACGAGCGGCCTGATCACGGTCGAGAACGTGCGCGTGCTCCAATACGGCGCGAATGATCGAAAAGCCGGCGCCTGACTAAAGACGGGCGCATGCCTACCGTCCGTCACCCTGTCCTGGCTGTTCGCTGGCGCATGAACCGCCCGGCATCCTGGGATGCGAGTTGGGGGCGCAGTGCCGCCCGCAGCGCACCGAGGCCG
>NZ_JANKOF010000153.1 GCF_024655565.1 Nitratireductor sp. ZSWI3 | reverse complement strand
GACCCATGCGCTGACGCCCGTCGGCCCCGCCTGCCGGCTGTGCGAGCGTGCCGGCTGCCTCGCCCGCGCCGAACCGCCGGTGACGCGGCCGCTCGGCCTGGACGAGATGGTGACGGGACTGAGCGCGTTCGATTTTCAATGAGAGGAGGACGGCTTCGCCCGCCCGGGCAGGCCCGGTGACGGTGAGGCACAAGGCGAGGTGGCCCTAGCTTAGGGGGATGCCGGAGAAGGGGGCAAAAAGCAGCCCACCCGTGGCATCCCCGCCACAGCGGAGGGGTCGCAATGGGCGCGGGATCAGCCCTGCGCCGGCTTCCAGTCAGCCGAGGGGATGGTGTTGATCATCCACGGGACGCCGAACCGGTCGACCAGGGAGCCGAAGCCGGGCGACCAGAAGGTCTCCTCGAACGGCATGACGGCCCTGCCGCCTTCCGCAAGCTGGTCGAACCAGCGCCGGGCTTCGGCCATGTCGTCCGTGTGCAGGGTGACGTCGAAGCCGTTTTTGGGCTTGTCGACATTGGGTGCCCAGCCGACGTCCATGTCGGCACCCATGATCGCCTGGTCTCCGACGTCGAGCCAGCAGTGCATAAGCCAGGTCTTGTACTTCTCGTCGGTGATCGGCATGCCGGGGGGCGCATCGCCATAGGGTATGGCGGCGGTGATCTCGCCGCCGAGAACCTTGGCGTAGAACTCGAACGCCTCGCGGCACTGGCCCCGGAAGCTCAGGCTGGTTACGATCTTCATGGTCGTCTCCTTTTTGATCGGTGCTTTGACGCGCGTCACGGGAGATTGCGGCAACGCGTGACGCCGAGGCCTCGCCGTCGTCGAACAGCGAGGCATGGAGGTTTATCGCTTCTTCTGCATGCGGCTCTGGAACATGAGGACTGGGTGCATCGTGGGCATGGGCCGCTTCGTTCTATGTCACATCCTCTCGAAAGCGGCCGTCGATCGCCCTTTCTCATCCATGTAGATATCGACGCGCGGTGCCCATGGATGTCAACCTTTCGGAGGCAGGCTCCTGCCAACCCTGTCCACCCGTCCGGCGTGTGGCGCCTGCGCGCGCCTGCGCGCGCCTGCACACGCCAAGGTTCGCTCACCCGATCTCCACCACCACATTCCCCACCACGTCGCCCTTTTCCACCGCCTCATGCGCCCTGGCGATCTCGTCGAGGCTGAAACGGGCGCCGATGTGGTGCTTCAGGCCGTTCTTCTCCAGCATCTGCGCCAGTCCCGAAAGGGCTGCCTCGCGCTCGGCCGGCAAGAGGTCGTAGACGACGAAGACCTGCAGTGTCAGGCTGCTCCACAACAGGGTGGGGAAGGAAACGGTGACATCGCCGGCCAGGCTGGAGCCGTAGCAGACGATCTTGCCGTGCGGGGCCAGCGCGCCGTTGGAGATGATGGCGGTGCTCGAATGCAGGTCCATGTCGATCATGCCGTCGGCGCCCTTGCCGCCGGTCAGCCCCTTGACGGTGGCGGCGACGTCCTTGGCCTTGTAGTCGATCACGAAATCGGCGCCCGCCGCACGTGCATGGGCGGCGCGGGCGGCCGATGCCGTGCTGATGACGCGGGCGCCGCGCATCTTGGCGATCTGCGTCGCATAATGGCCGACGGCCGAGCCGGCGCCGGTGACGAGCAGCGTCCTGCCGCGCAGGTCGCCGAAAAGATTGACGGCATGAATCGCCGTCATCGCCGGGATTCCCAGGCAGGCGCCCGCAGCAAAGTCGATCGTCTCGGGCAGGGCAACGGCCTGCATCTCCGGCAGGGTGATCCACTCGGCGGCCGTGCCCATGGGCCGGCGCCACTGGCCGTTCCACACCCAGACGCGCTGGCCGATGCGGGCGTGGTCTACGCCGTTGCCCACCGCGTCGATGATGCCGGCGCCGTCGCTGTGCGGGACGATGTGCTCGGCCCCGAGCGGCCGGTTGCGCCTCGCCTTGACGTCGGACGGGTTGACGCCGGAGGCATGCAGCCGGACGCGGACTTCGCCCGCCTCGGGCAAAGGCGTCGGCAACTCGCCGATCTCGAGAACGTCGCGCGCCGCACCGTTGCGCTTGTACCAGGCTGCCTTCACGGTCCCCTCCCGCATCTGCCGGCCGCCGGAGCGGAACGAAGCCGCGCCTGCCGCCATCGGACAATCATCGGACGATCCGGCCCGCCCGGGCTTCGCATCCGCAGCGATGACAAAAGCCCGTCTCGAACGTGCGGCCGCCGGTTTGGGAAAGAACCGTAAGAGCACTTCTCCCGTTTTGCCAGCCGCCGAATGGCACAATCCAACGAAAGCGGAAGGCCGCAGAGAACGCCGCTTTCCGACGCGAAATGGCGCCTCTGGAACGCACCGCGTCTGCGTGGTCCGGGGCGAAAATTGACGCTTGTCGCACTGCGGAAACGACAATAGGGTTGAACCAAGTTTGCGGGTTCCGGCGTCGCATGAGAGGCCGGTGAACGGTGTCATTGGTCAGTTCTTGTTTTCCGCATTCGTGCGGGCGTCGGATGTTTTCATCTGACTGCAAAATGCCCTAGGGGAGAGATTCCATGCTGCGCAAGACCATTCTGCTTTCCTGCGTTTCCCTGGCTGCGGCCGCCTTTGCCGCCGGCGCGCAGGCACAGGAGCGCGTCGTCAACGTCTACAACTGGTCCGATTACATCGACGAATCGATCCTCGAGGACTTCACCAAGGAAACGGGCATCAAGGTCGTCTACGACGTCTATGATTCCAACGAGATTCTTGAGACCAAATTATTAGCTGGCGGCTCCGGATACGACGTGGTCGTGCCTTCGGGCGAGTTTCTCGGCCGCCAGATCAGCGCCGGCGTGTTCCAGAAACTCGACAAGTCGAAACTGCCCAATCTCTCCAACATGTGGGACATGATCAGCGAGCGGGTGGCGGTCTACGATCCGGGCAACGAATATTCGATCAACTACATGTGGGGCACCACCGGCGTCGGCTACAATGTCGGCAAGGTGGAGGAGATCCTCGGCACCTCGACGGTCGACACCTGGGACGTGCTGTTCAAGCCGGAGGTGGCGGCGAAATTCAAGGATTGCGGCATTCATATGCTCGATTCGGCGAGCGAGGTGATCCGCGCGGCGCTGATCTATCAGGGCCTCGACCCCAACACGCCGTCGGCCGACGATCTGGCCAAGGCCGAGGAACTGCTGAGCGCCGTCCGGCCCTTTGTCCGCAAATTCCATTCCTCCGAATACATCAACGGTCTCGCCAATGGCGACATCTGCCTGGCGCTCGGCTATTCGGGCGACATCTTCCAGGCGCGCGACCGCGCCGCGGAAGCCGATCAGGGGGTCGAGGTCGGCTATGCGATCCCCAAGGAGGGGGCGCTTTTGTGGTTTGACCAGATGGCGATCCCGGCCGACGCGCAGCATGTCGAGGAGGCGCATGAGTTCCTCAACTACATCATGCGTCCCGAGGTCATCGCCCGAGCCTCGAACTACGTCGTCTATGCCAACGGCAACAAGGCGGCGCAGGCCGAGATGGACCAGGAGATCATCGAGGATCCGGCCGTCTATCCGGACGAGGAGACCATGGCCAAGCTCGCGGCGCCACTGCCTTACGACATGCGCACCCAGCGTACCGTGACGCGAATGTGGACCAAGGTGGTGACCGGCCAGTAGCGGTTTCGGGCGGGAGCCGCTCATGAAATCGCTTGGCTCGACGCGTCGCAGCTTCGCTCCCTGGGCCGATCCTCAGGCAAAGCCTTACATCGCCTTTGAGAAGGTGACCAAGCGGTTCGGCGATTTCACGGCGGTCGACGATCTGTCGCTCGACATCTATGAGCGCGAGTTCTTCGCGCTCCTCGGCGCGTCCGGTTGCGGCAAGACGACGCTTTTGCGCATGCTGGCGGGTTTCGAGCAGCCGACCGCCGGCCGCATCTTCCTCGACGGCCAGGATCTCGCCGGCACACCGCCGCACAAGCGGCCGGTGAACATGATGTTCCAGTCCTACGCGCTGTTCCCTCACATGACGGTGGAGAAGAACATCGCCTTCGGCCTCAAGCAGGACCGCATGCCGGCCGGCGAGATCGCCGACCGTGTGGCCGCAATGCTGAAGCTGGTCAAGCTCGAGCCCTTCGCCAAGCGCAAGCCGCACCAGCTTTCCGGCGGGCAGCGCCAGCGCGTGGCGCTCGCCCGCTCGCTCGCCAAGCGGCCCAAGCTCCTCCTGCTCGACGAGCCGCTTGGCGCGCTCGACAAGAAGCTGCGCGAGGAAACGCAGTTCGAACTGGTCGATCTGCAATACGAACTGGGCCTCACCTTCATGGTCGTCACCCACGACCAGGAGGAGGCGATGACCATGGCCGATCGCATCGCCGTGATGGACAAGGGCAAGGTCATCCAGGTGGCGACCCCGGCGGAGATCTACGAGGCGCCCAACTCGCGCTTCGTTGCCGATTTCGTCGGCTCGATCAACATGTTCGAGGGCAAGGTGACGGCGGCCGGCCGAGAGGTGGCGCGCCTCGCCGACGCAGGCGGTTTCGAGCTTTCCGTGGCGAATGGCGCCGGTGCCGAGACGGGCGCGACCGTCTGGTTCGCGGTGCGGCCCGAAAAGATCGACATTTCGCGCCGGCGCCCGGAGGGGGCCGTCAACGCCATTGAGGGCGAGGTCTGGGACATCGCCTATCTGGGCGACATGACGATCCACCATGTGAAGCTCGACGACGGGCGCATCATCAAGGCGAGCAGCATCAACCGGCAGCGCGCCGTCGAGAATGCGATGACCTGGCATGAGCGGGCATGGATCTCCTTCGCCGCCGATGCCGGCGTCGTGCTGACGCGGTAGGAGGCGGGATGGGCCGTTTCCTCTCCTCGCTCGCCGCCCGTCTGGTCATCGCCGTCCCCTATCTGTGGCTCCTAGTGTTCTTCCTGGCGCCGTTCCTGATCGTCTTCAAGATATCGCTGTCTGAGCCGGCCATCGCCATGCCGCCCTATGAGCCGGTGTTCGACCTCGTCGACGGCATCGCCGCGCTGCTTGGCAAGGTCGGCGAACTGTCCTTCGGCAACTATCTATGGCTCGCCGAGGATCCGCTCTATCGCAACGCCTACCTGTCGAGCATCAGCATCGCCGCGGTGTCGACGGCGATCACGCTCGCCGTCGGTTATCCCATCGCCTACGGCATGGCGCGGGCGCCGGCATCGATCCGGCCGATGCTTCTGATGCTGGTGATCCTGCCTTTCTGGACGAGCTTCCTGATCCGCGTCTACGCCTGGATCGGCATCCTGAAGCCGGAGGGGTTGCTGAACCAGTTCCTGATCTTCCTCGGGCTGATCGACCAGCCCCTCGTGATCCTCAACACCACCACGGCGATCTATATCGGCATCGTCTATTCCTACCTGCCCTTCATGGTGCTGCCGCTCTACGCGACGCTGGAGAAGATGGACAATTCGCTGATCGAGGCGGCGCGCGACCTCGGCTGCCCGCCGCTCGCCGCCTTCTGGAAGATCACCTTCCCGCTGTCGACGCCCGGCATCGTCGCCGGCTGCATGCTGGTGTTCATCCCGGCCGTCGGCGAGTTCGTCATTCCGGATCTGCTCGGCGGCTCGCAGACGCTGATGATCGGCAAGACGCTGTGGAGCGAGTTCTTCAACAACCGCGACTGGCCGGTCTCCTCGGCGGTCGCGGTGATCCTGCTGCTCATCCTGATCGTGCCGATCATGTTCTTCCAGCGCTCGCAGGCGCGGGCACGCGAAGCGGGGCGATAGCGATGGCGGGAAGCTGGGGCCGTTTCAACATCGTGTCGCTGGTGCTGGGCTTCGCCTTCCTGTACCTGCCGATCCTGCTGCTGGTAATCTATTCCTTCAACGAGTCGCGCCTCGTGACGGTGTGGGCCGGCTTTTCCACCAAATGGTACGTGACGCTGTTCTCCAATCGCGGGCTGATGGATGCGGCCTGGGTGACGGCGCGTGTCGCGTTCCTGTCGGCGACCGTCGCGACGGTTCTCGGCACCATGGCGGCAATCGCGCTCACCCGATACACGCGCTTCCGCGGCCGGCTGCTCTTCTCCGGCATGGTGTTCGCGCCGCTGGTGATGCCCGAGGTGATCACGGGCCTGTCGCTGCTGCTCCTGTTCGTGGCGATGAATTTCGACCGCGGTTTCCTGACCGTCACGCTTGCCCACATCACCTTCTCCATGTGCTTCGTGGCGGTGGTGGTGCAGTCGCGCCTCGTCACCTTCGACCAGTCTCTGGAGGAAGCGGCGCTCGACCTCGGGGCAACGCCGCTGGGCGCCTTCTTCCAGGTGACGCTTCCGGTGATCCTGCCTGCGGTGATCTCCGGCTGGATGCTGGCCTTCACGCTGTCGCTCGACGATCTCGTCATCGCCAGCTTCACCTCGGGACCCGGCGCCACGACCCTGCCGATGAAGATCTACAGCCAGGTGCGGCTCGGCGTGACGCCTGAGATCAACGCCGTCTGCACGATCCTGATCGGCATCGTCGCCATCGGCGTGATCATCGCCTCGATCATCACCAAGCGGCAGGAGATCCAGCGCCAGCGCGACGAGCAGGCCGCGGTGCGGGCGCTGGGCTAAAGCATTTTGCAGTCAGGTGGAATCACCTGACGTCGCATAAATGCGAAAAAACAATGAGATAGAGCGGTTCATCGTTTCCATGAAACGATGAACCG
>NZ_JANKOF010000152.1 GCF_024655565.1 Nitratireductor sp. ZSWI3 | reverse complement strand
TCTGATGCGTCGTGCCGCCGGCCGTCACCGTCGTGACCCGCTTGGCCTCGTTGCCCGAAGCCCGCCAGTCGATCCGGTGCACCACCACGCCGGGCGTTTCCGACGTCGTCAGCTGACCGACATTGTAATATCCCGTGCGCGCCTCGTCATAGGTGTTCGAAAGCAGGATAGGATTGGCGACCGAGGGCGACGTCACCTGCCGCTCGAGCAGCCGGCCCAACTGGTCGTAGCGCATCGTCGTGACCGTGCCGCGCGCATCGCGCTGCTCGACCAGGCGATTGGCGCCGTCATATTTGTACGACCAGTTCCCCAGATCCGGATCGGACACCGTCAGCCGGTTGCCGACCAGATCATAGCTGTAGCTCCATTGTGCCCCGCCGATGTCCTCGACGCCGATCAGACGGCCGAACGCATCGTGGCTCAAGGTTATGGAGGATGAGGAACTGACCGTGTCGGCGGCGTCGCGGCGCAGGATCCGGATGATCCCCCCGCGCGTGTTTCGATAGGTGGAGGTCCTCAGCCCCTCCTCGTCGATCAACCGGGTGGCGGTGTGCGGTATGTTGACCGTGTGTGACAGAAGGTGCGTCGGGAAGAAGTGCTCGTATGTCCTTTGCGAACCGTCCGGATTGATCGTCGCCACCACGCGGTCCGCCCAGTCATAGCGGTGCTCGGTGTATTGAGCGGTCTCGTCCACAAAGAAGGGATGGCTTTGCCGCGCGATGTTGCCACGCGCATCGTGCACCGTCCGCACGACCCGCGACGGACCGTCGGGATCGTCATAGCGCGTGTTCTCCTGCCACACTCTGCCGCGACCGTCGTAATAGCCGGCTTTCCAGTTGTTGCCGGTGCTGTTGGGCGAAGGCTCGTAGACGACGAAGCGCTGCCGGGTCGGATCCCCCTCTTCGTAGAAGTGGTATATCTGATAGTGACCCGTCCTCGTGTTGCGGAATTCCTCAAGCCGGCAAAAGACATCGTAGGTCAGCGTGTATGAGACGCCGTTGAGATCGGTCTGTGTCGCCGGCTGACCGCAGACCGGATCATAGGTCGCCGTCGTCCGATGACGGGTGTCCGCCGGCTCACCCCCATTGGCGAAGTAGCGCGGATCACGCTCTTCCACCGGATAGAGATGGTAGGTGGCGTCATAGGTCCACTCCGTCCGGTTCCCCAGCCCGTCCAGCATGAAGACGCGGTTGCCGTAGGCGTCGTAGCCGTAGCGCTCCTCCGTGCCCGTGATCGCCGCCGCAGGATCATAGCTCACGCGAAAGACCTTGCGCGTGAGGTCGCCCCTGGTCGGCGGGGTCGAGCGGTCGGAGGCGTTGTCGTAGTGGAAGCCGGTCACCCGCACCGGATCGGCCGCCGAGTTGAAGACGTCACGGATGGTCTCCGTATAGGGGAGCGACGTGATGAACGCCGTCGTGTTGGGCGCGTAGTCGCGGATCGTCCACAGCTCGTCGCCCGCCTCATCCGTGCGGCCGTGATCCCTCACCTCGAGCACATTGCCGTAGACATCGAACACCCGCTCCACCATCAGCTCATGGGCGATGTTCTCCGTCGCCGTCGTCGTCGTGCGGATGTTGCGGGCCCAGTAGGGCTTGGCGGCGGCGTTCACCCAATAGGTCTCCGCCACTCTCCTGCGCTCGACGCCGGCTCCGTCCTTGTGGATCGTCAGCTCCGGCAGGCCATAACTTGCCAGATCCTGGCGATAGGTCGTCTCGACCGTCGGCGAGGCCGTCTCCCCGTTCGCCCGTGGCCTGGTCTCCTTGACCGTGCGATAGCCCAGGAACTTGCGGGCCTTGGGATCGTACTTGCCGCCCGCATAGCTGTAGCTCGTCGCGGCCGCCTGTCCGCGCCCGTCATCGACCGTCAGCTTCGTCACCGCATGCATCACCTGCGGCAGGAACGCGTTCTGCCAACGGCTCGACGGCGTGTAGTCGACCGAGATCGTCGCCCCGAGCTCGTTCAGGACCGAGCGCAGAAGGTTCGGACTGCCAGAACCCGGCGTCGAGACATGCAGGCTATCGACTTCCGCTCCATCGAAGAAGTCCGGCAGACCGTCACCGTTGAAGTCGCCGACTATGATCGTCCGCGTACCGCCGAAGGTGGTCACCAGCGTCAGATTGTTGCTGCCGCCCATCCGCAGCGAATAGGCCCGCATAGTGCCGGTCGGCTGCCACTGGTAACTGTACCACCCGTCGAGCGTCAGGAAGTCCGCCCGCCCGTCATTGTCGTAGTCGCGCAGGATCAGCCGTCCGCCGATCTGTGTCGGCATCGCAAGCTTCTTGAATGAGCGCCCCGTCGAAAGGAAAATCTCCGGCACGAAATCTGCGCCACCGGAATCTGCGTTCATGGAGATGCTTCGCCCGACGATAGCATCCACCGCCCCATCACCGTTCACATCGGCGAGAACACAGCGATTGCGATCAAATGAAAAAACAGAGTCGTCTACGCATCCCAATTCGATCGGGTCGCCTTCGTAACTCCACGCTCCATCGGCATACACCCCCTTCCGGCCATCCATGAATAAAACTCGCTGGCGCCCGTCAGCAGCGAAGTCAGCTGGCTCAGGTATGCGATCGACTACATAGTCACTTTGCCTCGGCATCACATACGCGGCGTCGATGCCGTCGCCATCGAAATCGGCGACCAGAGGCTTGGAAACTTTTGAATTATTGGCTGTGCTGCTTTGGTTGAGTACTGAGCAGAGTTCTACATAGACGCCACTGGCGGAGCCGCAATTGACGGGCGACATCGCCAAGGTCGAGTCCGTGGTCAAGATGTAGTTGTATCTCGCATATCCGCCAGTTCCCCAGTCGGACGAATCCTCGACAGTCAGCACGCTCCCTTCCAAGAAATCTATCGTCTTCCCGGTTGAATCGAACCGACCGTTGACTGAGAATGAATCTTTCGAGAGGTACGTCTTGCTCCAGAGCTTGAAGTGTTTGGTATCAATAGCTCGCCCGTCAGCATCAAAATGAATGATGCTCTGATACCATTCCGAAGGTTCCCCCGAATCCTCCGAGCCCTCTAAAAGAAGGTTACCGTAGCGTTCATCGCGACCATCAAAATTGAGGTCTGCGGCTTTCTGAAATTCCTTTCCGTAAGGCCGGGTATGCGATCGAAACGGAAAGGGAAAGAGTGGGCTGTATCGTGGCGGGACAATGTTGGGATTGGATTGGAGCGTGTAGTTTGGCGCGGTGTCCTGGTAGGTGAAGGCGCCGATGCGCTTCTTCGACGTTCCCGATGCCGGCGGCGTCACCGTGCCATCCGATGCGACGGACGCATTGGTGCCGTGGCGCTCGACCAGCGTCAGCCGGGACGTGTTGGAGAACGGTGCCTGATCGTAGGTCAGCGTGTAGGCCGTGCGCTGCGCCGAGCCAACCTTGACGCTGATCGTCCTGATCCGCTCCTTCACCTCCGAAATGTCCAGCCCATTGGCCATCAGGATGTGATCGGGGCGGCTCTCCCGATGGAAGGTGATCACCGTGCCGTTGTAGCTGACCGTGCTCGGATAGCACACCGCCGTCAGCGGCGCGGCCGCGATCCCCGGACAGGCATAGCCGTAATCGACCCGGTTGCCATGCGTGTCCACGACCGAGCTCAGATGCCAGCGATACTCGTTGGTCACCTGGAACTCGCGCGTGCCCGCCGTGAAGCTCACCCCGCTGACAGCCGCTGTGGTCCGGAAGGTGGACACTGTCCCGTCACGATCGGTGACCTTCCACTCCCGCGTGCCGGCGTTGAAGTGAATGCGCCGGTAGGTCTCGATCTCCGTGGCGTGCGTTCCCCCGCTCGTGCAGGACGGCGAACTGGTGCTCGCCCCGCAGGACACCAGTTCCGTGCCATTAAGAAGGAACACATCGGCGGCATCGAACTTCGGCAGCCCCCGGCCCGGGCTTGCCCGCTCGATCACATCGAACCCTTCGAGCCCCCAGCCATAGCCGAGCCATCCCTGATAGAGACCGCCGAGCTTGGTCTTGCGCGACGAGTTGTAGTGCAGTCCAAGGCGCGGCTCGAGACCGCGAAAGGCCGGAACGTCGATGTCGACCGTGTAGAACAGGCTGCCGGCATTGCCGTCGGCGCGCGGGATCGACACCTTCTGCAGATCGCCATAGATCTTGTCGGCAGGCGGCGGCTCCGTCGCGGTCGAAAGCTCGGTGGCAAGCGCCTCCGGCTCGGCCTGCACATCGCTGGAAGCATCCGGAGACGGCTTCTGCTCCTGGGCCTCATCCTCGACGGCATCCCCATCCGCCGATGGATCGGTGCCCTCATCCGAGGGCGAGGCATTGCCCAGCCCGCCGCCGCCATTGCCATAACCGGGCGCCGGCGCCGTCCCGGACGCGCCGTCATCCTGGGCGGGGGCTGCGCTCCCCTGTGACGTCTGCGCCAAGACCAGTCCCGACCCGGTCACAACGCCGCCCATCAGCACAAGCGCAAAGAAAAGCGCGCGAACGCACCAAGCCCCCATGGCCGCCTCCATAATCGATACCTGCCGAAATACTTTTCGGGCACCAGATTATGTCAACGAACAACTCCCAACGCGGAATAGGTGTCCACAGAAATAATTGCAATCCTGAGTTCCGCCGCCGAGTTCAAACAGCGCAGACGCATGATCACAGGCCTACGACCATCATTAGCAGATGAGCATCGGCAAGTAGAAGTCGAACGAGGTCGACTTCTATCACGTTGATTCTGCTGCTGCCGACAGCGCTGTCCAGCCTTCGCTGGTCTGCACCTGTACGTCAGAGCCAGCTCTCAACAGCATCCGTGTCGTTGTCGGATTATCATTGTGCGCGGCGGCACTCATAAGTGCAGTCCACCCGGTTGAGTCATGGGCGGCAAGGTCAGCACCCGCATCCAAAAGCGTCTGTACGACATAAGGATTGATGTTCTCGCCGGCTGCGATCATCAGTGCCGTGAAGCCATCTCTCCTACGTGCCTCCAAATTCGCACCGGCATCGATCAAGGTCTGCAAAATGGCGGGCTCATCGTTGTAGGCTGCGGCGTTCATCATTGCTGTCCAGCCGTCCGGGTCAGCCGCATTGACATCGGCTCCGCCCTTCACGAGCGCCTGGATGATGGCCCGGTCGGCGGCGTTGGCCGCCGCGATCATCAGCGGCGTCACGCCTCTCTCATCCGTAGCGTTGACGTTACCACCGGTCCTGATTGTGCTGGCGATCTCTTGCGGCGAACCACTTTCAGCCAATGTGAAGAGATCGGCAGCCCAGGACGGTCCACAAAGCAGAAGGAGTGCAAACACCCAGCTTATTGCGTGACACAGCAAGCAGGAGGATTTCCGTAAACGGCTTGGAAATCTTCCCAATGCATCAAAGAAAAAAATGTCGAACTTCATGGCATGCCCGAATGAAGCATTGTCTATACCTTTAAGGACGGCGCTTTTCACATGCTGTCAACCATCCTCGGGAAAGCAGCGTGAGTTCATGACAATCAGCTCCCGCGCCGCAGTCCCCCTGCCACCCGATACCGAATACCGGAGCTCAACTGCCACCATCGCGAAGCGGCCGAACAGCGCTCGCACCTCCGGCACATCATTGATCGACAGGATGAAGCGCCCCTCGATCTTCGCCAGGCGCTCGGCCATGACGGCCAACTGATCGCGTCCGAATAGCTCCCTGCCATAGTCGCCTTCCGAGCTCCAATAGGGCGGGTCGAGGTAGAACAACGTCCTCGGCCGGTCGTAGCGGTCGATGAAAGCCAGCCAGTCCAAGTTCTCGATGACGACGCCGGCAAGGGGGACGCGGATGTAGTCGCCGCCATAGCAGGCGACCAGGACCCGCATGGCCGCGACGCCGGCGGCGTCGGCGATGCCGGAGCCTGCCTCGGCCTGCGAAGGGAGTAGAGCCCGCGCCCGCCGCGCAGTTCGGCGAGGCGGACGAGACCGTCGCCCCGAAAACACGGCCTCCGCCGTCGAGCTGCGCAGCTTGTTCGCGGTGCAGACGAACAGGATATTCATGGCGGGCACCTCCGTCGTCGATTGCGGCCCTGATATGCTAAAATAGATCGGCCAGGCAAGGCAATATGCAATTATAGATTAGATATTCCAATCCAGCATTTGATATGCTATCTTAGATCAAGAGCAGAGATCGATGAGCGATAACAGATCATGGCATACGCGAGCGAAGATATCATCGAGGCCCTGAAAAAGGGCCGGGGAGCCAAGGGCCTCAGCCAGCGTGCGCTGAGCGCCCGCACCGGCGTGCCGCAAAGCCATATCTCCAAGATCGAAAGCGGCAACGCCGATATTCGCCTTTCGAGCCTGATCGAACTGGCCCGCGCGCTCGACCTGGAAGTCAGGCTGGTGCCGCGCAAGGCGCTGCCGGCTGTGGACAGCGTCGTCCGTAGCATCACCCCCGCCGTCCCGGCAACCGAGAGGTACCGCAGCGCGGTCAAGGAGCTGCAGCGCTCGCTCGACGCGGTTGACAAGCTGCGCCTGAGTTTTCCCGATCTGAACGCCCTGAACAAGATTCAGGAAAACCTGCGCACGATCGGCAACTTCAAGACGATCGACAACTATCTCGACTCCATCAAGCGCGTCACCCAGCCGCTGAGCGCCCTGCAAAAAATCGCGGACAACCAGCGGCGGATCGATGAGGCCGTGCGCATGCCCGCGCAGAGACTGAAAGAAATCGAAGAGGCCGCGAACCGCGCGCAGGCCCTCAGAAACCTGCTCGTCCATGCAGCCCCGTCCTCGGAGCCGCGTCGCGCCTACCGTCTCGATGACGATGATGACGACGATCATCATCAGGAGGTAGGCGATGACTGACGTTTCCGTGCTAAATGTGAAGCTCTACGGCGAGACTGTCGGTACGCTCACCCATGTTC
>NZ_JANKOF010000151.1 GCF_024655565.1 Nitratireductor sp. ZSWI3 | reverse complement strand
CCTCCCCGCCCGAAGGCGGGGAGGCCGGCAGGCCCTGTTCTCTTCGCTCAGGCCAGCTTGCCGTTCGCGATCTCGATCGCCGCCGGCTTGCCGCGTTCGGCGAGGAAGTCCGGCCGTGCCTTCGGTGCGGCGAAGGGCTCTTCCAGCCTGTTCGAGACCGCGTTGAACACGAAGAAGGCATTGGAGCGCGAGAATGGCGTGATGTTGCCGTTCGAGCCGTGCATCGTGTTGCAGTCGAAGAAGACCAGCGTGCCGGCCTTGCCGGTGGCGGCGGTGATGCCGTGGGCCTCGGCAAGCCTTGCCAGGGCGGCGTGCGAGGGCACGCCCACCTCCTGCTTCTTCAGCGACGACTTGTGGTTGTCCTGCGGCGTGGCTCCGACGCAGGCGACGAAGTGCTTGTGCGAGCCGGGCATCAGCATCAGCGGACCGTTCAGCGCGTCGTTGTCCGTCAGGAGCAGCGAAGCGGAGACGGCGCGCATGCGCGGCATGCCGTCCTCGGCGTGCCAGGTCTCGAAATCCGAGTGCCAGTAGAATTCCTTGCCCGTGAAGCCCGGCTTGTAGTTGAGCCGCGACTGGTGGACATAGACGTCGTCGCCGAGCAGGAAGCTGGCGATGCCGGCGAGGCGGCGGTCGCGCGCCAGCCGATCGAAGAGCGGGCTCTGCTCCGGCAGCTTGAAGACGGTGCGCACCTCGTCCGAGCCGGGTTCGGTGATGACGCTGCCCTCCATCAGCGGACGCTCGCCGCCGCGCAGCGCCGCCGATTCAGCCTTGAGCGCCTCGACTTCCGCGGCGGAAAAGACGTCGTTCAGGATCAGAAAGCCGTCGCGGTCGAAACGGTCCGCCTGCTGGGCCGTCAGCGGTGCATCGGGGCGCCACTGGCTCCAGACGATCTTGTCCTTGCGGGGCAGAAAGCGCTCCTCGGGCAGGCGGCTCGGATACGGGTCCCGACTTCGGTCTTGTTCCTCGGATATTGCTGTCATGGTCGTCTCCTGATCTGGGGTTTCGGTGTTGACGGGCCGCCTCAGGCGTCTTCGAGGGCGTAGGAGCCGTCGGCCTGATGCACCTCCTTGCCGCTCACCGGCGGGTTGAAGGCGCAGGCCATGACCATCGGCTTATCGGCATCGGCGCGCAGGATGTGCTTGTCGTGCTTGTCGAGCGCATACATGACGCCGGGGCGGATCGGGTGGAGCCTGCCGGTGGCGAGATCCTCGATGGAACCGGTGCCGTCAACGCAGTAGACGCATTCCAGGTGGTTCTTGTAATGCATGTGCAGCTCGGCGCCGGCGTGGATGGTGGTGATGTGGAAGGAAAAACCCATCCCGTCCGCCTTCAGGAGCAGCCGCACGCTGTCCCAGCCGTCCGAGAAGACATGGCGTTCGGTGTTCTTCGCTTCGTTCAGGTCTCTGACGATCATGATCGTTACTCCGCTGCTATCCTTGCGTTCTTGACGGTTTCGATGGCGGCGGCTTCCAGGATGTCGAGGCCGCGCGCAAAGGTTTCCTCGTCGATGGTGAGCGGGCAGAGCACCTTGACCACCTCATCATGGGCGCCGGACGTCTCGATGACGAGGCCGTCGCGGAAAGCACGGCGGCAGATCTCGCCGGCCGTATCGCCCGAGCCGACGTCGACGCCCATCATCATGCCGCGACCCTTGACGCGGGCGCCGGGAACGGCGACGGCGATCTTCCGCAGCCGCTGTTCCAGATAGTCGCTGCGCTCGGCGATCGCCGCCCGGAAGGCATCGTCCGCCCAGAATTTCTCCAGCGCCACGCGCGCGGTCACGAAAGCATGGTTGTTGCCGCGAAAGGTGCCGTTGTGCTCGGCCGGTCCGAAGACGTCGTATTTCGGCTTCACCAGCATGGCGGCGAAGGGAAGCCCGTAGCCCGAAAGCGACTTGGCAAGGGTAATGATGTCCGGCGAGATGCCCATCTCCTCGAAGGAGAAGAAGTGGCCGGCGCGGCCGCAGCCGGCCTGAATGTCGTCGACGATCAGCAGCGCTCCATGGGCATGGGCGATCTCGCCGATGCGCCGTATCCAGTCGCGCGAGGCCGCGTTCAGGCCGCCTTCCCCCTGCACGGTCTCGAGCAGGATCGCGGCGGGTTTTTCGACTCCGCTGGAAGGCTCCGCCAGAAGACGATTGAGGAGATCGGCGGTGTCGATCTCGTCGCCCATCGCCCCCTCATAGGGCATGTGGGTGACATGCTGCAGCGGCACGCCGGCGCCGCCCCGGTGATAGCCGTTGCCGGTGGCGGCCAGGGCGCCCAGCGTCACGCCATGGAAGCCGTTGGTGAAGGCGATGACGTTCTGGCGGCCGGTCGCCTTGCGGGCCGCCTTCAGCGCCGCCTCCACGGCGTTGGCGCCGGTCGGACCCGTGAACATCACGCGGTGGTCCATGTCGCGCGGGCGCAGGATCAGCCGCTCGAAGGTCTTGAGGAATTCGGCCTTGGCATCGGTGTGCATGTCGAGCCCGTGCGCAAGGCCGTCGCGCTCGATGTGCTCGATCAGCGCTCTCTTCATGTCCGGGTCGTTGTGGCCGTAGTTCAGCGTCGAGCAGCCGGCCAGGAAGTCGATGTAGACGCGGCCGGACTTGTCGGTCAGCGTTGCGCCCTCGGCCTTCACGAACACGGCCGGGAAGCTGCGGCAATAGCTGCGCGCCTCGGATTCGCGTCGTGTAAAGATCTGTTTGTCGTCCGTCGTGACGGTCGTCATGGTTTTTCCTTCGGTTGATTTTCGGGGCGTGGCGGGATGGGCGGCTCAGGCGGCGTCGTCGCCGCGCACCCAGGCGCCGTTGCGGGCTGTGGTCCATGGACGATCGGGGGCGGCGGCATGTGCCGCCAGATCGATCGTCACCATGTGCTCGGTGGGGTGCCTGCCGTCGAAATGCGCATCCTTGCGGAAATAGGGCTCGTGGCCCAGCGCGCCGCCGCAGGCCCGGGCGAGCGAGGAGAACAGGGCCCAGCTCGCCTTGTTGTCGGCGGTGATGGTGGTCTGCAGCCGGTCGACGCTTTCGCAGGCCTCGCGCTGCAGGAGTTCCCACAGCAGCCTCTTGCCGACGCCCATCCCCTGCACGCGCCGATCCACCGCCACTTGCCAGACAAAGAGCGTGTCCGGCTCGTCGGGCAGAAGATAGGCCGAAATCCAGCCCACCAGGGCGGCGTCGGCGGCCCTTTCGGCCACCACGCATGTGTCGCCGAAATGGTCGCACTGGAGCAGGTTGCAGTAGAGGGAATTGCTGTCGAGGGGCTCGCAGGATCCGATGAGCCGCCAGATGCTCGCACCGTCCCGTGTGCGCGGGGGACGGTAGGTGATGTCGGGCGTTCGCTTGCGCACCAGCGTGATGTCTTCGATGGTCATTGGTCTCCTCGTTCAGCCGCCAGATACTATGACTATCGAAGGATTTTTCAACCACCTGAATCAGTTTGCAGGCGATATCGCTCGTAAACCCATGCTCTGTATGGATTCTTGAGGTCAATTTTATTCGCTAATCAAATTATTTTTTGTCTGCTATCCCTGCTGGAGGAGAGCGCGCGCCACAGAACCGCGCCAGACGAGACGGAAGTGGGGAACGGCGGTATGGAAGATCGCACCGAGACGAGCCTGATCGCGCTTCGTCGCATCCTGCGGGCGACGGAGCTCAACGCACGGACGCTGGCGCGCGCGACGGGTCTGACCACGCCGCAACTGATCGTGCTGGAGATCGTCGCCGCGGCCGGGCGCGCGACGCCGAAGGACATCTCCGGCAAGGCCGGCGTCGGCCAGGCGACCGCGACATCGCTGGTCGACAAGCTGGAGGCGCGGGGGCTCGTCACGCGCACCCGCAGCGAGCGCGACAAGCGAGTCGTCTGGGTGTCACCGACGGAGGCAGGCCGCGCGCTTCTCAAAGCGGCGCCCGATCCCCTGCAGAAGACCTTCTCGGCGCAGTTCGAGGCCTTGCCCGACTGGGAGCAGGCGATGATCGTCGCCGCCCTGGAGCGGGTCGGCGCCATGCTCAACGCCGGAACGCTCGACGCGGCGCCGCTGCTCGACGTGGGGGCGGTGGACCGGGTGGAGCGTCACGACAAGTAGCCTCCCCTCGAGCGACCCGTCGGCGGTGAGGGCCGACCGGGCCGGCGCGGGCGGCCTATCGTCTTTCGCCCTGCTTCGGCCCCGCAAATCCGGCCATGGAAGCATAGCCGCGGACAACGCTTTTTCGCTCCTCGTATGAAGCGACTGCATCGATGTCGTCGAAGCCGTCCGGCGCCCGTGCCTCGATCATGTCGATGACGGCTTCCGGCCCGCCCTGGCGGTTGGCGTGCACGATGGCGGCCGTCGCCGGCCGGCGTTGGTCGTCATAGGCCGAAAGAGACGCTTCGATCGTCTCTCCCGCGGCCAGCCGGCCGGCAAGGCACTCCGCATCGAGAATGGCCTGGCTGGCACCGTTCGAGCCCACGGGATACATGGGATGCGCGGCATCGCCGAGCAGCGTCACCCGTCCGAACGACCAGCGGGGCAGGGGTTCGCGATCGCAATTGGGATATTCGAAGAAGCCGCCCGTCGCTTCGATGATCTCTGCAGGATCGACATAATCGAGGCGGAAGCGGTCGCGCACGAACGGCAGGACCTGCGCGAGCATGCCGGGCCGGCTCCAATCGCCGAGGGAAAAGCGCCGTGACGCGCTCTCGTCGGTTCGCGCCATCACCGCCCAGTTGGTCAGGCGTGTCCCCGGGTCGCCCGGATCTTCCTCGATCGGATAGAACACGAACTTGGCGAAATTGCCGCCGGCGATCGCCATGGTGCGGCCGTCGCGCCATGTCGGCCATCGTGTCGCGCCGCGCCACAGCATCACGCCGTTCCAGATCGGCGGCCCTTCGTTCGGATAAAGCTGCGCCCGCACGGCCGAATGTATGCCGTCCGCACCGATCAGCAGGTCGCCGCGAGCCTGGCTCGTCGATCCGTCATGCCCTGCAAGGTGCACCAGAACTCCGTCTGCGGTCTGCTCGAAGCTCTCGACACGGCATCCGGTTTTGACGGCTCCGCTGCCGAGCCTCTCGGCCACGGCCTTGTGGATCAGCCCCAGCAGCCTGCCGCGATGGATGCTGATCTGCGGCACGTCGTGACCGGCCTCGAGGCCTCGCAGCTCCTGCCACACGACCTGGCCGAAGCGATTCGCATAGACGAGCTCGCGCGTGCGGATGCCGGCGGCATCGAGAGCCGGCATCAGGCCGAGATCCGCCAGCAAGCCGACGGCGTGCGGCAGCATGTTGATGCCGACGCCGAGTTCGCGCAGCGTCTCGGCCCGCTCGAAGATCTCGACCTCTATCCCCACCCGATGCAGAAACAGGGCGGTGGTCAGTCCGCCGATGCCGGCTCCTGCGATCAGTGCTTTCATGACGATCCTCCCGGTTGCGGATTATCGAGCCGCCACCGAAACGGTGACGGCATGCCTCGATGGCCCTCCCGCCGCCTGATCAAGCTGTCGCAGGCCCTCCGCCCGCGAGGCCAACACCGAAGCCGGAATGTTCGGCGATCTTGTGTTCCTTCCGCGCCTTCGGGCAAACACCGGCCAGGGCTCTATCGGTCCACCCTCAATATGGCCACAACGAAATCACCGGCAAACCTGTCGCTGACCAGCGGAGGCTGCTCGGTGGGCTTGCCGTAGGTGAGCTTCTGCCAGTGGCCGGTGGGCGGTCTGGGAACGTCGTGCCGGTCACACGCCTTTGCCACGTGATCGTTGCGAACGCCGTAGAGCCTGGCGATCTCCGTCATCGGCTTTGACCAGACCAGCTCGTAGAGCGCCGTCCGGTTCAGGCACAATTTTCCCCTGTCCTTGGCGCCCGAAGAGCTTTCCTCGGATGCCAGGGGCTCTGCTTCTGAATCATACATATCGGCCCTCACCACTTGACGCTCAGGCCGAGATTGCCCTCGAAGATCTCCGTCTTTTCGCCGCTGAGATCGGTCGTGTAGTCGGCGGTGGCGAACAGGCTGACCTTTTCCGAAAGCCGCGCGACGATGCCGCCGCCGAGCTCGAGCGAGGTGCCGTCGATCTCGGTGACGATCGGGTTGCCGTCGAAGCTGATCGTCTGGTCGGCGGAGAAATTGTGCCAGAGATTGGCCTTCAGATACGGCTGGATCATGCCCATGCCGGTTTCGAAATTGCCCTGCAAGCGCAGGCCGAGCCGACCGGTGACCACATCGTCGGCATCGAAGGAGACCGACGAGAACCTGTCGCGCTGGTCGTCGAGCGAGAGGTGGTTCCAGACGAGCTGCGCCTGCGGCTCCAGGGTCCATTGCGGCGTCAGGGCGAAGGGATAGCCGCCTTCCAGCGAGGCGGTTATTCCGGTCCCGTCGATGTCTATGCCGATATCGCCGCTCGACGTGGCGTCGCCGCCATACCAGGTGCCCATCAGGATCGCATCGAGATACCAGCCGCGCGGCCCGATGTGGGTCCAGTAGCCGCCGAAACTGGTGCCGCTGGCGTCGATGTCGCCGACGGCAAGGCCGTTCCAGCCGAGCGCCTGGCCCTTCACGTCGCCGTCCATGCTGGCGTGGGCGATGAACAGGCCGATGCGGTCGTGATGGCCGTTTCCCGACTCCCAGCCGAAGACGTCCTGCCCGACCTGGAAGCCGAACAGGCTGCCGTCGAAGCTGGGCGACACGGTGCCGCCCCAGCCCATCTCGGCGCTCTGGCCGAAGACCCGCGCCCAGCTCGTCGGCAACCACCCGCCGCCCTGGAGCAGGGCCTGCTCGCCGCGGCGCTCGTGGAACGTGCCGAGCGTCGACAGCGCCAGATGATGGGCGACCGGCGGTACGACCGCATAGGTCGGCACCTCGATGCGGTAGAGCGGCACGACCTCGGCAATGACCGGGGTGGCTCCGGGCGTCGGCGGTGTGGCCGTTCCGCCCGGTGTGGGTACGGGAGCGGCTTCAGTGGGTGGGGGCGGTGGCGCCGGCGGCGGATCGGCCGGCTCGGCCG
>NZ_JANKOF010000150.1 GCF_024655565.1 Nitratireductor sp. ZSWI3 | reverse complement strand
AGCTTGGCGCGGGGCGGGGAGAAGGAGCCGGCAGGCGGATAGGGGCCGGCGCAACGCTTTCGTCACTGTGCGCTGCGCAACGCAAACCCTACTTGAACAGCGCTTCGGCTTCCTCGATGGAGAGCGCGCTGGTGTAGGAGTAATAGCCGGGCTTGCCCTCCATGGATGCGGCGGCTTCGGCAAGGTTGTCGGAACTGATGAAGGGAATCGGCAGATACATGGCGTTGCCATATTGTCCGGCCGTGGCGGGTTCCTTCAGCTCGCGCCCTTGAAGCATGAGAACGGCGACGTTCAAGGCGCTCGCCATGACGCCGGGCGGGTTCACCGAGGCGCCGGAGTTCAGCTTGTTCTCGGTCCAGATGTCGATGAAGTCCTTGCGGATTTCGCCGGTCGCGGCGATGTCGCCGGCTTTGCCGGCGTCCATGATCGAGCGCCAGGCGCCGGCGGCCATGCCGTCCTGCACCCATACGCCGTCGATGTCGGGATAGGTGGCGATGAGGTTCTGCATGGCCTGCTGACCCTGGGCCTGGTCCCAATTGGCGTTGACCTCGTTGACGATCTCGATGCCGTCATGCTCGCCGAAGACCTCGCGATAGCCGGCAACGCGCATCTCGTTTGCCGGATGTCCGGCGACGCCGTTGATGGCGACGATCTTGCCCTTGCCGTCCAGGGTCCCGGCCAGCCATTTGGCGCTTTCCATCGCCCAGCCCTTCTGGTCGATGCCTACATAGATCGCGTCGGGCGAGGAGACTTCCGCATCGGTCGCGATCACCAGGATGCCGGCTTCCTTGGCCTGCGCGAAGACCGGATCGAAGGCCGTCGGGCTGTTCGGGTTGATGATGATCGCATCGACGCCCTGGCTGATGAAGTTGCGCACATGGGCGATCTGGCCGGGCACGTCGACATTGGCGCTCTGTGCCACGACCTCGACATTGACGCCGCGCTCCTTCCACTTGGCGGCTGCTTCCTCAGCCTCCTCGATCATCTGCGTGCGCCATTCGCTGCCGACCCAGCCATTGGACAGGCCGATCTTGAAATCTTCCGCAAATGCCGGAAGCACCGTGCCGGCGAGAGCGGCGGCGACGGCGATCGTTGCCAATCGTTTCATGAAACTCCTCCCTGGTAAGGTGTGTTGCCGGCCCGAAAACGTTCTTCGCCGGCGTCACAAGCCGATTGTTCCCTTGGCATGCCTCCACGCAGCGGAACCGATGCGTCATGCCAATGAAATCGATTGTATTGAAAATGAAATCGATTTCAATAGGCATTTATGGTGCGCCGCTCAATGTGGCCGCAGGCACCGCTCGCAAGGTTTGCTGGGTCTTGCCTGAATCCGGTGAAACCTTGCAACAGCGGCGCTATCACGATAGCAGATGGGCGCTGAACGCGAAGGCCTGTTGCGCCGGGATTTTGCGCAAAGGCATTCCATCGGATGCACCATCGGCGCAAATCCATACCCTCTAATCGGCACTGTCTTGCCGTATCTTGAAAAATCAGTCTACCGGAGACGGAGAACCATGGATTTTGTGCCTCTGATTGACCGCTTCGGCGAGAACGGCGCGCTGCTCGTGGGCGGGGCGGTGGTCGGCGCCGCCTTCGGCATTTTTGCCCAGCGCAGCCGCTTTTGCACCCGTTCCGCCGTGCTCGACCTGACGCGCGGCCGCGACCTGCAGGCGCTTGCCGTGTGGGCCGCGGGTTTCGCGGTTGCGGTGCTGGGCGTGCAATTGCTTCTGGCGCAGGGGCAGCTCAATGTCGCCGAGACGCGCTTCTTCTCCACTGCCCAGAGCCTCTCCGGCGCCCTGATCGGCGGCGGCCTGTTCGGGGTCGGCATGGTGCTGGCGCGCGGATGCGCGTCGCGCCTCCTGGTGCTGACCGCTTCGGGCAATCTGCGGGCGCTCTATTCGTCGCTCGTCGTCGCCCTTGTGGGGCTCGCCACCTACAGCGGTTTCCTGGTGCCGGCGCGCGACGCGGTCTCGGCCCTGTGGAGTTCCGCCGATGTCGGCGGCAACGACATCCTCGCCCATGCCGGTCTCGCCCGCTGGGCCGGCGTCGGCCTCGGTGCGCTCCTTGTTCTCGCGGCGCTCGGCCTTGCCATCAAGGCGCGGCCGTCGCTGTGGCGCCTTCTGGGCGGTGTCGGCGTCGGCCTGGCCGTCGTGGCCGGCTGGTGGTTCACCTACGCCATCTCGCTGCAGCTCTTCGAGCCGATCCAGGCCGAAAGCCTTTCCTACATCCGCCCGCTGGCGACCACCGGCGCATTCGCGGCGGGTGGCGGTACGGCAGGTCTCGACCAGGGCGTCCTGATCGGCACGCTGCTCGGGGCTCTGGTGGCGGCCGTGGCATTCCGCGATTTCCGCATCGCCACATTCGCCGAGCCCGGCACGCCGTCGATCCTGCGCTATACGCTGGGGGCCGTGCTGATGGGCTTCGGCGGGATTCTCGCCGTCGGCTGCACCATCGGCGCCGGCTTCACCGGCGGCTCGGTGCTGGCTCTGTCCTCCGTGGCAGGCCTCGCGGCGATGATCGCCGGCGCCGCGGTCGCCGACCGTTTCGTCGATCGTCCGGTGCGTGCTGGAACGCGGGAGCATCGAGCGAGCCCCGCTCCCGCCGAATGACTATTCGATGGAGGGGGAGCCCTCTCCATCCTCGGCGTCGGGTGTGACGTCGAGAACCGCGGCGTGCATGGTGATCTCGGCCTTGCCCGGCCGGCAGTCGTTCATGCACGGCTCGGCTTTGCCGGCGTAGTGCGGTTCTGACAGGCGGTCGTCGTCGATGAAGCCATCCTTGTTCGGCATCTCGACCGACGTGAAATTGTCGCGGCTGAGCTCGAAATCCTCGTCCGTGACGATGTCGTTGAGATAGAGCACGTAGGCGGTCAGCGCATAGACGTCGTCATCGGACAAGGAGCGCGCATTGCCGAAGGGCATGGCGCGCCGGATATAGTCGTAGACGGTGGACAGGTACGGCCAATAGGAGCCGATGGTCTTGACCGGGCGGTCGTTGGTCAGCGTGTCCTGGCCGCCGGCCAGCACTGGCCAGCGGCCGATCGCTTCCCCGAAATCGCCATGACAGGCAGCGCACTGATCGGTGAACAGAGCTTCGCCCTCGGCGACGGTGCCACGCCCCTCGGGCAGGCCATGGCCGTCCGGGCGCACGTCGATGTCCCATGCGGCGATCTCGTCGGCGGTCGCCGGGCGGCCCAGATGGAAGACGCCATGCGTCTTCGGGGCAGCGTCCGGGGCGGGCGCCGCCTCGGCCTTCCTTTCCTCCGTCGGGGCCGGAGCCTCGCTCTTCCTTTCCGGCTCGGCTTCTTTTTCCTCAGGAGCTGCCGCACCGCTCGTATGGGTCTTGAGATAGGCGAGGAGATCGTCGATCTCCTCCTTCTTCTTCAGGCCCGCAAAGGCCATCTTCGTGCCCTTCACATAACCGCGCGGGGCGGCAAGATAGGCGTGCAGAGTCTCGTCGTTCCAGACGAGCCCCTCCTCGCCGGCTTTCGTCATCGCCGGCGAGTATTTGTATCCCTCGGCCGTGCCGGCCGTTCTGCCGAACAGGTCGTTCAGCTCGGGTCCCACCTTGTGCTTGGCACCCTCGCCGACGGCATGGCAGGCCTTGCACTTGTTGAACACCTTGGCGCCGTCCTCGGCATCGGGATCGGCCCACGCCACATTGTTGCAGAGGAGGGACAGCGGGGCGAGCACTGCAAGGGTCTTAAGAAATTTCGACATTCTCGACTGCTCCGTCCGTCGCGACATGCCAGGTCTGGATGCCATTGTTGTGGTAGATCGAATTCGGGCCGCGCGCGGCGCGCAATTCCTGCTTCGTCGGCTGGACGAAACCGGCTTCGTCCATAGCGCGCGATTGCAGGAAAAGCTCCGAACCGTCCCAGTCGAACTCGTGATAGAAGCGGTGCAGCGCCTTGGGTAAGCTCGGGCCGTCGAGCCGCGCCGTCACCCAGTTGCGCCCGCCGTCGAGCGAGACGTCGACCCGCTTGATTCTGCCGGTGCCCGACCAGGCAAGACCGGTGACGACGGTGCGTCCCCTGCCATGAGTGATGGGTGCCTGGGGGCTGGGGCTGGTGATGACGGATTTGACGTCCATCAGGAAGGTGAAGCGCCGCGCCTTTCCGTTGGCCAGCAGGTCGGTGTATTTCGAGGTCTCCTCGCGGGCCTGCCACGGCTCGTCGCCCACTTCCAGGCGACGCAGCCACTTCACCCACATATTGCCCTCCCAGCCGGGAACCACCAGCCGCAGCGGATAGCCCTGTTCGGGCCGCAGCGCCTCGCCGTTCATCCTGAAGGCGACGAGGCAGTCCTCCATCGCCTTCTCCATGGGAATCGAGCGTGTCATGGCGGAGGCGTCGGCGCCTTCCGGCATGACCCATTTGCCGTTCGTCTTCACGCCAGCTTCATCGAGCAGGTGCTTCAGCTTCACGCCCGTATACATCACGCAATGGATCATGCCGTGCGTGTACTGGCAGCCGTTCAGCTGGGCGCCGCGCCATTCCATGCCGGAATTCGCCGCGCATTCGAGGAAATAGACGTGGTTCTCGCGCGGAAAGCGCATCAGGTCCGCCATGGTGAAGACCAGCGGCGTCTCGACGAGGCCGTTGATCATCAGCCTGTGCTTGTGCGGATCGATCTCGGCGACACCGGCATGATGCCGTTCGAAGCACAGGCCGTTGGGGGTGATGATGCCGTCAAGCTCGTGCAACGGCGTGAAATTGACCGAGGAGACCGGATCCGCCGTCAGCCAAGCCACATTGCGGCGCACCACGCCGGCTTCGAATTTCGAGGGCTTGCCGTAAGGGCTGGCGTCGACCCCGGGGCCGGAATAGCGGTTCCAGTCCTGGATCTCGGTGATGGCCGGATCGCCTTCGGCGCGTGCCGGCGCGGCAAGACCGGCGGCGGCAAGCGCCGCGCCTGCCCCCAGCCCGCCCTTCATGAAGCTGCGTCTTGTCGGTGTGTTCGTCATGAGTGCGATCCGGCTCCTCTACCGAATGAGCATACAAATAAACATATGAATTTTTCTATATATCAGGATGGACTCAGCCTGTCCAACGCCGCTGCGCATCGTCCGCGATCATTGCCTGAAAAGATCCTGCGTTGAGAGAAGATGCCGGCACCCCGCGCCGGCAGGCTTGTCGCTTAACCGGCAACCTTGACGGAGCGGTTTTCCTCGATCTGGACCAGCGGATTGCGGGTGAGGTACTCCTCGACCACATCCCAGATCGGCGGCCCTTCCGTCGTCTCGCTGACGGAGGCCCAGCCGGCCACCGTGTAGTCGTGCAAGGGCTCGACGGCTTCGCCGGTCTTCAGCAGCGTCATGCCCGAGATGCGGTTGCCGATCGTCTCGCCGGGATCGATCTTGTACCCCATGCCGCCGACGCGCACCATGTCGCCGCCTTGCTGGTAATAGGGATCCTCGTTGAACAGATTGTCGGCGACATCTTCCAGGATGTTCTTGATCGTCTCGCCATTCATGGTCGAGCGATAGGCTGCCGGGTAGGTCATGGCGCAGGCATTGTGCAGATCCTCGACCGTGATCGCCTGGCCGGGCAGCACCGACGTGCCCCAGCGGAACCCCGGCGACAGGGCGATGTCGGCCTCCCGCACGTCGAGCAGGGCCTGGCAGATCAGGTCGTCGAACGTGCCGTTGAAATTGCCGCGCCGGTAGAGCAGCGTGTCGGTGCGGCCGAGCTCCCGCTTCAACTCTTTCGCATAGGGCGCGCGCAGTTCCTCGACGAGCTTGGCCATGTCCGCATCGGGTGTGATGACATCGGAGAAGACGGGGATCAGGCGATGCCGGAAGCCCTTCATCGCGCCGCCCTGCACGTCGACATCGAGCCGGGTGACGAATTTGCCGTGCGACCCGCTGGCGATCAGCAGCGTCTTGCCGACCAGAACGGGCTCGGGCAGGGCGTCGTGCGTGTGGCCGGTGAGGATGATGTCGATGCCCTCGACGCGCCCGGCCATGGCCCGGTCGACGTCGAAACCGTTGTGCGACAACAGCACGACCAGATCGGCACCCTCCTCACGGGCGGCCGCCACGTTGGCCGCGACGTCGTCTTCGCGGATGCCGAACGACCAGTTGGGGAACATCCAGCGCGGGTTGGCGATCGGCGTGTAGGGAAAGGCCTGGCCGATGACGGCGATGTTCACGCCGCCGCGCTCGAACATGGTGTAGGCCTCGAAGGCCGGCTCGTTCCATTCGGCGTCGTAGATGTTGCCGCCGAGAAAAGGGAACGGCAGGCTGTCGATGATCTCGGTCACCCGGTCGGTGCCGTAGGTGAATTCCCAATGGCCCGTCATCGCATCGGGCTGCAGGGAGTTCATCGCCGTGACCATGTCCTGGCCCTTGGTTTTGAGCGAGGTGTAGCTGCCCTGCCAGGTGTCGCCGCCATCGAGCAGCAGCGTGTTGTCGCCGCGTTCGGCGCGGATGCGCTTGACGATGGTGGCGATCCGGTCAAGGCCGCCCATCTTGCCATAGGCCTGGGCAAGGGCTGCGAAATCCTGAGGTGTCAGCGCATAGGCGTGCGGGCTCATCGGCTCGATGCCGTAGAGCTTCAGGAAGTCCTCTCCCGTCACATGCGGCGGCAGGCCGGCCGCCGCGCCGACGCCGAGATTGACCGACGGCTCGCGGAAATAGACCGGCATCAGCTGGGCGTGGATATCGGTCACGTGGACCAGCGTGACGTTGCCGAACGCATCGAAGTCGAGCAGGTCGTTCTCGCTCAGCCTCTGCTGCGCGGCCGCGCGCGACCAGCCGCCGATCAGTCCGGGCCCGGCCACTGCCGAAAGAGCGGCGCCCGCCATCAGGAATTCGCGTCGTGAAAGCATGGAAGGCTCCGTGGTCTGGGTGCGTAAGGGAAGGCTGATGCGATGATGGACAGCCGGGTCGTATGGATCAACCGCCGGTGCTGCCCCTCATCCGCCTGCCGGCTCCTTCTCCCCGCAGGCGGGGAGAAGGA
>NZ_JANKOF010000149.1 GCF_024655565.1 Nitratireductor sp. ZSWI3 | reverse complement strand
GCCCGCGCCAGCCAGACCAGCATCTGGGTGACCAGCGCATCGAGCATCAGGTCGCGGCCGAGGTCGCGCCGCGCGTTCTCCTCATGGATTCGCCGGAACAGGCGATCGATGTGGTGGCCATCGCCCTCCTCCCCGGCCAGATCCACGACGCGCGCCTCGGCGAAGAAGGCGGACAGAGGCCACTCGGCCCCCAGCGGCAGGGACAGCCGGTCCGCCAGAACCGTCGTCACCAGCCCCTCGGAGCCTTGCGCGAAACGGAAGCCATGCGCGGCACCGGGTGGTATGAACAGCATGCAGGGCGCGGCAAAGGCTCGGCCCTCCTGCCCGCCACCGAGCAGCATGCCCTCTCCCCTCGTCACCCAGAACACCTGGAAAAGCGCCGAATGCCGATGCACCGCGATTTCCCAATTGTGCAGCTCGCTGCGCGTCGAAAGCGTCTCGCAGTGAAGCCAGAAATCCGAAGATTCCCCTGTTTTTTCTTCATAAAGCCGGTAGTTGGGTATCCCACGCCGTGCCATGCCGCATCTCCCGTATGATCGAAATGTGCAATCCTTTGCCGAAAATGTCCATTGCCGCCGGCAGCAGGAATTTCCACTCTGACGGTCGGCAACAGGGAGGATTGCATTGCCGTGCGCACACAGGTCGCCATCATCGGCTCCGGCCCAGCAGGACTGCTGCTCGGGCAGCTCCTCACCAATGCCGGCATCGACAATGTCATCCTGGAACGCTCGTCGAAGGCGCATGTGCTTTCGCGCATCCGTGCCGGCGTTCTGGAGGAAGGCACGGCCGCCATGCTCGACGAGGCCGGCACCGGCGCGCGCATGCGCCGCGAAGGCTTGCCGCATGACGGCTTCGACCTCGCCTTCGACAACCGCCGCCACCGGGTCGACCTATATGGCCTGACCGGCGGCAAGCGCGTCCTCGTCTACGGCCAGACCGAGGTCACCCACGATCTGATGGACGGGCGCGAGGCCTCCGGCGCCGTCACCGTCTATGAGGCCAAGGACGTGCAGCCGCACGGCTTCGATGCCGAAAATCCCTTCGTCACCTACGAAAAGGATGGCGTCACCCACCGCATCGCCTGCGATTTCATCGCCGGCTGCGACGGCTACCACGGCATCTCCCGCCAGTCCGTCCCGCACGAGGCGATCGAGACCTTCGAGCGCGTCTATCCCTTCGGCTGGCTCGGCATCATCGCCGACGTACCGCCGGTCGGCCATGAACTCGTCTACGCCAACCATCCGCGCGGCTTTGCCCTGTGCTCGATGCGTTCCACCACGCGCAGCCGCTACTATGTGCAGGTGGGCGCCGACGAGCGGGTCGAGGAGTGGCCCGACCAGCGTTTCTGGGACGAGATCCGCCGCCGCCTGCCCGAACGGACCGCCGCCGCGATGACCGTCGGCCCGTCGGTCGAGAAATCCATCGCGCCGCTGCGCTCCTTCGTCGCCGAGCCGATGCGCTTCGGCCGGCTGTTCCTTGCCGGTGATGCCGCCCACATCGTTCCGCCGACAGGCGCCAAAGGCTTGAATCTGGCTGCGAGCGACATCCGCTATCTCTTTGATGCGCTTCGCGAATTCTATATCGAGAAATCGACGGCCGGGCTGGATGCCTATTCGGCAAGGGCGCTGGCGCGGGTGTGGAAGGCCGAGCGCTTTTCCTGGTGGATGACGAGCACCCTGCACCGCTTCCCCGATCAGGGCGCCTTTGGGCAGAAGATCCAGCACGCCGAGCTCGATTATCTGTTCCAGTCGCGCGCCGCGCTCACCATGCTGGCGGAGAACTATGTGGGCCTGCCCTTTTGAGGCCTGAAAGGAGACAGTGATGTCGGAAGACGACAGGAGCCCCCGCTATCAGGAGGGCATGAAGACCCGCCGCGCCGTCCTCGGCGACGACTGGGTGGACGCCGCCGAGGCACGCAAGACCGATTTCGACGCGCCGTTCCAGACGCTCATCACCGAAGCGGCATGGGGCCATGTCTGGTCGCGCCCCGGATGGACCAGGCGCGAACGCTCGATGGTCACCATCGCCCTGCTCGCCGCGCTCGGCCAGCACGACGAACTGGCCATGCATGTGCGCGCCACCGCCAACACCGGCGCCAGCGCCGAGGATCTGCGCGAAGCGATGCTGCATGTGGCGATCTACGCCGGCGTGCCGGCGGCCAACCATGCGATCAAGATCGTCAAGTGCACGCTCGCCGAGATGGAGGGAGAAGGAGAAGGAGAATGAGAAACGACCGTCCCGAAACGGGAGGCTTTTTCCAGCGCGACCGTCTCTGGCATCCGCCGGCGCTGACGCCCGGCTACAAGACCTCCGTCGTCCGCTCGCCGCAACGGGCGCCGATAGCTTTCCCGCACACGCTGTCGGAGGTCACCGGCCCGACGTTCGGCCGGCAGATCCTGGGCGAGCTCGACAACGACCTGACGCTGAATTATGCCCGCCCCGGCGAGAGCGCCATGGGTCCGCGCATCATCGTCTACGGCCGTGTGCTCGACGAGCGCGGCGTCGGCATGTCCAACGTTCTGGTCGAATTCTGGCAGGCCAATGCCGGCGGCCGCTACCGACACAAGAAGGACGGCTATCTCGCCCCGCTCGACCCGAATTTCGGCGGCTGCGGCCGCACCATCACTGACGAGGACGGCAACTATGCCTTCCGCACGATCATGCCCGGCGCCTATCCCTGGCCGAACGGCATCAACGACTGGCGCCCGGCGCACATCCATTTCTCCGTGTTCGGCCATGGCTTCGTGCAGCGCCTGATCACACAGATGTATTTCGAGGGCGATCCGATGATCTGGCAATGCCCGATCGTCGCCACCATCCCCGACCGGCGCGCCGTCGAGGGACTGATCGCCGCCCTCGACATGCAGGCCACCGTGCCCATGGACGCGCGCGCCTACAAGTTCGACATCGTGCTGCGCGGCCGCCGCTCGACCCTGTTCGAAAACCGCCTGGAGGGAAACTGATGGCCCAGCAACTCGGACGCCTCAAGGAGAGCGCTTCTCAGACGGCAGGCCCTTATGTCCATATCGGCCTCACCCCGAATTTCTGCGATATCTCCGGCATCTACCCCGAAGACCTCGGCCAGCCTCTCGTCAACGACAAGACGAAGGGCGAGCGCGTGGCGGTGGTGATGCGGATCTTCGACGGCACCGGCACGCCTCTCAAGGACGTCCTCGTCGAAACCTGGCAGGCGGATGCCGAAGGCCTTTACAACTCGCCATCCGAAACGCGCGGCGCAGCCGATCCGAATTTCCAGGGCTGGGGCCGCTTTCCCTCGAACATGGAGACGGGCGAGATCCGCTTCGAGACCGTCAAGCCCGGACGGGTGCCCTTCCCGGACGGCCGCATGATGGCCCCGCATATCAGCCTGTGGATCGTCGCGCGCGGCATCAATCTCGGCCTGTCGACCCGCATGTATTTCGGCGACGAGGCCAAGGCGAATGACGCGGACCCGGTGCTCACCCGCCTCGAGCATCAGAACCGCATCGCGACCCTGATCGCCCCCCGCGACGGCGACACCTACACCTTCGACATCCACCTGCAGGGAGACAGGGAGACGGTGTTTTTCGACATCTGATCGGGCATAGTGCCAACGAAAGGCACTCGCATCCCCGCCAACGATGAACAAATGCGCTGGAAAGCTGGACGGGAACCCCGCGAGTGTCAGGAACGAGGCAAGACCGCCAATGACGATCTCCCCCTTCGATCACCCGATCCTCTCCGGCCTTCTGGGCGACGAGCCGCTTGCCCATCTGTTCTCGGCCCGTGCCGAGATCGACGCCATGCTCCGCTTCGAGGCCACGCTCGCCGAGGCGGAGCGCCAGGAGGGCGTCATCCCGGCAGATGCTGCCGAGGCGATCGTCGCCCTTCTGGCAACCTTCAGCCCGGACGTCCCGGCCCTCAGGGCCGGCGTCGCGCGTGACGGTGTCGTCGTCCCGGCGCTGGTCGCCGAACTGCGTGCGAAGCTGCCCGAAACCTGCCGCCCGCATCTTCATTTCGGCGCCACCAGCCAGGATGTCATCGACACGGGCCTGGCACTGCGGCTGAAATCGGCTTGCGCCATCCTCCTGGAGCGCCTTGCCACCGTTTCGCAGAGCCTCGCCCTGCTCGAGGCGCGCGACGGTGCGGTCGAGGTGATGGCGCACACGCGCATGCAGGCCGCCATCCGCGTTCCCGCCGCGCGCAAGATCGGCTCCTGGCGCGCGCCCCTCGAGCGTCACGCCGAACGCCTCGAGCGCGCGCGGCAGGCCGTGGAGATCCTGCATTTCGGCGGCGCCGCCGGAACGCTCGACAAGCTCGGCGCAAAAGGTCCGGCCGTCGCCCGCCATATGGCCGCTGCCCTTGGCCTCTCCCTGGTCGACCATGTGCGGCATTCGGAACGTGACGGCATCGCCGAACTTGCCTCGGTCCTGTCGCTCATCACCGGCAGCCTCGGCAAGATGGGCCAGGACGTGGCGCTCGCCGCACAGAGTGAGATCGGTGAGATCGTGCTTTCCTCGGGCGGCGGCTCGTCGGCGATGCCGCACAAGAAGAATCCGGTCGCCGCCGAAACCCTGGTCACGCTCGCCCGTTTCAACGCGACGCTGCTCGCCGGCATGCACCAGTCGCTGGTGCACGAGAACGAACGCTCGGGCGCCGCCTGGACGCTCGAATGGATGCTGCTGCCGCAGATGGTCGTCGCAACGGGCGCGGCGCTGGTGAAGGCCGGGGACCTGGTGGACGGGATAAGCTTCAGGCCGTTGGAGCGGTAGACACGGCGAGAGCGTCCTTCTGTTCTTCACCCTCGTGGTTCGACAAGCTCACCATGAGGGTGAAGAAGGCGCAGCCGCAGCGCGCTTCGAAGCGAAGGCGCCCGAGGAAGCCCCTCATGGTGAGCGCCAAGGGAAGCCCTCATGGTGAGCTTGTCGAACCACGAGGGCGGGAGCCAGCCTTCGCCCCTACATCGCGTTCATCGTCAGCAGCTCGTAGCCGGCCACCTGCTCGCCGTCCTGATTGTAGACGCCGACATCCCAGCGCACCTCGCCATAGTCGTCGTTGCGGCGCGTCTTCTGCTTCACCGTCAGCCGGACCTTCAGGCTGTCGCCCGGAGAAACCGGCTTCATGAAGCGCAGGTTGTCGAGGCCGTAATTGGCAAGCACCGGCCCGGGCGCCGGCTCGACGAACAGTCCGGCGGCAAAGGACAGGATCAGGTAGCCATGCGCCACGCGTCCTGGAAAGAACGGATTGGCGGCCGCGGCCTCTTCATCCATGTGGGCATAGAACGTGTCGCCGGTGAAGGTCGCGAAATGCTCGATGTCCTCCAGCGTCACCGTGCGCGGACCGGCCCAGAGCGTGCGTCCCGGGTGCAGTTCGCCGAAGCTCAGGCGGAACGGGTGCGGCTCCTTCTCGACGGTCGCCGCGCCCGGCACATAGCGGCCGGTGATGCCCGCGATGATGTCGGGGCTTCCCTGGATCGCCGTGCGCTGCATGTAATGCATCACGCCGCGCATGCCGCCCATCTCCTCGCCGCCGCCGGCCCTGCCCGGTCCGCCATGCACCATATGCGGCAGCGGCGAGCCGTGGCCCGTCGCCTCCTTGCCGGTGTCGCGGTTGGCGAAGTAGAGCCGCCCATGGAAGGCGCCGGCTCCCAGCACGGCTTCGCGCGCCACTGCCGGATCATGGGTGAAGACGGAGGCCACCAGCGACCCTCCGCCGCGATTGGCGAGCGCCAGCGCATGGCCGAGGTCGCGATAAGGCATGACCGTCGACACCGGCCCGAAGGCCTCCACCGAGTGCAGCCTTTCGGCGCCGTCCGGATCCTCGCAGGAAAAGAGCATCGGCGGCAGGAAGGCGCCCTTGCCGGCATCCGCCCCTTCCACCTTGAAAGCGTCCGGATCACCGAAGACGCGCTTCGCCTCACCCGCCAGGATGCCGGCTTTCTCCAGAACGTCGGCGCGCTGCGCGAGGCTTGCCAGTGCCCCCATGCGCACGTTCTCGGCACGCGGATTGCCGATCACCGTCTTGCCGAGCCGCTCGGCAAGAGCCTCGATCACCGCATCGCGGCTTTGCGCCGGCACGATGATGCGGCGAATGGCGGTGCATTTCTGCCCCGCCTTGGCGGTCATCTCGCGATGCGCTTCCTTGATGAAGGCCTCGAACTCCGGCGTGCCCGGCGCCGCATCAGGCCCCAGGATCGAGGCGTTCAGCGAATCCTGCTCGGCGATGAAGCGCACGGAGTTGCCGATGATGGTCGGGTTCGAGCGCAGCATCGCGGCGGTCGAGGCCGAACCGGTGAACGACACCACGTCCTGCCCCGTCAGCCGGTCGAGAAGATCGCCCGTGGAACCGGCGATGAACTGCACGGCACCTTCCGGAAGGAGCCCCGATTCCACGATCATGCGGAAGCAGGCCTCGGCGAGCCAGGCGGTGGCCGAGGCCGGCTTGACGATCGCCGGCACGCCGGCGATCAGCGTCGGCGCCAGTTTCTCCAGCATGCCCCAGACCGGGAAGTTGAAGGCGTTGATGTGCACGGCCACCCCCTGCAGCGGGGTCGCCACGTGCTGGCCGACGAACCGGCCGGAGCGCGAAAGCTGCTCCAGCGCGCCTTCGACCAGCACGGAATCGTCCGGCAGCTCGCGCCGCGCCTTGGAGGAATAGACGAACAGAGTGCCGATGCCGCCATCGATGTCGATCATCGAATCGGGCTTGGTCGCCCCGGTCTCGTAGGACAGCTCGTAGAGCGCTTCGCGCCGCTCGTTGAGATGCTGCGCCAGCGCTTTCAGCGCGAAGGCGCGGTCGTGAAAGGTCATGGCGCGCAGAGCCGGCCCACCGACGCGCCGGGCGTGGTCGGCCATGGCGGCGAAATCGAGCCGACCGCCGATCTCCGCCACCACGCGACCGTCTATGGCACTTCTGAGCTTCGCCGTGTCGCCGGACGGTGCGATCCACCGGTCGAGGGCGAAGCTGTTCACGGGAATGATGGACATATGGATCTCCGTTCAATCATGCGGTCACGCCAGCGCCGGCCCCTCACCCTTACCCTCTCCCCGCAAGCGGGGAGAGGGAGGCATCCACGTCGTGGCCATCCTCCTTCTCCCCGCT
>NZ_JANKOF010000148.1 GCF_024655565.1 Nitratireductor sp. ZSWI3 | reverse complement strand
CGTCGAACTCTTCGACGCCGCGGGCAAGGCCTATATCGACGCATCGGGCGGGGCGGCCGTCTCCTGCCTCGGCCACGGCCATCCGGACGTGATCGAGGCCATCAAGGCGCAGGCCGAGCATCTCGCCTACGCGCATACGAGCTTCTTCACCAACGAGCCGGCCGAGCGGCTGGCCGACCGCCTGATCGCCGGTGCCCCGGAAGGCATCAGCCACGCCTATTTCGTCTCCGGCGGGTCGGAGGCGAACGAGGCGGCGCTGAAGATGGCCAAGCAGTATTTCGTCGAGAAAGGCAAGCCGGAGCGGCGCAACATCATCGCCCGCCGCCAGAGCTATCACGGCAACACGCTCGGCACGCTCGCCACCGGCGGCAACGAGTGGCGGCGCGCGCCCTTCACGCCGCTGCTGATCGAGACGCATCACATCGACCCCTGCTACGCGTACCGCTACCAGGTGCCGGGCGAGAGCGAGGAGGCCTACGGCCAGCGCGCCGCGCAGGCGCTGGAGGACAAGATCCTCGAACTCGGGCCGGAAACGGTGATGGCCTTCGTCGCCGAGCCGGTGGTGGGGGCGACGGCGGGTGCCGTGCCTGCGGTGCCCGGCTACTTCAAGCGCATCCGCGAGATCTGCGACCGCCACGGCGTGCTGTTGCTGCTCGACGAGGTGATGTGCGGCATGGGGCGCACCGGCACGATGCATGCCTGCGAGCAGGACGGCGTGGCGCCCGACCTGATGAGCATCGCCAAGGGCCTGGGCGGCGGCTACCAGCCGATCGGCGCGGTGCTGCTTGGCCGGCATATCTTCGATGCCTTCGCCAACGGGTCGGGTGCCTTCCAGCATGGCCACACCTATATCTGCCATCCGGTCGCCTGCGCGGCGGCGCTGGCCGTGCAGGAGGTGATCGAGCGGGACGGGCTGCTCGCCAATGTGCGCGCCATGGGCTCCTATCTGCGCGGCCGCCTCGAATCGCGCTTCGGCAACCACGCCCATGTTGGCGACATTCGCGGCCGCGGCTTGTTCCTGGGGCTGGAACTGGTGGCCGACCGTTCCTCGAAGGCGCCTTTCGAGCCGGCCTTGAAGATCAACGCCAAGGTCAAGAGGGAAGCGATGGCGCGTGGCCTGATGGTCTATCCGGCCGGCGGGACGATCGATGGCGCGCGCGGCGACCACGTGCTCCTGGCTCCGCCCTTCATCATCGACGAGGCGACCGCCGATGCGATCGTCGAACGGCTTGGCGAAGCGGTGGACGCGGCGACGGCCTGACCGGAAAAATCAGGAGGGGGACGACGACGACGATTCATCGATGGTCAAAAGCTTATCCCCGGCTGGTTTGGTCGGGGGCGCAACAATGGGTTGCAAGTTTCGGCAAATTGCGCAGTCTATCCATTGACTTGGAGCGGGGGGCGCTTCACGCTCCCGCACCTGAGCCTTTCCGGATTGCGCATCGCCGGGCATCCCGCACGCGGTGTCCGGCTGCGGTTGTCGGTCCTGAAAAGGCTGCATCGCGATTCGACGTGCACGCATCTGCAAACGCGTAAACATCAGTAGGGAGACGCATTATGAAACCAAATCGCATTCTCGGTTTTGGCCTCGCGGCCGCGGTGCTCGGCTCGCTGGCCACCGGGGCGGCCAGCGCACAGGACCAGCGCTTCATCTCCGTCGGCACCGGCGGCGTGACGGGCGTTTACTATCCCGTGGGCGGGGCGATCTGCCGCCTGATGAACCAGAATCGCCGCGAGACCGGCATTCGCTGCTCGGTCGAATCGACCGGCGGCTCCGTCTTCAACGTCAACGCCATCAAGGGCGGCGACCTGGAGTTCGGCGTCGTGCAGTCGGACGTGCAGTACAACGCCATGAAGGGCGAGGGCCCGTTCAAGGATGGCGGCGCCCATGACAAGCTGCGCTCCGTCTTCTCGCTGCATGCCGAGCCGCTGACCGTCGTGGCACGCAAGGAAGCCGGCATTGCCTCCTTCGACGACCTGAAGGGCAAGCGCGTCAACATCGGCAATCCCGGCTCCGGCCAGCGCGCGCTGATGGATCTTCTGATCGCCGAGAAGGGCTGGACCAACTCCGATTTCGCCGTGGCGGCCGAACTCGCCCCGGCCGAGCAGAGCTCGGCGCTGTGCGACAACAACATCGACGCCTTCGCCTACACGGTCGGTCACCCGGCCGGCGCCATCCAGGAGGCGACGACCACCTGTGACAGCGTGATCGTTCCGGTCGAGGGCGAGGCCGTCGACAAGCTGGTGTCGGACAACTCCTACTACTTCAAGGCGACCATCCCCGGCGGCATGTACCGCGGCACCGACGGCGACGTGAACACCTTCGGCGTCGGCGCCACTGTGGTGACCTCCGCCGACGTGCCGGACGATGTCGTCCGCGCCTTCGTCGACGCGGTCTTCAAGGACTTCGATGCCTTCAAGGCCCTGCATCCGGCGCTCGCCAACCTCACGCCGGAAAGCATGGTCACTCAAGGCAATTCGGCGCCGATGCATCCGGGTGCCGAGGCCTACTACAAGGAGAAGGGCTGGCTGAACTGATACCTGCACGGCTGTGATGATCCAGATGGAACCCATCTGTCTGGATCTGTCGGCTTACGACAAAAAACTGATGGGCTGACTTTTCCTGACGGATGGGTACGATCTGTCAGGGTCAGACCACCGGGGCGCCCTCAACCGGGCGCCCTTCTTCTCCCTGAAAATTAAAACGATTCATGAGGGGATACAGGGGAAATGGCGACGAAACCGGACAATGCGGGCAAGGCCGCCGCACCGCTCAACGAAGACGAACTGCAGGATCTGGTCGCTTCCAGCGACACAGGCGCGCGCGATCCGGCGGGAACGGCGGGTTTCGTCATCGCCGCCGTCGCCTTGTGCTGGTCGCTGTTCCAGCTCTACATCGCCTCACCGCTTCCCTACACGCTGTCCGGCATGACCGGTCTGCCACTGGTGCTGAACGACGCGCAGGCGCGCGCCATCCACCTGGCATTCGGTCTGTTCCTCGCCTTCATGGCGTTTCCGGCGCTGCCGTCGAGCCCGCGCGATCGCATCCCGGTGATCGACTGGGTGTTCGCCCTCACCGCTGCCGCCTGCGCCCTCTATATCTTCGTCTTCTACCGGGCGCTTGCCCAGCGGCCCGGCCTGCCCATCACGCAGGACCTTGTGGTGGCCGGCATCGGCATGGTGCTGCTGCTCGAGGCGACGCGCCGCGCGCTCGGCCCGCCGCTCGCCATCGTCGCCATCGTCTTCCTCTCCTACGTGTTCTTCGGCTCCTCCACCGTCGTGCCGGACATCATCCGCTGGGGCGGGGCCTCGTTCAGCCGCGCCATGGACCAGATGTGGCTGTCTCCCAACGGCGTGTTCGGCGTGGCGCTCGGTGTCTCCTCGGCCTTCGTGTTCCTGTTCGTTCTGTTCGGCTCCATGCTCGACCGGGCGGGCGCCGGAAACTTCTTCATCAAGCTCGCCTTCGCGCTGCTCGGCCATCTGCGCGGCGGGCCGGCCAAGGCCGCCGTTCTGTCGTCGATGATGACCGGCCTCATCTCCGGCTCGTCCATCGCCAATGTGGTGACGACCGGCACCTTCACCATCCCGCTGATGAAGCGGGTCGGCTTCACGCCGGAAAAGGCCGGCTCGGTCGAGGTGGCGAGTTCGGTGAACGGACAGATCATGCCGCCGGTGATGGGCGCCGCCGCGTTCCTCATGGTCGAGTATGTCGGCATCTCCTACCTGCAGGTCATCAAGCACGCCTTCCTGCCGGCGGTCGTCTCCTACATCGCGCTGCTCTATCTGGTGCATCTCGAAGCGGTGAAGAACGACATGCCGGTGCTGCAGAAGCGCCAGACGCACCCGGCCCTGGTGGCGCTGATGCGCTCGGGCATCGTCATCGCCTCCATCATCATCCTGGTGGGCATCATCTATTACGCCATCAACTTCATCAAATATGCCCTGCCGGACATTTCGGCCCCCGTTCTGATGGCGGCCCTGCTCGTCGCCTATGTGGCGCTCATCTGGTACGCGGCGAAGTCGCCCGATCTCGAAATGGACGATCCCAACGCGCGGGTGGTGGAACTGCCCATCGCGGTCGACGTCATCAAGACGGGCCTGCACTACCTGCTGCCGCTCTTCGTGCTGGTCTGGACGCTGATGGTGGAGCGCAAGTCGCCGGGCCTTTCGGCCTTTTACGCGGTGCTCCTGCTGATCGTCATCATCCTCACCCAGAAGCCGCTCAAGGCCCTGTTCCGCGGCCTGCAGAGCGATGAGCAGCGCGCCGCCCTCGGGGAAGGCATCAACGACCTCATCGTCGGCCTGATCCTCGGCGCCCGCAACATGATCGGCATCGCCTGCGCCACCGCCGCCGCCGGCATCATCGTCGGCACGGTGACGCTGACCGGCATCGGCCAGGTGATGGCCGAGTTCGTCGAGTTCCTGTCGGGCGGCAACATCTTCCTGATCCTCGTCTTCACGGCGTTGATCAGCCTGGTGCTCGGCATGGGCCTGCCGACGACGGCGAACTACATCGTCGTCTCCTCGCTCATGGCGCCGGTGATCGTCGAACTGGGCGCCTCCAACGGCATCATCATCCCGCTGATCGCCGCGCACATGTTCGTCTTCTACTTCGGCATCATGGCCGATGTGACGCCGCCGGTCGGGCTCGCCTCCTTCGCGGCCGCCGCCGTGTCAGGCGGCGATCCGATCAAGACCGGCTTCACGGCGTTCTTCTATTCGCTGAGGACCGTACTCCTGCCCTTCATCTTCGTCTTCAACACCGATCTTCTGCTGATCAATGTGGGCTGGTTCGGTGCGATCTGGGTAACGATCCAGGCGATCGTCGCGATGCTGATTTTCGCGGCGGCGACGCAGGGCTTCTTCATGGCGCGCAACAGGCTGTGGGAGTCGGCCGCCCTGTTGCTGGTGACCTTCATGCTGCTCAGGCCCGGCTTCTTCCTTGACCTGGTGCAGCCGCCCTATCTGGTGACACCGCCAGCCCAGATCTTCGAGGCCGTCAAGGATGAGCCTGCCGATGCCGACATACGCTTCACCATCCGCGGTCCGAATTTCGACAATCCGGACCGCACCACGGAGCGGACCATGGCGTTCAACCTAGGCCCGGAGGGCGAGACCGGAGAGGCCCGTTTCGAGGCGGCGACCGGACTTGCCGCCCGCATCGAAGACGACAGGGTGATCCTCGACGAGCCGTTCGATATGAACAGCCTGGCCGGCAAGGCCCTGTCGAATCTCGACTTCTACGCGGATCAACCGGTCGAGATCACGGCGGTCGAGGTCAGCAACGAAGAGCGCATGCCCCGTGAGGTGTTCTATATCCCGGCGGCGCTTCTGCTCGCCCTGGTGATGTTCATGCAGCGCCGCCGCGGCGGCACGTTGGGGGGCAATCCGCATGCGGGCAGACCGCGCCCGGCGGAAAGCTGAGGAGGAAATGCCATGTACAAGGACATCCTCGTATCCATCGATCTCGGCAATGCCGACGACGAAATACGCACGCTGAAGACGGCCGTCGATTATGCCAAGTCCTTCGGCAGCCGGCTGCACGTGATGACGGTGGTACCCGATTACGGCATGTCGATCGTCGGCGGCTTCTTTCCGAAGGGGCACGAGCAGGAGGCGATCGACCACGCCAACAAGGCGCTGCACGCCTTCACCAAGAAGTACGTGCCCGAAGGCGTGAAGCACCGGCATATCGTCGGCCACGGCTCGATCTACCGCGAGATCCTGCGCTATGCGGTCGAGACGAAGGCCGATCTGATCGTGCTGTCGGCCAAGCGACCGAGCCCCGAGGATTATCTCATCGGCCCCAATGCGGCGCGCGTCGTGCGCCATGCGGAGATCTCGGTTCTGGTGGTGCGATAGAACCACGCACGGGGTCGATGGCGTCGGGTATCCTCTACCGTCTTCGGACGCACCAACGGCCTTTATTTTCTGTGTTGTTTCATGAGCCGGATCTGCTGTCCGGCTCATCGTCCGGCGCGTCGAAAAGGATGCGTTCGGCGGCGCCGTCGAGATCGTCGTACTGGCCGCTCCTGAGGGACCACAGGAAGGCGAGAAGCCCGATCGCGCCGAGGAACAGGGCCACCGGGATGAGGATGGCAAGGTTGGTCACGGCGCTTCCATCACGGGCTCGGGGAAAGGTGTCGTCGCCGGCACCGCGCGGTCGGCCGGCTCGATCAGATCGGGGTCGGTCTGCAGACGCAACGCGTTGCCGATGACGATCAGCGACGACAGCGACATCGCCACCGCCGCCAGAAGCGGCGTGACGTGGCCGAGAATGGCGACCGGCACGGCCAGGAGGTTGTAACCGATCGCCAGCACGAAGTTCTGGCGGATGAGGCGGCCGGCGCGCTTTGCCACGTCGAACGTGAGCGGCACGGCGACCAGGCTTTCGCGCAGGAAAACGAAATCGGCGGCGTTGCGGCCGATATCCGCGGCACTGGCCGGCGCCATGGAGACATGCGCCGCAGCGAGCGCCGGGGCGTCGTTGAGCCCGTCGCCGACCATCAGCGTCTTGTGGCCGCTGTCGGCAAGCTGCGACAGGCGGGTGAGTTTTTCGCCGGGCAGGGCGCCCGCCCGCCAGGCGGTGATGCCGAGCCGGTCCGCCACCGCGCCCACCTGCCGCTCGCTGTCGCCGGAGATGATCTCGACGCCGATACCCTTCTCGCGCAGGCGCTCGACGGCTTTCGGCGTGCCGGGGCGCAGCGTGTCCTCGAAGCGGAAATCGGCCAGCTTGCGGCCGTTGCGCACGAGCACCGTGCCGGTCTGCAGATCGTGGTCGCTGGCGGTTTCGCTGAGCGCCCATTTGGCGCGACCGAGCCGCCACGTGGCCCCGTTGTTGTGCGCCTCGATGCCGAGACCCGGGAACTCCCGCACCGTATCGAAGGCGAATGCCTTGCCGGTGGCGCTTGCGGCCGCGCGCACGATGGCTCGCGAGAAGGGATGGCGCGAATGGGCCGCGACGGCCGCCGCGAGCGCCAGCGTGGTCTCGCCGAGCTGGTCGGCATTCTTGAGGCGCGGCACGCCCAGCGTCAGCGTTCCGGTCTTGTCGAAGACGACGGTGTCGATCTCGGCGAGCTTTTCCATCGCCGCACCGTCCTTCACCATCACGCCGTTCTCGAAGAGGCGCCTTGCGGCGACCACCTGAACGATCGGCACGGCAAGGCCGAGCGCACAGGGACAGGTGATGATGAGCACGGCGATGGCGACGGTGATGGCCCGATGCCAGTCGCCGGTGACCAGGAGCCAGCCGAGGAAGGTCAGGAAGGCGGTGACATGCACGACGGGCGAATAGAGCGCCGAGGCTCGGTCGGCGATGCGCCGGAAACGGGCGCGGCCGCCTTCGGCGGC
>NZ_JANKOF010000147.1 GCF_024655565.1 Nitratireductor sp. ZSWI3 | reverse complement strand
GGCCTCTCTTTTCTCAGGCAGACCCGATCACTTGATCTGGTTGCCGTCGTCGCGCGGGCGCAGGAGCTGCGGGACGACGCGCAGGGGCACGTTCGTCTGCGGCTGCCGCGGCACCCGGTTGACCGGCGGCTGGATCTGCACCTTGCGGCAGTTCGGCGGAGTGCCGACGGTGCCGGGCGGGCAGCGGCGCTGCACGATCGGCCGGCAGTTGGGGAAGGTCCCCGTGGTGCCGCGCGGGCAGCTCGGCCGCACGATCGGCGTGCAGTTCGGATAGCGGCCCGTCGTGCCGGGCGGGCACTGACGCACCTCCGGCCTGCGGCAGGCGCCGGCCACCAGGCGGGTTCCGCGCGGGCACACGCATCGTCCGTCCGCCGTGCGGATCTGACCCGGCAGCAGACGGCACTGCTGCACGATCGGCCGGCAGTTCGGGTAACGCCCCGTCGTGCCTCTCGGGCATTCCCGCTGCACCTGCGGCTTGCGGCAGGCGCCCCGCACCAGTTGCGTTCCGCGCGGGCAGACACAGCGTCCGTCGCGGGTGCGGATCTGGCCCGGAAGCAGCCGGCACTCGGCCTGCGGCCGCGGCTTCTCCGGTTCGGGTTGCGGCTCGGGCCGCGGACGCGGGGTCGGCAGCGGTGTCGTAGAGCCGCCGACGCATTCGCCGTTGCGGAAGGCGGTGCCTTCCGGGCAGACGCAGCGGCCGGCATTGTTGAGCACGAAGCCTGGCGAGCACTGCTCTTCCTGTTCGGCCGGCAGGACCCGGAAGTCATGGCAGTCGAACGGACGGGCGGCACCTGCCGTTGGCGGCCCGGCGAGCGGCGGCATCGCACGGACATCGGCGTCCGGCGGAACCACGGCGGCGCAGTTGCGGCCGCTGGCCCCATTGGCCACCGCGTCGGCGAGCCCGCCACCCGCCGGCAGCTCGACCGTCACCTCGTGCACGCGGCTTTCGCCGGCGCCGAGCGTCAGGTCGGTCTGGCAGACGAAGGGCAGGGCCGTCGGCTCCGGCGTGCAGCCGAAGGGCGGGTCGACGGAGAGGATCGTGGCCGGAACGCCGCCGAAACCCTCCACCGTCAGGGCATCGCCGATCCGGACCGGACCGGAGATCGCCGACGGGCCTTCGTTCCTTATGGTGATCTGGAACGTGCAGGCTTCGCCGATGAGGCACTGGGTGTCGCCCGTCTTCTCGAGGGTGATCCGCGTGCCGCCCTCGGCGCAGGCTTCGCCGATGGGGTAGACGATGTCGTCGCCCGGTGCCGGACCGAAGGACCCGCGGGCGCAGTTCTCGAACCGCTCACCCGGCGAGACGTTCACCGTCACGTCGAAGTGGCGCGCGGTGCCGGGCGTCATCACCGCACCCGGGATCTGGCAGCCGAGCGAGGCTGTCGGAGCCGGGTCGCAGGTCCATTCCGGCCCGTCCGGCGTCACGGTCTGAATGTCGACCGGAGCGCCCGAGCCGATGATCTCGGCCGCGTCGTTGACGCGCACCGGGCCCATCGGGGCGGCCGTGCCGACATTGGTGACCGTGATGCGGCAGGCGACCGCACCGGCCGAGACGGTGGCTTCGCAGGTCTTCTGGATGCGGAGCTGCGCCTTGCCCCCGGGCACGCCCGGAATGGTCGCCCTGGCGCAGGCCTCGTTGTTGGCAAGGTTGGTCTCGCCGGGGAGCGGCGTCACCTTGGCGCAGTTCTCGACCACGTTCGTCGGGTAATCGCCGACGACCGTCGTCACCTCGATGTCCGTCGAGGCGCCGGGAACCAGGTTCAGCATCGGGTGGTCGCACTGGAAGCTGTTGCCGGAAAGGGCGGCACAGTTCCAGGGCGGCATCGGGCTGAACGTGGCGGAGGCGACGTCGCCGGCCGGGAAGGTGTCGACGAAGGTGACCGGCCCGTTGATCGGCGTCGGACCCGCATTGTAGACCGTCACGACATAGGTGCAGAGCCCATCCGGGGTGCACAGCGACGGCTCGGCCCGCTTGCGCACGCCGATGTCGGGAATGTCTCCCTCGGGCGGTGTGCATTCGCGTTCACCGGGCAGGCAGATCTGGATCGAGGCGCAGGCCTTGTCGTTGGTCGGATCGCCGAACGGACCCTTGCCGCTGGCCGTGTAGTCGTATTCGGCGCAGTTGCGGATGCCGTGCCACACCCATCCCGGACCCGGCTGGAAGCCGAGCTTGAGTTCGACGAACTCGCCCGGGTTGAGCGTGGTTTCGGGATGCTCGCACGACATCGGGCTCACCATGGGCAGGCATGTCCATGGTGCGTTGGGGCCGGAAACGACCGTGGCGCTGCCGGGGGTCGTCACCTCGTCGAGGACGATCTTACCGGTGTAGGGCGCATCGCCCGCGTTGGAGACGCGGATGGTGAAGTCGCACGAACCGTCGATCTCGCAGCGGGCCTCGTCGGCGCGCTTCTCGACCTTGATGTCCGGTTCGCCCTCGTCGTCGGGCGGGCAGTCGAGATCTTCGGGGATCTCGATGTCCACCACCTGGGTGCAGCAGAGGCCGACACCCTCGGCAGGACCGGCATAGGTCTCGATGCCGGTGACGATGAGATGCACCGTGTCTCCCGGAGCCGCTCCCGTGATCTCCCATTCCAGCGTGCCGCCGCCGGCGGGCACGAACTGGTCCGGGGGATCGATGACGATGCCGGGCGTGGTCGAGGTGACGGCCACGACGCGGCCCTCCATCTCCGGCCCGACATGCATGCGGTAGATATAGGCTCCGCCGCCGGGCACGCAGTCCACTTCGCCGGTCTCGACCTCGAAGCACGGCCCCGACCCGTCGCCGGGCGGCGGGGGCGGTGGCTCGCAATCGGTCACGTCGATGGCAATGGTGGTCGGCTTGCCGGTCTTCCAGTCGCCGTCGTCGGGCAGGGCGGGATCGTGCGAGGGCATGGTGCCGAGCACGGCGCCGTCGGCTGCCTTGGCGATGGTGATCGTCGCCTGGTTGTCGACGTTGACCACGGCCGGGAAAGCCGCCTGGTCGATCCTGGCGGTGATCTTGATGTCGATGTAGCGCTCGGTCAGGCTGCCGTCGCCGTCGAGATCGGTGGCCGACAGGCGAAAATTCGACAGCGACAGGGTGTCGTCCGGGCTCGCCGTCGTACCGACCGCGTGGGCCGGGGCCGGGCTGCCGCCGGGACCGGTGATGTCGCCCATGACGTCGACATGGGTGATCGCCAGATCGGCGGGCAACTGGTCCTTCAGATCGAAGCGGACATTGGTCAAAAGCGTGTCGAGCAGGGGGCTCGCCATGATCTCGGGATTGCCGCGCATGCCGAAGCGCAGGCGGTATTCCACGTAGTCGCAGTTGACCTGGATGCCGCGCTTCTCGAAGAAGGGACGCAGCTTTTCGGGCGCCGGAGCAGGCTCCAGCGGCTCGATCTCGAGACGCGGACCGTCGCCGCCTTCCGGGGCGATCTCGCGCAGTTCAGGTGTTTGCGCACCGGCAGGGCCGGCGCCGGCGAAGGGCACGAACGCCGCGGAGAGCGCCATGCCCGCGGCCAGCAGCCAGCGCGGTGTGCGCGCCGTCGCGGCAAGGGGGTTCATGATCGTCTCCATGACCGGGGTGAGTGCGTCCCGCGCGGGGAGATAAATGGACATCGTCATCTCTCCCTCCCTCACGGTTCACAGGATTCGAGTGGCGTTTCGAGCGGCAACGTCACCTTGCAGCAAGGGAAGTAGCCACCCGCCTGCGCATCGGCGTCCCTGTAGAAACAGAGGCCGAGGTCGACGGTCTCGCCGGGCAGGTGGCCGCTCACGCCGAGCGTGAAGGGCGTTGCCAGGCTGGGCACCGTCTGCTTGGGCGGGAAAACGCCGACGCCGGGGGTCAGCGACTTCGCATGCAGCGAATCGCCGCCGATGCCGGCGCGGTCACGGATGTAGAGATCGGCTTCGAGGCCCGCCGGCGTGCAGAAATATTCCGCCGCCTCCACCTCGATGCAGGGAGGCAGGTCGCCGGGGGGCGGGAAGCCGGGAGGCCAGCCGGGCACCGGATAGTCGCCCGGATAGGGGATCGGCTCGTAATAGCCCGCGCGCCCCTCGCAGGGCCGCCAGACCTCCACGTCGCCGACATGGCCCTTGACCTCCGGATCGTCGAAGAAGCCGTCGAAATCGGCGAACCAGGAGCCGAAGGGCGGCTCGTTCTGCGGCCTGACCAGGAAGGATGCGGTGAGCTGCACCCCGTGAACGGCCAAAGGCCCGCCTTCGGCGAGCTGGTCCTCGAGGGCCGGGTTGTCGCGCAGCCGGTCGCCGGTCTTGGCCAGCGTGTCGCTGCAGGCGTTGCGGTTGATGAGGCCCTGATTGTCGTAGCCGTATTGCAGGTCAATGCCGCCGGCCGCCTGGCGATGGGGCTGCGGGAAGCCGACCGCATATTCCTCCGGCGCGGGCACCCAGATGCTCTCCGTTTCCGGGTCGTCCGGGCTCTCGCGCCAGTAGCGCAGGACCTCGGCCTCGCCGCTGTCGGCGAAGCTCGAATAATCGTAGCGGTTCTCCACCTCGCCGCGCTGGGCGAGATACATGAAGCCGCGCGTGTCGAAGGCGATGTCGGTGACCGGCAGCTCTTCCTCAGCCTCGACCGTCAGCTCCCAGCGGGGATCGCCGGCGAAGGTCCCGTCGCGGGCGATACCCACAGACCAGATCTCCGCTTCCTCGCCGACCGCGTAGTAGAGCCGTCCGCCATGGACGGCGAGGCCGTAGACGCGGCGCTCCGCCTGGGTGTAGCCCCAGGTTTTCGGCTCCTCCGCGTCGAAGGCGGCGCCGGCGATGTCCATCACCGCGCCGTCGTCGGCCAAAGGATCAAGGCCGTGGGCCGGACGGCCTTCGACGCCGTGGTCGAACGTGTCGACCAGATTGCCGTCGATGCCGATGCGATGGATGAGGCCGGAATCGAGGTCCGAGGCGAAGAACTGCCGATGCGACCGGTCGAAGGCGAGGTTGCCGATGCCCGGGCCGCTGTTGGTCTCGATGTCGGCGAACAGAGAGACGGCGCCGGTGATCCCGTCGATCTTCCAGATCGAGCCGGGCCCGCCGCCGTTCTTCTCGCCGAACTGGCCGTCCATGAAGCGGGCGCCCGCCGTGCCGCGGCGCTGGCGCTCGGGCCGTCCGTCCTCGTCCTCGTCGTCGGTGACGATCTCGACGCCGTGGAACGAGGTGGCGGCGGCATAGAGGCTGGGCGCGATGGCGGTCGTGTCCTCGCGCTTGCCGTCGTCATAGGCGAGGCCGAAGACCTGGCCGATCTCGCCGGCCGGCACCTCGAAGGGCGGCGGCGTGAAGACGACCTGGCCGGTCGGCGGGCCGCCGAGGAAGGTCATGTCGAAGATGCGCAGGGACGCGCGCTGAACGTCGATGAAGGTCTCGTCGACCGGATCGACGCCCGGCAGGAGGCCCTCCTCGAAGCCGGGGATGACCGTGCCGGGGAAACCGGTGACGGCCATGAAGCCCGGCTGGATGATCGCGCCCTCCTGGGCGCGCGCCGGCGCGCCCAGGAGCAGCCCGGCAGCCATCGCAAGGGCGAGGACCGCCGTGTCGGTTCGAAAATGCCGGGCAAAAATGCTGGGTCGGAGGCTCACGTTCCCGCCGCGGCGCGTCGGGAACCCGTGGTTCTGCCGCATAACATACCTCCCGCAACCAATCGGGGAGGTGGCCGGACAGGCGTCGTTTGTGCGCCCGTTCCCCAACGTTCCGGCGTCGTCCCCCGAAGCGGGGCCCTTATCGACCCCGTCTTCGCCAAGCGTACGCCTCGGCTTACGCAGCGTCAACAAATCCGCACCGGGCCAGACCCGGGGCGGCTCCATCGGCTGCCTGCAGTCGTGGTTTCGCGTCATCAGAACACTCCTGTTGCGGGCGCGCACCATGCGAGCCCTGCCGGGTTGGTCTGCTGCAAGCGTGAAAAGGTTCATCTCGAAGCGGCTTCTGGTTTTGGTAATCCCGATCGGGTAGCGTTCGAAAAACCCGGGAGAACGCGATGAACCAAATCGTCCGGTCGCGCGACACAGCGATGAAGGGCCGGCCATGAGCGGCGGCGCGGGCGAGACGTCCGACGCCGAACTCGTGGCCCGAGTGGGGCGCGGCGATCGCGCCGCGCTCAGGCTCCTGTTCATGCGCCATCACACGCGGGTCTATCGCTTCGTGATGCGTCAGACGGGATCGGAAACCATGGCAGACGACATCGCAAACGAGGTTTTTCTGGAAGTGTGGCGCCAGGCGCCGCGCTTCGAAGGCCGCTCCCAGGTCTCCACCTGGCTCCTCGGCATCGCCCGCTTCAAGGCGCTCTCGGCACTGCGCAAGCGCAGCGAGGATGCGCTGGAGGACGGGCAGGCCGAGGCGTTGGCGGATACGGCCGACACGCCCGAGGTGATGGCGATGAAGGACGACAAGGCGGCGGCGCTGCGTCGCTTTGTCGATGCGCTTTCCGACGAGCATCGCGAGGTGGTGGATCTGGCCTATTATCACGGCAAGTCCGTCACCGAGATCGGCGAGATCCTGGCGGTGCCCGTCGCCACTGTGAAGACGAGGATGTTCTACGCCCGCAAGAAGCTTGGCGAAGCCCTGAAGGCATCCGGATATGATCGAGGCTGGCCATGAGTGAGAAAGCGTTTTCCAACCGCCGCGACCGGCTCGAGGCCCTGCTGCCCTTCTTTCTGAACGGCACGCTTTCGGGCGCCGAACTGCGCGAAGTCGAGGAATGGCTCGCTTCCGATCCCGACGCGATGGCCTCGCTGGCGGAGGCGGAAGGCGAATATTCCGCGGCGACCGCCTCCAACGAGGCGATCCGCCCGCCGGCCGATGCGCTGGCGCGGTTTTCGCAGGCGCTGGAGCGCGAGGCCGGGCGGGAACGCGCCCCGGCACCGTCGCTGCGCGAGCGGCTCGTCCGTCTGCTGCCGTCGATGCCCGTGCAGGCGGCCTGGGTGGCCGCGGGGCTGGCGCTGGCCATCCTCGTCGGCCAGACCGTGTGGATCAATATGTCGGGGACGGAGCAGTTTTCCGTCGCTGGGGCCGATCGGGAGAAGGCGCCCTTCGCCTTCGTGACCTTCAAGGACGAGGCGTCGATGGCCGCCGTCTCGGCGGCGCTTGCCGAACGCGGGCTGGAGATCGATTCGGGGCCTTTGCCCGGCGGTCTCTACCGGGTGCTTGTGCCGGCGACGAGCGTCGCGCAATATGACGAGATCGTTGCCGGACTGGAAAGGGCCGGCGTTGTCGAAACGGTGGTGACGGGGCGGAAGCCCACCGATGATTAGGCGATCAGGACATCTGTTTTGTGCAGCGCTCCTCCTTGCCGCCCTTGGCGGCGGCGGGAGTGCTGCACTCGCGCAAAGCCAGACAGCGCCGAGCGTCGACGATCGCCGGCCGGTCGACGCGCCGGCCGACCCGCCGCAGCAGGTCG
>NZ_JANKOF010000146.1 GCF_024655565.1 Nitratireductor sp. ZSWI3 | reverse complement strand
CCAGAGGGGGGGTGCTCAAGAGCGCCGCCCTTGCAGGCTGGCCATGTCACCGCCCGGGAGATGCATGATGCACGTCCTCGTTCGTGGCGCCGGCGTGGCCGGCCTCACCCTCGCCCACGAGCTGGCGGCGCGCGGCGCGACCGTCACGGTCACCGACATCAGGCCGGACTCCTCCGGCAGCGCCTCCTGGCTCGCCGGCGGCATGCTGGCGCCCTGGTGCGAGCGCGAGAGCGCGGAGGAGCCGGTTCTGAGGCTCGGGCGCATAGCGGCCGACTGGTGGGAGGCCGCCCTGCCCGGCCATGTGGTGCGCAACGGCACGCTGGTCGTCGCCACGCCGCGGGACGCGGGCGAGCTTGCCCGCTTTTCCGCCCGCACCAGCGGTTTCGAGACGATCGCGGGCGAGAGGATCGCGGAACTCGAGCCCGATCTCGGCGGGCGCTTCCGGCACGGGCTCTTCTTCGCCGGCGAAGCGCATCTCGATCCGCGCCGGGCGCTTCTTGCCCTGCGCGAAAAGCTCGAGGCTCAGGGCGTCGCCTTCCTGTGCGGCGGCAAGGAGCCGGCGGGCGTGGAATGCTTTGCCGATTGCACGGGCATCGCCTCCCCGGCGCCCTCGCTGCGCGGCGTGCGCGGCGAGATGCTGGTGCTGGAGACGCCGGACGTGTCGCTGTCGCGCCCGGTGCGCCTTCTGCATCCGCGCATCCCGGTCTACATCGTCCCGCGCGCCGGCAATCGCTTCATGGTCGGCGCGACCATGATCGAGAGCGACGAGGGTGGCCCGGTCAGCGCCCGGTCCATGATGGAACTTTTAAACGCCGCCTACGGCCTGCACCCGGCCTTTGCCGAGGCGAAGATCGTGGAGACCGGCGTCGGCGTGCGGCCGGCCTATGCCGACAACCTGCCGCGCATCACGCGCACCGCCGGCGGCATCGGCATCAACGGGCTCTACCGGCACGGCTTCCTGCTTTCGCCGGCCATGGCGCGGGAGGCGGCAGCGATGATCCTGCAGGAGGAACGGCAATGCGCCTGATGCTGTACCCGGCGATACCCCCACCCCTTACCCCTCCCCTCAAGGGGGAGGGGTATGATGGAGCGCACCGCCTTTCTTCCCTCCCCCTTGAGGGGAGGGACCGAGGGTGGGGGTCGCAGGCGGAGCCTGCAAGAAAAACCATATGCGATTGCCCTGCCTTGAGGGGGAGATGGTCGCCCCGTTCGACAAGCTCAAGAGAGCAGACGGCGGTGAGTCACGCGCAACCGTTGGAGATATCCGCATGAAACTCACGGTCAATGGCGAGGAACAGGCCGTTTCCGCCACGACGCTGGCGGCCCTGCTCGTGGAGCTGGATTATGAGCCGGATTTCCTGGCGACGGCGCTCAACGGTGAGCTGGTGCCGATGACGGAGCGGGAGCGATGCGCCTTGAGCGATGGCGACAGGATCGAGATCCTGGCGCCCATGCAGGGGGGCTGAACGATGCTCTCCATTTATGGCGAGGAAATCGCCTCCCGATTGCTGCTCGGCACAGCGCAATATCCCTCCCCTGCCATCCTCGCGGAAGCCGTGCGTGCCTCGTCCGCCGGGATCGTCACCGTCTCGCTGCGCCGCGAGACGGCGGGCGGGCGCACGGGCGGGCAGTTCTGGGAGCTGATCCGCGAACTGGGCGTGCGCGTCCTGCCCAACACGGCCGGGTGCCATTCGGTCAAGGAAGCCGTGACCACGGCGAGGATGGCGCGCGACCTGTTCGGCACCGACTGGATCAAGCTCGAGGTGATCGGCCATCACGACACGCTGCAGCCGGATGTGTTCGGCCTGGTCGAGGCCGCGCGCATCCTGGTGGAAGACGGCTTCAAGGTCTTTCCCTACACGACCGAGGACCTCGTCGTCGCCGGGCGCCTGCTCGACGCGGGCTGTGCGGTGCTGATGCCCTGGTGCGCGCCCATCGGCTCGGCGCGCGGCCCGGTCAATCCCGACGCGCTGCGCTCCTTCCGGTCCGAGTTTCCCGATATTCCGCTGATCATCGATGCGGGGCTCGGCCGCCCCTCCCACGCCGCCGGCGTGATGGAGCTGGGCTTCGATGCGGTGCTGCTTAACACGGCAGTCGCCAAGGCCGGCGATCCGGTCGCGATGGCGCGCGCCTTCGCCGAGGCGGTGGAGGCGGGGCGCTGCGCCTTCCACGCCGGGCCGTTGGAGCCGCGCGACATGGCGGTTCCCTCCACCCCGGTCATCGGCAAGGCCGTGTTCGAATGAAGCTCGACCCCTTCTACCTGATCGTCGACAGCGCCGCCTGGATCGCCCGGCTGGTACCGCTCGGCGTCAAGCTCGTGCAGTTGCGCATCAAGGACCGGGACGAGGCCGCCCTGCGCGCCGAGATCGCGGCGGCGCGCGCGCTGTGTGCGGCGCATGGCTGCCAGCTGATCGTCAACGATCACTGGCGGCTCGCCATCGAAACGGGCTGCGATTTCGTGCATCTTGGCCAGGAGGACCTGGCGGCGGCCGATCTCGGCGCCATCCGGGGCGCCGGGCTGAAACTCGGCGTCAGCACGCATGATGGCGCCGAGCTGCACACGGCGCTCGCGGTGGAGCCGGATTACGTGGCGCTCGGCCCGGTCTATCCGACGATCCTGAAGAAGATGAAATGGGCGCCGCAGGGGCTCGACCGCCTGGCCGATTGGCGCCGCCGCGTCGGCAGCCTGCCGCTCGTGGCCATAGGCGGGCTCAACCCGGAGCGGCTGCCCGGCGTCTTCGCGGCCGGCGCGAACAGCGCCGCCGTCGTCACCGACATCACGCTCAACCCCGAGCCCGAAGCGCGCACGCGCCGCTGGATCGAGACGACGGCCACATGGCGCTGACCTTGCCGCATGTGCTGGTGGTGGCAGGCTCCGATTCCTCGGGAGGCGCCGGCATCGCACGAGACATCGAGACCATCGCCGCGTTCGGGCTGCGCGCCTGTCTCGCCGTGACGGCGGTGACGGTGCAGACGCATGCGGCCGTCACGAAGGTCGAACCCTGCGACGCCGGGCTGATCGAGGCGCAGATGCGGGCAGCGCTCGAAGCCAACAGGATCGGGGCGATCAAGATCGGCATGCTGGGCGCGGCCGGCGCGGTGGCGGCGGTCGCCCGCGTGCTGTCGGACCATGCCGATCTTCCCGTCGTGCTCGACCCGGTGATCGCCGCGTCCTCGGGCAAAGCGCTGCTGGCCGATGCCGCCATCGCGGGCCTGCGGTGGGACCTCATGCCGCGCTGCGCTCTCGTCACGCCGAACCTGCCGGAGCTGGCGCTGTTGACCGGTTGCGCGCCGGCTCGCGACGAGGCGGAGATCGGGGCGCAGGCACACGGCCTGATGGAGAGCGGCCCGCCCGCCCTGCTGGTGAAGGGCGGGCACGGGCAAGGCGCGCACGCCGTCGACTTCCTGTTCCGGCAAGGCCTGCCGCCCGTCCGCTTCGAGGGGCCGCGCCTTCCAGGGACGATGCGCGGCACGGGCTGCCTGCTGGCAAGCGCCATTGCCGCCGGGCTTGCCCGCGGCAACGACCTCGAGGCCGGCATCGCAGCGGCGAAAACCTGTCTCGCCGCCCGTTGGGAAGGGTCTAAAGAATCTCCGACACCTTGATCGCGCGCGCCTCCTTCACCGAGACGAGCGCCGCATCGGCGAGCGCCAAGGCGAGCAGCCCGTCCTGACCCGACGGCGAGGCGGGCTTGCCGTCGACCACCGAGGCGACGAAGGCGGCGATCTCGGCGGCATAGGCCTGCGTGTAGCGGGTCATGAAGAAATCGTGCAGCGGCGGGCGCGTGTATCCCTCGGCCGTCGCGATCTCGATGGAGACCGGCCGCTGGTTCTCAGCCGCGACGGCTCCCTTGCTGCCCAGCACTTCAATGCGCTGGTCGTAGCCATAGGTGGCGCGGCGCGAATTGGAGATGCTGCACTGCTTGCCGGACGCCGTGGTCAGCACCACCGACACGCTGTCATAGTCGCCGGCCTTGCCGATCTGCGGGTCGACCAGGACGGACGCCGTGGCGAAGACCGTGTCCGGCTCCTCGCCGAGCAGGAAGCGGGCCATGTCGAAATCGTGGATCGTCATGTCGCGCAGGATGCCGCCGGAGGTCTCGATGTAGCTGAGCGGCGGCGGGCCCGGATCGCGGGAGGTGATCTGCACCATTTCGACCGGGCCGATCCGCCCCTCGTCGATGGCCGCGCGGACGGCGCCGAAATGCGGATCGAAGCGGCGGTTGAAGCCGACCATCAGAACCGTTCCCGTCTCCTCGACCACGGCCACGCAATCCTTGACGCGCTGCAGGTTCAGGTCGATCGGCTTTTCGCAGAAGATGGCCTTTCCCGCCCGGGCGAAGCGCTCGATCAGGTCGGCATGCGTGTCGTTGGGGGTGCAGATGACGACGGCGTCGACGTCCGCGGCGGCTTCGATCTCGTCGATCGAGCGGATGGCGCAGCCATTGGCTGCGGCGATGGCCTCTGCGGCCGCGGGGATGGCGTCGGCGACGGCGACAAGCCGCGCGTCGGCGTTGCCGGCGATGGCCTTGGCGTGGACCTTGCCGATGCGTCCGGCGCCGAGAAGAGCGAAGTTTACGGTCATGGGAAGAGGTTCCGTATGTCTGGTGAAGTCAAAGCATGGAGACGCGGGCGCCGCTCACTCGGGATAGGCGCCGGCGACATTCTGGTCGCAATCGATGATCGCCCCGGTCATGACGCCCGATTGCGGCGAGAGGAGATAGGTGGCGAGAGGGGCGACCTGATCGGGTTTCACCAACTGGCCGAAGGGCTGCTGCGCCTCGGCCAGTTCCAGCCAGTTGTCGGGCGCATTGTGATAGCGCTTCTGCGTTGCGTCCTCGCCCGGCGTATCCATCCAGCCGCAGGCAATGGCGTTGCAGCGGATGCGGTCCTGGCGGTGCGCCTGCGCGGCGTTGCGGGTGATGTTGGCGAGCGCCGCCTTGGAGGCGGAGTACGGCGCCAGATAGGACTGGCCGCAATGGATGACCATCGAGACGATGTTGACGATGGAGGCCGGCGTCCGGTTTGCCAGAGCCTGGCGGACGAAGGCCTGCATGGTGAAGAAGGGGCCGCGCGCGTTGATGTCCATCAGCCTCGCCCACACGTCCGGCGTGGTATCGACCAGCGAGCCCCGATCGCAGGTCGCGGCGGCATTGACGAGCGCGTTGAGCGGGCCGAGAAGGCCTCCCGCCTCCTCGATCACGGCCCGGCAATCCTCGAGATTGCCGAGATCGGCGGCGATGAAATGCGCCGCGCAGCCGCGAGCCGACAGTTCGGCAGCCGCCTCCGCCCCCTTGGCGCGGTCGCGCCCGGAAATGACCATCCTCTCGCAACCCTCGGCGACGAGCCGCCTGGCGATGGCGAGGCCGAGCCCCTGGGTGCCTCCGATGATGACGGCGCGCGTGTCCTTGTTCTGCATGGCAGATCCGCGTGATGGGCCGGCCCGTGACCGGCGCGGGAAAAACAAATGCCCGTCCGGCGGCCTGCAGCCGGACGGAAGGAAATCAGATATAGCTGGCGTTCTCGTGCACGCCGGTCTGCACGCCGGTGATCAGCGAGACCACCTCGTTGCCGTCGGTCTTGTCGGCCTCCAGCATGCCGGCGATGCGGCCGCGGCGGAACACCCAGATCTTGTCGACCAGGTTGAACACCTGGCGCAGATTGTGGCTGACGAGGATCAGCGGAATGCCGCGCTTCTTGAGGCCGCGGATGATGTTCTCCACCTGCGTCGTCTCCTGCACGCCGAGCGCCGCCGTCGGCTCGTCCATCAGGATCAGCCTGGAGGCGAAGCTGGCCGCACGGCTGATCGCCACGCATTGCCGCTGACCGCCCGACATATTGGCGATGGAGTTGTGCAGGTTGGGGATCTTCACCCCCGTCTTTTCCAGCGCCTCCCGGCTGCGCTGCAGCATCTTCCTTTCGTTGAGGAAGCTGAACGGGCCGAGATTGAAGTAGGTCTCCTCGCGGCCGAGGAAGATGTTCGACGGAACGTCGAGATCATCGGCCAGCGCCAGGTTCTGGAACACCGCCTCGATGCCCACCTCGCGGGCATCGACGGGGCTGTGGAACTCCACCTCGCGCCCCTCGAACAGGATCCTGCCGGCAGTGGGTTTCTCGACCCCGGTGATCTGCCGCACGAAGGTTGACTTGCCGGCGCCGTTGTCGCCAACGATCGCCACATGCTCGCCTTCGAGAAGCTCGAAATCGGCATCCTCCAGCGCATGCACGCCGCCGTAATGCTTGGTCAGACCCTCGGTCTTGAGGATGACCTTGCGTTGTTCGCTTGCCATGGTGTCCTCCTCGGCTCCTAGCGCGACCGTGGCCGCATGCGCTGGCGATAGACGTCGGTCACCACGGCGGCGACGATGATCATGCCCTTGATCATTTCCTGGTAGTAGGCATCGAGCCGCAGGAAGGTGAATCCCGATATGATGACGCCAAAGATGACGGCGCCGATCAGGGTGCCGAGGATCGAGCCGCGACCGCCCGACAAGGACACGCCGCCGATGACCGCCATGGCGATGGCGTCGAGCTCGTACATGACGCCCATGCCCGCCTGCGCGGTGAGGCCGCGCGCGGCCACCACCAGGCCGGCAAGCGCCGCCAGAACGCCGGCGATCGCATAGACCAGCACGAGATGGCGCTCCACATTGATGCCGGACATGCGCGCCGCCTGCTCGTTCGAGCCGATGGCATAGGTGTGCTTGCCGTAGACCGTGTATTTCAGCGCGACGTGGAACAGCAGCGCGATCGCCAGGAAGATGAAGACCGGCGTCATGCCCTGGCCGAGCGAGGCGAAGCCGTCGGTCGGAAACGAGACCGGCTGGCCCTTCGTGTACCATTTGGCGATGCCGCGCGCGGTCACCATCATGCCGAGCGTGGCGATGAAGGGAGGTATCTTGGTAAAGGCGATCAGCAGGCCGTTGGTGAGGCCGGCGATCAGGCCGCAGGCAAGGCCTATCAGAATGGGAATGATGACCGGCAGATCCGTCAGGGCCGGATAGACGGCGCGGGGATAGGTGCCCACCTGCGCAAAACTCATGGCGATCATCGCCGTGGCGCCGACCACCGAGCCGGAGGACAGGTCGATGCCGCCGGTGATGATGACCTGCGTCACGCCGATGGCGATGATGCCCACCACCGAGACCTGCAGGATCATGATCGACAGGCGCTGCGGGTTGAGCAGAAAACTCTGCCCCTGAAGGAGCCAGCCCAATAACTCGAAGATGAGCCCGATGCCGACGAGCCCGATCAGGGCGTTCAGCTCATGCGAGCGCGGCCGCTTGTGAGGCTGCTCGGTGGGATCTGCTGAGACTGCTTGTGCATGGTTTGTCATCGTTTCTTCCGCCAAGGAGAGCCGGCCGGTGACCGACGGTCGGGCGGCGGCCCGCGGCCGCC
>NZ_JANKOF010000145.1 GCF_024655565.1 Nitratireductor sp. ZSWI3 | reverse complement strand
CGACGCCTCCCTCTCCCCGCTTGCGGGGAGAGGGTAAGGGTGAGGGGCAGCGCCGGGGCTGCCTGATTGTCCGGACCGGACACCATCACGCGCCCTCGCGCTCGCGCCGCTGTGCCGCGAGCACCTTCCTCACCGCCTCGACGATCTCGTCTTCCTTGACCGAGAACTGCGCCACGCGCGCCTCGCGCCATTCCTCGTTGCTCACGATCTCGCCGGAAAGCCGCTTGCCCTCGATCAGGTCCTTGATCTGCACCTCGCCATTGGCGCGCTCGTCGGCGCCTTGAATGATTGCGAGGGGGCTGCCGCGCCGGTCCGCATATTTGAGCTGGTTGCCGAACTTCTTCCAGTTGCCCTGATACATCTCGGCGCGGATGCCGGCCTGGCGCAGCGCCTGGGTGAATTTCTGATACTTCGCCATCGCCTCGCCGTCGCCGTCCATGACGGTAACGAGCACCGGCGGCAGCACGGCGTCCTGGCCGAGCTTGCCGAGGTTCTTCAGCGCCGTGGCGAGCCGCGAGACGCCGATCGAGAAGCCCGTCGCCGGCACCGGCTGGCCGCGGAAGCGCGAGACGAGCCCGTCATAGCGCCCGCCGCCGCCGACCGAGCCGAAGCGGACGATCTCGCCTTTCTCGTTGGGGATCTCGGCCAGCAGCTCGGCCTCGAAGACGGGGCCGGTGTAATATTCGAGGCCGCGCACGACGGAGGGGTCGATCACTATTCTCGGTGAGGAAACAGCATAGCCGCAGTTTATGATAATTTGCATAATCTTAGAAAGTTCGTCGAGCCCAGTCCTGCCAAGGGCAGAATCCCCGATTATGTTATTGAGGCGACCGAGATATGCTCTTTGGCGATCTCCGCTGGAGTCGCTGGCAATGTCTCCGATATTTGGTGCTACAACAGTGACGATTTTCTCTGTTTGCTCCTCGTCCAGCCCGGCGCCCTTCGTGAAGTCTCCTTCACCTTCCCTGCCGCCGTCCCAGCGCCCTTCGCCGAGCAGGAGCTTCACGCCTTCGGGGCCGAACTTGTCGAGCTTGTCGATCGCCCTCAGAACGGCGAGCTTCTGCGCCTCGTCGGAAACGCCGATCGCCTCCATCACGCCGTCGAGCACCTTGCGGTTGTTGACGCGGATGACGTAGTCGCCGCGCGCGATGCCGAGCGCCTCCATCACATCGGCCATCATCATGCACATCTCGGCGTCGGCGGCGACGCCCGGCGCGCCGACCGTGTCGGCGTCGAACTGCATGAACTGGCGGAAGCGGCCGGGGCCGGGCTTCTCGTTGCGGAACACCCAGCCGGCGCGGTAGGTGCGGTAGGGAAGCTGGATCTCGTTGAAGTTCTCCGCCACGTGGCGGGCCAGCGGCGCCGTCAGGTCGTAGCGCAGCGACAGCCACTGCTCGTCGTCGTCCTGCAGCGAGAACACGCCCTCGTTGGGCCGGTCCTGGTCGGGCAGGAACTTGCCCAGCGCGTCGGTGTACTCGATGAGCGGCGTCTCGATGGGATCGAAGCCGTAGCGCTCATAGACCTCGCGGATCCTGGCGTTCATCTCGTCGACGGCGCGGATATCGGCCGGATGGCGGTCGACGAAGCCGCGCGGGAGCCTCGCCCCAGTCCTACCAGCCTTGCCAGCCTTGTTTGCCATGTCGAAATTCCGCCTGCCGAAAAGAGAAAACCGCGCCCGAAAGGGGCGCGGCTGTCCTAGCCGATCATGACCCGAGCGGCAAGTCTGGGGTCAGCCGACAATGCGCAGGTTGGAGAGCTCGTCGCCGATGGCCTTGAAGGCGTCGTCGAGGTCGCCGCCGGTGGCGTTCCAGAAGAGCTTTACCGGCTTGCCGTCCGGTCCCTTGCGGGTGCGCGATTCCGAGGCGCAGGCCTTCAGCGCCTCGATCTGCTTACTTTCGGCCGCGTTGTTGCTCTTCAGGTCGAGCGCGACCGTCATCATGATGATCCTGCCTGCCTTGGCGTTCTCGCAGGCCGCCACCATGTGCTGGGTCATGGCCGACGAATAGTTGTCGTTGGAGAAATCGTTCTTGCTGATGCCGCCGGTGCCCTCGAAGATCCGGCTGTCGCCGGCGCGGTTCCGCGCATAGCCATAGTTGGAGTAGATCGACCGCGATCCGGCAAGGTCATTGCCGCCGTAACGGTAGTTGGTGCCCGAATAGATCTGTGCGATGACGCTATCTGGAGTGTAATAGGTGTTGGCGCCGTCGGTCAGCACGATCACGACCTTGTCGTTGCCCTTCTCCTTGTCGCCGCGACCCTCGGTGAAGGGGGCGCTGCCGGAGACGACGCGCCAGCCCCAGGCGATACCCTCCGTGACATTGGTCGAGCCGTTGGCCACCATCGCGTCGATGGCCGTGTTGATCTTCGACAGGCCGGCGGCGACCCCGACGTCGGTCAGCGGCGTGATCGCCTTGGTCGTGCAGCCGGCGTTCGGTCCCTTGTCGGCGTCCGTTGCGGCGGTTTCGGAGGCGGCGAAGTATTTCGGCATGAAGGCCTGGCGGGCGGCGGAATTGCTGCTGGAGCTGATATCCGTCCACCAGTTGTTGTTCGCCGGCTGTTTGGCCGGGTTCGTCCAGTCCGTCTCGTCCGGGGCGAACATCGGCACGAAATAGGTCTCCGGCCGGGCCGAATTCGGTGCCTCGTCGTTGAGGTTGTAGGGGTAGGGGCGCATCTCCACGCAGCCCGCCCAGCCCGGCATCTTGGTGTAGCTCCAGCTCTTGCAGTTGCCGTACCAGTCGCGCTGCGTGCAGTCCTTGCGCCGCAGCGCGTCGAACAGCGAGAAGCGGGTGGCCTTGGCGTTCTCCTCGGGCCCCCAGCCGCTGCCGCGCTTGTAGTAGACGCCGCCGCTCTCCTCCACGCGCTTGTTCGGATCCGTCGCACCCATCGAACTCCAGTCGAAATTCTCGTGGTGAACGGGCGAGCGGCCATCCGTGTCCATCCAGCTCGCGGTGGCGTTCTGCGGCCCCACATTCACCGCGCCGGCGAAGGGCACGACCCCGAACTGGACCGGCTTCGATATCTGCTTCATCTGCGCGCCTTCGGCGGCGATGGTCTTGACCAGCTCCTTCGCGGCCTTCTTGAGGATGGTCAGGCGCTTTTCGGTGGATCCGATGCCGACGAAGTCCATTGAGCCCGAATTGTCGAGCACCAGCGCCACTTCGAGCGTGTTCTTGAGGCGGATCTCGCTCTGCGCCTGGAAGTCGATGTTCTGCGGCCCGTCGGGCTTCTCCCCGCGCAGGCTCTGGAACACCGGGAAGAAGATCGGCGCGTATTTCAGGTCGGCCGTCAGCTTCAGCGTGCCGCCGCCCGCATTGTCGTTCGGCAGCAGGACGTGCAGCACGGCGTTCTCCGGCTTCACGGCGCGCAGATTGGCGCGAAAGAAGTCCTCCGCATAGACCTTCGCCTCCTCGTCGGTCGCCCCTTCCGCGATGCGCCGCGCGGTGGCGATGCCGGCGGCATCGAGCGCGTTCAGCGTCATCTGCCGCTGGCGGGAAATCTGCGTGTAGTCGACCGCCAGGGCCAGAACGCCCATGATCGGCGCCATGACGAGTGCCGTCATCATGGCAAAGTTGCCGCGCCGATCGCGCAGGAATGTAATGATCATCGTTGCCACCCCAACTCACAAATTCGCCGGCGATACTCGCCAAAAGTGCTTAATCGGGTGTAACCGCTGGAATCCCACCGCAGATCGTGGTTCCCGCCGGGTTAACCGCGTCCGTCGAATTGAAAGTGCCGCGCGAGGCACCGGATTTGGAACGATAAAAGCGGGTGACAGTCGGCCGCGCTTCCGATAATCCCCGGCCATGCTATCACTCTCGCGGAATGGATCATGCTCGAGACGACGCAGCCCGCCATGCCTGAAGCACCCCGGATGATCGACAGGCTGGATGCCCTGAGCGGCAATTATGCCGCGCTGCTGTGCGATGTCTGGGGCGTGGTGCACAACGGCATCGAGGCGTACGAGGCCGCCTGCGCAGCGCTCGCCCGCGCCCGTGCCGCCGGCAAGGCGGTGGTGCTGATCACCAATTCGCCGCGCCCGCACGAGGGGGTGGAGGAGCAGCTCGACCTTCTCGACGTGCCGCGCGAGGCGTGGGACCGTGTGGTGACGTCCGGCGACGTGACCCGCGACCTCATCCGCAACGCGCCGCGCCGCCTCTACCACATCGGCCCGGAGCGCGACGAAGGGCTGTTCGACGGGCTGGACGTGGAACTGGTCGAGGACTTCGAGGCGTCGGGCGTCGTCTGCACCGGCCTGTTCGACGACGAGACCGAGACGCCCGAGGATTATGCGGACACGCTGCAGCGCCTGCGCATGCGCGACCTGCCCTTCATCTGCGCCAATCCCGACATCATGGTCGAGCGTGGCGACAGGCACATCTGGTGCGCCGGCGCTCTGGCGCGCGATTACGGGCTTTTGGGCGGGCGCACGCTGATCGCCGGCAAGCCGCATCGGCCGATCTACGAGGCGGCGTTCCGGGCGGCCGGCGAGGTGCTGGGCCGGGAGCTTGGCCGCGAGGAGGCGCTGGCGATCGGCGACGGCATCCTGACCGATGTCAAGGGCGCCGATTCCTACGGCATCGACGTGCTGTACGTGACGGCGGGCATCCATGCGCGCGAATACGGCGCGGCGGACAATCCCGATCCCGAACGGCTTGCCGCCTTCCTTCAGACGCACGGGCACCGGCCCGTCGCGGCGATCACCCGGCTGAGATAGGATCCTTCCGCGTGCCGTCCGAGATCCGTCGCATCCCCGCCATCGAAAGCCTGCCCGCAGCGCTGCGCGGCGGAGTGGTGGCGATCGGCAATTTCGACGGCGTGCACCGCGGTCACCAGTCGGTGCTGCAGCCGGCGCTCGACATCGCGGCGCGGGACGGAGTGCCGGCGCTGGTGCTCACCTTCGAGCCGCATCCGCGCCAGGTGTTCCGGCCCGACGTTCCGGTGTTCCGCCTGACGCCGGCCCATATGAAGGCGCGGCTGCTCGAGGCGCTCGGCTTCGAGGCGGTCGTCGAGCATCCCTTCACGCGCGCCTTCGCCGGCCTGGAGCCGCAGGATTTCGTGAAGACCGTGCTGGTCGACGGGCTCGGCATCTCGCATGTGGTGACGGGCTTCGACTTCCACTACGGCAGAAACCGGGGCGGCACGCCGGCGACGCTGGCCGAGGCGGGGCGAGCCAACGGCTTTGGCGTCACGCTCGTCGAAGCCTTCTCCGACGAGGGCGGCGCCGTCGTTTCCTCGAGCCGCATCCGCGGGCTCCTGGGCGAGGGCGAGGTGGCCGAGGCGGCGGGCCTGCTGGGCTATCGCTTCACCGTCGAGGCGGAGGTGACCGGCGGCAAGAAGCTCGGCCGCACGCTGGGCTTTCCGACCGCCAACATGGCCCTGCCGCCGCAGACGGAACTGCGCCACGGCATCTATGCGGTGCGGTTCCGCCGTGCCGACGGCCGCCTCCACGACGGCGTCGCAAGCTTCGGCCGCCGGCCGACGGTGGACGAGGACGGCGCGCCGCTGCTCGAGACGTTCCTGTTCGATTTCGACGGCGACCTCTATGGCGAGACCTGCGCCGTGTCGCTGTTCGGCTTCCTGCGCGGCGAGGTCAAGTTCGACGGGCTCGACCCGCTGGTGGCGCAGATGAAGCGCGACGAGGAGGAGGCGCGGGCGCTGCTGTCCGGCGTCAGGCCGCTTTCGGCGCTCGACCTCGGCATCGCCTTTAAGGGCGCGGCGGCGTGAGGCCAATCGCCTCTTTATTCTTGGCCGCGCGTCGGCTAAAAGCCCTTCCCATGATGACGAGCGCCGGTTTCACACCGATTGCCATACGAATTATTGGCCCGGCCTTCCGTGCGGCCTGAGCGCTGCGGAAGGTCCGGGTTTTTCCGCGCATCGATCGCGCGCCCTCCGCTTTTTGACACTGGCATCGGCGAAGCCCTTCGCTGCTTCGCTTCTTTCACGGCAAGACAATGACCGAGACGTCCGAGAAGATCGACTATTCAAAAACCCTCTACCTGCCGCAGACCGAGTTTCCGATGCGCGCCGGCCTGCCGCAGAAGGAGCCCGAAATGGTGGCCCGCTGGCAGGAGATGGATCTCTATCGCCTGCTGCGCGAGGATGCGGCGGGGCGGCCGAAATTCGTCCTGCACGACGGCCCGCCCTATGCCAACGGCAACATCCATATCGGCCACGCACTGAACAAGGTGCTGAAGGACGTCATCACCCGTTCCTTCCAGATGCGCGGCTATGATTCCAATTACGTGCCCGGCTGGGATTGCCACGGCCTGCCCATCGAATGGAAGATCGAGGAGCAGTACCGCGCCAAGGGCAAGGACAAGGACGAGGTTCCGGTCAACGAGTTCCGCCGCGAATGCCGCGACTTCGCGACGCACTGGATCAACGTGCAGACCGAGGAGTTCAAGCGGCTCGGCGTCGTCGGCGATTTCGACGATCCGTATCTGACGATGAACTTCCACGCCGAGGCGCGCATCGCCGGCGAGCTCCTGAAATTCGCCATGTCCGGCCAGCTCTATCGCGGCTCGAAGCCGGTGATGTGGTCGGTGGTCGAGCGCACGGCGCTCGCCGAGGCCGAGGTCGAGTACCACGACCATGAGAGCGACATGGTGTGGGTGAAGTTTCCGGTTTCGAGCAAGGCCGCCTCCGATCTTCCGGACGCCTTTGTCGTCATCTGGACGACGACGCCGTGGACGATCCCCGGCAACCGCGCCATCTCCTATTCGCCGCGCATCGCCTACGGCCTCTACGAAGTGACGGCGGCGGAGAATGATTTCGGCCCGCAACCCGGCGAGAAACTCATCTTCGCGAAGGCGCTCGCCGAGGAATCCTTTGCCAAGGCCAAGCTTCAGTACGAGCTTTTGCGTGAGGTGTCGGCTGACGAACTCGGCGCGATGGTCTGCGCCCATCCTCTCAAGGGTCTCGGCGGTGGCTACGAGTTCAGTGTCCCGCTGGTCGCCGGCGACCACGTCACCGACGACGCCGGCACGGGCTTCGTGCACACCGCTCCCGGCCATGGCCGCGAGGATTTCGACGCCTGGATGGACGCACGCGCCGAACTCGAGGCGCGCGGCATCGATCCATCGATCCCCTTCACCGTCGACGATGCCGGCTATTACACCAAGGACGCGCCGGGCCTAGGCCCCGATCGCGCGGGCGGGCCGGCCCGCGTCATCGACGACAAGGGCAAGAAGGGCGATGCCAACGACGCCGTCATCAAGGCGCTGATCGGGAAGAACATGCTGTTCGCGCGCGGGCGGCTGAAGCACAGCTATCCGCATTCCTGGCGTTCCAAGAAGCCAGTCATCTTCCGCAACACGCCGCAATGGTTCGTCCATATGGACAAGGATCTGGGCGGTTTCGCTGCCGGCGACGGCCCCTCATCCGACCCTTCGGGCCACCTTCTCCCCGCAAGCGGGGAGAAGGAGATTG
>NZ_JANKOF010000144.1 GCF_024655565.1 Nitratireductor sp. ZSWI3 | reverse complement strand
GGGACTCGGCAATCTGACCGGCAAGGCATACGCCATCCAGCGCTTCGACCGTACGCCGGACGGCCCGGTCCATATCGAGGATTTCGCGCAGGTCTACGGCGTCTATCCGCAGAACAAGTACAAGAGCGCGAGCTCGCGAAACATCGCCACCGTGCTCGGCGCCGAAGGCTCGGACGCCGATATTGCGGAATTCACGCGCCGGCTCGTGTTCAATACGCTGATCGGGAATGCCGATCTGCACCTGAAAAACTGGTCGCTGATCTACCGCGACCGCCGCACGGCATCACTCTCACCGGCATATGATTTCGTATCGACGATTGCTTACATCGAGGACGACGAAGCCGCCCTCAAATATGCCCGCACACGCAAATTCGCCGGACTGGACGCCGACGAGCTCTCCTACCTCGCCGGCAAGGCGCACCTGCCGGAAACGCCGGTGCTCGACACGGCCAAAGACACCGTCGCCCGCTTCCACGAGGTATGGGCGAAAGAGAAAGCACACCTGCCGCAGGCGGACCACGTCACCAAGACCATCGACGCGCATCTCGGCAAGCTGCCGCTGGTGAAACTGTAAGGACACAATTAGAGAAGCGTCCGAATGCCGGCATCCCTTGAAACACATATCGAAAATCTGAGTACCGCGCTGTCGGAACTTAAAGCCAGGGGAAAAGATGGTTTCTAGGGTCTGATCGCGGTCGCGCTTGATACAATCACCGGCATTCCGTTCCGGCTTGCCAGCGGCGGCTATCAGCGCGGGGTTGTCCGGACGAAGCGCTGGGTCGTCTATGCCAAGGCGCCGTTCGCTGGACCGGAGGCGGTGCTCGCTTATCTGTCACGCTACACCCACCGGGTCGCGATCTCGAACAGCCGCCTGATCGCGTTCGATGAGCACGGCGTCACCTTCCGCTACAAGGACTACCCCCGCGACGGCACGGACCGGCAGCAGGTGATGACGCTTGCAGCCGACGAGTTCATCCGCCGCTTCCTGCTCCATGTCCTGCCGCGCGGCTTCCATCGCATCCGGCACTACGGTCTGCTCGCCGGCTCTGCCCGCAAGGCCAGTCTCGCGCTCGCCCGCAAACTCCTGAGTGCCACCATGCCACCCGATGCCGGGGCACCATGCGAACCGGACGACTACCGTCCGCCATGCCCCTGCTGTGGCGGACGCATGATCATCATCGAGACCTTCGCGCACTGGAGACAGCCGCGCGGTCCGCCCGATGCGACCGCCACGAACCGGGAGACAGCTCCATGAGCCGGGATGGCATGGTCGAGCCCACAGCCGCAGACGCTTCGCCTCCGGCAACGAACCCTCGCGCGTCCACCGTCAATATCGCTGTCGACACCTTCACAACGAGCATCGTGCGGGATCGGCTGGACCGCACGGAGGCACAACGAAGCCGCCTCTTCGCATCCATCCCCACGCAGCCCAGCGGCAGTCGCGCCATCGCCGACATCGACCGCAGATCGAAATCCCCATAACCATCGACTGTGGCCCGCGGGTTCCTGCATGAGAGGCTTTCGTACGTCTGCCGGCACCCGAAACCCTTCACCAAATCGAACATCGCAGCTGCATTGTGCAACTTCCAAAAGCTGACATTGCTTATGATGCATCCGAATGCCGCCGATTACCGTACAAGCGCTCCGCCAGCCTAGGCGAGGGCATGACAGCTTGACCCCAAGAGCCGTTATCAAGTGCATGACTGGATTGGGCCGTCACGGTTATTTAACCGCTGAGCAGGCACTCCCATGAACGCGAAGGACCGTTCACTGCTCAAGCTGCCCACATCTCTCGAAACGACACGAGACGCTTGGCGTTTTCGTCCCACAACACAAGTTTGACGCAGCGTAGGCTCTGCAAAAGGGTGATGCGACCCACGTTGCGCAGATCGGGATGATCTCGCAACACCTCCGGCAGACGATAAAACGGCACCTTGGCTGACAAGTGATGCACATGGTGGATGCCAATGTTTCCAGTAATCCAGCGCAGAGGAAAGGGAAGATCGTAGTGTGAACTGCCGTGCAGCGCGGCGTGGTGAAAATTCCAATCGTTGCCCTCGGACCAGTGCGTTTCTTCGAATTGATGCTGAACATAGAAAAGCCAGACGCCGGCAGTCGCCGCCATCAGGGTGATTGGCACCTGAACCATGAGAAAGGGACCGATCCCCATAAGCCACATCAGGCCGGCGACGGGCAAGGCGACGCCAAGGTTGGTGGCGATTGTCGACGTCCAGGGCTGTATGCCGGCGCGCATGAGGCCGAATGGCAATCGATATTGACAGACGAACAGCCAGGCTGGGCCGAAACCGAACATCACCAAGGGATGGCGATAAAGGCGATAATGCGCGCGGCCCCACCACGGCAATGCACGATACTCTCCAACCGTGAGTGTCTTGACATCACCGATCCCCCGCTTGTCGAGATTGCCTGCCGTCGCATGATGGACGGCGTGGGTACGGCGCCAGTAGTCGTAGGGCGTGAGGGTGAAAACGCCGATGATGCGACCCGTCCAGTCATTGATGCCGCGCCGCGCGAACAAAGTGCCGTGACCGCAATCGTGCTGCAGGATGAAAAGGCGGACCAGAAAGCCGGCCGCCGGGATCGTCAGCAAGAGGCCCCACCAGAAGCCGTACGCCGCGGCCACCGCACATAATGTCCATAAGGCGACAAAGGGCAGCGCCGTTATGGCTATCTCGACCGTGCTGCGGACGGGGTTAGGTTGCCGATACTGCGCGAGGACCTTTGTCCAGGAGCGGTCGCTGCCCTCAATGGCAGCGCCATCAGAAACATTATTTTCCACTAAGTTTCCAAGCCTACATGTGCGCCCAAGCAAAA
>NZ_JANKOF010000143.1 GCF_024655565.1 Nitratireductor sp. ZSWI3 | reverse complement strand
CGCGCGTTACAATCAGGCACCGATCTCGCACCTTTGATCTGATACTCAGGCTGCACGATGAGAGACGAATTTCTTCGCTTTCTTCGCGGTGCACTTGGCCGGCACGGGCACAGATCGCTGCGCCTCCATCTCCAGGCGGGCCTGGCGCAGCCTTTGAGTCTTGGCTTCGCGACTATCGGCTTCCGCCTTCATGATTGCCCGGGCCGCGCTGTCCGTGAGATCAGCCTTGGTCTGCGGACCCGGCCTAACGGTCCGAAAAAGATTGTCTTTGGTAATGGTTTCGGCCATGTCAACGGCCTCCTTCCCCGATTGGGCTGAATGCAAAAAGGCCGGGCTGAAGCCCGACCTCCTCGTATCGACGATCCGTGCCAGTACATCCGTGGTCACAGGTCGAAGATGGAGTTTACGCCGCTTGCAGATTGTCCGCGGCGGACTTGCCCGAGCGGCTGTCCTGGACGACGTCGAAGCTAAGCTTCTGGCCTTCCACGATGGTGTGCAGACCGGCGCGCTCGACAGCAGAGATATGGACGAACACGTCTGATGCGCCATCCTCGGGCTGGATGAAGCCAAAGCCTTTGGCGGCATTGAAGAACTTAACGGTTCCGATGGTCATGACGATTTCCTTTCAATCGCACGTTATGATTGTGCCGGCCGCGCATGACGCGGCAAGCGGTCGAGGTCGAAATTTGAGAGGGAAGATCGTCAGAGCGCCTGGAGCGCGAAAACAAAGTTCAGCAAACAAGATCGATTTCTAACATATAAGCCTCGCCGGTTTGCAAGACAAGGTGCCATCACACGGCCAACTGTCTGGCAGGACATGCGAGGGCTCCGCCGCAACGGAGCCGTTTGCGATATCGCGGGACGCTTGCTCGGGCTCAGCCTTCGGTGGGCACGGTATCGGTGGTGGATGTTTCGGGCACGACCACCCTTTCCGGCAAGCTTTCCAGAGCCAGGAGCCGCTCTGCACAGACATCCGCGGCGCCAGTAATCTGCTTCTCAAGGCCCGGAACGAAGATCCAGCCTCCGTCTTCGATGAAATTGTCTCGCTCGTAGGACTTGGCTTCCTTGAGCGAGACCAGATTGCCGGCGGCGTTTGCGTCGGCGGCAAAGGCGTCTACACAAATCGAGGCGACCAGTTGCTCGCCGGCGTCCCGGGATGCCTTTGCAGCCATTTCACTGGCGGTACCACCAGTGACCCAGCCGCCCCAGCTGAACCCGACGATCATCGCCGCCACAGCTCCAGCGCCCGCGCCAACGAGGGCGGGTTTCGTCCATACGGGGAATTCCATGAGATTGTCCAATCGACGTGAGGACAAGCACGCATGATCGCGTGCGAGTTGAAAAAGTATATCACGAAACCTGACAGAAAGCAAAATTCCGTTAAGTCTGTCATTGGCGACAATGCAGGCCAGAACCTGCCAGTTCGTCGAGAAATCCGCGCGGACAGGACAGCCCGATGGCAGTGCAAGATTCCAGCGAATATCCTCGCCTTCCCGGACGAATACTGGTACCGTTTGACCCGTCGGCAGCTTCAAACAGGGCGCTGCCGATTGAGGGTAGACATACGTGGTACCCCCGCCCCAGCCAAGGAAGGAGGACAGTCATGTCTTCCGCCTCGTTACATCCACAACATCCGACGTCGGCAGCCATGATCATCACGGTGGACGCCGTCGCATGAGATATCTTGGCAAACTGAGCACCGATCCAACGCTCTGGCTGCTCTTCCTCATGATCGGCGGTGCAGGAAGTGCTCTTCTGTACGTGGTCCTGACCAGCATCACTTTTTGAGCAACCATGTCGGGTCTTGGCACCGGGCCGGCACCGCCTATCGCTCGAAAGGAAGGAGGGATGCGGGAGAAGCACGACCACGTCTCCGACATTTACCACCAGAAGCGAAAGGCGAGCCGATGAGCGAAGCCATGCCGCACAGGGCCAGCACAGGGGAAATCCCTCGTTCTTGGACAAATCGTCCCGGCGCTCCTGTTATTCATCCGCCGTAGAACATATATGAAGGTGTGGCCTTAAAGACGCGGCCTCAGAAAGAACGCTTATAAAGATCGTTCCCTTCGCTGTTGTTAATCGACGCGCCGAAGGCATTTTTTACGCAACCGACCACCCGCGATCGATCGATCGATGCGCCGAGAATGACAGGCGGCCGCGCAGCCGACGACCGCACCGTCGGCGGTTGGAGGCTGAGCGTTTCCAAGCATCGCACGCGACGGCGGCCGGCGTGGCTGGATTGGGACAATCCTGCGCGATCACCACCTGCAGCACCGATCAGGTGAAGAGCATGACAGACCATCGTTTCGCAGTCTCGAGGCGCTGCCCGGCCGGGGGTCGCCGTAACCGAAGAACGGAGTTTGACAATGGCCAAGGGACAAAAGCGCAGCAACCGCGAGATAAGAAAGCCGAAGCAGAAGAAGGAGCCTGCGAAAATGGAGGCGCCGTTCGGCTCTCAAGTCAAGCAGGCGGGCAACAGCAATGTGCCACGCGACAAGACGAAGAGCCGAATGTGAGCGGGTTACAGTCCGCAGGCAGGTGCCGAAATGAAGGTGATCATCGAATTCTATAGGGTCCGCGCGGGCGATACCGCTTATGCAAGGGTCGGCCGTGTCACTCGCAGCGTGGCTGACGCCGACGACGCCATCAAGCTGGGCCAGATCGTTGCTGCTCTCGCTCGATATGCCGCAGGAACCTGATTTCGTTGCGATCCTGGACGATCAGGACAATGCTTTTTATTGCGTACCCGTCATCGTCGGTCGTGAATTCGGTTCAACCCAAAATGCTGAAATCAGCGTCTGGGAGAACGAGGGCGGTGCTGTCGACCACACGCCCCGTCAGGAGTGCTGCCAACCCGAAAGAGGCATTGGTGTCTCACTCCCAATACATGGAGATATGCAATCATGACGCTTATTTTTCCCAATAGAAGCCGCAGCTACGACGAAGCTGGGCAGCGTGTTCGCTTCGTCGGCCATGATGGCATGTTCGAGGTGCCGTTCTTCGTCGAGACTGATGCGCTCTCTACCGCAACCGCCGATGAAGCGGATTATCTTGCCGCGTTCGATGCAGCGCGCGCCACGATCCACGATGTCGCGCGCGAAATCTACGGGAATGCTCGCAGGACCATATATGTGCTGACGGCAGCGGATTTCCGGTAAGCAGGGACTTCCGGACCGCCCCGATGGGAAGACGAAAGAAAAGCTGGATGCCGCCATGACCGTTCGCACCACCGATACAGAGATCACATTCGCGCGGCCCTTCATGTTGAGCGCCTTTGAAGCTCGGCAGCCCGCGGGGACCTATCGACTGGTGGTCGACGAAGAGGAGATCTTCGGTCTTTCTCGCCTACCGGCGTACGGCCACGATGCTGCACATTCCAGCGATTTCCGTGCAAAGCGACCGATATCAGGTCGTCAAAGTCGATCCGGAGGAACTCGCGGCAGCTCTAGACGCGGATGCGCTCGCGAGCCGTCCTCACAAGGAATAGTCATTCATGCAGCACCTGGGCCGAATTCACGGGACTGGTGTCCTGAAATGTGCCAGCAAGACACTTTTCCGCATAGGCTACGATTTTGACGGTTTCTTGAGGAAGCCAGTGGAAGTGGTCGGCAGCGGCGAGATCAGGATGTCTCCCGACACGCTGCGACAGGTATTCGGTCGCAAGGATCTTCATCTCCTGACGGACGACGGGCGGCTTCTGAGCCTTCGCTTCTCAGAAAGACATTTACCGGAGGCCAGCGACGCCGCACATGTCGACGTTGCCGGGGACCTGCCGTCACCGTCGGAGTGGCGCAGCTGACGGTGCAAATCTCGGCTGCCCTGATCCTCCGCCGACTCACGTAGACGCGGGTTCCGCTCCCCGCCCGAAACCCTGCAGGAGTCACAGCTCCGACAAATCAGCCCATTCGGCGCCACTCACGCTCGGGCTGGAAAGGCACTCTCTTGAAATCGATCCCTCGCCTACACTGGCATCGTTCTCCATTGCCGCCATGGAACGATGGAGCGCCCGTGAGGGAGGAGCTTTTCAGCGCGGAGCGGCTCGAGCAGCATGCGGAAAGCCTCGCCGCCGCGCAACCGGTGACCGACCGGCCACCAGCCGTCCTGTCCCTGCACAAGAGGCTCGATAGCAATGCGGCCGTTCTGCTCGCCGCCTATCGGGCGAGTGCGGCTGAACTGGAGAGCGGCAGAAATGTGGTTCCCGCCGCGGAATGGCTTTTGGACAATTATCACCTGGTCGAGGAGCAGATCAGCGAGATCAGAGACGATTTGCCTCCCGGCTATTATCGCCAGCTGCCGAAACTGAGCGGAGGACCGTTTGCCGGCTATCCGAGGGTCCTCGGACTTGCCTGGGCCTTTGTCGCTCACACCGACAGCCTCTTCGACAGGGAGAAGCTGCGCCGGTTCCTCGTGGCGTATCAGCGGGTTCAGCCCCTGACGATCGGCGAGCTCTGGGCCGTGGCAATCACACTGCGCATCGTCCTTGTCGAGAATTTGCGCCGGTTGGCCGATCAGATGACCGTGGGCCGCGCCGCGCGCGCGGACGCAACGGCGCTCGCCGAGCGGCTTCTCTTGTCAGGCAGCCACAAATCCGCGCTCGAAACCGATATTGCCGTCCGCTCACCGGAGCCGTTGTCGGAAGACTTCGCCGCGCATCTGGCCAAATTGCTGAGGAACCAGGATCCGGCAACGATGCCCGCGCTCGGATTGCTGGAGGAACGTCTTGTGATGCAAGGCGTGTCGGTCGAAGTCGTGGTTCAGCATGCTCAGCAGAGGCAGGGCGCATCCAATGTCACGGTGCGCAATGTCATCACCAGTATGCGGCTGATTTCCGATATCGACTGGGCCGAGCTTTTCGAGAGCGTGAGCCTGGTCGACGAGCGGCTGCGAGTGGGAAGCGCCTTTGCCGCCATGGATTTCCCGACCCGCGACCTTTACAGGAATGCGATCGAGCAACTGGCCCGTGGCTCAACGTTTTCGGAAATCGAGATCGTGGACCACGCGCTCGATGCTACACGCCAAGCCG
>NZ_JANKOF010000142.1 GCF_024655565.1 Nitratireductor sp. ZSWI3 | reverse complement strand
CGGCGCCGCAGCGCGCAGCGGAGCCCGGGGAAGGCAGTGGCGAGCCGGCTGCCGCACCGCAACCCGCCGCCCGCCGGCCGTCGGGTGGATCGGCGAGCGTGCAGCGTTGATGCCCTGCCGACAAATGCTGTCAGGAAGCCTTCCGCGTCTTGCTTGACGCGGCGTCATTTCCGCCGCACCCTCCGCACGCTTCCAATCGCCCAGAGAGGACCGGCCGTGCTGACCTTGATGAAGATCCTGCATTTCTTCGGCCTCATGCTCGGCGCCGCCGGCGGTATGGGCGGCATGATGGTCGCGATCCAGGCCAAGCGCTCCGGCGGCACGCCGGCCGCCGGCCTGATGGCGCTCAGGCCGCGCTTCACCATGATCACGCTGACGGGCGTCGCGCTTTTGTGGCTGACGGGGCTGTGGATGTGGCTGGTCAGCTATGACGGCGCCTTCCTGAGCGCCGCCTTCGTGGCCAAGCTTCTGGCCGCCGCCTTCATCCTGGCGGTCAGCGTCGCCGCCTTCGTGGCCGTGCGGCGGGCGCAGCCGGGCACGCCGCCGCCGGCGCTGCTGCAAAGGCTCGGGCCGCTGGCCGGCCTCGCCTCCTATCTCGCCGTCGCGCTTGCGGTCTACGTGTTCGGCTGAACCCGTTCAGCCCGCCACTTTGGAGAAATCGGCCACCCGGCCCGTCGCGCTGCGGATGCGGGCGAGCAGGCCGAGACGGTTGGCGCGCAGCGCCTCGTCCTCGGCGTTGACCATCACACCGTCGAGAACCGCGTCGACCGGCTGGCGAAGCTGCGCCAGGAAGGACAGTGCCTTCACATAATCATTGGCGGCGATCGCCTCGCCGGCGAAGCGCTCGGCTTCCTCCAGGCTGTCGAACAGGGCGCGCTCCTCGTCGGCCTCGAAGAGCGCGGCGTCGACCGCGCCGGCGATCCGCGTCCCCTTCTTCTCGGCATCGGCGACGATGTTCGCCGCCCGCTTGGTGCCGGCAAGAAGGTTCTCGCCGTCCGGCGTCGAAAGGAACTCCGACAACGCCTCGACCCGGCGCACGATCAAGAGAAGATCGTCGGACTCGTCCGAGATGACCGCATCGATCAGATCGTAGCGCGCGCCCTGATCGCGCAGGTAGACCTTGAGGCGATCGTGGAAGAAGGACAGGAGGTCGGCGTTCGCCCATTTCGAGAGGCCGAGCGTCACCTTGTTCTCGATCACGATCCGGATCACACCCAGTGCCGCGCGGCGCAGCGCGTAGGGATCCTTCGAGCCCGTCGGCTTTTCATCGATGGCCCAGAATCCCGTCAGCATGTCGAGCTTGTCGGCGAGCGCCACGGCGACGGAAACCGGGTCGGTCGGCACCGCATCGTTCGGCCCCTGCGGCTTGTAGTGGTCCTCGATGGCGGCGGCGACGGAAGGGGCCTCGCCCTGCAGCCCCGCATATTTGCGGCCCATGAAGCCCTGCAATTCGGGGAACTCGCCCACCACCTCGGTCTGCAGGTCCGCCTTTGCCAGATGCGCCGCGCGCACGGCCGCGGCCGGATCGGCACCGACCACTGGCGCCAGCTCCTTCGCCAGCGCGGCGATCCGCATCACGCGCTCCCCTTGCGTGCCGAGCCTGGCATGAAAGGTGACGCCCAGATGGTCGAGCCGCGCCATGCGCTGGTCGAGCGGCTTGGCCAGATCGAGATCGAGCTTCCTGGCCGAATCCTCGAGCCTGCCGAGATCGGGCAGGTCGGCCTGGTCGGTCTTCCAGAAATAGAGGGCGTCGGACAGGCGGGCGCGGACCACCTTGCCGTTGCCGCGGGCGATCTCCCGTCCGCCGTCGGTCGCCTCGATGTTGGCGGTGATGACGAAGCGGTTGGAAAGCTTCTCCGTCTCGCCCTGCGGGCGGCAGACGAAGCATTTCTGGTTGGCGCGGATGGTGAGGCGGATCACCTCCGGCGGGATCGACAGATAGTCTTCCTCGAATTCGCCGAGCAGCACCACCGGCCATTCGACCAGCCCGGACACCTCCTCCAGCAGCGCCTCGTCCTCGATGAGCTCCAGCCCGTTGGCGAAGGCGAGGTTGCGCGCGTCGTCGAGGATGATGCGCTTGCGGCGGTCGGGGTCGAGTACCACCCTGGCCGCCTCCAGCTTCTCAACGTAGTCCTCGAAGCGGCGCACGGTGATCGCCTGCGGCGCATGGAAGCGGTGGCCGTAGGTGACGTTGCCGGCGCGGATGCCGTCGATCTCGAAATCGACCACCACCGGTTCCTCGGTCTCGGGCCCGAAGGTGCACAGGATCGACTGCAGCGGGCGCACCCAGCGCAGGCTGCCGGGCCTTGCGGACGCCTTGCCCCAGCGCATGGATTTCGGCCACGGGAAACCGCGGATGATGCCGGGCATGATCTCGGCGACGATCTCCTCGGCGGCGCGGCCCTTCTTCTCGATCACCGCGACATAGAAGTCGCCCTTTTTCGGGTCCGACTGGACCTGCGCCTCGGAGATGGAGGCAAGCCCGGCGCCGCGCAGAAACCCTTCGATGGCCTTTTGCGGCGCGTCGGTGCGCGGCCCCTTGCGCTCCTCGCGCACGTCGCGCGAGCGGGCGGTGACGCCGCGGATGTCGAGCGCCAGCCGGCGCGGCGTCCAGTATTCGGTCGCCGCCTCGTAGGTCAGACCCGCCTCCACCAGACCATCGGTCACGAGCTTCTTCAGGTCGCCGGCGGCTTTGCGCTGCATGCGGGCGGGAATTTCTTCTGAGCGAAGTTCGACAAGCAGGTCGGGCATGGAGGGTCTCTGGATTCAGACTGGATGCGGCCCGGCAATAGCAACTCCGCCGGGCAATGTCACCCTTCCCGCCGCCCCTGCGCAGCCGCCGTTGCCAAACTTTTTCGCCGGCCTGTCGGGTGGACGCCCCGCGACACGTCCTTTGGGCGAACCAGCCATGAACCAAATACCGCGCTGAAGCGACCAATGCTTCAGACAGACAGCTTTTGCCCGGAACACGACCATGACGACCGCATCGACACTGCTCAATACTCTGGCGCTCAGCGCCTGCCTGACGATCCAGGCCGTGCCCGGCGCCGCCGAGAGCCCTTCCGGTATCCGGCGCGCCCTGCAGACGATGGACAGGTCGGTCTCGCACCTCATCCCTGAGATCCCGCCCACCCATGCCGCCGATGCGGCGGCAAGAGTTTCGCCCCTGGCATGACGGGAAGCGGTGAGGCCGGGGCCGCGCGGCAGATCGCCCCGCTCAGGCCGCCTCCACCTGCGTCATCCCACCGGCGTCCGTCAGCAGGAAGGCTTCCCCGCAGGCTTTCGCCAGGTCGCGCACGCGCAGGATGTAGCCCTGCCGCTCGGTGACCGAGATCACGCCACGCGCGTCGAGCAGGTTGAACACGTGGCTTGCCTTGATGCACTGGTCATAGGCCGGGAAGACGCATTTGTGCAGGCGCTGGTTGTCGCCGTCGCCCGGCGCACCGGCGGCCAGCAAGGCGCGGCACTCGGCCTCCGCGTCCTTGAAGTGCTGGAACAGGATGTCCGTGTCGGCATATTCGAAATTGAAGCGCGAATATTCCTGCTCGGCCTGCAGGAAGACGTCGCCATAGGTCACCTTGGCATCGCCCTCGAGGCCGTTGAAATTCAGGTCGTAGACGTTGTCGACACCCTGCACATACATCGCCAGGCGCTCGAGGCCATAGGTCAGTTCGCCCGAGACGGGTGCGCATTCGATGCCGCAGACCTGCTGGAAATAGGTGAACTGCGAGACCTCCATGCCGTCGCACCAGCATTCCCAGCCGAGCCCCCAGGCGCCGAGCGTCGGGCTCTCCCAGTCGTCCTCGACGAAGCGCACGTCATGCACCGCCATGTCGAGGCCGATCGCCTCGAGCGAGCCCAGATAGAGTTCCTGGAGGTTCGACGGGTTGGGCTTCAGGATGACCTGGTACTGGTAATAGTGCTGCAGCCGGTTCGGGTTTTCGCCGTAGCGCCCGTCCTTTGGCCGCCGCGAGGGCTGCACATAGGCGGCGTTCCACGGCCGCGGCCCGAGCGAACGCAGCGTCGTGGCCGGGTGAAACGTGCCGGCGCCCACCTCCATGTCGTAGGGCTGCAGGATGACGCAGCCATGCGAGGCCCAGTAGTTGTGCAGGGTCAGGATGAGCCCCTGGAACGAGCGGGTCGGATGGGTGACGGGCAGGCTTGTGCTGGGAGCGTTCACGGTGCTTCTCCGGGTCGATGCCGGCACGTCCTATTGCGCATGGCGGGAGGCGTCAAGGCGGGCGGCCGCAACCGCGCGTCCTACTCCGGAAGAACGATCTGCTGCCCGGCGCGCAAGAGGTCGGGATTGCGCCTCAGGAAAGGATTGAGCGACAGGATCTCGCGGAACCGCTCGCCGTCGCCCAACTGCTCCAGCGCGATCGACCACAGCGTGTCGCCAGGCCTGATGACATAGCTCGCCGTGTCGCCGACGGGCTTTTCGGGCTCAGCCGCCGGCGCTTCCCCGGTCTTCGGCCCGGTTTGCGGCGCGGCCTCTTCCCTGGCCGGGTCCTTTTCGGCCGGCGTCCCGCCGTCGGTCATTGTCGTGGTAGGGGTCTCCGCCTCGGCGAGCTTCTTCGGCTCGGCCTCCGGCAGGCCCTCCTTGAGCTTCCTCTCGACCTCGGCGAGAAGCTCGGGCTCGGGATCGAGGTCGCGGGCATGCGCCCACTGGAAGGTCGCCTCGAGCCGCCGCCCGACGCGCCAGTAGGCGTCGCCCAGATGGTCGTTCAGCACCGGATCGTCCGGCCGCAGCGAGACGGCGCGCTCCAGTTCGCTCTCCGCCTCCTCATAATTGCCCAGCCGGTAATGCGCCCAGCCCAAGGAATCGACGATGTAGCCGTCATTGGGACGCAGTTCGACCGCGCGGCTGATCAGCTCAAGCCCTTCCTTGAGCTTCATGTTCATGTCGACCCAGGAATATCCGAGGTAGTTGAGCACCTGCGGCTGGTCCGGGTAGAGTTCCAGCGCCTTGTGGAAATTGGGCTCCGCCTTGTCCCATTCCTTCAGCCGCTCATAGGCGATGCCGCGCTGGTAGAAGATCGAATAATCCTCGCGCTTCGGATCCTTGAGCCGCGCCGCCGCACGGTCATAGACTTCGGCCGCCGAACGGAAGTCCTTCTCGACGGCGTAGACGCGGCCGAGCGACAGATAGGCGCGCATGTCGTCGGGGTCTTTCTCGATCGCCGCCTGAAGATAGGTCGCGGCCTCCTTGTGGCGGTCGAGATCGGCAAGGTTCAGCCCGGTCTGCAGCTCCGCCAGGCGCCGCCAGGGCGAATCCTTTCCAATGCGCTCGTAATAGGCGATCGCCTTCTCCGGCTCGCTCTGCTGCTCGGCGACCGAGGCGAGCTGCACCAGCACGTCGTCATTGTCGGGGCTGAGCGCCAGCGCGTAATTGAGGTAGAGCTTGACGAACGGCTCACCGCCGCCGCGGTTCAAGGCCGTTGCGACGTTGAGCAGGATCTCGGCAGCGCCGTCGCGCACGCCGGCGACCGGCATCTCCACCTTGTCGCCCGACCGGATCTCGTCGCGCAGGATCAGGGTGGCGGCGCGCCCGGTGATGAATTTCTCGGCCTCGTCGAGGGCGGCGAGCGCCTTGTCCTTCTCGCCGCGCTCGGCGAGCCAGGCGGCATAGGTCTCCGCCGCCCGCATGAAGGTATCGGGGGCGGCGGACGCCGCGGTGGGCGCCTGTATCAGCGCGTCGAATTCCTTGCGCACGCGCTGCTCGTCGCCGTTCTGCATTGCCATCAGGCCACGATGGTAGCCGAGGAACAGGCCGTACCAGTCCGGCCCGTCAAGCGCATCGAGATCGGACAGCGCCTGCGCCGTCTCGCCCTGGCCCACCTTGGCCCAAGCCGTCATCACCGAGGTGATCAGCCTGTCGAGATCGGATTCCAGAACCAGCTTCAGCCAGTTCTCGGCGTCGGCATATTGCTCCTTGCGCAGCGCATCCACCGCCAGGCCGAGACGCGAGAAGCGCTCCACCTCGGGCACCGATTTCAACGCTTCGGCAAAGGGCAGCGCCTCGTCGAAGCGGCCCTCGGAGACCAGCGACAGAAGCAGGCTCTGGCGAATCGCCTGGTTGTCGGGCTGATAGGCCAGCGCGCGCGTGTAGAAGTCGATCGCACTACCGAGGTCGTTGTCTGCCTCGGCGGCGCGGGCCGCGAGGAAAGCGCCGGAGAAGGAGGTGACCGGGACGGGCGGCCGGTCGCCGCCCTTGGCGTCGGGGGTTTCCTTGGCGAAACCCGTCGTGGCCGACAGGGCAAGGAGCCCCGCAAGACCGGTCGCCATCAGCAGTTTCGACGTGTTGCGCCTTCTCATATGCCGTCCCGATGCATGCTCGTCCTCGTCTCTTCCTTCCCGCCCGGTCGGAGGACGGGTGGCGTTTGCGCCTTCCTCTCAGACAAGCATGGCCTTTTTGCGATGCCGCATCAATGCCGCTCTCAGGAGACGCGGCTGATGCAGAAATCGATGACGTCGAGCAGCGCGTCCTTCTGCGGCGTCTGCCGAAGCGGCGCCAGCGCGTCGCGGGCGATCTCGCCGAAATGGCGCGCCCGGCCGATCGTGTCGCCGATGGCACCGTGCTTGTTCATCAGGCCGATCGCCCGCTCCAGCGCCGCATCGTCGCACTGGGCGTCCTCGATGGCGCTGGTCCAGAAGGCCCGCTCCTCGGCGCTGCCGCGCCGGTAGGCGAGGATCACCGGCAGCGTCACCTTGCCTTCGCGGAAATCGTCGCCGACATTCTTGCCGAGGTCGCTGCTCTTGCCGCCATAGTCGAGCGCGTCATCCACGAGCTGGAAGGCGAGGCCGAGATTGGTGCCGTAGGAGCGCAGTGCCGCGCGGTCGTTGCGCGAGGCCTCGGCGATCACCGGTCCCACCTCCGCCGCCGCGGAGAACAGCGCCGCCGTCTTGGCCTTGATGACGGCAAGATAGTCGTCCTCGGTGGTCTCCAGGTTCTTGGCGACGCCGAGCTGCATCACCTCGCCCTCGGCAATCACGCAGGCGGCGCCCGAAAGGATGTCCAGCGCCTCGAGCGAGCCGACATCCACCATCATGCGGAACGCCTGACCGAGCAGGAAGTCGCCGACCAGCACGCTCGCCTGGTTGCCCCAGATCATGCGCGCCGTCTTGCGCCCGCGGCGCAGGTCGCTCTCATCCACCACATCGTCATGCAGCAGCGTCGCCGTGTGCATGAACTCGACGCTGGTGGCGAGCTTCACGTGGCCCTCGCCGGAATAGCCGAACATCTGCGCGGCGGCGAGCGTGACCATCGGGCGCAGGCGCTTGCCGCCGGAATCGATCAGGTGCTTGGCCAATTCGGGGATGAGATCCACATCCGAGCCCGCCTTCGACAGGATCAGCTCGTTGACGCGCGCCATCTCGGCCGCAGTCAGCTCCACCAGACTCGCAACCGACGCGGCCGCACGCTTGCCATCAAGATTCAACACAACACCCACCGATGGACCTCCATTCGCGGCCGGAGCGAAACCGGCTAACCTCGCGCGACTTTAGTGCCGCCCCGCCTGCACGGGCAAGCGGCGAATGCGCGCGGCAAAGCCCCGCCCCTTTCCACGAAGTCGTTTACAGCGCTTCGGCAAACTGTCAACGTCGCGCGCATGTTCGAACTCATCCGCACCAACGATCCCGTGCTCATCTCCTTCGTCGAAAGCCTCCTGCGCGACGCGGGCATCGGCTTTTTCGTCGCCGACCAGAACATGAGCATCCTCGAGGGCTCGCTCGGCATCCTGCCGCGCCGCGTCATGGTCGATGCCGCCGAGGCCGATCGTGCCCGGCAGCTCCTCAAGGATGCCGGCATCGCGCACGAAGGAACCCTGCCTTCCGACCATGACTGACCCCGCCGCCGGCCACTTCAGCGTCGATTCCTTTCACCGCGACGCCTTCCGCCTGGTGCAGCCGGCGCGCGGCGGGCATCGCTCGGGGATCGACGCCATGCTCGTCGCCGCCGCCCTGCCGGACGGGTTTGCCGGCGCGGTGGCCGACCTCGGGGCCGGCGCAGGGGCCGCCGGCTTCGCCGTC
>NZ_JANKOF010000141.1 GCF_024655565.1 Nitratireductor sp. ZSWI3 | reverse complement strand
CGCGCCTTGCGGCGCGCCCGTTTTTGCATGGTTTTCGCGCCTGGCTGCAGGAAGGGCCAACGGACGATCCGATGAACGACACGCCTCTTCCCACGCTGCTCTTTCCCTTCGAGCGCGGGCTCGTCGAGCCGCCGCGAGCGGGCGAGCGTGTGCTGTTTCTGGGCGCGCCGGCGGGCCTGCGCCTGCCGGAGGACTTTGCCGGCGCGATCTTCGCCGTGCAGGGATTCCGCCCCGACTTCCTCGCCCTTGAACGCGCCGGGATTAGGGTGACGCCGGAGGCGACGGGCGAGAGCTACGACATGGCGCTCCTGCTCCTCGGCCGCCACCGGCGCGAGAATGAGCTTCGGCTTGCCGAGGCGCTTGTCCGCACGCGGCCTGGAGCGCTCATCGTCGCGGCGTCGGCCAAGAAGGACGGCGGCGGGAGCCTGCGCAAGCGCATGGAAGAGCTGCTCGGCATCGAGGACCATGCCTCAAAGCATCACGGCATCGTCTTCTGGCTGCGCCGCCCGGTGGTGCTGGACGAAGCGGTGATCGCCGCGCTTTCTGCCCCCGCCGGCGAAGCAGGAGGCTATGCCACGGCCGCCGGAGGCTTTTCCGATGACGGGATCGACATGGGCTCAGCGCTGCTTGCCGAATGCCTGCCGGAGGATCTTTCCGGTGGCATTGCGGATTTCGCGGCCGGCTGGGGCTTTCTCTCGGTGGCCGCGGCAAGGCGTTGCCCCGGCATTCGCTCGATCGACCTCTACGAGGCGCATCATGCCTCGCTGGAAGCCGGACGCCGCAACATGGCGGCAAGGGCGCCGGAGATGCCCGCCCGCTTCTTCTGGCACGATCTGCTCGGCGAGCCGGTTTCGGAGCGCTACGACGCCATCGTCATGAACCCGCCCTTTCATCGCGGCCGGGCGGCCGAGCCGGACATGGGGCAGCGGATGATCGTTGCCGCCTCCCGGGCGCTTCAGCCGCGCGGCCGCCTGTTCGTCGTGGCAAACAGGCCGCTCCCCTACGAGGAGGTCCTGGCGCAGCACTTTTCCGCTCACGGCGAAATCCGCCGCGACGGAACCTTCAAGGTGCTGTGGGCGCGGAAATAGGCGCTCGGCATGACCAGTGCCGAGCGCCCTCGTGGTTCGACAAGCTCACCATGAGGGCTACTGCAGCGATGGCGTTTCAACAGCCCTCATGGTGAGCTTGTCGAACCACGAGGGCGCCTGGCGGGATTACTCCCCCGTCGCTTCGCTCATCCGCTTCAGCTCTTCCATGACCGGCATCGAGACGGTGTTGTAGCCGGAATCCACATAGTGGATCTCTCCGGTGACGCCGGAGGAAAGGTCCGAAAGCAGATAGAGCGCCGAGCCGCCGATCTCGTCGATGCCCACCGTGCGGCGCAGCGGCGCGTTGCGCTGCTGATAGGAGAACATGTAGCGCGCGTCCGAGATGCCGGCACCGGCGAGCGTGCGCACCGGCCCCGCCGAGATCGCGTTGACACGGATGTTGCGCGGGCCATAGTCGCTCGCCAGATAGCGCACGCTGGCCTCCAGCGCCGCCTTGGCGACGCCCATCACATTGTAGTTCGGCATCACCCGCACGGACCCGGCATAGGTGAGGGTCAGCATCTGCCCGCCATTGTCCATCAATTCGGCGGCCTTGCGGGCCACTTCCGTGAAGGAATAGCAGGAGATCACCATGGTGCGGATGAAGTTCTCGCGGCTGGTGTTGGCGTAGAGCCCCTTCAATTCGCTGCGATCGGAAAAGCCGATCGCATGAACGATGAAATCGAGGCTGCCCCATTCGCTCTTCAGCGCATCAAAGACGCTGTCGACGGTGGCGGAGTCCTCCACATCGCAGGGCAGGAGAAGCGAAGAGCCGAGGCTTTCGGCGAGCGGCTTGACGCGCCGGCCGAACGCCTCGCCCTGATAGGTGAACGCGAGTTCCGCGCCGGCATTGGCCAGCTTCTTGGCAATGCCCCAGGCGATCGAGTGATCGTTGGCGACCCCCATGACGAGGCCGCGCTTGCCTTTCATCAATGCATCCATTTACTCAACCTGCGTAACGCTGGAACACGAGCGTGGCGTTGGTGCCGCCGAAGCCGAAGGAGTTGGAAAGCACCGTATCGATCCTGGCGTCGTCGATACGCTTGCGCACGATCGGCACACCGTCGAACTCGGGATCGAGCTCGGTGATATGGGCGCTTTCGCCGATAAAGCCGGCCTGCATCATGAGGATCGAATAGATCGATTCCTGCGCACCGGCGCCGCCGAGCGAATGGCCGGTGAGCGATTTGGTGGAGGCGATGTGCGGGATCTTGTCGCCGAACACGGTGCGGATCGCCTCGATCTCGCGCGAATCGCCGACGGGCGTCGCCGTACCGTGGGTGTTGATGTAGTCGACGTCGCCCTTCACCGTAGAAAGTGCCTGGCGCATGCAGCGCACAGCGCCCTCGCCCGACGGGGCCACCATGTCGTAGCCATCGGAGGTCGCGCCGTAGCCGGTCAGCTCGGCATAGATCTTCGCACCGCGCGCCCGCGCATGCTCCAGCTCTTCCAGAACCAGCACGCCGGCGCCGCCGGCGATCACGAAACCGTCGCGCGTGACGTCATAAGCGCGCGAAGCGCTGGCGGGGGTATCGTTGTGCTTGGACGACATGGCGCCCATCGCATCGAAGAGGTTCGACATGGTCCAGTCGAGGTCTTCGTGACCGCCGGCGAACATCACGTCCTGCTTGCCCCACTGGATCATCTCCGCGGCGTTGCCGATGCAGTGCGCGGAGGTGGAGCAGGCGGAAGAGATCGAATAGTTCACGCCATGGATCTTGAACCAGGTGGCGAGCGTGGCGGAGGCCGTCGAAGACATGGCCTTCGGCACGGCAAAGGGTCCGATGCGCTTGGGCGAACCCTTTTCGATCGTTGTCTGCGCAGCCTCGAAGATGGTGCGGGTGGAGGGGCCGCCGGAGCCCATGATGATGCCGGTTCGCTCGTTGGTGATGTCGCCTTCCTCGAGGCCGGAATCGGCGATCGCCTGCTCCATCGCCACGTGGTTCCAGGCACCGCCCTTGGACAGGAACCGCATGGCGCGACGATCCACCAGCTCAGCCGGGTCAAGCGTCGGCGCCCCCCAGACCTGGCAGCGGAAACCGTGCTCGGCGAAATCCTCCGAGAAAGAGATGCCCGACTTGGCCTCGCGCAGCGAGGCGGTCACCTCGTCCGCATTGTTGCCGATCGAGGAAACGATCCCGAGGCCAGTAACGACGACGCGTCTCATGTGCTCTCCTTAGGGCCGGACACCCGGCCGCCCGTCCAGAATTGAAATTAGGCTTCCTGTTGAGCCAGACCGACCCGGAGGTCCGTCGCCTTGTAGATGGGGTCGCCATCGGCCTTCAGCCAGCCATCGGCAATGCCGAGCACGAGCCGGCCCTTCATGACGCGCTTGAAGTCGACGCCATACTCGACCTTCTTGACCTTCGGCGTGACCATGCCCTTGAACTTCACCTCGCCGGTCGAGAGCGCCATGCCCTTGCCGGGTAGGCCGAGCCAGCCGAGGAAGAAGCCCGTCATCTGCCACATGGCGTCGAGGCCGAGGCAGCCGGGCATGACCGGGTTGCCGATGAAGTGGCAGGGGAAGAACCACAGGTCCGGCTTGATGTCGAGCTCAGCACGAATGTAGCCCTTGCCGAACTCGCCGCCCTCTTCCTGGATATCGGTGATGCGATCGAACATCAGCATCGGCGGGGCGGGGAGCTGCGCGTTGCCGGGGCCGAATAGCTCTCCCCGCGCGCAGGCCAGAAGGTCTTCGTAGTCGTAGCTGTTTTTCGTTTGAGCCATCAAATTTGCCATCCCATCGACGGCCCAGTCCTGCCGGGCCCGTTCTTTTGATTGTCGGACCTCCCTATCACAGCTTCTTTCCCGCTGGAAACCGCCGTTGTGCGAAATCGCCCGTTGCCCGCCCGGCGCCCGTGAAAATCGGTCGCTATTGATCGGCTTGGCGCGACCGAATATATGTCGGAAGTCGGAAAGCGCGCCATGGTGGCGCGGGCCGCGCGCCGTGTCGGCACCGGCGCGAGCATACGGGACGGTTTCATTGAAGGCTGCGAACGAAAGGCAGGAGGCTTTGCTGGAGGACAGGCTGCGGAACGCGGGGCTGCGCCCGACCCGTCAGCGCATCGCTCTGGCCGAGCTGCTGTTTGCCGCCGGCGACCGCCACGTCTCCGCCGAAGCCCTGCATGAAGAGGCCCAGGATGCGGGCTGCTCCGTATCCCTCGCCACCGTCTACAACACGCTGCACCAGTTCACCGAAGCGGGCATGCTGCGCATCGTGCAGGTGGAGGGTGCGCGCACCCATTTCGACACCAATGTCTCCGATCACCATCATTTCTTCTTCGAGGAAGAGAACCTGGTGTTCGACATCCCGTCCGGGCGGGTGGAGGTGAAGAACCTGCCCGAACCGCCCGACGGCACCGAGATCGCCAATGTCGACATCGTGGTTAGGTTGCGCCGCAAGCCGCGCTGATCCTCGGCCTGTCCGCTGTCAGCCTTGGCGTCGGCCGATGCGCTAATCCTTGACGCTTTCGCCCGGATAGGCGCCCCACACCAGCGACTGGTCGATCCAGCCCGAGCGGCCGGCAAACTCCATTTCGCACCAATCGCCGTTGCAGGTCTTGATGGAGCCGACCGTGCCGGGCTCCACCCGGACCACGGTGCGCGCGTCCTTTTCCGGCTTGGCGTAGAGGTCGATGGCCGCCTGCTTGCCCTTGAACCAGGGGGCGGCGATGCCGGTGCGGCGGCCGGAAAGCAGCGCCTGGTTGATCCAGCCTTCGGCACCGTCCGCATCGCGCACGCGGCGCCAGTTGTCGTATTCCTGGATGATCTCCACCGGCAGGCCCGACTTCATGTACATCCAGTTGACGGCGTAGCTCAGCCCCGGCCCGATCCGCATGTTGACACGGCTCGACTTCAGGCTGACGAAACGCGGCAAGGGCAATCCGCTCGGCCCCGTCTTCACGCTCGGCTCGGTGTTGGCTTGCGCCTGCGAGGCGGCCGGCGCCGCCAGCATGGCGGCAATGGCGAGAACGGACAATAGTGAACGGAATGGCACAATGGCCGGCATTATCGAACTCCCGGAAACCCGTGTCTCGTGCGGTGACCTCGGCCCCGCCCTTTTTCTTTGTCTTGGCCTCACCCTCTTGATAGAGAGAGGACGACCTGGTGTCCTGCCCCGATCAAGCCGGCCACCGAGCGTCGCGCTGGCTCGGCATTGCAGTGTCGCGCGTCTTGGTTAAAGAGGTATCAACAGGGCGTTATTTTGGAGACCCCATGACCGTCAGGAAGAAGCCTCTCGTCGTCATCACCCGCAAGCTGCCGGACCCGGTCGAAACGCGCATGCGCGAGCTGTTCGACGCACGGCTCAATGTCGACGACAAGCCCCTGACGCAGCCCGAACTGGTCGCAGCGGTCAAGGAGGCTGATGTCCTCGTGCCGACCATCACCGACCGCATCGACGCGGCGCTGATCGCCCAGGCGGGCGAGAAGCTCCGGCTGATCGCCAATTTCGGCAACGGTGTCGACAACATCGACGTCGCCGCGGCCGCCAAGAAGGGCATTACGGTCACCAACACGCCGAACGTGCTCAACGAGGACACGGCGGATATGACGATGGCCCTGATGCTGGCCGTGCCGCGCCGCCTGACCGAGGGCGCCGAGTTTCTCAAGAGCGGCGTCAAGTGGGCCGGCTGGGCGCCGACCTGGATGCTCGGCCGCCGCATCTGGGGCAAGCGGCTCGGCATCCTCGGCATGGGCCGGGTCGGCACCGCGGTCGCCCGCCGCGCCAAGGCCTTCGGCCTGTCGATCCACTATCACAACCGCAAGCGTGTCGCCCCTGCCATCGAAGACGAGCTCGAGGCGACCTACTGGGACAGCCTCGACCAGATGCTTGCCCGCATGGACATCATCTCGGTCAACTGTCCGTCGACGCCGGCCACCTTTCACCTGCTCTCCGCGCGCCGCCTGGAGCTGATGCAGCCGAAGGCCTTTCTGGTCAACACGGCGCGCGGCGACGTGGTCGACGAGGATGCATTGATCCGGCTGATCGAGGAGGGCAGGCTGGCAGGCGCCGGCCTCGACGTGTTCGAGCACGAGCCGTCGGTCAACCCGAAGCTGGTGAAGCTCGCCAAGGCCAACAAGATCGTCATGCTGCCGCATATGGGCTCGGCCACCATGGAAGGGCGCATCGACATGGGCGAGAAGGTCATCATCAACATCCGCACCTTCTTCGACGGCCATCGCCCGCCCGACCGCGTGCTGCCGCGCAGCATCTGACGGCGGTGCGCGCCTGCCCCGGTTTGCCAGCCTGCAGCGATCGGTCGATCGTGTAGTTTAGCCCCGTGGCGTCTGGTGCCTGGCGCCCCCTTCTGGCCTGCCGGCCAGGGTTGCATGCCGTGCACCGGGCGCTTCAAGCAAAAAATGAGAAGCGCTACAGCACCGTGCTTCCTGGAAAGGCGCTAGCCGCGCCGGGCGCGGTAGGTGACGGTCTCGAAGCGGGCCGCCAGAGCGTCGTAGAGCAGCAGGCGGCCGATCAGGGGGGTGCCGATCCCCGCCACCAACTTGATCACCTCCATGGCCTGCAACGTGCCCATGACGCCGGTCAGCGCGCCGAGAATGCCGGCCTCCGCGCAACTGGGCACGAGGCCTGCCGGCGGCGGCTCGGGAAAGAGGTCGCGATAGCCTGGCAGCTGATTGCCGGCGGCATCGGTCTCGAACGGTTTCAGGACCGTCAGCGAGCCGTCGAAACGGCCGACCGCAGCCGTCACCAGCGGGCGGCCGACCGCGGCACAGGTGTCGGCAACAAGGTAGCGCGTGGTGAAATTGTCGGACCCGTCGACCACCAGATCATAGGAGGCGACCAGCCTGTCGGCGTTGTCGGCATCGAGGCGCAGCGCGTGGGTCTCGACCCGCACATTGGGGTTTATGCGCGCAAGGCTCGCGGCGGCGCTCTCCACCTTCGGCCGCCCGACGCTTTCGGTGTCGTGGACGACCTGCCGCTGCAGGTTGGAGAGCGCCACGGTGTCGTCGTCGACGATGCCGATCGTGCCGACGCCCGCGGCGGCGAGATAGGCGAGCACCGGGGCGCCGAGGCCGCCGGCGCCGATCACCAGCACCCGGGCACGCTTGAGCTTCTGCTGTCCGGCGCCGCCGATTTCCGGCAGCACGATGTGGCGGGCATAACGCTCGAGTTCATGGTCGGTGAGGGCAGGCGTGGCAGGCTGTGTCATGGCACGATCCTAATCCGGACGGGGCGGCCTGTCAGTGGGCCGCGGCGACTGTGCCGCCCGAAACGGAGAGAAACTGGGCGCGACCCTCGAGGGCGGCGAAGAGGGAGGCTTCCGTACCGGTCATGAAGGACTGGCAGTTGAGCTCCTCCAGTATGGCGAACAGCGCGGCGCGACGGTCGGGGTCGAAATGGGCGGAGATCTCGTCGAGCAGAAGGATCGGCGCGGTGCCGGAGAGTTCGCCGGTCAGGCGCGCATGGGCAAGCACGAGGCCGACCAGCAGCGCCTTCTGCTCGCCCGTCGAGCAGCGCGCCGCCGGCATGTCCTTGGGCACGTGGCGGACGACGAGGTCGCTGCGGTGCGGCCCCTCGAGGGTCCGTCCGGCGGCGCGGTCGCGGGGCCGCTGGTCGCGCAGCAGCGCGCGGAACGTCTCTTCAATGTCGACGGCCGGGCGATGGTCCATCTCCGCGTCGATCGTGCCTTCGAGTGCGATCGACGCCTTGGGAAAGGGCCCGCCCGCGGGCAGGCGCTCGTTCATGGCGGCGATCAGCCGCACCATCTCGGCGCGGGCGGCGGCGATGGCCACCCCGGTCTCGGCCATCTGCGTCTCGATGGCGTCGAACCAGGCGGCATCGTGGGAATCCTCCGACAGCAGGCGGTTGCGGGCGCGCATCGCCTTCTCGTAATCGAGCGCGCGGCGCCCATGGGCCGGGTCGATGGCGAGCACCAGACGGTCGAGGAAGCGGCGGCGGTCGCCGGCCGGCCCGGTGAACAGCGCATCCATCGCCGGGGTGATCCAGAGCACGCGCAGCCATTCCAGCATGGCGTCGGCGGAGCGTGCCGTCTCGCCATTGATGCGCACGCGCC
>NZ_JANKOF010000140.1 GCF_024655565.1 Nitratireductor sp. ZSWI3 | reverse complement strand
CCGGGCGGACCATGAGCCGCCCGGCTCTCTCGTTGTGGCGCCCGGCAGAGGCGTGCCGCTCCGGTTGTCGATTTCGCCGAAGTTTGCGCTAGCACAAAGAAGTATCCTGGCCACGGGTCGATAGTCGCGTGTGTTTTCTGATGACGCTGGTCGTCAGGCCCACCCGATAGAACGAGCCCACGGCCTTTTTATGATTTATCTTTCAGGAGCACCCGCCGGCCTGCGCGCGCTCGACAGGGGCGTCCGCCTGATACTCCTGTTTGCCGTTGCCGCAGTTGTGGGGCTCGCGCTTCTCGGAGCTGCTAACGCCAACGGGCGGCTGCCGGAATACCTTGCACGCGTCTCCCCCGGCGAGCTCATTCCGGGCGCCGACAGTTTCGGCCCCGCCGAAGGCACGCCGCCGCTGGTGCCGGTCTACAAGGGCGGCACGCTCGCCGGCCACGCGTTCCTGAATTCCGATTTCACGAGCACGGTCGGCTATTCCGGCAAGCCGATCCACATTCTTGTCGGCCTCGACCGGCAGGGCGTCATCCGCGGCTTCCGGCTGGTGGATCACAAGGAACCGATCGTTCTCATCGGCATCCCGGAGGAGAAGGTCGTCGCGTCGCTGAACGCGCTCCTCGGCGCCGATATGGGACGCGTCGCCGCGGGCACGCAGCGTCCGCCGCAGGTGGACATCGTCAGCGGTGCCACCGTCACGGTGCTGGTGATGGGCGACAGCGTGACCCGGGCGGCGGTCCGCATCATCCGCAGCAACCGCCTGGGGGGCGAAGCCCCAGCCGCCGCCGTCGCCGGCCCTGCCGGTTCGCGGCAGGTGGACGAAACGCTGCGCGAGACGCTCGATTGGGAGACGCTCGTCGGCCAGGGCGCCGTCCGCTCGCTGAGGTTCACCGTCGGCGAGGTGACGGAGGAATTTCTGCGCGCGGGCGAGGTGCGCGGCGGCGAGAATCCGGAAAGCGCCGATCCGCAGGAGCGCTTCATCGATCTTTATGCCGCGCCCGTCAGCGTGCCCTCGATCGGCATCAGCCTGCTTGGCGAAGCGGGCTACGAGAAGCTGCGCAAGAAGCTGAAGCCCGGGCAGCAGGCGGTCCTGGTCGCCGGCGACGGCGCCTATTCCTTCAAGGGCTCGGGCTATGTCCGCGGCGGCATCTTCGACCGGATCGAACTCCTGCAGGCGGGGCAGGGTGTCCGCTTCAGGGACCGCGATCATACGCGGCTTGCCGAGCTGGCTGCGGACGGTGCGCCGAGCCTGCGCGAGATCGCGCTCTTTTCGATGCCAGCGGATTTCGAGTTCGACGTCACCCAGCCGTGGGAGCTGCAGCTCCTCGTCCACCGCCGCGTCGGTGCGCGTGACAAGGTCACGCTGCCCCTGACGCTGGGCTACACCGTCCCCGAGCGCTATTTGACGCAGGTTCCGGCGCCCCAGGCGGCGCCTGCGGTCGCGGTCGGGACTGCGGCCGCCGAGCCGGCCCCGTTTTCCGAGGAAACGCCCCTTTGGGTGCGCGTCTGGGAAATGAACGCGGTTGAGGTGGGGATCACCGGCGCGGCGATCGTGATCCTGACGGGAATCTTCTTCTTTCAGAACACGCTGGTGCGCCGGCCCAGGCTGTTCGCCTGGGTGCGCCGCGGCTTTCTGCTCTACGCGCTCGTCTGGCTCGGCTGGTACGCGAACGCCCAGCTTTCGGTCGTCAACGTGCTCACATTCTTCAACGCGCTGGTGACGGAGTTCAACTGGGAGTTCTTTCTGTCCGCACCGCTCGTCTTCCTGCTCTGGGCGTCGGTGGCGGCGGCGCTGCTCTTCTGGGGACGCGGGCCGTTCTGCGGCTGGCTGTGCCCCTTCGGCGCCCTGCAGGAACTCACCAACAACCTGGCGCAATGGCTGCGCGTGCCGCAGGTGAAGATACCGTTCGGCCTGCACGAGCGGCTGTGGCCGATCAAATACATCATCTTTCTCGGCCTCTTCGGTCTGTCCTTCTATTCGCTGGCGCTCGCAGAGCGCCTGGCGGAGGTGGAGCCCTTCAAGACGGCGATCATCCTCAAATTCGCGCGTGAATGGCCCTTCGTCGTGTTCGCATTGATGGTGCTGTCGGCCGGCCTTTTCGTCGAGCGCTTCTACTGCCGGTATCTGTGCCCGCTGGGCGCGGCGCTCGCGATCCCCGGGCACATCCGCATGTTCGAATGGCTGAAGCGCTATCCCGAATGCGGCTCGCCCTGCCACCGCTGTGCCAAGGAATGCCCGGTGCAGGCGATTCACCCGGAAGGGCAGATCAACGTCAACGAGTGCATCTACTGCATGCACTGCCAGGAGCTCTATCACGACGACCAGCGCTGCCCGCACATGATCGAGGTGCGGCGCAAGCGGGAGAAGTTCCAGGCGCTTTCCTCCGGCCCCGGCCGGAAAGGCCCGGCCCGGCCGGTCGTCACCCATGGCGGTGTCCCGGTGAAGACGCCGGAGCCGGCCCAATCCCCCACAACCTGACAGGCAAACGAAGGAGACAGCCATGTCGCAGGATGACAGCAAGACCAGATGGAGTAGGCGCCAGCTGCTCGGCACGACAGCGGCCACGGCGGCCGCCGGCGTGGCGGGCACGGGCGGGCTGCTGACGCTCGGCGGCGGCTTTGCAACGCCGGCGCACGCGCAGGGCGCAGCCGCTTCCCAGTCCTATGAAGTCAAGCCTGGAGAGCTCGACGAATACTACGTCTTCTTCTCCAGCGGCCAGACCGGCGAGGTGCGCGTCCTTGGCGCCCCTTCCATGCGCGAGATGATGCGCATCCCGGTCTTTAACCGCTGCAGCGCCACCGGCTGGGGCCAGACCAACGAAAGCCGGAAGATCCTCACCGAGGGCCTGCTGCCGGAGACGGTCGAGATGCTGAAGGAGCGGGGCGAGGTCTATCTCAACGGCGATCTGCACCATCCGCACCCGTCCTTCACGGACGGCACCTATGACGGACGCTATCTCTTCGCCAACGACAAGGCGAACACCCGCGTCTGCCGCATCCGGCTCGACGTCATGAAGTGCGACAAGATCATCCAGCTGCCGAACCAGCACACGGTGCACGGGCTGCGCGTGCAGAAATACCCGAAGACCGGCTACGTCTTCTGCAATGGCGAGGACCGCGTGCCGATCCCGAACGACGGCACGGTCCTCGACGACAAGACCAAGTATCACGCCATTTTCACAGCCATCGACGGCGAGACGATGAAGATCGCCTGGCAGGTGATGGTGGACGGCAACCTCGACAATGTCGACGCCGACTACCAGGGCAAATACTGCTTAGCCACCTGCTACAACTCGGAAGAAGGCGTGAACCTCGCCGAGATGATGGAGAAGGAGCAGGACTGGGTCGTCATCTTCGACCTGAAGGCCATCGAAGCGGCGGTCGCGCGCGGCGACTACCAGGAGATCAACGGTGTGCCGGTGATCGACGGCCGCCACGGTTCGGCGTACACGCGCTACGTGCCGGTGCCGAACGGGCCGCACGGCATGAACACCGCGCCGGACGGCATCCACGCGATCGCCAATGGCAAGCTTTCGCCCACCGTCACGGTCTTCGACGTGCGCAAGTTCGACGATCTCTTCGCCGACAGGATCGAGCCGCGCGACACGGTGGTGGCCGAGCCGGAGCTGGGCCTTGGGCCGTTGCACACGGCCTATGACGGCAAGGGCAACGCCTACACCACGCTCTTCATCGACAGCCAGATCTGCAAGTGGAACATCGAGGACGCCAAGCGTGCTTATCAGGGCGAGGCGGTCGATCCGATCCGCCAGAAGCTCGATGTGCACTACCAGCCCGGCCACAACCACACCTCCATGGGGCAGACCAAGGAGGCGGACGGCAAGTGGCTGATCTCGCTCAACAAGTTCTCCAAGGACCGCTACCTGAACGTGGGGCCGCTCAAGCCGGAGAACGACCAGTTGATCGACATCTCGGGCGACGAGATGGTGCTGGTGCACGACAATCCCACCTTCGCCGAGCCGCACGACGCCACGATCGTCCACCGCTCCAAGATCGATCCGGTGCATGTGTGGGATCGGAGCGATCCGATCTTCGCCGATGCCGTGAAACAGGCGGAAGCGGACGGCATCGATCTCATGACCGCGGCCGACGTTATCCGCGACGGCAACAAGGTGCGCGTCTACATGACCTCGGTGGCGCCGGCCTTCAGCCTGGAGAGCTTCAACGTCCGCGAGGGTGACGAGGTGACGGTCTATGTGACGAACATCGACGAGGTTGAGGACCTGACGCACGGCTTCTGCATCGTCAACTACGGCGTCAACATGGAGATCGGGCCGCAGGCCACCGCCTCGGTCACCTTCAAAGCCTCCAAGCCCGGCGTCTACTGGTACTACTGCTCCTGGTTCTGCCATGCCATGCACATGGAGATGAAGGGGCGGATGTTCGTAGAGCCCCAACCGGCGTAGAGGCTATGGGCTTCCTCCGCCTCATAGCAGCGAGCGGGGTGGCGGCGATGTTCGCCGCCACCTTGGCCGCGCCCGCTTTCGCCGCACGCATCGAGGTGGCGCCGGCAGCCGCACCGCTGCAGGCGATCGTCGACACCGCCGCCGAAGGTGACGTCATCGTGCTGCGCTCCGGCACCCATCGCGGGCCCGTGGAGATCGGCAAGACGCTGACGCTCGATGGGGATCCCGGCGCCCGGATCGAGGGCGACGGCTCCGGTAGTGTGGTTGTCGTCGCCGCAAAGGGGGTGATCGTCCGCGATCTGGAGATCGCGGGATCGGGTCGGGACCTCGAGGCGATGGACGCCGGTGTCTTCGTGACCAAGGCCGGGCAGGGCTCCCTCATCGAAAACAATGACATCATCGGCAATCTTTACGGGATCTACCTGCATGGCGCCCGCGACGCGATCGCGCGGGGCAACAGGATCGTCGGCCTGCGCGAGGGCCGCTCGAACGAGGCGGGCAACGGCATATCGGTCTGGAACGCGCCGGGCGCAAAGGTGATCGACAACGACATCCGCTACGGCCGCGACGGGATCTATGTGGTCACCAGCAGGAACAACCTCTTCGAGGACAACCGCTTCCGCGACCTGCGCTTTGCCGTGCACTACATGTACACCAACGACAGCGTGATCCGCGGCAATCGTTCCCTGGGAAATGCCGTTGGCTTCGCCATCATGTATTCCGACAGGCTGACGATCACCGGCAATCGCTCCGACGGCGACCGCGACCACGGCCTGCTTCTCAACTATGCGAATGGCTCGCAGATCGCGGGCAATGTGGTGCTCGGTCGGCTGCAGCCCGCCGAGCGCTGGAGGAACGCGGGCCGGCTCGCCGGCACAGCCCATGCGCCGGTCGGCGCCGTGGAGCCCGTGCCGTCGCAAGCGGCAGGCATGCGCCTCGGCCCCGAAAAATGCGTCTTCATGTACAACGCCAACCGCAACCGCTTCCGCGGCAACCGCTTCGAGGGCTGTCAGATCGGCATCCATTTCACGGCGGGCTCGGAAGGCAACGAGATCGCTGGAAACGCCTTCATCGCCAACCGCAACCAGGTGAAATATGTGGGCACGCGCAACCTCGACTGGTCGAGCGGGGGGCGCGGCAATTTCTGGAGCGACAATCCCGCCTTCGATCTCGACGGCGATGGCCTTGCCGACAATCCCTATCGGCCGAACGACCTGGTCGACAAGGTCTTGTGGACCGCGCCGAGCGCCAAGATCCTGCTGACGAGCCCCGCGACCCAGGTGATCCGCTGGGCGCAGTCGCAGTTCCCGGCCGTGCTGCCGGGCGGCGTGGTCGACAGCTTTCCCCTCATGACCGCGCCCGTGGCGACGCTGGAGGCACCCGAATGACCGCACATGTGCAGATCGACGCCGTGGTGAAACGCTATGGCCCGCGGACCGCGGTGGACCACATCTCGCTCACCCTGCGCGAGGGCGAAACCGTCGCGCTCGTCGGCCACAACGGGGCCGGCAAGACGACCCTCATCAAGCTGATGATCGGGCTCATCCGGCCGGACGAGGGCACGATCCGCGTCCTCGGCAGCGACCCGGCAACCGGCGATGCGAAGGCCCGCCGGCGCCTCGGCTACCTGCCGGAAAACGTGGCCCTGAATCCCGCGCTCACCGGCCGCGAGACACTGTCCTTCTACGCTCGGCTGAAGAACGAGGATCGTCGGAAGGTCGCCGCGCTTCTGGAGCGCGTCGGCCTCGGCGAAGCGAGTGCGCGCCGCGTCGGCACCTATTCCAAAGGCATGCGGCAGAGGCTGGGCCTTGCCCAGGCACTGCTGGGCAAGCCGAAGCTGCTTTTGCTGGACGAGCCAACGACGGGCCTCGACCCCGCCCTGCGCGAGCAATTCTACGAGATCGTGCGCGTGATGCGGAACGAGGGATGCACCGTTCTCATCTGTTCCCATGCGCTGGCGGAGATGGAGGGCTGTGCCGACCGGGTGGTGATCGTCGATTCCGGCCGCAAGATCGCGGACGGCAGCATCGACGAACTGCGCCGGATCGCCAGCATCCCCGCGAAGATCCGCCTCAGGACCGTGCCGGGCGAATTGCGCCGCGTCGAAACCCATCTCGGCCTCAACGGCTGCCACAAGCGGCTCGACGACACCACGATCGAGGTGAACCTGACCCTCGCCGAGAAAGTCCGCTTCGTCCATCGCGCGGCGGCGCTTGAGGACCAGGTGCTCGACATCGACGTGCTGCCGCCGTCGCTTGATGAACTCTACGCCCATTTCCTGCAGGGGAGGCGCATGTGAAAGCCGTTCTGATCGTTGCCCTCAAGGAGGTGCAGGAGGGGTTGCGCAACCGCTGGGTCGTGGCGTCGTCGGCGCTGCTTGCGACGCTGGCCTTGACGCTCAGCTTCCTCGGCAGCGCGCCGACCGGGAGCGTGGGCGCGGAGCCGCTCGACATCGTCATCGTCAGCCTGTCGAGCCTCACCATCTTCCTCGTGCCGCTGATCGCCCTGCTCATCTCGCACGACGCGGTGGTGGGCGAGGTGGAGCGGGGCACGATGCTCCTCCTGCTCAGCTATCCGCTGGCCCGCTGGCAGGTGCTCACCGGCAAGTTCCTGGGGCACATCGCGATTCTCGCCTTCGCCACCATGGTCGGCTACGGCGTCGCCGCCGCATCGCTGCCCCTGACGGGCGCCTCGATCACCGCGCGGAGCCTGACGGCTTTTGCCGCGATGATCGCTTCCTCGATCGCGCTTGGGGGCATCTTCGTGGCGATCGGCTATCTCGTCAGCGCGCTTGCCGCCACGCGCGGCGCCGCGGCGGGGGCGGCCATCGGCGTGTGGCTCTTCTTCGTGCTTCTTTTCGACATGGCGCTGCTCGGGGTGCTGGTGGTCGATCAGGGCGCCATCGTTTCCGCCCACATGCTCGACGCCGTGCTGCTTTTCAACCCGACCGACGTCTATCGCCTCCTGAACCTCGCCGGATCGGGCTCGGTGGGGGCGCTTGCCGGCATGTCGGGCCTTGCCGAGGCAAGCGCTCTCAGCGCCCCGGCGCTGCTTGCCGCGCTCGCCGCCTGGACCCTTCTGCCGCTCGGAGCGGCAGGCTTCGCATTCGCAAGGAGAGAGCTATGAAATTTCCCCTGAAAGCCGCGGCGGCCATCCTGTTCGCCGTCTCGCTCCAGGCCTGCGAGCAGCAGGTGGAAGCACCGCCCGTTCCCTTCTCGCTGACGGAAGAGGCGATGGGCCGCTACTGTGGCATGAATGTGCTGGAGCATCCCGGTCCCAAAGGCCAGGTCATCCTGTCGCGCTATGACGAGCCGATCTGGTTTTCCTCGGCGCGCGATGCAATCGCCTTCACCTTGCTGCCGGAGGAGCCGAAGGACATCCGCGCCGTCTTCGTCTCCGACATGGCGCGGGCGGCGAGCTGGGATGATCCGGGCGCCGACAATTGGGTCGAGGCGGCAAGGGCCTTCTTCGTCATCGGCAGCAGCCGCAAAGGCGGAATGGGCGCCGACGAAGTGGTTCCCTTCTCGAGCCGGGAGGCGGCTCAGGCGTTCCAGGAGGAGCATGGCGGCCGCATCGTCACCCTCGCACAGGTGCCGAGCGGCTACATCCTCGGCGGAGCGGAGGCGGACACCGCCGCGTTGCACGATGCGATCGTTTTCAAAAAATTAGAGCGGGATGCGGACGGAAAACCGTTTCACACTTCTCCTCATCCCGCTCTAGGAGAGATGTGAGATGCCGGTCCAACTCTCCCGCCGCCGCTTGATCCGCATCAGCGCCGCCGCGGCGGGGTTCGCGCTGCTGCCGGCCGGCCTTGGCGCCGCCGCGCCGCATGCGATCGAGTGGCGGGGCAGGGCGCTCG
>NZ_JANKOF010000139.1 GCF_024655565.1 Nitratireductor sp. ZSWI3 | reverse complement strand
CGCGCCGAGGAAGAGGAACGCCGCCAGCGCGAGCGCGAGGAATCCGCACGCCGCCAGGCGGAAGAGGAAGCCCGCCTCAAGGCTGAGGCCGAGGCGCGCGCCCGCGCCGAAGAGGAAGCCCGCCGCCGCGCACCGACCTCGGAACCGGCCGCCGCGCCGTCCGTTGCCGCCCCGCGGGTGGCCGACGATGACGATGACGGTGAAGGCAAGCCGAAGAGCAAGGGCCTGCCCGTCAAGCGCGTCGCGCCGAAGACCGAAGTCGCCCGCCCGGCCAAGCCGCGCAGCGAGGACGAGCGCCGCCGCGGAAAGCTGACGCTCAACAAGGCTCTTTCGGACGACGGCGAGGCGCGTGGCCGCTCGCTCTCCTCCATGCGCCGCCGGCAGGAGAAATTCCGCCGCGCCCAGCATCAGGAGCAGCGCGAGAAGATCACGCGCGAGGTCGTGCTGCCGGAGACGATCACCATCCAGGAGCTCGCCCAGCGCATGGCCGAGCGCGCCGTGGATGTGGTGAAGTTCTTCATGAAGCAGGGCCAGATCATGAAGCCCGGCGACGTGATCGACGCCGATACGGCCGAGCTGGTCGCCGAGGAATTCGGCCATACCGTCAAGCGCGTTGCCGAATCCGACGTCGAGGAAGGCCTGTTCAACATCGAGGACAAGGCCGAGGACCGGAGGCCGCGGCCACCCGTCGTCACGATCATGGGCCATGTCGATCACGGCAAGACCTCGCTGCTCGACGCCATCCGCCACGCGAATGTCGTGTCGGGCGAGGCCGGCGGCATCACCCAGCACATCGGCGCCTATCAGGTCGAGCAGGACGGTCAGACGATCACCTTCATCGACACGCCGGGCCACGCCGCGTTCACCGCGATGCGCGCCCGTGGCGCCCAGGCGACGGATATCGCGATCCTCGTGGTCGCCGCCGACGACAGCGTGATGCCGCAGACGATCGAGTCCATCAACCACGCCAAGGCGGCCGGTGTCCCGATCATCGTGGCGATCAACAAGGTCGACAAGCCGGAAGCCAACGCTCAGAAGGTGCGCACCGAGCTGCTCCAGCACGAGGTCTTCGTGGAATCGATGGGCGGCGACGTGCTCGACGTCGAGGTTTCCGCGACGAAGGGGACGAATCTCGACAGGCTGCTCGAGGCGATCCTGCTGCAGGCCGAGGTTCTGGAACTGAAGGCCAATCCCGACCGCACCGCCGAAGGCGTCGTCATCGAGGCGAAGCTCGACCGCGGCCGCGGCTCGGTCGCCACGGTTCTGGTGCAGACGGGCACACTGCACACCGGTGACATCATCGTCGCCGGCAATGAGTGGGGCCGCGTGCGCGCTCTGGTCAACGACCGCGGCGATCAGGTGAAGGAGGCGCCGCCCTCCATGCCGGTCGAGATCCTGGGTCTCCAGGGCACGCCACAGGCCGGCGACCGCTTTGCGGTGGTCGAGAACGAGGCGCGCGCCCGCGAGATCTCCGAGTATCGCCAGCGTCTGGCCCGCGAAAAGTCCGTTGCCCGCCAGGCCGGTCAGCGCGGCTCGCTCGAGCAGATGATGTCGCAGCTCCAGACCAGCGGCCTGAAGGAATTCCCGCTGATCATCAAGGGCGACGTGCAGGGCTCGATCGAGGCCATCGCCAACGCACTCGAGAAGCTCGGCACCGACGAGGTGCAGGCGCGCATCGTGCATGCGGGCGCCGGCGCTATCACCGAGAGCGACGTGTCGCTGGCGGAGACCTCGAACGCGGCCATCATCGGCTTCAACGTGCGCGCCAACAAGCAGGCGCGTGACGCTTCCGAGCAGGCCGGCATCGAGATCCGCTACTACAACATCATCTACGATCTCGTGGACGACATCAAAGCGGCCATGTCCGGCCTGCTTTCGCCGGAGCGGCGCGAGACCTTCCTCGGCAATGCCGAGATCCTCGAGGTCTTCAACGTCTCGAAGGTCGGCAAGGTCGCCGGTTGCCGGGTCACCGAAGGCAAGGTGGAGCGTGGCGCCGGCGTGCGCCTGATCCGCGACAGCGTGGTGATCCACGAAGGCAAGTTGAAGACGCTGAAGCGCTTCAAGGACGAGGTCTCGGAAGTTCCGGCCGGCCAGGAATGTGGCATGGCCTTCGAGAACTACGAGGACATCCGCGTCGGCGACGTTATCGAGGCGTTCCGCGTCGAGCACATCACCCGGACGCTGTAGGGAAGCCGGGCCGGACACCATGGTGTTCGGCCTGATATTCCCGAGCGAGAATCGCGTGTAAGAGCATGAGCGCTCCTTCCAGTGTACCCCGTGTCTGGCCAACAGATCCCGGCGTGTCCTTCACGAAGGAATTCATGCTCGACGTCGATGATCACGTGGTCGGCCGCTATGGAAGGACGGCCCCGTTGCAGCGCCTGCCGTTCCTGTGCGCGACGAGTCTCGTCGGTCTCTTCATCGGCCTGATCTACGGGTTCGACTGGTATCAACGTGGGGAGATCGGTCCCCTCGTGCTGTCGATCGCAGTTTCGGCCGGGATCGGGCTCGTGGCGGGATGGGCGAGCTATGGATTTTTCAGTGCCTTTGCACAGGGTCTCTGGCGAGGCTATCTTGAAAAACGCGAAGCCGTTGGGGTTCCCGTTGCTGCGACCGCAGACGCGCAAGGGCTCACAGTCAGGCTGCGCGGACAGACGTGGGTCTCGCCTTGGGACAGTCTTCTGGCCGTTGAGGAAGACGACAGGCTGTTCTACTTCTGGACGTCGAAGTATCAGGCCCATGTATGGCCCAAGCGCGCCTTCGACTCGCCGGAAGAGCAGGCTGCCTTCCGCAGCAGCCTCGAGGAGTGGACCGGCAGTGCGCCTGCTTCGCCCCCGCTCCTGGCGGGAAATGTCACGCCCGAATATTGATTTTCTACGGATCGTCGACCGATCCGCGCTGTTAAGAGGAATATGATGAGCAAGCACGCCTCAGCAGGCAGCGCCCCATCACAACGCCAGCTTCGCGTCGGCGAGCAGGTGCGTCACGCGATCGCGCAGCTCCTGCAGCGCGGCGAAGTCATCGACGACACGCTCGAGAGCACGGTGGTTTCCGTGTCGGAAGTGCGCATGTCGCCGGACCTCAAGATCGCCACGGCCTATGTCTCGCCGATCGGTGCCGCAGACAAGGATGCGGTCGTCGCGGCGCTCAACCGCCATGCACGTTTCATCCGCGGGCGCATCACGCCGTCGCTGCGGCAGATGAAATACATGCCGGAGCTGCGCTTCCGCTTCGACGACAGTTTTGAGAACTTCAACAAGATCGATCGCCTGCTCAAGTCGCCCGAGGTGGCGCGCGACCTGAAGGACGAACAAGACGAGGGCGATGCGTGATGGCGCGGCGCGGCAAGAGAAAGGGCCGTCCGGTCAATGGCTGGCTGATCCTCGACAAGCCGGCGGGCATGGGCTCCACCGACGCGGTGTCGAAGATCAAATGGCTGTTCAAGGCCGAGAAGGCCGGCCATGCCGGCACGCTCGATCCGCTCGCTTCCGGCATGCTGCCGATCGCGCTGGGCGATGCCACCAAGACCGTTCCCTTCGTCATGGACGGCGCCAAGGTCTACCGCTTCACCGTTGCCTGGGGCGAGGAGCGCTCCACGGACGACCTGGAGGGGCCGGTGACGAAGAGCTCCGACAAGCGTCCCAGCGAGGAGCAGGTGCGCAGGCTCCTGCCGCGCTACACCGGCATCATCATGCAGACGCCGCCGCAGTTCTCGGCGATCAAGATCGGCGGCGAACGCGCCTACGACCTGGCGCGCGACGGCGAGACGGTGGAGATTGCCCCGCGCGAGATCGAGATCGGCCGGCTCGACCTCTTGTCCCTGGAGGCCGACAGGGCTGTCTTCGAGGTCGAGTGCGGCAAGGGAACCTATGTGCGCAGCCTGGCGCGCGACATGGGGCGCGATTTGGAATGCTATGGGCACATCGCGGACCTGCGGCGCACTGAAGTCTATCCGTTCACGCCGGAGCAGATGGTCGAACTGCCGATGCTCGAAAAGGCGGCGGAAGCCGCGCATGGGGAAGAGGCCGACTTCACCGGGCTCGACGCCTGTCTGCTGGATATCGCGACGGCCCTGGAGGGGTTGCCGGAGATAGCCGTCAACGACGATGCCGCCGCCCGTATCCGGCTGGGCAATCCGGTGATCGTGCGCGGGCGCGATGCGCCGGCGGAAGCGCCGGAGGCCTGGGCCAGCGCGCGCGGGCGACTGGTTGCGCTCGGCGCCGTGGAGGCGGGCATGTTCAAGCCGAAGCGGGTCTTTTCCATCTGAGCGGAAATCCGCCATTATGCGCCCTGTAGCGCAACCGTTCGGCGTTTCGTGCATTGTGATCGGAGGCAAGCGAAGGGTTGGGGCCTTATGCAGTCGGACGATACCGTAAAGACAGAGATCCGCTCGGGCGTTCTTGATCGCCTGCGGATCCTGGCTTCCGGACCCAAGCCGATCGGCCTGTTCCTTCTCCTCCTGATCGCCGTCACCATCATTCCGTCCATCGGCGTTTCGGTGGTGCTCCTGCAGCGCAACAACGAGGCGCAGAACGAGGTCGTCACGACCCTGGCCGAGGCTATGGCGGGCTCCATCAACGAGGCTGTCGACCGTGAGCTGAGCGGCATGGCGACGACGCTGCGCGTGCTGTCGACGACGCCGTCGCTCACCAACGGCGAACTCGAGGATTTCGACAAGAGGGCGCGGCTCGCTCTTGCGGGAAGCGGGTCCTATTTCCTTCTGCTCGACGAGAACCTGCAGCAGCTCATCAACACCCGGACCGCCTTTGGCGAGCCGCTCGGGCCGACCTCCGATCCGCAATCAGCAGCGCTCGCCATGAAGACGCCGGGCAAGACGATTTCGGGAGTCTTCTTCGGCAAGACGTCCAGGAAATGGGTCTTCGATGTTCTGATGCCTTATGTGCCTCAAAGCGGCCCGCCCCGCATATTGGTCATGACGCGCGACGCCGCAACGCTGACCGACACGCTGTCGCAGCAGATGCTGCGCGGCGGCTGGAACGCCTCGGTCATCGACCAGAATGATCTGGTGATCGCCTCGTCCTTCATGTCCTCGGACGTCGGCAAGCCCTTCTTCCTCGATCTCAGTGGCAGCGGCCGCTACCGCAGGGCGCAGCCTGCGAATGGGGAAGGAAAGGGCACCTATATCGCCGTCGTCGACCAGTCGGAATACAGTGGCTGGAAAGCGGTGGTCTGGGCCTCGACCGATGCCGTCGAGGAGCCGATGCGGCGGTCCCTGCGGATGTTGCTGGTCGGCGGGCTTCTGGTGATCGCCATCGCCACCGTGGCGGCCTGGCTGCTGGGCCGGCAGATCGCCGGTCCGGTGCGCCGGCTTGCCCGCGATGCGCGGCGGCTCGGCGCGGGCGAGCCCGTGCAGGCGATCGACTATCCCATTGCCGAGGTGGCGACCGTCTCCTCGGCGCTCGCCGAGGCCGCCGTCGACCGGCAGGCTTCGGAGAACGAGATCCGCCTTCTCATGCGCGAGGTGGCGCACCGGTCGAAGAACCAGCTCACCGTCGTTGCCTCCATGGCAAAGCAGACGGCGCGCAGCGCACGCACCCTCGCATCCTTCCAGGACGCGTTCCAGAAAAGGTTGCACGGCCTGGCGCGATCGACCGATCTCCTGATCGCCGGCGGCGCGGCGGGCGTGGAGCTGCGCGAGCTCCTGACGATACAGATCGATCCGTTCCGCCCGGACGACCCGGATCGGCTGCAAATGGACGGACCGAAGTTCCGGCTCGCCAACCAGCCGGCGCAGACCATCGGCCTTGCCGTGCACGAGCTGGCCACCAACGCCTCCAAATACGGCGCCTTCTCGACGGATGCGGGACGCCTCGATTTATCCTGGCAGGTGGAGGCGGATGCGCTGACGATCGTCTGGCGCGAACACGTGCCGCGCCTGCGCCGCCGCGCGGGGCGGCGCGGCTTCGGCACCGAGATCATCGAGCGCATGCTGGGTGGGACGCTGGATGCGGAGATCTCCCGCACGTTTCACCGCGACGGCCTGGAGTGGATCTTCACGATTCCGGTCAGCCGGCTGCTGCCGGACAATCACGTGCTGGCGCACGGCGAAGCCGTGGGCCGGGCTTCCGGGCGGACTTAGGAATTCTACGGCCAAGTGGACACCGTGATCATATTCAGCGCGTTTGCCAACGGGCTGCGCGGCGGAGGAATGTTTGGGCTGGTAATTGTGGGCGTTTTCGCTTATATGCCGCCCAACATTGCGCTTGAAACGCATTGTGAAGCGGCCCCGGCTGGACGACATCCCGGCTGAGGGCGACCCCTTTTCCCAACATTCGAGAAAGGAAATCCGATGTCGATTACTGCAGAGCGCAAACAGGATTTGCTCAAGGAATTCGCCACCGCGAAGGGCGACACCGGTTCTCCGGAAGTCCAGGTTGCGATCCTGAGCGAGCGGATCAAGAACCTCACCGAGCACTTCAAGGACCACAAGAAGGACAACCACTCCCGGCGTGGCCTCCTGAAGCTCGTCTCGCAGCGTCGCCGCCTTCTGGACTATCTGAAGAAGAAGGACGAAGGCCGCTACCAGACGCTGATCGAGAAGCTCGGACTGCGGCGCTAAGCGTTTGACCGGCGGATGCCCTGGCATCCGCCGGTCGCATAATGGCGGGCGGTCAGCCGCCGCGCCTCACGGCTCCGGCCTAAGCATGATCCCGAACGCGGCGTAGAACCGCGCTCTCGTGCAAAGGAAGGCAGGATTGCCGGGGCCCCGATGGACAGGTCATGGGGCAGGATTGCAGGATGCTTGCGGCGCTCGTCGCCACGATCAAGCCTCCCGTTGTCTTGCCCGTGGCTCGTCCGAAAAACGAAGCCAGTCCGGAAGCGCGTTGCCGCAAAATGCGGCGCGGCCTTTCGGCACAGAAGGACAAGATATGTTCAAGCATCACAAAGTGGAAATCGAGTGGGGCGGTCGCCCTCTCACCCTCGAGACCGGCAAGATCGCCCGTCAGGCCGATGGCGCGGTTCTCGCGACCTACGGCGAGACCGTGGTTCTGGCCACCGTCGTCTCGGCCAAGGAGCCGAAGCCGGGCTTCGACTTCTTCCCGCTCACCGTCAACTACCAGGAAAAGACCTTCGCGGCCGGCAAGATTCCCGGCGGTTACTTCAAGCGCGAGGGCCGTCCGAGCGAAAAGGAGACGCTGGTCTCCCGCCTCATCGACCGCCCGATCCGCCCGCTCTTCGTCGAAGGCTACAAGAACGACACCCAGGTCATCGTCACCGTTCTCCAGCACGATCTGGAAAATGATCCGGACGTCGTCGCGATGGTCGCCGCTTCCGCCGCACTGACGCTTTCGGGCGTGCCTTTCATGGGCCCGATCGGCGCCGCGCGCGTTGGCTATATCGGTGGCGAGTACATCCTCAATCCGCACATCGATGAGATGGAAGAGACCAAGCTCGACCTCGTCGTCGCCGGCACCGGCGATGCCGTCCTGATGGTCGAATCGGAAGCCCAGCAGCTTTCCGAAGAGGTCATGCTCGGCGCCGTCATGTTCGGCCACAAGGGCTTCCAGCCGGTCATCGACGCGATCATCAAGCTTGCCGAAGTGGCCGCCAAAGAGCCGCGTGACTTCACGCCGCCGGACCTTTCGGATCTCGAAGGCGAGATGCTGAAGATCGTCGAGAACGACCTGCGCGAAGCCTACAAGATCACCGACAAGCAGCAGCGCTACGATGCCGTCGACGCGGCCAAGGCGAAGGTCAAGGGAGCCCTGCTTCCCGAGGACGCCGAAGAGACCAAGTGGACCTCCGAGCAGGTCAACACGGTGTTCAAGGGCCTGCAGGCCAAGATCGTCCGCTGGAACATCCTCGACACCAACCTGCGCATCGACGGCCGTGACCTCTCGACGGTCCGTCCGATCGTCGCCGAAGTGGGCGTCCTGCCGCGCACGCACGGCTCCGCCGTCTTCACGCGCGGCGAGACGCAGGCGCTGGTCGTTGCCACGTTGGGCACCGGCGAGGACGAGCAGTTCATCGACTCGCTCACCGGCACCTACAAGGAGACCTTCCTCCTTCATTACAACTTCCCGCCCTATTCGGTGGGCGAGACCGGCCGCATGGGGTCGCCCGGCCGCCGCGAGATCGGTCACGGCAAGCTGGCCTGGCGCGCCGTCCATCCGCTCCTGCCGGAGACGGAGCAGTTCCCCTACACGCTGCGCGTCGTCTCCGAGATCACCGAGTCCAACGGCTCGTCCTCCATGGCCACGGTCTGCGGCACCTCTCTGGCGCTGATGGATGCGGGCGTGCCGCTGGCCAAGCCCGTCGCCGGCATCGCCATGGGCCTGATCAAGGAAGAGGAGCGCTTCGCGGTCCTGTCCGATATCCTAGGTGACGAAGATCACCTCGGCGACATGGACTTCAAGGTCGCCGGCACGGATGCAGGCGTCACCTCGCTGCAGATGGACATCAAGATCCACGGCATCACCGAGGAGATCATGAAGATCGCCCTCGAGCAGGCCAAGGGCGGTCGTCTGCACATCCTCGGCGAGATGGCCAAGGCGCTGTCGGAAAGCCGCGGCGAGCTCGGCGAGTTCGCGCCGCGCATCGAGGTGATGACCATTCCGACCGACAAGATCCGCGACGTGATCGGCTCCGGCGGCAAGGTCATCCGCGAGATCGTCGAGAAGACCGGTGCCAAGATCAACATCGAGGACGACGGCACGGTGAAGATCGCCTCGTCCAACGCGAAGGAGATCGAGGCGGCCAAGAAGTGGATCCACTCCATCACCGCAGAGCCGGAAGTGGGCGAGATCTACGAGGGCACGGTCGTGAAGACCGCCGATTTCGGCGCCTTCGTGAACTTCTTCGGCCCGCGTGACGGCCTGGTTCACATCTCCCAACTCGCCTCCGAGCGCGTCGCCAAGACCACCGACGTGGTGAAGGAAGGCGACAAGGTGTTCGTGAAGCTCATGGGCTTCGACGAGCGCGGCAAGGTGCGCCTCTCCATGAAGGTCGTCGATCAGGAGACCGGCAAGGAGATCGTGCAGGAGAAGAAGAAAAAGGAAGAGGCCGGCGAGGAAGCCGAAGGCTGATCGCGCCGCTTTTCCGGTTGAATGCGGGCGCGCCTTGC
>NZ_JANKOF010000138.1 GCF_024655565.1 Nitratireductor sp. ZSWI3 | reverse complement strand
ATCCGCCTATACGGTGGACAGGCGGACGGGCGACCTGCAGGACGCGCTGGCGACCGCGACCCGCGCGCAGCCGGCAACCGGCGAGGCACCGGCGGATCAGGCTCCGGCCTCGACCGCATCCGTTCCCGCGCAAAGGCCCGCCCCGCAAGCCGAAGCGGCAGCGGCACGCGAATCGCGTGTGGGCGCCGTCGGCCGACGCCTCATGAACCTGTTCGGCGGGTGATGGCCTCTCCTCAAGTGTACGACCTGAAGGGCCTGAACTGCCCGTTGCCCGTGCTGAGAGCGCGCAAGCGCCTTTCCGGCATGGTTCAGGGCGAGCAGATCTGGCTGGAGACGACCGACCCGCTGGCGGTCATCGACATCCCCGCCTTCTGCACGGAACACGGCCATAAGCTGGTCTCGGCCGAGCCCATAGCCGAAGGCCACCGCTTCCTGGTCGAACGCGGGTAGCTTTTCATCTTTTGCTTGAAGCGTCGGGCGCTTGCCTCCCCCCTCTGGCCTGCCGGCCATCTCCCCTTCAAGGGGGGAGATTGGCCGGCCGCAACGACTTTGACCAACCGTCCAACGTCGCAAGGAATGCGACACGGTGCCGTCACTGATCTCCCCCCTTTGAGGGGAGATGCCCGGCAGAGCAGAGGGGGGTGCGAAGGGGCGTCCGACGTTTCCAGCAAAGATAAGAAGCTTCACCCCCTGAAGCCGGCGATCGCCAGCGGGTTCGCCTCCAGCGCCGCCCGGTCGGGCGTGTCGATGCGGGCCTGCCCCGTGAAGGCCGCGAAGAGCCCGCGGATATAGCCCTCGTCGAGACCGGTGCCGATCACCACGAGCCGCACGCCGCGCGTTGCGTCCGGCCATGCCTCGAGGTAGCGCGGCGCGTGCAGCATCTGCCGCACGCCCTGGACGACGAGCGGCCGCTGCGGCGCCTCGCATGTCTCGACCAGCCCCTTCAGCCGCAGGATGCCGGCGCCGCACTGGCTGCGCAGGAGATCGAGGAAATTCTCGACGGCCGACAGCGGCATCGCTTGCCCGTATCCGAGGAAGACGGTCTCGAACGGCGCCCCATGCGCATGTGCGTGAACCGCGCCGTCGTGCCCATGGCCGCCGTGGTGGTGGTGGTGGCCGTGCGGCGCGGCCTCGACGGCCTTTGCCGCCCGCGCTCCGGCATCGAGCGCGCTGCAATCGACCAGCACGGGGGCGGTTGCAGCGGCGGCGTCCAGGAGGTCGACCCCGGGCGCCAGCGCCTGCAGGCGCGCCTTCAGCGCATCGACGACGCCGGCCGCCGCATTATCCGCCTTGGTCAGGATCAGCCGGTCGGCCACCGCCACCTGACGCCGCGCCTCCTCGTGCCCATCCAGCGTCTCAAGGCCGTGGACCGCGTCGACCACGGTGACGATGCCGTCCACCCGGAAGGTTTCGGCAAGCCCCGGATGCGCGGCGAGCGCCTGCAGCACCGGGACGGGATCGGCAAGCCCCGTGGTTTCGATGACGACGCGCCGTAACCGCTCGATCCGCCCGTCGCCAAGCCGCTCGGTAAGGTCCACCAGCGTGTCGACCAGCGCGCCGCGCACCGTGCAGCACAGGCAGCCGTCGGACAGCTCGATCACGCCCTCGGACGCCTGCTCGACCAGCAGATGGTCGATGCCGACCGCGCCGAACTCGTTGACGATTACGGCCGTGTCGGCGAGCGCCGGATCGCGCAGCAGCCGGTTGATCAGCGTCGTCTTGCCGGCGCCGAGAAAGCCGGTCACCAGGGTCAGGGGAATCGCGCCCGCCATGGCTCAACCGCCCTGGCCGGTCACCATCACCGCGCCGTCCGGCGAGCGGTCGGGGCGCGGCGTCGGGATCGGCACATTGGCATAGCGCGGGGCATTGGATTCGGGGCCCGTGGCACCGCCGAGGGTGATCACCACCGGCCGCGGATCGTGCGCCATCGGCCGGATATAGGGCGAGCGGACGATTAGCCGGCCCTCGTCGTCGCGTTCCTCGACACGCTTTGCAACGGCTTCCTGCGAGCAGATCTGCGGACGCAGGTCGACGACCACGTTGCGGTTTTCGCCATAAGGCGTGAGGCTGTCGAGCTGCGGCGCGGCAAAGCCCTGCGTCTGGAAACCCTTGGCCAGAAGCCGTGCCGACTCTTCGCCGCGAACCACCTGCGAGGAGGCGCCCAGAACGATTGCCGCGAGCGTCCGGCCGTTGCGTGTCGCCGTGGAGGCGAGATTGAAGCCGGAGGAACAGATGTAGCCGGTCTTCATGCCGTCGGCGCCTTCGAAGCGGCCGATCAGCCAATTGTAGTTCGGCATGATTTTCTCGCCCGTCTGGATGGCTTCCAGCGAGAAATAGTGGGCGTGCTGCGGAAACTCGGTGCGCAGGGCGCGCACGAGGACCGCCAGATCGCGCGCGGTTGTGTACTGCTCGGCCGAGAACAGGCCGTGCGCGTTGACGAAGTGCGACCCGGTCATGCCGAGCTCCCGGGCCATCGCATTCATGCGCACGGCAAAGCCGCGCACCGAGCCGCCGACGGCCTCCGCCACGGATGTGGCGACGTCGTTCGCCGACTTGACCATCAGGATCTTGAGAGCGTTGTCGAGGGTCAGCACCGAGCCGACGGGATAGCCCATCTTGCTCGGCGGCTCCTTGGCCGCCTGGGCAGAGATGCGGACCGGGGAATCGAACTGCAGCTCACCGGCCTTCACCGCACGAAACGCGACATAGGCGGTCATCAGCTTGGTCAGCGAGGCCGGGTACCAGCGCTGGAAGGCGTTGTCGTGCGACAGGACCTTGCCGCTGCCGACATCGATGACGATGGACGCACCCGCATGCGCCGGCGAAACCGCCGCAAAACCCCAGAACAGAAGCGCCAGAAGCGCCGCGCCGCACCTTGTCGAGATCATCAGCTCATCCGAATTTCTTCACTGTCGCCCGGATTGCCGGGCCTGTCGCACATCGTCCCATGGCACTCTCGCAGGGACGCGTGGTGCTTTTTTGACACCCGGCGGGGTCGGCGCAGCCTCCTCGCCCGTGCCGCCGGGTCCATCGTCATTTAACGCATGTTCCGGCCGTTTGGCAAAGCGCGAAGCCGGATCGCGGTAAACGGCCCGTGCATCGCCGGCCGTCCAACGCAAAGGCTTTTGCTGTGCCATTCAAGTCCCTTGCCATCATGCATGGTCCCGTCCTAGGAATTTGATCATCGGGAGTTCCAGACTGACCAGCCCCAGGTGCCGTTCCGAAACATGTTCGACCGCGGCCAGCGGAAACGAGGCCAGCCGGCCTTTGAAACGCCAATCGGGCAAAATTTTGAAGGAAGCCTTTAATGCCGATCCTGAACCGTGCCGCCGAACTGCAGGAAGAAATCACCGAATGGCGCCGAGACATCCATCGCCATCCCGAGCTCCTGTTCGATGTCCACAGGACGGCAGATTTCGTGGCCGAGAAGCTGAAGGCGTTCGGCTGCGACGAGATCGTGACCGGGCTCGGGCGCACTGGCGTCGTGGGCATCATCCGCGGCAGCCGCAGCGAGGGGCCGACGATCGGCCTGCGTGCCGACATGGACGCCCTGCCGATGACCGAGGCCACAGGCAGGCCCTGGGCCTCCACCGTCCCCGGCAAGATGCATGCCTGCGGCCATGACGGTCACACGGCGATGCTGCTCGGCGCGGCGAAATACCTCGCCGAGACCCGCAACTTCAACGGCACGGTGGCGGTGATCTTCCAGCCGGCCGAGGAAGGCGGCGGCGGCGGCAACGAGATGGTCAAGGACGGCATGATGGAGCGCTTCGGCATCGAACGCGTCTTCGGCATGCACAACATGCCGGGCCTGCCCGTCGGCCAGTTCGCCATCCGCCCGGGGCCGATCATGGCGGCGACGGCGGAGTTCGTCATCACCGTCAGGGGCCGCAGCGGCCACGCGGCGATGCCGCACACGGTGGTCGACCCGATCCTGGCGGCCAGCCAGATCGTCACCAGCCTGCAGAGCATCGCCTCGCGCAACGTCCATCCGCTTGATTCGGTGGTGGTGTCGGTCACCAAGTTCCACGCCGGCGACGCCTTCAACGTGATTCCCGATGAGGTGGAGATGGCGGGCACCGTCCGCACCCTGAAGAAGGACGTGGCGGCAGAAGCCGAGAAGCGCATGCGCGCGATCTGCGAGGGCGTGGCGGCGGCGCACGGCGCCACGGTCGATGTGCAATACGACGCGAATTATCCGGTCACCTTCAACCACGCCGACGAAACGGTCTTCGCAGGGGCCGTGGCGGGCGAGGTCGCCGGCACGGCGAATGTCGACACCGACGTGGTGCCGACCATGGGCGGCGAGGATTTCTCCTATATGCTCGAGGCGCGCCCCGGCGCCTTCATCTTCATCGGCAATGGCGACACCGCGGCGCTGCACAACACCGGCTACGACTTCAACGACGAGGTGATCCCCTACGGCGTCAGCTATTGGGTGCGGCTGGCGGAGAAGGCACTGGCCGCCTGAACCGGCAAGAAAAGGCGGCATCCGGTGCCGCCCTGCCCATCATTTCGCCTTGGCGAAGCTGCCCCTTGGCGTTATGAGAGGCTTTGCGTGGTCCCGTAGCTCAGCAGGATAGAGCATCAGATTCCTAATCTGAGGGTCGCAGGTTCGAATCCTGCCGGGATCACCATCTGCACCATGTACGCCCCGGACACACAGGTTATCTTTCATACCGGAGACACGGGTAGCGCTTTCGATCCGCATTGATCGGGCCATGGCTTCACGCTGATTTCTCCCGAGCCATCACGGCCGTTGCAGATCCGCCGCGTTCACCTCGACGCGCTCGCCGAGGCTCTGTAGGCTGTCGTGAAGCAGTTGAAGGAGGTAGGCCGGATTGTGGACGAATCCGCCGCGATCCTTCGCCGCCATCTGAAAATTGTAGGCGGCTTGGAGCAGCCTGGGTGTCCAACGCCGGTAGCGGTTGGGAAAGACCGCCTCATCGGGGCTGATCTCCCCGTCTCCATCGCTATCGGCAAAGAAATAGGGGAAGCTGTCCGGCGCATAGCCGATCGGCGTGCCGGCCACCTCGGACGCGTAGGCCTGCATAGCGCCGTAGAGCCTTTCATGCAGGCCAAGGATTTCGGAATGAATGCCCTCGGCGGTGTTTCCATCACCATCGAAGTCGGCATGCCGCGTGCGTATGTCACGGACATCCGCGACGCCCCGATGGCAGGACAGGCAGCCGTCGATCGCAACGCGGGTCGTGTGCGGATCGTGACAACCGGCGCAGGTGTTCGCGCTCGGCACATGCTGAAAGCGCCCGACATAGGTGCGGCCCGGATATTGATAGCCGCCGCGCACCTGCCCGCCATGCAGGACAGCGGCCGCCACGCCATAATGGATGTTCATGAAAGAAAGATCGGCGGACACCGTGTCCGCGTCGAGCGCCTGCGTCGCCGCCGCGACGGCATCGCCCGACAGCCGTCCCTGGTGACACACGGTGCAGACGGCCGAATCTCCCAGCCCCTCGACCCTGACCCCGGAGGGGAAGCGGACGCTGGACAGCACGCGGGCAGCCGCATTGTGGCAGGATGCGCAACCGATCGGGGCGTTGATCGATGCCGGCCGGTCGACCTTGCCCGGCGTGCTCTTGTCGGCGCCGAGAAAATCGACGAAGCCTGGCTGCGAATGGCAGGCGGCGCACTCCACCGGCACTTCACCATCTTCGTTCCAGTGGGTGAAGGAGGGTGAACGATAATCGCCATGCGGCGAAGCCATCCACGCTTCGACCAATGCTGCCAGGGGATCGTCTTCCTGGGCCGCCAGAGCACCGGCGACCGGCGGAACGGCCAGAATTGCCGCGACGAGCACCCGAACGATCCTGCCCCACTGCATGCCAACTCGTCCCCTTCTGCACCAGGTCGTTTGAATCATATCCCGGCAGACGGTGCAGGCCTATGACCTGGGTCAAACCGCGACGCACCATTGTTGGGTATATCCATCGCCATCACGGATCGAAGAAGGCGATGGTCGAGCGCAACGACGCCGTCAACCATAAGGACGCCATGAAGACCGCGCGTCATCCGAAACGCATGCCTGGGGTCGCCCTCGCGGCGGCTTACGTGGTCTTCTGTGCCCTGCCGGCGGCCCTGGCGGCAGCGCGGACCACGGCCCCTCTCGATCCATGGGAGAGGACTGCCGCAGCGCTGGGGTTGGCAGGGCTCGCGGCAATGGCTGTCCAGTTCGTCACCTCCGGTCGGTTTCAGATCGTTTCGGGACATCTCGGCATCGACAAGATCATGGCGTTCCACAAGGTGGCCGCGCGCTGGGTTCTCCTGGCGCTTCTCCTGCATCCGCTTTTCTACGTCCTGCCGACCTGGCTGGAAGATCCCGATCTCGGGCTCGAGAGGCTTGTTGCCTATCTCACCCTGCCGCACTACCGGAGCGGCGTCGTGGCCCTGCTCGCCCTTTCGGTTCTCGTCGTCACGGCCATCCTGCGCGAATGGCTGCCCTGGCGCTACGAGTTCTGGCGCGGCAGCCATCTGGTGCTCGGCATGATCGCCGTCGGCGCCGCCCTCCACCACGCGGTTGCCGTGGGCCGGTTCAGCGCGGCGGGTCCGGTGCAGGCGCTCTGGTGGGTCGTCGGTGCGGGCGTCCTTGCCGTCGTCGCAGTGCTCTACGGCTGGCGCTGGTTCCTCTTGCGCCGGCGACCGTGGCGGTTGACCTCCGTCGCGAAGGTTGCGGACCGCATGTGGGAACTGGACCTGCAGCCGGCCCACGAAAATCCGGCCTGGGGCTACGAGGCCGGCCAGTTCGTCTGGATGACCGAAGGCAGGCGGCGCTTTCCGCTCTTCGATCACCCATTCTCCATCGCCGACAGCCCCTTGCGGCCCGGCCTCAGCCTGATCGTCAAGGAAGCCGGTGACTTCACCAACCGGGTCGGCAAGCTGGCGCCCGGAACTGCAATCGGCATCGACGGGCCCTATGGCGATTTCACCCTCGATTCGCATCAGGCGCGCAGTGTGCTGCTTCTGGCCGGCGGCGTCGGCATCGCTCCGATCATGGGGCTGCTGCGCGACATGGTGGCACGGCGCGATCCCCGGCCGGTTCGGCTGGGCTATGCGGTGGGCCGGCCCGCGAACTTCGCCTGCCTGCCGGAGATCGAGGCCGCGAGCGCCGTGCTCGACCTGCAGATCATGCTCCTGAGCGAGAAGAACGAGGAAGCTTGGACGGGACCTGTCGGGCGGCTCGACCGCGGCCGGCTTGCCGAGCTGCTGGAGGGCCTCGGGTTGCAAGAGACTGTGGCGCTTATCTGCGGCCCGGGCCCGATGACCACGTCCGTGTCGAACGCGCTCCTGGAACTCGGCCTGCCGATGAAGAACATCGTCTATGAACGTTTCGACTATGGCAGCGGCCCGGCCTCGCGCCAGGACCGGCGGCGATCGCTCCAGTTCGCCGCTATCGGCCTCGCCTTGGCCCTGACGCTTTTCATCCTCTCCGCCCTCTGAGCTTCGCAGGTCCCTCGTCGCCAGGCGATTACCAATAAAGTATTTCTGCGCGTTCAACTGCAGAAAGTGTGCCAAATGTGTCACATATAGGGCTTTTGCACGGCAAAATTGCATCCAATTGGGTTGTCACCATAACAATGTAGTGTCTTTATTTTGCCTGGGTCCGGGGGGTGGTGCGTCTGATTGCCAGGCGCTTTTATTTTGAGGGGCCCTCTCGATGCGGAACTGTCGATTCAGTTTATCGCACACCAGATCTTTGTTGTTCGGAACCGCGGCGATCGTCGGCGTCTTCTGGGCGCAGGCCCCCATGGCATATGCCGCGTGCAATCTTGTCGCGACCGGCGGAAACGATGTCCTTGTCTGCGACAGCGGCACCCATTCGGGGGATTTTCTCGACCTCGGCGGCGACAACGCGCTGACGATGCCGGAAGCCGGCACGGGCACGATCGACGGCAGCGTCACTTTCGGCCCGGGCGCCGACACGATCGAGATCCATTCCGGCGCGATCACCGGCGAGGTTCAGCAGGGCGACGGCGTCGACGACTTCGTCATGACCGGCGGCCAGATCGGCAAGCTCAACCAGGGCGGCCATTTCGACACCTTCTTCATGTCGGGCGGGCGCATCGTCGATGCCTTCGACGATGGCGATTATGCGCAAATGACCGGCGGCCGCATCGGCCGCGTCAACATGAAGCTCGCCGACAATGTCTTCCTCATGTCGGGCGGCACGATCGACGGGAATCTCGTCGCCGGCTTCGGCAACGACACGGTCGAGCTCTCTGGTGGCACGATCGGCGGCAACATCTCCGTCAGCGGCGGCAATGACAGCGTGACGGTGACCGGCGGCACGGTCGGCGGCGAAGTGCGACTGAGCGTCGGCGACGACACGTTCAACTGGAACGGCGGCGGCATCCTCTACGGCGCGGTCGATCTCGGCGCGGGCGACGACACGGCTTCGCTCGGCAATCTGACCGATGCCAACATCGGCGCCACGCCGCAGATCACCGGCGGCACCGGCACGGACGGCCTCACCTTCGACAACGTCAAGACGGCGGACGTGTCCCGCTTCGACGGCTGGGAGACGATCGACCTCACCAACGACACGCAGCTCGTCTTCGACGAGACGCTGACGCTCGGCGACAGCGGGACGGGCACCGGATCGCTCACCGTCGACGCTGCGAGCACCATCTATGGCGGTGAAGCCAATGGCGGCATCGCCGCCTTCACGGCCGGCCAGTTCGTCAACGTCGTCAATGCGGGGCGCATCGACCTGACCAATGGCGCCGCCGGCGCCACGGATACCTTCACCATCGGCGGCAACTATCTCGGCGACGGCGGCCAGCTGTTCCTGAACACGGTGCTGGGCGACGATTCCTCCGCATCTGACCGGCTGGCCATCGAGGGAGACGCCTCCGGAACCACCGGCCTGAACATCATCAATGCCGGAGGCGCCGGCGGCGTCACCACGCTGGACGGCATCATGGTGGTGGAGGTCGGCGGGACGAGTGCCGCCGGCGCCTTCGCCCTCAATGGCCGCGTGGCGGCCGGCGCCTACGAATATTACCTGTTCAGAGGCGGTGTCTCGGCGGACACGGAAGACAACTGGTACCTGCGCTCGACGCTCGTCACCCCGCCGGCCGCCCCGTCGCCGGAGCCGGCTCCGGCCCCCGATCCGGTGTCTCCACCCCCGCCCGAGCCCGAACCGGAAGAACCGGTGGTCACCCCG
>NZ_JANKOF010000137.1 GCF_024655565.1 Nitratireductor sp. ZSWI3 | reverse complement strand
GCCCGCGCCAGGCGCGCGGCCAGCTTGCGGGCCTGCTCAGCGCGCGGCCCGCGCTCGCGGCGGAACCGCTGCAGGCGATCGTCGAGATCGACCGCATTGCCGCCCAGGCCCCGCTCGGACAGAAGCACGGCAAGCTCCGCGGCCGCCAGGGCATGCCCCTCTTCCGCCGCCATCGCCACCATATGCGCCAGCCGCACCGGCAGCGCCAGCTTGCGCATGGCGGCTCCCGTCGGCGTCAGGCGGCCGGCATCGTCGAGCGCCCCGAGGCGAACGAGCAGGCCGCGCGCCTCGGCAAGGGCAGCCGCCGGGGGCGGATCGAGAAAGGCGAGGCTGGTCGGATCGGCGACGCCGAAGGCGGCGCAGTCGAGCAGCAGGCCGGACAGATCCGCCTCGAGGATTTCCGGCGGCATGAAGGCCGGCAGCGCCGCGGTCTGCTCGGCGCGCCAGAGCCTCAGCGCGATGCCGGGCGCCGTTCGTCCGGCGCGGCCGGCGCGCTGGTCGGCGGAGGCGCGCGAAACGCGCACCGTCTCGAGCCGCGTCAGGCCGGTCGCGGGCTCGTATTTCGGCAATCGGGACAGCCCGCTGTCGATCACCACCCGCACACCGTCGATGGTGACGGAGGTCTCGGCGATCGACGTCGCCAGCACGACCTTGCGACGCCCCTCCGCCGCCGGGCGGAGCGCGGCGTCCTGCGCCTTGCCGTCGAGCCCGCCATAGAGCGGCGTGACATCCACATCCGCCGGCAGCCGCCCCTCGAGCCGCCCGGCGGTGCGTTCGATCTCGCGCTGGCCGGGCAGGAAGGCGAGCAGGCTGCCCTCTTCCTCGGCGAGCGCCGTGCGGATCGCCCGTGCCGTCGCATCCTCGATCGCCTCGCCGGGCGGGCGCTCCGCATAGCGCAGGTCGACGGGGAAGCTGCGCCCCTCGCTCTCGATCACCGGCGCATCGCCGAGAAGGGCCGCCACGCGCGCCCCGTCGAGCGTCGCCGACATGACCAGGAGACGCAGGTCCGGCCTGAGGGCGGCCTGCGCATCGAGCGCCAGCGCCAGCGCAAAATCGCCGTCGAGAGAGCGCTCGTGAAACTCGTCGAACAGGACGGCGGCGATGCCTAAGAGTTCCGGATCGTCGACGATCATGCGCGCCAGAACGCCTTCGGTGACGACGAGGATGCGGGTCTTGCCGGAAAGCTTGCGCTCCATGCGCATTGCATAGCCGACGGTCTCGCCCGGCTCCTCGCCGAGCAAGGCCGCCATCCGTCGCGCCGCCGCACGGGCGGCGAGCCGGCGCGGCTCCAGAAGCACGATGCGGCCCTTCTTCGCCCAGGCGGCATCGAGCAGCGCAAGCGGAGCGAGCGTCGTCTTGCCGGCGCCGGGCGGAGCGACGAGCACGGCCTTGCCGCTCCTGTCGAGCGCTTCACGCAGGGCCGGCAGCACGGCGCTCACCGGCAGTGTCGGCAAGGGCGGCGGGATCGTCCGGCCTGTCATTCGCCGAGCTTCACGATGTCGCCGCCGGCGGCCTCGGCATCGGCCTCGTCATGGGTGACGAGCAGCACGGGCAGACCAGTCTCGCGCGCCTTGGAGAAGACCAGCTCGCGCATCTGCTCGCGCAGGGCCGCATCGAGCTTGGAAAAGGGTTCGTCGAGCAGCAGGGCGCGCGGCGCCGCCGCCAGGACGCGGGCAAGCGCCACCCGTGCCTTCTGCCCGCCCGAGAGGGTGGCCGGGTCGCGATCCTCCAGCCCGGCGAGGCCGACGCCCGCCAGAGCCTGCCGCATGCGGCGCAGCCGCTCCTGCCGATCGCCGCTGCCGGCCGGCAGCGCGAACAGGAGGTTGCCGCCGACGCTCATATGCGGAAAGAGCAGCGCATCCTGGAACAGGATTCCCATGTGACGGTCCTCCGGCTTCAGCGCCGTCACCTCCACGCCGTCGACGAACGCACGGCCGCTCGCCGTGAAGGCCGGATCGAGAAACCCGCCGATATAGGCGAGCAGCGTCGATTTGCCGACACCAGAAGGGCCCATGACGGTGAGCACCACGCCAGGCGCCACGCGGCGTGACAGCGAGACGATCTCGCGCCCGTCCAGCGTTATGGTCACCCGATCGATGAAAAGGCCCTTGTCGGTCAATGCGGAACCCGTTCAAACCTGCATGTCGCGTAAGCGCCGGAATATCAGCGCCGGCACGATGGTGGCAACGGCAAAGCCGACCGCGGGCAGCATCATCTGCAGAAAGGCATAGATGCCGATCACCCTTCGGTTCCCACCGGCGCCGAGCGCCACCGCTTCGCTGGTGATGGTGGTCAGCCGTCCGGCGCCGATCAGAACGGTGGGGAGATAAAGGCCCACCGAAACGGCAAACCCGATGGCCACGACGGCCAGGATCGGCCGGGTCAGCATCGGCAGCCGGACGAAGAGGAAACGCCGCCAGGCGCCCTTGCCGAGCCCTGCGGCAAGCTGATCGTAGCGCCGGTCGAAGGCCCGCCACGGGTCCTTGAGGCTGAGATAGGCATAGGGTAGCACGAAGACCAGATGGGCGAGCACCAGCGCCGTCAGCGTCGCCTGCACGCCCGACAGGATGAACAGCAATTGCAGGCCGAACAGGAAGGCCACCTGCGGGACGACCAGCGGCAGATAGAGCAGCGCCATCGCCCAGCGGCCCGGCGCATGCCCCATCTCGTCCTCCCGCGCCAGGCACAGGATGGCGATAATGGCGGCGGCGAGCGTCGAGGCGAGGCCAACCAGCAGCGTCGTCCCCAACGGCCCCGCCAGATGCGGCAGCACGCGCATCCAGTTGCGCAGCCCGAAGGACGACGGCAGCACGTCGGGATATTGCCAGAGGCCAGCTACAGACCACAGGGCAAGCGTCGCGAGGCCGGCGAAGATCGCTCCTCCCGACAGCAGCATCAGCAGCAGCGCGCTCCAGCGCACCGGCGCATCGGCGCGCAGGCGCCACCCGGCCAGCGCGCAGCGGTCGCGCAGGCGCGCCGCCAGCCTCTCGAAAAGGATCCACAGGCCGATCGCCACCGCGGTGACGAAAAGCTGCAGCAGGGCTCCGGCGGAGGCGAGATAGCGCAGCGACAGGTCGGGATCGTTCATCCATCCAACCAGCCTGACGGCCAGCGGCGCCGGCGTCGTCGGCCCGAGGATGACCGCCACGTCGACCACCGAGGTGGCGAAGGCGATGACCGCGAAGACCGGCAACCGGATCTGCGGATAGATCGACGGCCACAGGCCGAAGATGAAGCCGGCGACGCGACCATAGCCCATGGAGGCGATCAGCGCCCGCGTGCGCGCCGGCTTGACCTGCGGCAAGGCGGCGAGCGTCACCAGCAGCAGGAACGGTATCTCCTTGACGATCAGCCCGACCATCATCGAAAGCCCCAGCGGATCGTGCACGATGAGCAGGTCCGGCGGACGCTGCCAGCCGGTCAGCTCGGGCGAGATGACGCGCGCGATGAGGCCCGACGGCGCGATCAGGAAGGCCAGCGCGAAGGCCGCGGCCGCGTGCGGCACCGAGAGAAGCGGCGAAACGAGGTGCTGAACCCGGGCGAAGGCGCGCGTGCCGCTCCAGGCCGCCGTGAACAGCATCACCACAACGAGCGAGACGAGCGCCGTCGCAAGGCCGGCAACCAGACTCATCAGCGCCGAGGAAAAAATAGCCGGCTCAGCGAACAGCGCGGTGAGCGGCGCCAGGCTGAAGCGCATGCCGCCCAGCACCGGCAGGAACCCGAATGCCGGCAGGAGAGTGCCGGCGAGGCCGAAGGCGACCGGGACGGTGAGAACCCCGATGGCAAGCAGCGGGCCGAGGCGCGTCAGCATTGCCATCGCAAGCCAGGCTTAATTGCCAACACCGTAGCGTCGCTTCCACTCGGTCTCGATGCGTTCCATCCAGTTCGGATGCGGCTCATCGAGCGCCGGGCCGAGCTCGTCCGGCCTGAGCGTCGCGACGCCCAGATCGATCGCGTCGAACCGCGCCCGATCCTCAGCGCCGAGCTTGCCGAGCGCCAGCACCGTCGGATCGCCCCAGATCGCGGGATCCTGCTTACGGGCCTGGGCCTCAGGCGACAGCAGGAAATTCGCCGTCACCAGGGCTCCGGCCTTGGCGGTGGCATTGTAGGGAATGGCCAGGAAATGCGTGTTGGCCAGCGTGCCGCCCGGAAAGGTGAAGGACCGCACGGTGGCGGGCAACTCGCCGCTGGCGATGGCGCTCGAGGCTTCCGCCGGATTGAAGGCGAAGACGACGTCGAGTTCGGAATCGGCCAGAAGCTGCTTCATCGCCGGGTAATTCTGCGGATAGGCGCGCCCCGAGCGCCACATCAGCGGGTTGAGCGCATCGAGATAATCGAAGAGCGGCTTCGTCACCTCGGCGAAAGCCGCCTCGTCGACCGGCTTCTGCAACAGCGCCCGGTTCCCGATCTTCTCGATCAGCACCTGTTTCAGGAAGGACGAGCCGATGAAATCCGGCGGTTGCGGGTAGGAGAAGCGGCCGGGATTGGCCTTCGCCCATTCGAGCAGCCCGTCCGCGTTCTGCGGTAGCGTCTCCACGGCGGTGCGCGCCGAATCGTAGAAGAACACGAGCTTGGCCATGCCCCACGGGCTTTCCAGCCCTTCGACGGGGATGGTGAAATCGGTGCGGATCGTCGGCTTGCTCTCGACATCCACATAGCTCCAGTTGGGCAGGTCCTCCGCCCATCCCGGCGACATCAGCAGACCCTGGCTTTTCATGGCGGCGAAATTCTCGCCGTTGATCCAGATCAGATCGATCGAGCCCGACGTTTCGCGGCCGGCGGCCTTTTCGGCGATCACGGTGGCAACGGCGCTTGCCGTATCCTCCAGCTTCACCTGTCTGAGCGTGACACCGAAGCGCTCTTTCAACTCCTCCCCCGCCCATTCGATATAGGCGTTGATGTTCTGCGAGCCGCCCCAGGCGTTGAAATAGACGGTCTCTCCGCGCGCCTTTTCAAGAACGTCGTCCCATTCGCGCGGGTCGGGCTTCATGACGTCGGCGGGCGCGGCGATGGTTCCCAGCGCAAGGAGCGCCACGGACAGTGCGAATTTGCGCAATCGAATCTCCCAGGGTTGCTCGAACGGGACAGATGCCATGCCCGATAGAGCATGGCGACCCTGCGCAAATCAATGCAAAGACCCGGCGGACCAGGTAACTTCGCGGTGAGCGGCGAGTGAACCCCCGTCTATCCGGCAGTCGTCCCGCCGCCGTCCGCCACGTGGAGTTCTATCCGATCGGCGGCGAAGCGCGTCTCCGAATACTGCACCGGACGCCCTTGCGCATCGACATTGACGGCAACCGTCACCAGCACGATGGCCCCCGGCGAGAGGCGCAGGTCCCGCAGGTCCGCCGCATCGGCGTGGCGCGCCGTCACGACGGTCGACCGGCGAAAATAATCGGCAAGCCCGAGCGCCTTGAACGAGGCGGTGATCGAGCCGGTGTGCCGGAATGTCTCGGCCATCCCGCCGAAGCGGGCGGCGTCGAACCAGCTCCGCCCGCGTGAGATCGGCCGGCCGTCCGCTTCCGACAGGGTTTCGAGCCGGACCACGGGCGCACCGGTATCGACGCCGAGCGCCGCCGCCGCCTCGCCGGATGCCGGCTCCACCGCATCGTCGAGCAGCATCGCCTTCAGGCCGCACGTCTGGCCGGCCAGCCCTTCCGAAAAGCGGGTGCGCGAGCGAATCGGATAGGCGAGCCGCTGCCGCCCCTCGACGAAGGTGCCCCGCCCCTGCTCGGCGCGCAGGACACCCTCCTGCACCAGTGCAGCGATGGCGGTGCGCACCGTGTGGCGGTTGACGCCGAAGCGCGCCGCCAGCACCACCTCGGGCGGCATGCGCCCGTTCTCGTCGGCAAGGCCGGCAGAGATCTCGCGCCGCATGCGGTCGGCGATCTGCCGCCACAGGGCCACGCCGCTGCGCCGCTCGATCATCGTTTCGTTCGCCGTCGTCAAATTCCGTCTTCTCCCGAGTTGCTGTCATCATCGCGTCATGGACAAGCGTTAGGCACGATCTATAATATGTTTGATTGTCTAGAACAATAGACAAATTTACATCCGATGGAGGCACGATGGTCTCGAGACAGGAAAGACAGGCCGTGGCGGAGCGGCGGCGCGAGGCGATGGCGGTGCTTGCCGCCGCACCCGGCGAGGATCTCCTGGATTTGTGGCGCGATGCGAAGCTGCCGGACGGCGCGGCAACGCTGCGCGGCCCCGAAACCGGCCTGGTGGCATTGCGCGGCCGCATGGGCGGCGGCGGTGCGGCCTTCAACTTCGGCGAGGCGACCGTCACCCGCGCCACCGTCAAGCTTCCCACGGGCGAGGTCGGCCACGCTTATGCCCTCGGCCGCGAAAAGACCAAGGTGCGGATTGCGGCCATCATCGACGCGCTGCGCCAGCGGCCGGAATTCGAAGCGGCGATCGAGGAAAAGATCCTCGCACCCCTGCGCGACAGGCGCAGCGCGGCCGATGCCGCCAGGCGCGCCGAAATCGCCGCCACGCGGGTCGATTTCTTCACCATGGTGCGAGGAGAGGATTGATGAGGCTCGATTCCATCGCCATCGAGGGCGGCTTCAAGAATCCCGTGCTCGATGCGCAAAGCGTTTTCCGCGCCGTCATGCAGGCGATTGCCGAGCCCGGCACGGTGCGGCAGGGCGCGGCCCTCACCAGGCCTCCGGCGCCGCTGACCCCGGAGGCGGCAAGCGTCGCGCTCACCCTGTGCGACCAGGACACGCCGATCTGGCTCGACCCCGTCCTGGCGGCCGAGGAGGCCGTGCGGGCATGGCTCGCCTTCCACACCGGCGCGCCGCTCGCCAACACCCCGGCAGACGCGCATTTCGCCTTTGCCGCCGAGCCGGAAACCCTGATCGGCCTGGAGAATTTCGCTCCGGGATCGCAGGAATATCCGGACCGCTCGACGACGCTCGTGCTGCAGGTGAGAAGCCTCTCGGCCGGCCCCGAACTGGTTCTCGAAGGGCCGGGCATCGAACGCCAGGCCCAGCTCGCACCGCATCCCATGCCGCGCCATTTCGCCCGCCAATGGGCGCAGAACCATGCCCGCTTCCCACGCGGCACCGACATCATCCTGGTCAGCCGCGAGGGCCTCGCCGCCCTGCCCCGCACGACCCGCATCGTCAATCAGGAGGCTCAATCATGTATGTAGCCGTCAAGGGCGGCGAGGCGGCCATCCGCAACGCCCACCAGCTTCTGGCCGACCGCCGCCGCGGCGACCGCAGCGTGCCGTCGCTGACCCTGGAACAGATCGCCGGCCAGCTGTCGCTCGCCGTCGACCGGGTGATGGCCGAGGGCTCCCTCTACGACACCGGGCTCGCCGCGCTCGCCGTCAAGCAGGCGCGCGGCGATATGATCGAGGCGATCTTCCTCCTGCGCGCCTATCGCACCACACTGCCGCGCTTCGGCTACACGCGCCCCATCGACACGGCGGCGATGCTGGTCGAGCGACGCATCTCGGCCACCTACAAGGACCTGCCCGGCGGGCAGTTGCTCGGCCCCACCTTCGACTACACGCATCGCCTGCTCGATCCGGAGCTCGCCGGGGACGAGGACCCGGCAGGGCCGCAGTCGCGGGCGGGCGCCGACGAGGCGATGCCGCGCGTCTCAGACATCCTTGCCCGCGAAGGGCTGATCGAAGAGGACGGCTCGCTGCCGGAAGACCGGGAGCCCGGCGACATCACCCGCGAGCCGCCGGAATTCCCCATGCAGCGCGACCTGCGCCTGCAGGCCCTGTCGCGCGGTGACGAAGGCTTCCTGCTGGCGCTCGGCTATTCCACGCAGCGCGGCTATGCCCGCAACCACCCCTTTGCCGGCGAAATCCGCATCGGCGAGGTGGAGGTGGAGATCGACGTGCCGGAGCTCGATTTCCCGCTCACCCTCGGCCGCATCCGCGTCACCGAATGCCAGATGGTCAACCAGTTCAAGGGATCGATGAAGGTGCCGCCGCAGTTCACGCGCGGCTATGGCCTCGTCTTCGGCCAGTCCGAGCGCAAGGCGATGGCGATGGCGCTCTGCGACCGGGCGCTGCGCGCCACCGAGCTCGGCGAGGACATCACCGCGCCCGCGCAGGACGAGGAGTTCGTCATCTCCCATTGCGACAATGTCCAGGCGACCGGCTTTGTCGAGCACCTGAAGCTGCCGCACTACGTCGACTTCCAGGCCGAACTCGGCCTGGTGCGCCAGATGCGCCGCGAGTACGAGGAGCGCCAGGCTGGCGACGAGACCGGCGCCAAAACCGGCGAACGCCAGGAGGCCGCAGAATGAACGCCCGCGCCGACACGATCGCCCAATACAACTTCGCCTATCTCGACGAGCAGACGAAGCGCATGATCCGCCGCGCCATCCTGAAGGCCATCGCCATACCCGGCTATCAGGTGCCCTTCGCCAGCCGCGAGATGCCGATGCCCTATGGCTGGGGGACGGGCGGCGTGCAGGTGACGGCCTCCATCATCGGTCCCGACGACGTGCTCAAGGTCATCGATCAGGGCGCCGACGACACCACCAACGCGGTCTCCATCCGCGCCTTCTTCCAGAAGGTGGCGAATGTCGCCGTCACCACCCATACCGGCGAGGCGAGCCTCATCCAGACGCGCCACCGCATTCCCGAAGAACCTCTCGAGGCCGGCCAGGTGCTCGTCTACCAGGTGCCGATCCCCGAGCCCCTGCGCTTCCTCGAGCCGCGCGAGACCGAGACGCGCAAGATGCATGCGCTCGAGGAATACGGGCTGATGCACGTCAAGCTCTACGAGGACATCGCCCAGCACGGCCACATCGCCACCACCTTCGCCTATCCGGTGAAGGTCGAGGGACGCTACGTGATGGACCCCTCGCCGACGCCGAAATTCGACAATCCCAAGATGCACATGTCGAAGGCGCTGCAGCTCTTCGGCGCCGGCCGCGAGAAGCGCATCTACGCCATTCCCCCGCACACCCGGGTGGCGAGCTTGGACTTCGACGACCATCCTTTCGAGGTGCAGACCTTCGAGGAGCCCTGCGCGTTGTGCGGCGGCACCGGCGTCTATCTCGACGAGGTCATTCTCGACGATCGCGGCGGGCGGATGTTCGTCTGCTCTGATACCGACCATTGCGAAGGACGACGTGCGGACGGCCATCGCGGCCCGCTGGCGGGGGAGGAGAGCGCATCGTGATGCAGCCCGCCGTACTTTCATCGCCAGCCGGCGCC
>NZ_JANKOF010000136.1 GCF_024655565.1 Nitratireductor sp. ZSWI3 | reverse complement strand
CCGGCGCCGAAGGCGCGGCCGAGGAGCCTGCGCAGGATGCGGCGCCCGCCACCGAAGCCCCGGCGACCGAAGGGGCAGCCACGGAAGGCGAGGGAACGTCCACCGCGAACTAGCGCACCGGCCCGAAAATCGGTTCTGATTTTCGGAAATGAGTGCGCGGCGCTGTCACGAAAAATTTAGTTTCGCCAACTTGAAAAAGCCGGGTTCTCCCGGCTTTTTTGTTGAGCAGAGACTGGCGCATCGGCGCGGGAACCGGAGCCGATTTTCGGAAAGCATGATGCGCGGTTTCAAATGCTTGCCTTGCGCGGGCGATGGTCTACCTTCGGCGGGGAACATAAAAAGATGCGAGGAGCTTGAAATGCGGGCAATCGGCGCAACGGCAACATTGGCAGCCTGCCTCACAGCGGTGCTCATGTTCACCAGCATGCCGGCCGGCGCCGAGGACAAGTGGCTCACCAGCACGTCGCTGACCGATCCGAGCGTCGAGGACGCTCCCCCCTTTGAACGCTACGACTATGTCAATCCCGATGCGCCGAAGGGCGGCACGCTGAACATCGCCGCGTTCGGAACCTATGACAGCTTCAATCCCTTCATCGTGCGGGGCACGCCGGCGGCGGGCCTGACGAGTTTCGGCGGTGTCCTGTGGGACACGCTGATGCAGCAGTCCCTCGACGAGCCGGGCACCAGCCACCCCCTGATCGCCGAGGCCTACAAGCACCCCGACGACTATTCGTCGGCTACCTATCGCATCAATCCCGAAGCCCGCTGGCACGACGGCGAGCCGATCACCGCCGAGGACGTGGTCTGGTCGTTCGAGATGCTGAAGCAGATCAGCCCCATGCACAATCGCTACTTCGTCAACGTGACCGAGGCCGTGGCCCTTTCCGAGCGGGAGGTCGAATTCCGCTTCGACCAGAAGGGCAACCGCGAACTGCCCCACATCATGGGCGATCTTCCGGTCCTGCCGAAGCATTGGTGGGAAGGTACCGACGCCAACGGCAAGAAGCGCGATATCACGGCACCCACGCTGGAGCGCCCGCTGGGCAGCGGGCCCTACCGCGTCGCAAGCTTCCGTCCCGGCTCGGAGATCATCTGGGAGCGGGTCGAGGACTATTGGGCGGCGGACCTGCCGGTCAATATCGGCCGCTACAATTTCAACCGCTACCGCTACACCTATTTTCAGGACGACAATGCCGAGTTCCTGGCCTTCACGAAGGGCGGCATCGAGGATTTCCGCCGCGAGGTGAGCACGCGCCGCTGGTCGGTCGACTACGATTTTCCCGCGGTAAAGGATGGCGACGTCATCAAGCGCGAGTTCACGAGCACCAGCATCGAGGCCATGCAGGCCTTCGTGTTCAACATGCGCAGGCCCCGCTTCGCCGACCGCCGGGTGCGCGAGGCGCTGACGCTGGCCTATAATTTCGAAGAGCAGAACCGGACGCATTTCTTCGGTCTCAACAAGCGTTTCAGCAGCTATTTCGAACGCTCGGAACTGGCCGCCGAGGGCGTGCCGCAGGGGCAGGAGCTTGAGATTCTGGAAGAATTCCGCGACCGGCTCCCGCCCGAGCTTTTCACCGAGCCGTTCAAGCTGCCCGCCTTCGACACGCCGCAGAGCGAACGCGAGCATCTGCGCGAGGCGGTGCGCCTGTTCAACGAGGCCGGTTGGCAGATCAAGGGCGGCCGGATGGTCAACAAGGAGACCGGCGAGCCGTTCAGGGTGGAGTTCCTCGGCTCCTCGCCAACCTCGGAAGTGATCGCCGGCGGGCTGATCGACAATCTGCGCAAGATCGGCATCGAGGCATCCCTGCGCATCGTCGACACCTCGCAATACATCCAGCGCATCCAGAACTTCAATTTCGACATGGTGACCTCGCGCTTCGCCCAATCGCTGTCGCCCGGCAACGAGCAGCGCGACTACTGGAGTTCGGAGGCGGCCGACATTCCTGGCTCGCGCAACCTCGCCGGCATCAAGGATCCGGTGATCGACGAACTCGTCCAGAAGATCATCTATGCCAAGGATCGCGAAGAGCTGGTCGCGCTGACCCACGCGCTCGACCGCATCCTGCTGTGGAACCATTTCATGATCCCGCAATACTATCAGCCGACAATCCGGACGGCCTACTGGAACAAGTTCGGCATTCCGGAGAAGCAGCCCGAATATGTCGGCGTAGACATCGATTCCTGGTGGATCGACGTGGAGAAGGAAAAGGCGCTGGCGGCCAAGTATCGGAGCCAGAATTGAGCGAGCATGCGGTCTGCACAAGCGGCCTTTCGCGGCGCCGGTTCCTCGCTGCGACGGGCGCCACGCTCGCCCTGCCGTTGTTTCCCGGCGCGGGTTTCGCCGACATCGCGACCGGTGTCCCCCTGCACGGCCTGTCGGCCTTCGGCGACCTGAAATACGCCGAAGGCTTCGATCATTTCGACTATGCGAGCCCCGACGCGCCGAAGGGCGGCACATTCACCTTTCAGCCGGGCTACTGGTACTTCAACCAGAATGTGCTGACCTTCAACACGCTGAACGCCTTCGTGCGCACCGGCGATTCACCGCCGCGCATGGAGCTCTGCTTCGATTCCCTGATGACGCGGGCCTATGACGAGCCGGACGCCATCTACGGGCTGCTCGCCAGCAGCGTCACCGCTTCTGAGGACCGCAACAGCTTCACCTTCGAGCTGCGTCCCGAGGCGCGCTTCCACGACGGCTCGCCGCTGACCGCCGAGGACGTCGCCTTCTCCTACATGCTGCTCAAGGAGAAGGGCCACCCGCAGATCCAGCTCCCGCTTTCCGAGCTGGAGGAAGCGGTGGTCGAGGCGCCGCATCGCGTGCGGCTCGTCTTCTCCGGCCGCCAGGCGCCGCGCAACATCCTGACCGTTGCGAGCAACCCGGGCTATCCGGTTTTTTCGAAGACCTTCATCGAGGAGAACGGGTTCGACAGCTCGCGCCTCGTGCCGCTGCTCGGCTCCGGTCCCTACAAGGTCGGCCGCTTCTCCGCCGGCCGCTACATCGAATACGAACGGGTGGAGGACTATTGGGCGCGCGACCTCGGTCCCGCCAAGGGCTTCAATCATTTCGACCGCATCCGCGTCGATTTCTACCGCGACCGCAACGCCGGTTTCGAGGCGTTCAAGAAGGGCGACACGTCGTGGCGCGAGGAATTCACCTCGCGCACATGGGCGACCGGCTATGACTTTCCCGCCGTGAAGGACGGCCGCGTCGTCCAGGTGGAGATTCCGAGCGAGAAGCGGCCTTCGCTCTACGGGCTGGTGCTCAACCAGCGGCGCGAGCAGTTCCGCGACGTGCGCGTGCGCGAGGCCGTCAGCCTCTGCTTCGACTTCGAATGGACCAACCGCAACCTGTTCTACGGCCTTTATGAACGCTCGCACTCCTTCTTCGAGCGCTCGCCCTATATGGCCGAGGGCCTGCCTTCCGCCGAGGAGCAGGCCCTGCTCGACCGGTTCCGCGGCCAGGCGCCGGAGGCGGCCTTCGGCGAAGCGGTGATGCAGCCCGTCTCGGATGGTTCGGGCCGCGACCGCGTCAAGTTGCGCGAGGCGCGACGCCTGCTGACGGAAGCCGGCTGGGCCCCGCGCGACGGCGTCCTGCACAATGAACGGGGCACGCGCTTCACGCTCGAATATCTCGTCAGCGACGAGATCTTCCTGCGCACCGACGCCAGCTTCACCGAGAACCTGCGCGCCATCGGCATCGACGCGTCGATCCGGCTGGTCGATGCCTCGCAATATCAGAGCCGCCAGTCGGGCTTCGATTTCGACATGATCTCGGTGTCGATCGCCCTGGATCCCACGCCGGATGTCGACGGACTCGAGCAACTCTTCCATTCGCGCACGGCCAGGGTCGAGGGTTCCTACAATTTCGCCGGCACGGCCGACCCAGTCGTCGACGAATTGATCGGGATCGCCGGCAAGGCAACGACGCGCGAGGCGCTGACGGTCACCCTTAAGGTGCTCGACAGGGTCTTGCGCGCGCGGCGCGACTGGATTCCAAATTGGCACTCGGCGAATCACCGTGTCGCCCACTGGGACATGTTCGGCCGCAGCGACACGAAACCGGATTACTTCTTCCCCGTGGAATCCCTGTGGTGGTACGACGAGGAAAAGGCAAAAGCGATTGGCAAAGCGTAAGGACGGCGTGATCACACTCCCCGCATTCTTCTCACACGACAGGACCGCCGGCTGATGGGCGCCTATATCCTCCGTCGCCTGCTCCTGATGATCCCGACCCTGTTCGGCATCATGGCCATCTCGTTCATCGTCGTGCAGTTCGCGCCGGGCGGCCCGGTGGAGCAGGTGATCGCGCAGATCACCGGCCAGGGCGGCGGCGCCGACGCCCGCATCTCCGGCGGCGGCGGCGACCTCGGCAACCAGGGCTTCAACGGAAGCTCCATCGAGGGCAGCAACGTGACCTCGAAATACCGCGGCGCCCAGGGTCTCGACCCTGAGTTCATCGCCTCGCTGGAGAAGCAGTTCGGTTTCGACAAGCCGCCGCTCGAGCGCTTCGGCATGATGCTGTGGAACTACGCCCGCTTCGACTTCGGCGAGAGCTATTTCCGCGACATCTCCGTGGTCGACCTGATCGTCGAGAAGATGCCGGTCTCCATCTCGCTCGGCATCTGGATCACCATCCTCTCCTACGGCATCTCGATCCCGCTCGGCATCCGCAAGGCGGTCAAGGACGGCTCGGCGTTCGACGTGTGGACCAGCGGCGTCATCATCATCGCCTATGCGGTTCCCGGCTTCCTCTTCGCCATCCTCCTGATGGTCCTCTTTGCCGGCGGCTCCTTTTTCGACTGGTTCCCGCTGCGCGGGCTCACCTCCGACAACTGGGAAAGCCTGTCCTGGCCGGCCCGCATCCTCGATTATTTCTGGCACCTCGCCCTGCCGCTCACCGCGATGATGCTGTCGGCCTTTGCCACCACGACGCTTCTCACCAAGAATTCGTTCCTCGACGAAATCCGCAAGCAATATGTCATCACGGCGCGCGCCAAGGGCCTGTCGGAGGGGCAGGTGCTCTACGGCCACGTGTTCCGCAACGCGATGCTGATCATCATCGCCGGTTTCCCCGGCGCCTTCATCTCCTCCTTCTTCACCGGCTCGCTGCTCATCGAGAGCATCTTCTCCCTCGACGGGCTCGGGCTGCTCGGCTACCGGTCGATCATCGACCGCGACTATCCCGTGGTGTTCGCCAATCTCTACATCTTCTCGTTGCTCGGCCTCCTGATCAGCCTCATCTCCGACATCACCTACACGCTGATCGATCCGCGCATCGATTTCGAGCGGAGGGACGTCTGATGGCGGACGTCCAGATGAAGGCAGAGGGCGGCGTGGTGGCACCGCGCGCGCTGCCGAAGCCGTTTCTGTCGCCCATCAACCAGCGGCGCTGGCGCAACTTCAAGGCTAACCGGCGCGGCTACTGGTCCTTGTGGGTCTTCCTCGTCCTGTTCGTCCTGTCGCTGTTCGCCGAGTTCATCGCCAACGACAAGCCGATTCTCGCCTCCTACAAGGGCGAGCTCCTGTTCCCCGTCCTCGTCGACTATCCGGAGGAGAAGTTCGGCGGCTTCCTGGCCATCACCGATTACCGCGATCCGACGATCAGCGAGGAGATCGACGCCAATGGCTGGATGGTCTGGCCGCCGATCCGCTATTCCTATCGAACCGTCAACAACGGGATTCCCGAGGCGGCTCCCGCCAAGCCCTCCTGGCTCTACACGAAGGAGCAGCGCTGCGGGCGCTACCTGCAGGGCGTAGATGATCCCGCCTGCACGCTCGGCAACTGGAACTGGCTCGGCACGGACGACCAGGCGCGCGACGTGCTCGCCCGCGTCATCTACGGGTTCCGCATCTCGGTCCTGTTCGGCCTCGTCCTGACGGCCGCCTCGGCGCTGATCGGCGTTTCGGCCGGCGCCATCCAGGGTTATTTCGGCGGCTGGACCGACCTTCTCTTCCAGCGCTTCATCGAGATCTGGTCCTCGGTGCCGGTTCTCTACCTGATCCTGATCATCGCCGCCGTGCTGCCGCCGGGCTTCTTCATCCTGCTCGGCATCATGCTCCTGTTCTCCTGGGTCGCTTTCGTCGGCGTGGTCCGGGCGGAGTTCCTGAGGGCCCGCAATTTCGAATATGTCAGCGCGGCAAGAGCGCTCGGCGTGTCGAACCGCACCATCATCTTCCGCCATCTTTTGCCCAACGCGATGGTGGCGACGCTCACCTTCCTGCCCTTCATCCTGAACGGCTCGATCACCACGCTCACTTCGCTCGATTTCCTCGGCTTCGGCCTGCCGCCCGGCTCGCCCTCGCTGGGCGAATTGCTGCGCCAGGGTCAGCGCAACCTCAACGCCCCCTGGCTCGGCATCACCGGATTCCTCAGCCTGTCGATCATGCTGTCGCTTCTCATCTTCATCGGCGAAGCCGTGCGCGACGCCTTCGATCCGCGGAAGACGTTCAAATGAGTGACAGTCCGCTTCTTTCAATCCGCGATCTCTCCGTCTCGTTCACGCAAGGCAGCGACGAGACGCTGGCGGTCGACCATGTCTCCTTCGACATCGGCCGCGGCGAGACTGTCGCGCTGGTCGGCGAATCCGGCTCCGGCAAATCGGTCACCGCGCTTTCGGTGCTGAAGCTCCTGCCCTATCCGGCGGCGAGCCACCCTTCCGGACAAGTGCTCTACAAGGGCGACGACCTGCTCGCCTCTGCCGAGCCGGCCCTGCGCAAGGTGCGCGGCAACGAAATCGCCATGATCTTCCAGGAGCCGATGACCTCGCTCAATCCGCTGCACACGATCGAGCGGCAGGTCGGCGAGATCCTCAAGCTGCACCGGGGTCTTGGTGAAAACGCCGCGCGGCGGCGCACGCTGGAGCTCCTCAATCAGGTCGGCATCCGCGATCCCGAAAAGCGGCTTGACGCCTTTCCGCACCAGCTTTCGGGCGGCCAGCGCCAGCGCGTGATGATCGCCATGGCGCTCGCCAACGAGCCGGACGTCCTGATCGCCGACGAGCCCACCACGGCGCTCGACGTGACGGTGCAGGCGCAGATTCTCGAGCTTCTTGCCGAGCTCCGACGGGCGAAGTCGATGTCGATGCTCTTCATCACCCACGATCTCGGCATTGTCCGCAAGATCGCCGACCGCGTCTGCGTGATGACGAACGGCAAGATCGTGGAAAGCGGCCCGACCGAGGAGATCTTCGCCAACCCGCAGCATGCCTACACGCGCCACCTGATCGCCGCCGAGCCCAAGGGTCGGCCGCCGAAGGCCGATCCCGAGGCCGAAACGATCATGCAGGGCAAGGAGATCAAGGTCTGGTTCCCGATCAAGAAGGGGTTGCTTAGGCGCACCGTCGATCACGTCAAGGGTGTTGACGGGGTCGACGTCACCGTGCGTGCCGGCCAGACGCTGGGGGTGGTCGGCGAATCGGGTTCCGGCAAGACCACGCTCGGCCTGGCGCTGGCGCGGATGATCTCGTCGGAAGGCCAGATCCGCTTTACCGGCAGGGAGATCGACCGGCTGAGCTTCCGCCAGATGCGGCCCTATCGCCATGCGCTGCAGATCGTCTTCCAGGATCCCTATGGCTCGCTCAGCCCACGCATGTCGGTGGCCGAGATCATCCAGGAGGGCCTGCGCATTCACGAGACCGGCCTGTCGCCTGAAGAACGCGACGCCATGGTGGTCGACGTCCTGAAAGAAGTCGACCTCGATCCGGAGACGCGTTTCCGCTATCCGCACGAGTTCTCCGGCGGCCAGCGGCAGCGCATCGCCATCGCCCGGGCGATGGTGCTCAAGCCACGTTTCGTCATGCTGGACGAGCCGACCTCGGCGCTCGACATGAGCGTCCAGGCACAGGTGGTCGACCTGTTGCGCGATCTGCAGAAAAGGCACAATCTGGCCTATCTGTTCATCAGCCACGACCTGAAGGTGGTGCGTGCGCTGGCCAACGAGGTCATCGTCATGCGGGCCGGCAAGGTGGTGGAAACCGGACCGGCGGAACAGATCTTCGAGGCGCCGCAGACGGATTACACGCGCGCCCTGATCGCCGCCGCGTTCAACATCGAAACCGCGCCGGGCGGCGTGGTGAGCGAATAGGAAACTCCGCAGCCGCCGTCCGCGCGGATGCGCAAGCAGGGAACCGGATGACGATCGACGAAGCGTCGGCGCGATCCGGCTGGAAACGTCAGGGGCATACCATGAGCACACCGGCACGCGGCCGCATTCTTCTGTCCGTCACGGGCTTCAACCCGCAGCGCTGGTACGATCTCCTGTCGAAGGAGCGCGAGGTGGTGCTGGAGCCGGCCGGGGCCGAGGATCCCTCCATCGATTATGCGGTCGTGTGGAAACAACAGCCCGGCATCCTGGCGCGGCTGCCGAACCTCAAGGCGATCTTCTCCATCGGCGCGGGCGTCGACCATATCTTCGCCGACGACCGGTTGCCCGAGGTGCCGATCGTTCGCGTCATCGCAAGCAATCTCACCCAGTATATGTGCGAATATGTCTGCTGGCGGGTGCTGGATCATCATCGCCAGGGCATGCTCTATCGCGCCCAGCAGGCCGGGAAGATCTGGCACGAGCCCCGGCAGCCGCCGGCGGACGAGGTGTCGGTCGGCATCATGGGCTTCGGCCAGCTCGGGCGCAGCGCCGCCGCGGCGCTGCTCGCCCTGGGCTTCACGGTCAATGGCTGGAGCCGCAGCCGGCACGAGATGGAAGGGGTTTGCGCCTTCCATGGCGAAGACGGGCTGACGCCTTTCCTCAACGCCACCGACATCCTCGTCGTCCTGCTGCCGCTGACGCCTGCGACGGAGGGCATCGTCGACCATTCGGTCCTGACACGCCTCAGGCAGGACGGCCCGCTCGGCGGCCCCTGCCTCGTCAATGCGGGGCGCGGGCGGCTGCAGCGCGAGGTGGACATCCTGCGCGCCCTCGAGGAGGGAATCCTGAAGGAGGCCAGCCTCGACGTCTTCGAACGCGAGCCCCTGGCGCCCGAAAGCCCGCTGTGGAGCCATCCGCGCGTCTTCGTCACGCCGCACGCGGCGGCCACTTCCGATCCGGCGCATCTGGTCACGCCGATGCTGGCGCAAATGGACGCCTTCGAACGCGGCGAGCCGCTGCAGAACGTCGTCGATCGCAAAGCCGGCTACTAGAGCGGGATGAGGAAAAGTGTGAAGCGGTTTTCCGCCCGCATCCCGCTCTAACTTTTTGAAAGCGATCGCGATGATTTTGGATTAATTCAATCCAAAATCATCGCGATCT
>NZ_JANKOF010000135.1 GCF_024655565.1 Nitratireductor sp. ZSWI3 | reverse complement strand
CCCCAAATGTCGATCCGTCCTAGAACTTGGAAACGACCATGGACAGCTTTCACGACGTGCGGTTTCCGCTCGCCGTCTCCTTCGGCGCGACCGGCGGCCCCGAACGGCGCAACGAGATCGTGCAGCTCGTTTCGGGCCGGGAGAAACGCAATGCCCGGCAGGCGGACGCGCGACGTTATTACGACGCCGGCACGGGACTGCGTTCGCTCGACGACGTTCACGAGGTGCTCGCCTTCTTCGAGGCGCGGCGCGGGTCGCTGCACGGATTCCGTTTCCGCGATCCGTTCGACATGAAGTCCTGCAAACCTTCGCAGGCTCCCTCTTTTCAGGATGAGGTGATCGGCGTTGCCGATGGCGTCAACGTGCGGTTTCCCCTGATCAAGACCTATGGAGATGGCGCCGACGCGGTGATCCGCCGGATCGCGCGCCCGCTGGCCGATACGGTTTCGGTGGGGGTCGACGGGGTGGAGCGGCTGCCGGGGAGCGACTTCACCGTGGATCCCCAGACGGGCGAGATCGTCTTCGCGGCAGGTTCCGCGCCTGCGGGCGGCGCGGTCGTGACCGCCGGCTACGAATTCGACATGCCGGTGCGCTTCGATTGCGAGCGCCTGTCGGTGAGCCTCGCGGCCTTCAAGGCGGGGCAGATCCCCGCCATTCCTCTCGTGGAGATTTTCTGATGGTGGAGATCAGCGGGCCGTTCGCCGCGCATCTTGCGGGCGACGTGACGACCCTGTGCCACTGCTGGCGCCTGGCGCGCGGTGACGGAACGGTTCTGGGATTTACCGATCACGACCGGCGGATCATCTGCGACGGCACGGCTTTCGAGCCGGAGACGGGGCTGACGGCCAGCGAGGCGAAGACGTCGCTCGGGCTGGCGATCGACACGGTGGATGTCGAGGGTGCGCTGTCGGCTGCCGAGATCCGCGAGGAGGACATCCTGTCGGGTGTCTATGACGGCGCGCGCGTGGAGACCTATCTCGTCAACTGGCAGGACCCGACGATGTTCGCCCGCCTGCGGGTGGCGGTGATCGGCAAGCTGACCCGCCGCGACGGCAGCTTCGTCGCGGAGCTGGAAAGCCCGATGGTGGCGCTCGATCAGCCCAACGGCAAGACAATCCGGCGCGAATGCGATGCGGAGCTGGGCGACGGGCGTTGCGGAGTTGCCCTGGACGGCGCGCCGTTCCTCGCCTCGGGAACGCTGGTCCGCGCCGAAGCCGGCGACCTGCTGCTGGCGGATGGCCTCGACGGCTTCGCCGATGGCTGGTTTTCAAACGGTCTGCTGACCTGGCGTTCAGGTGCTGCGACCGGACGCCAGGAACGCGTGACCGGTCATCTGCGCACGGGCGAGGGAGCGCGGCTGGCGGTGTGGCGAGAGAGCGCATTTCCGGTCGTGCCGGGCGATCAGTTCGACATTGTCGCGGGCTGTGACAAGCGTTTTGCGACATGCCGGGAAAAATTCTCCAACAGTTTGAGTTTTCGAGGATTTCCTCATCTTCCAGGGGACGATGCCGCCTACGGCTATGTCAGCGAGGACGGCCTTTTCGACGGTGGAGCACTGGTCAAATGAAGGTGTTTGCGACCGAAGCCGAAGCAGAAGCCGTGCTCGCGCGTGCGGTGGTCGGCGAAGCCCTCGACTGGGTGGGAACGCCTTACCGGCACCAGGCGAGCCGCAAGGGCGTCGGATGCGACTGCCTGGGATTGCTGCGCGGCGTCTGGCGCGCCCTCTATGGCTTTGAGCCCGAAGACCCCGGACCCTACAGCGCAGACTGGGCGGAGACGGGGAAGGATGACCGTCTTCTCAACGCCGCGCGCCGCTGCTGCCGCGAAAGGGCGCCGCGGGAACTTGCCGCAGGACATGTGATCATCCTGCGCTGGCGTCCGCACCTGCCGGCCAAGCATGTCGGTATCCTGACGGCCCCCGGACAATTCGTGCATGCCTATCAGGGCAGCCGTGTCGTGGTCTCGGCGCTCGTCCCGCAATGGCGCCGGCGCATTGCCGGAGTCTTCGCTTTCCCGCCCCTTCCGAACGCCTAACGAGAGACCTTGAGCTATGGCGACAATCGTTCTGCAGGTGGCCGCCGGCGCACTGCTCGGGGGTGTGCTCGGACCGATCGGCGCGACGCTCGGCACGGCCGCCGGAGCGATCGCCGGCTACATGATCGACCGGGCCCTGCTAAGCGGATCGCAGCGATACGAGGGCCCGAGGCTGGCCGCCCCACGCCCTTTCACGGCGGAAGATGGGGCGCCGCTGCCACGCATCTACGGCACGGTGCGCACGGGCGGTACGCTGATCTGGGCGACGCGTTTCGAGGAAACCAGCACGACAAGCCGGCAGGGCGCCAAGGGCGGCCCCAAAGTAACGACATACTCATATTTCGCCAACGCTGCCTTCGCCTTGTGTGAAGGCGAGATCGCCGGCGTGCGGCGCATCTGGGCGGACGGGCGCGAAATCGACCGTACGAAGGTCGAGATCCGGGTCTATACAGGCAGCGAAGACCAGCTTCCCGATCCGCTGATCGAGGCGAAGCAGGGCAGCGGCAAGGCACCCGCCTATCGGGGCACCGCCTATGTCGTGGTCGACCGCCTGCCGATCGACGATTACGGCCGGCGGCTGCCGCAGTTCCAGTTCGAGGTCCTGCGGCCGGCAGGGGCGCTGAACGACAAGGTGCGCTCGGTGGCTCTCATCCCGGGCGCCACCGAATTCGGCCTGTCGCCAACGCCGGTGGATGTAAGTCGCAAACCTGGCGAGGACGTCGTCGTCAACCGCAACACGCTTGTCGCATCCAGCGACTTCGAGGCTTCACTCGACGAATTGCAGATGCTGTTTCCCAACCTGCAGACGGTGTCGCTGGTGGTCGCCTGGTTCGGCACCGACCTGCGCGCCGGCGATTGCAGCATCAGGCCGATGGTGGCAACGCCGGGACGCCGGGCCTTTCCGGAGATATGGGAAGACCTCTGGACGAGCATGGGGCTGCCGCCGCTGCTGATCGGCCCCTGGCTTTCCGCCTCGCATTCGGCGCGGTGGGTGGTGTCGGGGCTCCAGCGCTTCGAGGCCGAAACCGTTTCGATGACGGAGACGGGAGCCGCCTATGGCGGCACGCCGTCCGACCGGACGGTGGCGGACGCGATCGCGGCCATCAAGGCGCGCGGCCTGAAGGTCTGGATCTACCCGTTCGTGATGATGGACGTGCCGGCGGACAACACGCTGCCGGACCCCTATGGGGCCGAAAGGCAGCCGGCCTATCCGTGGCGGGGGCGGATCACCTGCGACCCGGCACCGGGATTGGCAGGCAGCGCCGACAAGACGGCCCTGGCCCGCGCACAGGTCGACGGGTTTCTCGGTTCCGCCAACCCTTCCGACTTCACGTTTTCGGACGGGACCGGCCCTTTCAGCGGCACGGGACTCTACACGGTCGAGTTCGGCGGGGATGCCGACGACTGGGGTTATCGGCGCTTCCTGCTGCATTATGCACATCTGGCGGCGGCAGCCGGCGGCGTCGACGGCTTCCTGATAGGATCCGAACTGCGCGGGCTGACGCAACTGCGCGACGAGGCCGGACGGTTCCCGTTCGTCGAAGGCCTGCGGCAGATGGCAGGGGAGGCGCGGGCGCTTCTCGGCGGCGGAACGACGATCACCTATGCCGCCGACTGGACCGAATATTTCGGCCACCAGCCGGCCGACGGCAGCGGCGACGTCCTGTTTCACCTCGACCCATTGTGGGCCGATGTCGCGATCGATGCGGTGGGCATCGACAATTACATGCCCCTGTCGGACTGGCGGGACGAAAATTATGCGGGCGGCAATCCGGACGGGTTTTCCGGCCCCTACGACGCGCACGGTCTCGCGGCGGGCGTGACGTCGGGCGAGGGGTTCGACTGGTACTACGCATCCGCCGCAGACCGCCAGGCGCGATTGCGCACGCCGATCAGCGACGGCGCCTACGCAAAGCCGTGGGTGTTCCGCTACAAGGACATCGCCGGTTGGTGGTCCAACGCGCATTTCAACCGCCACGGCGGCGTGGAGGCTCCGAACGCGACCGCGTGGGTGCCGGGGTCGAAGCCGGTGATCTTCACCGAGCTTGGCTGTGCGGCGGTCGACAAGGGTCCCAATCAGCCGAATGCCTTCCCGGACAGGAAATCCTCACAGGGCGGGATTCCCTATTTCTCGAATGGCGGGCGATCGGACCTCGCCCAGCGCCGATTCTTGTCCGCCCATCTGGATCACTGGTCGCAAACGGGAGAGGCAAATCCCGTCTCACCCCTTTATGGCGGACCGATGGTAAGCGCCGAGAACATCTCCCTATGGGCCTGGGACGCGCGTCCATTCCCAGCGTTCCCGCTGCGCGAGGATCTTTGGGGCGACGGTGAGAACTGGGCGCAGGGCCACTGGCTGAACGGGCGCTCGGGCAGCCTGACCGTCGGCGACCTGATCAACACGATCCTCGCCGATCACGGTCTGCCGGCAGCCGAGACCAGTCGCGCCGACGGCATCGTGACCGGCTACGTCGTCACCAACCCTTCGACGGCCCGCGCCGCCCTGGAGCCCCTGACCGATTTCTTCGGGGTCGGCGCTCGCGACGACGCAGGAACGCTCGCCTTTGCTTCCATCGGGCACGCCGCCGGGCCGGCAGACGATGTCGCCGACCTGGTGATCGAACGCGACGGCTTCGTTATCGAGCGAAGCCGGGATCCCGATCACACTTTGCCAGCCGAGCTGCATGTCGATTTTCGCGACCAGATGAAAGAGCATCAGTCGTCGACGACGCTTGCCAGACATGCCGGCGCACAAGGGCGGAGCCGCGGCTTCCTGAGCTTTCCCGGCGTGCTTTCCACCTCGGAGGCCGCCACGCAGGCCGGTGCCTGGCTGCATCGCCGCTGGGTGGGGCGAGAACGGATATCGTTTCGCGTGGCGATGACGCAGGCCGCCCTGCATCCCGGAGCGCTGATCCGGCTGCCAGGGGACGAAAGCGACGCGGAATATATCGTTACCGAGATCGAGGACGGTATCCTTCGCGCCGTCAAGGCAGAGCGCATCAAGCGCGTGCCGCCGCCCCTGGCCGTCGCGGAGCTTTCGCCGGCCGCAACCTCGATCAACGCCACCAGCATGCCGTTTGCCCTCATGCTCGACTTGCCGTGGTTGAGCAACATGCAGGCCCCCGAGCAGGGGCTGCGAGTGGCCGCCCGTGCCCTGCCATGGCGCCGGCAGGTGGTCTTCGCCTCACCGGAGGCAAGCGGCTTCGACCTGCGCACCACGCTCGATCATCGCGCCACGATGGGTTTTCTACGCCAGCCCCTCGGAGACGGCTTCGAAGGCCGGATCGATCGCGGCGCATCGATCGTCGTCGAACTGCTCGACGGTGAATTGCAAAGCGTCTCGCGGGCGTTGCTGCTGAACGTGAACAATGCGGCAGCCTTGTTCACGACCTCGGGAGCCTGGGAGATCGTGCAATTCGAGTCTGCCGAGGAGATCGAGCCCTCCTTGTGGAGGCTGACCGGCCTCCTGCGCGGCCAGCTCGGAACCTGCGACGCGATGCATAGCGGAGCGGCGGAGGGCGCCGGGTTCGTTCTGCTCGACGAGGCGGTGCGGCCCGCCGGTCTCTTATCCGCCGAACTGGGCTTGCCGCGCCGCTGGCGGATCGGCCCGACGGGCGAGGACCTGTCGGGGGAACGCTTTCTCGAACTCGCGGCGACCGGCGGTTTGCGGTCGCAAAAGCCGCTTTCGCCCGTCCATCTGCGGGCGCGGAAGGGCGCGGCCGGCGACGTCGTCCTGTCGTGGATCCGGCGCGGAAGGATAGACGCCGATCTGTGGCGGATCGAGGAGATTCCTCTCGGCGAGAGCGACGAGCGATATCGCGTCGAGATCCGCACCCCCGAAGGTACGGTCGTTCGCAGCGCGATCACGACCGAGCCGCGATGGACCTACAGCGCCGCCGAGCTGACGTCGGATTTTCCGGTGATGCCGGCTGCGCTCGAATTCGCGATTTCACAGCTCAGCCTCGCGGTCGGCCCCGGCATTGCCGCGCAAGTTTCCCTCACACTCTGAGAAGATTCAACTGCAACGGAAAGGAACGATGATGACGGAGAGCAAACCCTGGTATCTGTCGCGCACGATCTGGGCGTCGATGGTGACGATAGCCGCGGCGGCCGCCGGAATCCTGGGATACCCGGTGGACGGACTGGACAGCGCGGCCGTATCCGAAGGCCTTTTGAACGCCGTCACGGCGGTCTCGGGCCTGGTCGCGATCTTCGGCCGCATCACCGCGAAAAGCCGGATCAACTGATGGCGAGGGAAACGGTCGCGCCCGAGCCGTTTCCCTCGTGCCGGATCGGAGGAAATGGCGAATTGTTCATTTCCTATTCAGCGTCGCTGGGCTAAACCGTCTCCCATGTTGAAGCATCGTGCAAACAGATATGGGCGGATCGCGGCGCTTGCGTCGTCACTGGCGCTTTCCGTGCCGGGCTTTGCCGGCGCGGAGCAACCGCCTGCCGGAAGCTTTATCGTGGCTCAGGCGGGGGTCGATTGCTATTCCGTCGGCGCACGCGTCGCGGCTTCCAACGGCGGTCAACTGGTTCAGGCGACAGCGGAGAACAGGGGCGGGCAGACAGTCTGCCGGGTCGTTATCGTGATCCCGGGCGGCAGCGGCGAGCGGCCCAAGCGCGCCGAGTTCATTGTGCCTGCCAACTAGGTCCTGACCCTGGCGCGCAGCTTTACTTGCGTTTTCGTGTCGGTAAAGTTCCGAACTGAAAGCGATCAAACGGGGGATTGATGCGTATTCTGGTTGTGGAAGACGACAAGGATCTCAATCGCCAGATCAGCGACGCGCTGAGCGATGCCGGCTACGTGGTGGATCGCGCCTTTGACGGCGAGGAAGGACACTTCCTCGGAGACACCGAGCCGTATGACGCGGTGGTTCTCGACATAGGACTTCCACAGATGGACGGCATCAGCGTTCTGGAGCGCTGGCGCCAGGACGAGCGCAAGATGCCGGTGCTGATCCTGACCGCCCGCGACCGATGGAGCGACAAGGTCTCGGGCATCGACGCGGGTGCCGACGACTACGTTACGAAGCCCTTTCACATCGAGGAGGTGCTGGCGCGCGTCCGTGCGCTCATCCGCCGTGCCGCAGGCCACGCATCGACGGAACTGCGCTGCGGCCCGGTGCGTCTCGACACCCGATCTTCCAAGGCCGACGTGGACGGCGTTCCACTCAAGCTGACCTCGCATGAATACCGCCTCCTGGCCTATCTCATGCATCACAAGGATTCGGTCGTCTCGCGGACCGAACTGGTGGAGCACCTGTACGACCAGGATTTCGACCGCGATTCCAACACGATCGAAGTGTTTGTCGGACGTCTGCGCAAGAAGCTCGGAGACGTCGACCTGATCGAAACCGTTCGCGGCATGGGGTATCGGCTGCGCGAGCCGGACGGCGAATAGGCCTTCCTTATGGTGCGTCCGGGCACGTCGTCGTTTCTGTGGACCCTGCTGACGCGTTCGCTGGCCGTTCGCGTCATTGCCTTTTCCTCCTTCTGGGCGATCATCGCCCTGGTGGTCATCGCGACCATCATCTCGGCGCTGTTCAGACAGGTTTCCGAGCGCGGCTTCGACAGCGTGCTGCTGGCGCATCTGAACAACGTCATCGGGTCGGTCGGCGCATCGGCGGAGGGGGAGCTGCAAGGCAACCCCAACCTCGATGATCTGAGATTTTCCCAGCCGCGCTCCGGCTGGTACTGGGCCGTCGAACCCGTGACCGACGATCTGGGCCCCGCCCTGCGTTCGGCCTCCATGACCTCGCAGGTGCCATCGCCCAGCACGGCTGCGATCCCTTTCAACGATTCCTTTCAGCGCAAATATCTGAGCGTCGGTCCTGGAGGGGAAACGATCGAGGTCTTCGAAGCAGAACTCCTGATCGGCGATCAGGGGCAGGTGGCCCGCTTCCGCGTGATGGGCAACCGCAGCGAGCTGGAGGACGAGGTCACCAGGTTCGCTCGCCGGCTTTACGGCTATCTCGCCTTGTTCGGCGTCGGCATGATCGCCATCAACGTGTTTGCCATCCTCTACGGGCTGCGGCCGCTGAACCACGTTCAGCAAGCTCTTTCCGACATCCGTGCAGGCACGGCGCGGCGCCTTGAAGGGCCATTCCCGCGCGAGATCGCATCGCTTGCCGACGAGACGAACGCTCTGATCGACAACAATCGACGCATTGTCGAGCGATCACGCAAGCAGGTGGGCAATCTCGCCCACTCCCTGAAGACGCCGCTGGCGGTGGTGCTCAATGAAGGGCGTGCGGTCGGCGGCGAACGGGGCGCATTGATCACGGCGCAGGCCGTGGCGCTGCAGAAGCAACTCGAGCACTATCTCCAGCGCGCCAGGATGGCGGCGCAGCGCGACGGCCTCGTGTTCAGAACCCCGGTGCGCGCATCGCTCGAGCGGATGGCGCGCGTCATGGGCAAGCTGAACCCGTCGATCCGCCTGGAGACCCGTCTGCCCGGGCCGGATGTAATCTTCGCGGGCGAACGCGAAGACCTTGAGGAAATCAACGGTAATCTGCTCGAGAACGCGATGAAATGGGCCAGCGCGCGCGTCGTTCTGAGGACAGAGGAGGCGCCATCGGGCACCGCCTCGCGCACCTTCCGCATCATTATTGAAGACGACGGCCCGGGCATCCCCGAGGAGCAGGCGCGCGAGGCCGTGAAGCGCGGCCGGCGGCTGGATGAAAATAAGCCCGGAACGGGGCTTGGACTTGCGATCGTGACCGACCTCGTGGAAGAATATGGCGGTTCGCTTTCGCTGGAACGCTCGTCCCTTGGAGGATTGAAGGCGGTGGTTGAACTGCCCCGTGCCGAAGCATGAAAGGGCGCCCAGCCGAAGCGCCGCCAAAATTCGGTCAAAACGCCCTTCTATGGGCCCGATCATCAACGGATTGCCTCAGGGGATAACCTGGTCGATGAAAACCGCGCTCACTGCCATAGTCGCGTCCGCGTTCGTGTTGTCCGGTTGCGTCAGCAATGGCTTGTCGCAGACGGAATTGCGGCCGAACCAGTTTGCTTCGAGCCCCGCGCAATCCAGTGCCGTGATCGGCATAGAGGGCGGTGGCCTGATCAATGGTGAACTGGGCTCGTCGCTGACCCGCCAGCAGCGGCGTCTGGCCATCGAGGCCGAATACCGCGCCCTGGAGAGCACCCCCGCCGGGCAGGACGTCGTGTGGCGCGACGGCGGATCAGGCCGTGGCGGAACGGTCCGCGCGGCGCAGCCTTACCGGGTTGGTTCGCAGGATTGCCGCCAATACGTCCACTCGGTGGAGATCAACGGAGTGCCGCGCGAGGCGCGCGGCACGGCCTGCCGCAACGACAACGGCAGTTGGACGCTGCTGGGCTAGGACGGATCGACATTTGGGA
>NZ_JANKOF010000134.1 GCF_024655565.1 Nitratireductor sp. ZSWI3 | reverse complement strand
GGCGGCGGCCGACCGCACCGCGCTCGGAACGCGGGCGGCGGCGCTGATCGCCGCCCATCTCCACCCCGTCGCCCCCGGCCTCTACCGCCTCGATGCGAACCTCTTCGAAGCGGCCGACCGGGCGGCCGCCCTCTACGCCTTCCGCATTGCCGCCGCGATGGCCGGCGGCACCGGCCAGCTTGCCGGCCTGGCAGCGGCCGAACAGGCGTTTCTGGCGGTGCGCCATCACGTTTGCGCCACATTGTCGCGGGCCGTGTTCTCCGTCCGCAAGGCCGGCGTCCACCTGCACCGCGAGCGGCGCAATCTGCCCGCGGTGGAAGGCACCGGAAGCCCCATCCTCTGGGACGGCCGCTATTGGCTTGCCGCCGAGCCGTCGATGCGGATCGCTCCTTTCGGCCGCGAAGCGGCGAAACTGCCGCCCGATCGACCGCACTGCCTGCCGCAGGACCTTCTTTTTTCAGCACAATCGGCGGAACCGGCCTTTTGGCGGGACGACATCTGCCTTGGCCCGGCGCGTGGCCCGTCCGCAGCGGCGGGCATTGCCGTTCCCGCCCCGTGGGCACGCCTGCTCCCATCCTTCGACATCGCCCCCGCCAATGCGGTCCTTACGGCGCTCGGCGGAAAAACGGTTATCCCCTGCCATCACCCGAACACAATCGCCACGGAGGCTTAACCTAAAGGGGAACGGGCGACGGCACTCGGCTTGGCAAGATTGCAGCGGCTCCCTATGTTAATCATGACCACGAAAAACGGATGATCGCCGGGTTCGGCGAGTATGCGGGACTTATATGAATCCGAATTATAGAAACTTTGCGTTGTGGGCGATTATCGCCGTCTTGCTGATCGCGCTCTTCAACCTGTTCCAGGCGCCTCAGCAGCGCGGTGCGACGCGCGACATCGCCTATTCGCAGTTCCTGCAGGAACTCTCCTCGGGCGGCATCGAGTCCGTGACCATCACCGGCAACCGCATCACCGGCACCTACACCGGCAACCGCACGCCGTTCCAGACCTATTCGCCCGGCGATCCGTCGCTGGTGCAGCGCCTGGAAGAGCGCAACGTGACGATCAATGCGCGGCCCGAATCCGACGGCTCCAACTCCTTCCTCGGCTACCTGATCTCCTGGCTGCCGATGATCCTGATCCTCGGCGTGTGGATTTTCTTCATGCGCCAGATGCAGTCGGGCTCCGGCCGGGCCATGGGCTTCGGCAAGTCGAAGGCCAAGCTGCTCACCGAGGCGCATGGCCGCGTCACGTTCCAGGACGTGGCAGGCGTCGACGAGGCCAAGGAGGATCTGGAGGAAATCGTCGAGTTCCTGCGCGATCCGCAGAAATTCCAGCGCCTCGGCGGCAAGATTCCGCGTGGCGTGCTGCTCGTCGGCCCTCCCGGCACCGGCAAGACGCTTCTCGCGCGCTCCGTGGCGGGTGAGGCGAACGTGCCGTTCTTCACCATCTCCGGCTCGGATTTCGTCGAGATGTTCGTCGGCGTCGGCGCCAGCCGCGTGCGCGACATGTTTGAGCAGGCCAAGAAGAACGCGCCCTGCATCATCTTCATCGACGAGATCGACGCGGTCGGCCGCCATCGCGGCGCCGGCCTCGGCGGCGGCAATGACGAGCGCGAGCAGACGCTGAACCAGCTTCTGGTCGAGATGGACGGCTTCGAGGCCAATGAGGGCATCATCCTCATCGCCGCCACCAACCGCCCGGACGTGCTCGATCCCGCACTTCTGCGGCCCGGCCGCTTCGACCGTCAGGTCGTGGTGCCCAACCCGGACGTCGCCGGCCGCGAGAAGATCCTGAAGGTGCATGTGCGCAACGTGCCGCTGGCGCCGAATGTCGACCTGAAGGTCATGGCGCGCGGCACGCCCGGCTTCTCCGGCGCCGATCTCGCCAACCTCGTCAACGAGGCCGCTCTGATGGCCGCGCGGCGCAACAAGCGCCTGGTCACCATGCAGGAGTTCGAGGACGCCAAGGACAAGGTGATGATGGGCGCCGAGCGCCGCTCGCACGCCATGACCCAGGAAGAGAAGGAGCTGACCGCCTATCACGAGGCCGGCCACGCCATCGTCGCCCTCAACGTGCCGAAGGCCGATCCCGTCCACAAGGCGACGATCATTCCGCGCGGCCGCGCGCTGGGCATGGTCATGCAGCTTCCCGAGGGCGACCGCTACTCGATGAGCTACAAGTGGATGATCTCGCGCCTCGCCATCATGATGGGCGGCCGCGTTGCCGAGGAATTGAAGTTCGGCAAGGAGAACATCACCTCCGGCGCCTCCTCCGACATCGAGCAGGCCACCAAGCTTGCCCGCGCCATGGTCACCCAGTGGGGCTTCTCCGACGAGCTCGGCCAGGTCGCCTATGGCGAAAACCAGGAAGAGGTCTTCCTCGGCCATTCTGTGGCACGCCAGCAGAACATGTCGCAGGAGACGCAGCAGAAGATCGACAGCGAGGTGCGTCGCCTGATCGATGAGGCCTATACCACGGCGCGCGCCATCCTCACCAAGCAGAAGAAGGGCTGGGTCGCCATCGCCGAAGGCCTGCTCGAATACGAGACGCTGTCGGGCGACGAGATCCAGGCGCTGCTGCGCGGCGAGAAGCCGTCGCGCGACATGGGCGACGACACGCCGCCCTCGCGCGGCTCGGCCGTCCCCAAGACCGGCGGCGCCCGCAAGCAGGGCAAGAAGAAGGACGGCGAGGAGCCGGAAGGCGGCATGGAGCCGCAACCGCAAGGCTGATCGCATCGCCAGTGCCGCGAACGACAATCGCCGTGAACTTGGTTCACGGCGATTTCGCGTGGATCGACCGCAACAAGATGGCAGCACAGTTGCCCGCCAATTAGTCGTTCGTTAAGCATAACAGGCAAGCTGACGTTTATATTGGGACCATTACACTGCCTCACAGAATTTGATGCATCCGATCACCGGTCCTGTGGCAGACAGTGGGTTGAGGGACGCCGCTTTGACAGACAAGGCTTCAACACGCAGCAAGGCAGGCCGAGCGCGCCCGGCGGGCGGGACTAAGGACACAATGGCAAAGAAGTATTTTGGTACAGACGGTATCCGCGGCCGCGCGAACCGTTTCCCGATGACGGCCGAGATCGCCATGAAGGTCGGCATGGCGGCCGGCCTGTCGTTTCAGAACGGCAGCCACCGCCACAGGGTCGTCCTCGGCAAGGACACGCGCCTTTCGGGCTACATGATCGAGAACGCCCTGGTCTCGGGCTTTTGCGCCGCCGGCATGGACGTGTTTCTGCTCGGCCCCATCCCGACCCCCGCCGTCGCCATGCTGGTACGCTCGTTGCGCGCCGATATCGGCGTCATGATCTCGGCCTCGCACAATCCCTATTTCGACAACGGCATCAAGCTGTTCGGCCCGGACGGCTACAAGCTTTCCGACAAGATCGAGGGCCGCATCGAGGCGATGCTGGACAAGGAGGTCGAGCTGGCGTTGGCCGACAACGGGGCGCTCGGCCGCGCCAAGCGCGTCGACGGCGTGCATGACCGCTACATCGAGTTCGCCAAGCGCACCCTGCCCCGCTCCATGTCCCTGTCGGGCCTGCGCATCGTCGTCGATTGCGCCAACGGCGCCGCCTACAAGGTCGCTCCGGCGGTCCTTTGGGAGCTCGGCGCCGAGGTCGTGCCGATCCATGTCGAGCCGAACGGCGTCAACATCAACGAGGATTGCGGCTCCACCCACCCCTTGAGCCTCGCCAAGAAGGTGCACGAGGTGCGCGCCGACATCGGCATCGCGCTCGACGGCGACGCCGACCGCGTCGTCATCGTCGACGAGAACGGCACGGTGATCGACGGCGACCAGATCATGGCGCTGATCGCCGAATCCTGGCAGCAGGCCGGCCGACTTGCCGGCGGCGGCGTGGTGGCCACGGTGATGTCCAATCTCGGCCTCGAACGCTTCCTCGGCGACCTGAAGCTCGATCTGCACCGCGTCAAGGTCGGCGACCGCTACGTGGTCGAGCGCATGCGCGCCAACGGCCTGAATGTCGGCGGCGAGCAGTCGGGCCATGTGGTCCTGTCCGACTTCTCGACCACCGGCGACGGCCTTGTGGCCGCCCTACAGGTGCTCGCCTGCATCAAGCGGCAGAACAAGCCGGCAAGCGAGGTCTGCAAGAAGTTCGAGCCGGTCCCCCAGCTCCTGAAGAACGTTCGCATCAGCGGCGGAAAGCCGCTTGAGAGCGCCCCGGTCAAGGCGGTGATCGCCGAAGCCGAATCGCGTCTCGGCGACAAGGGCCGTCTGGTCATTCGCCCCTCCGGCACCGAACCGCTGATCCGCGTCATGGCGGAGGCTGACGACCCGTCGCTGGTCGAAAGCGTCGTCGATGACATCATCCACGCCATCAGCGATTCCAAGGACGCCGCGTAGGCACCTTGCGTGAGCGCCTGCTCCGGTTCCGACGACCGGTCGGACGCGTCTCCGTCCCTCATCGGCTCCTGCAGGAATAGAAGCCGCGATATCCGACGGTCAGGCCCTGATCGAGGCGGAAGACGAGTTCCGCGTCGGCGCGCCAGTCGGCATCTTCGCCGAGCGTCCGGACGGTGACCGTCATGCCCGGCGCCGAGAATTCCGCCGAGCCTGCCTGCCGGCCGTCGGCCGACTCGGCGGTGACGAGAACCCCGTTCAGCTTCATGGCCGCCCTGCCGTCGCCCGCGATCCAGAGGATCGGATCGGCCTCGGCCCCCCACCTGAATGTGCAGTGGGCGTCCGCTTCGAGAACCCGGTCCGCCTCCGCTTGCGGCATCGACGCAAGGTCGAGCTGGCTGACAAGGGCGGCTGACAGGGCATCCTCGACGGTGCCCGGCGCGGCAGGCGGATCCTCATAGGTGCTTTCCACCACCCTTCCCGAGGAAAGATCCGCGATCAGGTAGCCCATCTCGGCGATCTCGCGGCGCTGCGCCTCGATAATCTCGTCGGCGAGCTTGCGCACCCGCGGATCCCGGATCTGCGCGCGTTCCGACGTCATGATCGCGATCGAGTGATGCGGGATCATGGCGCGCAGGTAGCTCGGCCCGGAGACCGTGGCCTGGCTGCGCACGAGCCACAGGGACAGCGCGAAGACGATCGCCGCTCCCGCGAAGATCGCGATGTTGAGCTGCCGGTTCGCATACATGCCCAGCATATAGGCGAGCATGACGACGGCCATCGTCGCCCCCATCAGGATCGCCATATAGGTGCGGGTCTCGCTGAAGAAGACGTGCTCCCAGGCATAGGTGTTGAGATACATCAGGATGAACATCACCACCGTGGAGGTGAGGATCATCAGGCCGAAGCGGATATAGGACATGCTCGCTCTCCTGCGCCGGTCGCTGAAGCGATGGCCGCGCCGGCTCCCCCGGGGATCTGTTCCTTCAACCGAAAAATACTCCCGAGGTTCCTCCAAACCGGCTGGAGGGGCGGGAAGGTTGCATGCTCCGGAGCGCCTTCGCCGGCCGCCGCTGCCGCGCATATTCGCGTCTTGCGTGCATTTTCAACGTGGTTAAGGCTTAAGGTTAAGCCGTACTTAACTTTTTTGTTCAAATATCCCGTCGACTTGCAATCCGCCCATGTGCCCCGGGGGGCAGCGGCGACGCCAAGGATGGGAAGCTATGTTGAAACACCTGAAGGCTCTCGGGGCGGCCTTGCTGCTTGTGGTCCCGACACTCGCTCACGCAGCGGATCTCTATATACCGCCGGTCGTCGAGGCGCCGCCGCCGCTCCCCGTCGCCGAGCCGGCCTTCGGCGGCTGGTACATCCGCGGCGACATCGACTATCACTGGTCGAAGCTGCGCGGCACCGAATACATCACCTATGGCTGCTGCGGCAACGTCGCGCCCGGCACGGATGATTTCGACACGACCAAGCTCAAGGGCGCGCTGTCGCTCGGTGCCGGCGTCGGCTATCAGATCAACAGATATCTGCGCACGGATTTGACCGGCGACTACTGGTTCAAGTCCGACTTCGAAGGCACCACCTCGGGCATCTGCGGCGGCGTCGCCTGCACGTCGACCGACGTATCCGCCTACAGCGCGCTCCTGCTGCTCGCCAATGCCTATGTCGATCTCGGCACCTATCACGGCGTCACGCCCTATGTCGGCGCCGGCATCGGCGGTGCCTATGTGATGTGGGACGACCTGGAGAATGTCATCTCCGGCGGCCCGACCGTGGTGCACAAGGGCTCCAGCAACTGGCGCTTCGCCTATGCCCTGATGGCCGGCGCCTCCTACTGCCTGACGGAGAACCTCAACCTCGATATCGGCTACCGCTTCACGCACATCAACGGCGGCCGCATGTTCGAATATGCGGCAGGCGTGGCGCCTGGCTTCGACAAGGGCATCAACGTCCACGAGGCGCGCGCGGGCCTGCGCTATCAGTTCGGTCCCGGCAACGCCAACTGCGCACCGGCACCGCAGGTGGTCAGCTATGAACCGCCGCCCTACGAGCCGCCGGTCTACAAGTAGACGCGACAGCATCAATCATCGGAACCGCCCGGCCTCGTGCCGGGCGTTTTTTTGATCGGACCGAGCGAAAGCCGGCGTTCCAGCAAGAATGGCGCTAACCCCTTGTTAGCCTTAACCGCCGCTTAACCGGGATGGTTAACAATGGCTCCGATTGGCGACGGGGGGCTTCCAAATCCGTCGTGATACGCGGAGTTTGGATCATGCACACAGTTTCTCGCCTGTTTCTTTCAGTTGCCGTTCTCGGCATCGTTCCTCTCGCCCCTGCCGGGGCTGCCGATTACGATCCTCCGATGATCATCGAGCAGGCGCCGGACCTCGTCCCCGTCGAGATCGGCAGCGGCTGGTATCTGCGCGGCGACATCGGCTATTCGCTGAAGACGGAGGGCCGGGATCCCTTCACCTACCGCACCTTCGACGGCCTGAACTACGGCAGCGACAGCTTCGACACCGCCTCGCTGTCCAAGGAGTTCAGCTTCGGCGTCGGCGTCGGCTATTCCTTCACCGACTGGCTGCGCGCCGACGTGACGCTCGATCGCTTCAGCGCCGGCTTCAGCGGCACCACCTCCAGCGCCACCCCGTGTCCCGGCAGCCCGGCGGGAACGACCTGCCGCTCGGAGGATGCATCCGAGTTCACCGCCTATTCGGCCATGCTCAACGGCTATGTCGATCTCGGCACCTTCGTCGGCTTCACCCCCTATGTGGGCGCCGGCATCGGCTACACCTATGTGAGCTGGGACGACCTGACCAACAGCGCCTATTGCGTCGGTGGTGCCTGCCCCGCCCCGGCGCTGGTCGGCAGCTCGACGCATGGCGGCGAATCCGACTGGCGCTTCACCTATGCGCTGATGGCCGGCGTCGCCTACGACCTCACCGACAACATGAAGGTCGACCTGAACTACCGCTACCGCAACGTGGCCGGCGGCGACATGTTCGGCTGGGATTCGGCAACCGCGGCGGCCGGCGCGACGGGCATCCAGGCCAGCGATCCCGGCTTCTCCAGCCACGAGATCCGCGTCGGCCTGCGCTACGAGCTCTGGTGAGCGGGCTCCGCACCCGAAACGATTTCGAGACCCCGCCCATCGGCGGGGTTTTTCGTTGGGGCCATCCGGCGGGTTTTCATGGTGCTCCCGCCGCTTCGCGCCTCAATGCGCCTCGTCCCAATTGTCGGCGGCGCGCGCTTCCACCTGCAGCGGCACGGAAAGGGCGCGGGCGGGCAGGGCGGCGTTCTCCATCACCGAGCAGATGATCGGAATCGCCTTCTCGACCATCTCCTCCGGCGCCTCGAACACCAGTTCGTCATGCACCTGGAGCAGCATCTTCACCGTCTCCAGGCCCGCCTCCCGCAGCGCCTCGTCCATGCGCGCCATGGCACGGCGGATGATGTCGGCCGCCGAGCCCTGGATCGGCGCGTTGATCGCCGCCCGCTCGTTGAAGGCACGCAATTGCGGGTTGGACGAGCGGATCTCGGGATAATGCGCACGGCGCCCGAAGATGGTCTCCACGTAGCCCTTGGCGCGCGCCTGCGCCTTGGTGTTGTCCATATAGTCCCTGATGCCGGGAAAACGCTCGAAATAGCGCTTGATATAGGCGCCGGCCTCCTCGCGCGGGATGCCGAGCTGGTTGGCCAGGCCGAAGGCGGAGATGCCGTAGATGATGCCGAAATTGATCGCCTTGGCGCGCCGGCGCACCTCGGGCGGCATGCCTTCCACCGGCACGTCGAACATCTCCGAGGCGGTCATCGCATGGATGTCGAGCCCGTCGGCGAAGGCCTGCTTCAGCTCCGGTATGTCCGCCACATGGGCGAGCACCCTGAGCTCGATCTGGCTGTAATCGGCCGAGATCAGCTTGGTCCCGCCCGGCGCCACGAACGCGGCGCGGATCTTGCGGCCCTCCGCCGTGCGGATCGGGATGTTCTGCAGGTTCGGCTCCGAGGAGGAGAGGCGGCCCGTCGTCGTCGAGGCCAGCGCGTAGGAGGTGTGAACGCGCTTCGTCTGCGGGTTGATATAGCCGGGCAGGGCGTCCGTGTAGGTGGATTTGAGCTTCGTCACCTGGCGCCAGTCGACGATCTTGCGCGGCAGCGGATGGCCGGCGGCGGCCAGGTCCTCGAGCACCTGGGCCGAGGTCGACCATTGCCCGGTCTTCGTCTTCGAGCCGCCCGGCAGGCCCATCTTGCCGAACAGGATCTCGCCCAGCTGCTTCGGCGAGCCGATGGTGAAGCGCTCGCCGGCCAGCTCATAGATCTCGTCCTCCATGCGCGCCGCCGTCTGCGCGAAATCGCCGGAAAGCCGCGACAGGATCTGCCGGTCAACCTCGATGCCGCGATGCTCCATGCGGCCGATCACCGGGATCATCGGCCGCTCCAGCCGCTCATAGACCGAGACCAGCCCCAACGCGGCGAGCCGCGGCTTCAGCACCTGCCACAGCCGCAGCGTCACGTCGGCGTCTTCCGCCGCATAGGCCGTGGCGCGCTCCAGATCGACCATGTCGAAGGTCGTCTGGCCGCGGCCCGAGCCCGTCAGCTCCTTGTAGGGGATCGGCGTGTGGCCGAGCCAGCGCTGCGACAGCGCATCCATGCCATGGCTCACCGTGCCGTGGCTGCCCGTGCCCGCATCGAGCACATAGGAGATCAGCATCGTGTCGTCCGCATTGGCGATCTCGACGCCGAGCCGATACATCAGCAGCCAGTCGTATTTCAGGTTCTGGCCGATCTTCAGCACCGCCGGATCGGCCATCACCCGGCGGATGGCGTCGAGCGCCTCCTTCTCGCCGATCTGGCCGTCGATCAGCCCGCCGCCGAGGAGGTCGCCCGAGCCGTTCTTGTGCGACAGGGGCACATAGGCGGCCCGGCCGGGCCGCGTCGCCAGCGAAAAGCCGCACAGCTCCGCCTGCATCGGGTCGAGCGAAGTCGTTTCCGTGTCGAAGGCGAGAAGCCCGGTCTGATAGGCATCCTCGATGAACGCCGACAGCGCCGCCAGGTCGCGGATGCACTGGTAGGCGGAGCGGTCGATGGTCTGCGCCGGGGCGGCAGCGGCCACCTGGTCGGCCAGCTTCTGCGGCGTGGCGGCATCGCCCGCGCCGGCGGC
>NZ_JANKOF010000133.1 GCF_024655565.1 Nitratireductor sp. ZSWI3 | reverse complement strand
AAGTTCGCCGCCCCGGCAATCCGCGCTCCCGATGGCGCGGCTCAGCCGGCCATGCTATATTCCGGCACCATGAAAAGACGGTTCGGTCTATGCGCCGTCGCAGCCTCGGCGCTTTCAATGGCCGCAGAGACAGCCGCGGCGGATTGCCTGTGCCGGGCCAACGGCACGGCGTATGAGCAGGGACAGCTTGCCTGCATCAGGATGCCGGGCGGCCCACGCCTCGCCCGCTGCGAGAAAGTCCTGAACAATTCTTCCTGGAGAGTTCTGGACCAGGCCTGCCAGCAGATGAGCAGCCGGCCCGAGCCGAGCCGCGCGGCGGCAGCCCTGTCGACCGCACCGCATCCCCTGTCCGGCGACATTCACTAGAGTGCCGTGCGTGGTTCGATGCAATAAGGTGTCGTCTTCCAGCCGCGCAACCGCGCGGCACTGGCGAAATGGATGGATCAGTCGAACCCGTTGTCGCGCAGGTCGTGCGCCAGAGCGATTGCGGTGCGCCGGTCCGATTCGCCGGCGAGCGCGAAAGCCTGCTCCTGCATGGTGCGGATCCAGCCGACATCGTTCGGCGCGGCGTGGTCGAGCGCCGCCGTCATCATGGCGAGCCCCTTCACCACCTTGCCGCTCTCGAAGAGGATATGGCCGAGCGTCGCCTGGGCGCCGGCATGCCCCTTCTCGGCCGCCAGCTGGAACCAGCGGGCGGCCTGCTGGACGCTCTGGGCGACGCCTTCGCCAGACAGGAACATCTTGCCCACCTGATACTGGGCTTCCGAATTGCGGTATGTGGCGGCCGCGCGCATGAAATGCTCTTGCGCGGCCAATAGATTGGCGCGGATCGGGCTGTTCGGGATGCCGGTCTGCAGATACTTGCCGAGCGCCACCAGCGCATCCGACACATAGGTCTCGTCGGGGCTGCCCGGCCGCACCTCCTGCTGCGCCACCGCCGAAAAGAACTTGAACGCCTCATAGTCGTTGCGCGTCACGCCATCGCCTTCGGCGTACATGCGGGCGAGCTTCCAGCTTGCTCCCACCTGGCCGTTCTCGGCGGCGTAGCGGTAGGCCTCCAGAGCCTCCTGCTTCTCGCCGCGCTTGTAGGCCGAGAAGCCGAGCCGGAAGACGGCCCAGGGGCTGCGCGGCTCCGGTTCCTTGATGACCGCCTTCTCGTCAAGCGCCAGGGCAGTTCCCGGCAGCGCCACCATCGTGGTTGCCACCAGGCCCGCCAGAACCGCCGCTTTTCCTGTTTCAAATATCCGCATAACAGTGCGTTTCTTTCTTCGCCCCCGGATGCGTCACCGCGCCATCGCGCGCCGCACCCACCGTCTGGGCGTATTTCCAGATCGCGCCGGACTGATAATCGGTCTCGCGCGGTTTCCATTCCTTGGCGCGCTCGGCAAGTTCTGCCTCGCTCAGCGCCACGTCGATCGTGCCTTCCACGGCATCGATCGTGATGATGTCGCCATCCTTCAGAAGGCCGATCGGCCCGCAAACGGCCGCCTCCGGTCCCACATGACCGATGCAGAAGCCGCGCGTGGCGCCCGAGAAGCGGCCGTCGGTGATGAGTGCGACCTTGTCGCCCATGCCCTGCCCGTAAAGGGCAGCCGTTGTCGCCAGCATCTCGCGCATGCCGGGGCCGCCTTTCGGTCCCTCGTAGCGAATGACCAGCACCTCGCCTTCCTCGTATTTGCGCTCCGTCACGGCAGCGAAGCACTCTTCCTCGGAATCGAAGCATCGCGCCGGACCGGAGAACCGCAGGTTCTTCATGCCCGCGACCTTAACGATCGCGCCTTCCGGAGCCAGATTGCCCTTGAGGCCGACGACTCCGCCGGTCCTGGTGATCGGCTTGTCTGCCGGCCGCACGACATCCTGCTCGTCGTTCCAGCGAACATGCTCCATGTTTTCGGCAATTGTGCGGCCGGTCACCGTCATGCAATCGCCATGCAGAAAGCCGTGCTCGAGCAGCGTCTTCATGAGCAGCGGGATGCCGCCCGCCTCGAACATGTCCTTGGCGACATATCGGCCGCCCGGCTTCAGGTCGGCGATGTAGGGCGTCTTCTTGAAGATCTCGGCGACGTCGAACAGGTCGAAGTCGATGCCCGCCTCATGGGCGATGGCCGGCAGGTGCAGCGCGGCGTTGGTCGAGCCGCCCGATGCGGCGACCACGGCGGCAGCGTTCTCCAAGGCCTTGCGCGTGACGATGTCGCGCGGGCGGATCTGCTTGGCGATAAGCTCCATCACCTTCTCGCCGGAGGCATAGTTGAAGCGGTCGCGCATCTCGTAAGGTGCCGGCGCGCCGCAGGAATAAGGCAGCGCCAGGCCGATCGCCTCGGCCACCGTCGCCATCGTGTTGGCCGTGAACTGGGCGCCGCAGGAACCGGCGGACGGGCAGGCCGCCTGCTCGATCTCCGTCAGGTCGTCATCGGAAATGGAGCCGACCGAATGCTGGCCGACGGCCTCGAACACATCCTGCACGGTGATCTGCCGGCCGCGCCAGGTGCCCGGCAGGATGGAGCCGCCATAGATGAAGACCGACGGCACGTTGAGGCGCACCATCGCCATCATCATGCCGGGCAGAGACTTGTCGCAGCCGGCAAGGCCGACCATCGCGTCGTAGCAGTGGCCGCGCATGGTGAGCTCGACCGAATCGGCGATGACGTCGCGCGAAACCAGCGAGGCCTTCATGCCCTGATGGCCCATGGCGATACCATCGGTGACGGTGATGGTGGTGAACTCGCGCGGCGTGCCGTTGGCGGACGCAACGCCCTTCTTGACCACCTGCGCCTGGCGCATCAGTGAAATGTTGCAAGGCGCCGCCTCGTTCCAGCAGGTGGCGACACCCACGAGAGGCTGTGCGATCTCCTCGGCCGAAAGGCCCATCGCATAAAGATAGGAACGATGCGGCGCCCTGGCCGGCCCGACGGTCACGTAGCGGCTTGGAAGCTTCGCTTTCGAAATGGCTTTTGCGTCCATACTCACCCTGGCCGCGCTGCGGCAGTTCCCAAAAACATCGGTCCGGCGCGCCTTCGAAATTTTCGTGCGCCGGGTTTATGGCGGGAAGTTGGCGTATCCCCCCGCCCCTGTCTTAACCGAATGCTTATTGAGAAACTGTTGCGAAATGAACACAGGCGGCCACGCGATGACACATTTGGTCACAAAACGTGAAGACGGCGGAGCGTCAGACCGCGCTCCGCCGTGCCGCAATCAGGTTTGCGCGCGCTGCTCCTCGCGCTTGCGGGCAATGATCGAAGCGACCACCGAGGCACCGATCAGGAAAACCGTAACGGTGAGCGCCAGCGGCGACGGGATCTCGATCCAATGCGCCAGAAGCATCTTCAGGCCGATGAACATCAGCACCAGCGACAGTCCGGTCTTCAGATGCTTGAACGTCCGCATCATCCCGGACAGCACGAAGAACAGCGCCCTGAGGCCCATCACGGCGAAGACGTTGGACGAGAAGACGATGAAGGGGTCGTTGGAAATCGCCAGCACGGCCGGGATGGAATCGACCGCGAAGATGAGATCCGTGACCTCGACGGTCGCCAGCACCACGAACAGCGGCGTCATGTAGAAAAGGCCGTTGCGGCGCGTCAGGAACTTCGCCCCCTCATACTCCGTCGTCACCCGGCCGGTGCGCATCAGCAGCCTGACGACACGGCTTTCGCCGGGATCGATCATCTCGTCGCCGGCCGTCATCATCTTGAAGCCGGAGAAGATCAGCAACGCGCCGAGCGCCATGCCGATGAAGAAGAAGTGGTCGACCAGCTTGACGCCCGGCACGATCAGCGAAAGGCGCATCAGAATGGCGCCGACGATGCCGTAGAAGAGGACCCGGTACTGCGCCTCGGGCGGAACCTTGAAATAGGTGAAGATCAGGGCGATGACGAAGATGTTGTCGAGCGACAGCGCCTGTTCGATCAGATAGCCGGTCAGGAACTCGGCGCCACGGTCCTTGCCGCCGAAGAAGAAGACGCCGACGGCGAAGATCATTGCCAGCGTGACATAGCCGGCGACGGTTTGCAGCGCTTCACGCGTCGAGATGACGTGATCGCGGCGATGGAGGACGAAAAGGTCGAAAAAGAGGATGATGGCCACGAAGGCCAGAAAACCGGGCCAGAGCCAGTCGTGCGGTGTCATGAAGCGGATGATACGGGTCTGCGCGGCGTGAGCGCGTTGTCGTACGGTCCGACATCACAGGCAACGCCTTGCCTGCCAGAGGGGCCCGGGCCGGGTGACTGCCCTTATGTGCGCCAGAATCCCGCCCGTTTCAAGCCCCGCACGCACGCAATGCCCGATGCACGGCTTCGATGATTACAGCATCGCAAAAAGGGCCCGGCCTGAAGCCGGGCCATCCTCAACAGTCGCGAAGGACTACCATTTGATCTTGTAGTTGGCGGAAACGATGCCGGCCCAACCGGAATCGGCTGCGGCGCCGCGATTGATCGCGTCCACTGCGTCGATCGTCGCCGAGGTCAGGTACGACACACCGCCGCCGAGGCGCAGTTCCCCGCCCATGGCATCCTTGACACTCACACCGGCGGCGAAAAGCCATTTGTCCGAGCGGAAGTCATAACCGGTCGCAACGCCGCTGTCCCAGGTGACGCTGGCCAAGCCCGATATATTCTCGTTGAAGGCATGCGCGATGCCGCCGGTGATGGTCCAGCCGTCCTTCCAGTAATACTGGTTGAGACTGTCATTGGTCCCGACGATCGGCCCGGAGAAGCTCAGATCCAACGTCTCGTTCACCGACCAGTCCGTCCACTTGACGGAACCAAAGGCAAGCCATCCAGGAGCGATGCCCGACTGAACTTTCAGCTCCACACTCTGCGGCAGCTTGCCCCGGCCCGTCGCCACCAGCGGGATGGTCCCCAGGGGATGCCCGAAAGTTCCGGAGCCATCGGCGTCGTGATCGGTGCCAGAACGGTACATAAGCTGCGTCCTGAAGGCGATCTCGGGAATTTCGTAGGCGACCCCGGCGCGCCAGCCCGGCGCGTTGCTCGAAAGATCGATGTTCAGAGGCAGCCCGCCGAGCGGCACGGGATTGGAGCGCAGCTCGTACTTGAAGCGTTCGACGAAGCCGCCGCCGAGCACCGAGAAGCGGCCTTTGCCGACATCGAAGAAGACGGCGCAGGTGGCGCCGAATTCCGTTATGGTGAAGACCTCATGCGTCTTTCCCGAAAAACCATAAGGGACCACGTAGCCCGAGGCCGCGCCATAGGCATCCGTGTACGTGCCCGCGCAGGACAGGTTTTCGCTGACCCTGACCTTCACCGCGCCCGACGGGATTGCATAGGTGCCGAGGTAATCGGAACCGACCAGGCCCGGCGTCCCCTGCAAGGCAGGCGCGGACGTAATCTCCTGCGTGGGAACGACGACCGTTACGCCGGCCCTGAAGTTGATCTTGCCATCCTCGAACAGGATGTCCGTGTCGGCGGTCCCGCGCGAGAAACCACCGGCCTGTGCCGCCCCGACGGAACCGGCGATCAGAACCGCAGCCGAAGCGATGCGAAAATGACGCATGAGAACCCTCTCCTCCAATCAATGCTGCGAGGATAGCAGCGCCGCGCCCAACCTCAATTGTTACCGTACAGATTGTCGCATCTAACTCTTACGTTTACGTAACGGCAAACGTGTCGGGACCATGCGCGAAAGTCCGTCGCGACGGCGTCGGAAGCGCGCAGGCCTGCGAAATCAGCCCAAAACGCCGCCAAATGCGGTCGATGAGGATCAAAAACAAGCCATAGTTGCACAGAAGCAACAGTTCGCGATAATTCACGAATGCGTCATCTTTTGACCGGGATTGTCCTTTTGGGGCCGGCTTTCGCCGGTCGCTTTTCGCTCTCGCGGCGAGCCGAATCTGAAAGGGAGGCGAACGGGCGTTCGCCTCCCTGATTCATGCCTTCGATCCTCGGACGCCCCTCGGCAGCAGCGCTCGAAGCGGCGCCCGGCGGAAGCTCAGCCGGCTTCCCTGACACGGGCGAGCGCCACTTCCAGCTTGCTCTTGGCAGCGGCGAATTCCGCCAGCTTCTCACGCTCGGCGACAACGATCTCCTCCGGCGCGTTGGCGACGAATTTCTCGTTGCCCAGCTTCTTTTCCAGGCGCTCCATCTCGGCCCGCGTCCTGGCGATCTCCTTCTCAAGCCGCGCGGTTTCCGCCGACAGGTCGATCAGGTCGCCGAGCGGCAGGCAGAAGGTCGCCTCGCCGAGAACGATTTGCGCCGAGCCCTTCGGAGCGTCGGCGGCGAAGCCGACCTCGCCGACACGCGCAAGGCGGCGGATGGCCGGGTCGTGCCTGGCGATGCGGGCACGCGTCGTCTCGTCGGCACCGACCGCCACCAACGGCGCGGTCGCTGACGGTGGCACGTTCATTTCGGAACGCACCGAGCGGATCTCGGAGACCAGGTCGACCAGCCAGTTGATATCGGCAGCGGCATCGGCGTCCTCGAACGAAAGCTCCGGCCACGGCGTGAGGACGAGAAGCTCCTCGCGCCCCGCCGCACCGCCCGTATGCGCCCACAATTCCTCCGTCATGAACGGCATCATCGGATGCAGGAGCTTGTAGGTCTCGTCGAGGACATAGGCCGCGCAGGCGCGCGATTCGGCCTTCGCTTCCTCGTCCTGCCCGGCGAAGACAGGCTTCAGAAGCTCCAGATACCAGTCGCAGAACAGGCTCCAGACGAAACGGTAGGCAGCGCCCGCCGCCTCGTTGAAACGATAGGACACGATGCCGTCCGTCACCGCCTGCGCGGCACGCGTCAGTTCGGTAAGGATCCAGCGGTTGATCGCCAGCCTGGCGTCCTGCGGGCGGAAACCGGTATCGCGCGCCACCCCGTTCATCTCGGCAAAGCGCGTGGCGTTCCACAGCTTGGTGCCGAAATTGCGGTAGCCGGCGACGCGCGCCGGATCGAGTTTCACGTCGCGGCCCTGGGCAGCCATGATCGTCAGCGTGAAGCGCAGCGCATCGGCGCCGTACTCGTCGATCAGCTCCAGCGGGTCGATGACGTTGCCTTTCGACTTCGACATCTTGGCGCCGGACTTGTCGCGCACCAGCGCATGGACATAGACCGTGTGGAAGGGCTCCTCGCCCATGAAATGCATGCCCATCATCATCATCCGGGCGACCCAGAAGAAGATGATGTCGAAGCCGGTCACGAGCACCGAGGTCGGATAGTAGCGGGCGAGCTCCGGCGTCTTGTCGGGCCAGCCGAGCGTCGAGAAAGGCCACAATGCCGACGAGAACCAGGTATCGAGCACGTCCTCGTCGCGCGTCAGGATCTCGCCGGGCTTGAAATTCTCCAGCTTCTCCTCGACCCAGGCCTTCCACGGCCCCTCATGGGCGATGTAGTGCTGGATCGCCGCCTCCAGCGCCGCCTCCTCGTCCTTCTCGACGAAGACCTGCCCATCCGGGCCGTACCAGGCAGGAATCTGATGTCCCCACCAGAGCTGGCGCGAGACGCACCAGGGCTGGATGTTCTCCATCCACTCGAAATAGGTCTTTTCCCAGTTCTTGGGCACGAAACTGGTGCGCCCCTCGCGCACCGAGGCGATCGCCGCCTTGGCCAGCGTCTTGGCGTCGACATACCACTGGTCGGTCAGGAAAGGCTCGATCGGCACGCCGCCGCGGTCGCCGTGCGGCACCGTGTGCCGGTGCGGCTCGACCTTGGCGAGGAAGCCCCCCTCCTCCATCATCGCCACGACGCGCTTGCGCGCCTCGAAGCGGTCGAGCCCGTCGAGTTCGCCGATGGTGCGGGCGACCTCGGGCCGCCCCTCGAGGCCGTAGAGGAAATCCTCGTTGTCCTTGAGCGTGACGGCTCCCTCGACGGTCAGGATGTTGATCATCCTGAGGCCGTGCCGCTTGCCGACATCGAAATCGTTGAAATCGTGCGCCGGAGTCATCTTCACCGCGCCGGTGCCCTTCTCGGGGTCGGAATACGCGTCGGCCACCACCGGCAGGAGCCGTCCGACCAGAGGCAGGACGACCGACTTGCCGACCAGATGCGTGTAGCGCTCGTCTTCCGGATGGACCGCAACGCCGGTGTCGCCCAGCATCGTCTCCGGACGCGTCGTGGCAACCGTGACGAATGTCGCCGGGTCCTCCGGGTCAAAGGTCTTGCCCTCGATCGGGTAGCGGAAATGCCAGAGATTGCCGTTGGTCTCGATCTGCTCCACCTCGAGATCGGAGATGGCGGTCAGCAGCTTCGGATCCCAGTTGACGAGGCGCTTGTCCTTATAGATCAGTTCCTGCTTGTAAAGGGAGACGAAGACCTCGACGACGGCCTTCGACAGGCCTTCGTCCATAGTGAAGCGCTCGCGGGACCAGTCGCAGGAAGCGCCGAGCCGCTTCAGCTGGTTGATGATCGCGCCGCCGGATTCGGCCTTCCATTCCCAGACCCTGTCGATGAACTTCTCGCGCCCGAGGTCGCGGCGGTGTTCCTGCCGCTCCATCAGCTTGCGCTCGACCACCATCTGCGTGGCGATGCCCGCATGATCCATGCCCGGCTGCCACAGCACGTCCTTGCCGCGCATCCGCTCGAAGCGCACCATGATGTCCTGCAACGTGTTGTTGAGCGCGTGGCCCATGTGCAGGGAGCCCGTCACGTTCGGCGGCGGGATGACGATGGTGAAGGTTTCCGCGCCGCGCTTCGCACCGGCGCCGGCCGCGAAGGCCCCCGCCTCTTCCCAGCGTTCGGCGATTTTCGGCTCGACGCTCGCCGCGTCATAATTCTTTTCAAGCATGAGGATTTCCGCGCTCGCGAAGCTAAAGACCCAGGGTCAGGACCTTGGTACGATCAAGGCACGGTGTAAAGCGGAAGGGTCTGGTCGAGTCAACAGGACGACGCGCGGCTTATCCGCCGCGCGCGATCCGCTCGATCTCCTCGCGCACCAGACGCTCGACCAGCGTCGGCAGATTGTTGTCGAGCCATTCTTGCAGCATCGGCCGCAGCATTTCTTCGGCCACCTGGTCGAACTGGCGCCGCCGGCTCGCCTCGAAAGCCTCATTCAGTTCGCCGAAGGCCGCCGCCACCTTGCGGCCGGCATATTCGGAAAGAATGCCGCCCGGCCGCGCCTCGGAGGGCACCGGAGCACCGGCTTGCCCGTCTTCCGAGGCCGCAGCCGAAAGGGCTGCCTCCATCGGCAGGTCGGGCGGCAGGTCGGGCGCCGGCTCATCGTCGGGCTCAGAGCGCAGGTTCGCTGCCGGCTCCCCTGCCGCCGCGGCCTCCTCGTCCGGTTGCCGGTCGAACGCGGCCCGGAAGGTCTCGATCTCGCTGCCGGCGGCGGGCCTGTCGCCCTGCCAGGCCGCTGTCTCGCGCCGCAGGCCCTCGACGGGCATCCGCTCGGCCGGCTTTTCCGGGGCCGGCTCGGGCGCGCGGCTTGGAACGGCCTTGCCTGCCGGCGGCGCCGCGTCGTTGTCCTCGATGATTCGCCGGATGGAGGCGAGAATCTCCTCCATGGAAGGCTCGCGCTGCGGCCCTCCCGTCGTCGGCCCGTCGCCCGACGGTTCGACCGTTCTCTGCGCCCCGATTCCGTGTGACATCGTCAAACTTGCCGCCTATGCCCTGTATCCGCCCAACCAAGGTTACCCGACGCGTCATGAGGCTTACGCCCAAATGTCGACGCGAAAGGTTCGAATCACCACTCAAGCCTAACCGAGGGGCGGGCCCGAGAGAATCCCCGCAAGGCGACCGGCCGGGTTTGCACACAAGAATGCCGGGCGCCTTGCG
>NZ_JANKOF010000132.1 GCF_024655565.1 Nitratireductor sp. ZSWI3 | reverse complement strand
CGCAGCGGCCCGCCTCCCGGCGGGCCGTTTTCTGTCTGCTTTTGGCAACACTCCCTCGGTCGCGGCCCACGCGGCAAGGTCCCGCCGGCACTTCCTCTTGCAACCGTGGCGCGGCTCGGCCAAAAGGCGCCCATGTTGACGATTTCGGAACTCTCCCTGCGCGTTGCCGGCCGCTTGCTGATCGACCACGCGTCCCTTTCGCTTCCGGCCGGCACCAAGGCCGGCCTGGTCGGCCGCAACGGCACCGGCAAGACGACGCTGTTCCGCGCCATCACCGGCGATCTCGCGGCCGAAACCGGCACCATCGGCCTGCCCAAGGACACGCGCATCGGCCAGGTGGCTCAGGAGGCGCCCGGAACCGAGGAACCGCTGATCGATATCGTGCTGAAGGCCGATACCGAGCGCGCGGCGCTTCTGGCAGAGGCCGCAACGGCCACCGATCCGCACCGCATCGCCGAGATCCAGACGCGGCTGACGGACATCGACGCCCATTCGGCGGAGGCGCGGGCGGCGGCGATCCTGTCGGGCCTCGGCTTCGACGCCGAGGCGCAGAAGCGCCCCGCCTCCTCCTTCTCCGGCGGCTGGCGCATGCGGGTGGCCCTGGCGGCGGTGCTGTTCACCCAGCCCGACCTTCTGCTGCTCGACGAGCCGACCAACTATCTCGATCTCGAAGGCACGCTGTGGCTGGAGGGGTATCTGGCGCGCTACCCGCACACCGTGCTGCTGATCAGCCACGACCGCGACCTCCTCAACCGGGCGGTCAATTCGATCGTGCATCTGCAGAACCGGAAGCTCACCTTCTGGCGCGGCGGCTATGACCAGTTCGCCCGGCAATATGCCGAAAAGGCCGAGCTGCAGGAAAAGATGCGCGGCAAGCAGGAAGCGCAGCGCAAACACATGCAGTCCTTCGTCGACCGCTTCCGCTCGAAGGCCTCGAAAGCCCGGCAGGCACAATCGCGCCTGAAGGCGCTGGAGCGCATGACGCCCATCGCCAGCGTCGTCAACGAGACGGTGCAGCCCTTCCGCTTCCCCAACCCGCAGAAGGCTGTCGCCTCGCCGATCATAGCCCTCGAAGGCGGCGCGGTCGGTTACACACCCGGCAAGCCGGTGCTGAAAAGCCTGTCGCTGAGGATCGACAATGACGACCGCATCGCCCTGCTCGGCGCCAACGGCAACGGCAAATCCACTTTCGCCAAGCTGATCGCCGGCCGGCTGTCGCTGGAAAAGGGCACGATGACGGTCGCGCCGGGCCTCAAGGTCTCGATCTTCGCCCAGCACCAGCTCGACGATCTGCGGCCGGACGAGGATGCCTACCAGCATCTGCGCCGCCTGATGCCGGACGCGCCGGAAGCCAGGGTGCGGGCGCGGGTGGCCCAGTTCGGCCTGACGACCGAGAAGATGTCGACGCCGGCGCGCGATCTTTCCGGCGGCGAGAAGGCGCGACTCCTGATGGGGCTTGCCACCTTCGAGGCCCCTCACCTTCTGATCCTCGACGAGCCGACCAACCACCTCGACATCGACAGCCGCGAGGCACTCGTGGAAGCCCTCAACACCTTCGAGGGCGCGGTGATTCTGATCAGTCACGACCGTCACCTGATCGAGGCAACCGCCGACCGGCTGTGGATCGTCGGCGGCGGTTCCGTGGCGCCCTTCGACGGCGACATGGAGGATTACCGCAGCCAGATGACGGGCGGCGCCAGCCGGGCCAAGGAAAAGCGCGAAACCGACAAAGCCTCGAAGGCGGACCGCCGCAAGGAGGCGGCGCGCAAGCGGGCCGCCCTCGAGCCGCTCGCCAAGGAAATCAAGGCGACCGAGGGCCTGATCGAGCGCACGCGCAAGCGCATCGAGGCGATCGAGGCACGGCTGGCCGATGTCAGCCTCTACGACAAGGAGCCCGACAAGGTCTCGACGCTGGCCAGGGAGCGTGCCGAGCTGTCCTCCATGCTGTCGCGCCACGAGGATCGCTGGCTGACGCTGTCGAGCGAATATGAGGAAGGCATGGTGTCATGAGCCACAACCGTCTCACCGTCGGCTTCGACGCCGACGACACGCTCTGGCAGAACGAGCGCTTCTTCCGCCTGACGGAGGCGCGCTTCGCCGCGCTCCTGGCGGATTTTGCCGAGGCCGATCACCTGGCGGAGCGGCTGCTTGAAGCGGAGAAGCGGAATCTCGACAAATACGGCTTCGGCATCAAGGGGTTCACCCTGTCGATGATCGAGACGGCGATCGAGGTGACCGAGGGGCGCGTGCCGTCACGGACGATCCGCGAGATCATCGACGCCGGACGCGACATGCTGGCACATCCGGTCGAGCCGCTGCCGCATGCGCGCGAGACGCTGCAGCGGCTTGCCGGGCGGCATCGTCTGGTGATGATCACCAAGGGCGACCTGTTCGATCAGGAACGCAAGCTGGCGGCCTCCGGCCTCGGCAGGTTTTTCGACGCGATCGAGATCGTCAGCGACAAGTCGCGCGGCACCTACGAACGCGTGTTCGGCCAGCATGGCGACGGGGCCGAGAACGCCGTGATGATCGGCAACTCGCTGAAGTCCGACATCATCCCCGCCATCGAGGCCGGCGCCTGGGGCGTCTTCGTGCCGCATGAACTGACCTGGGCGCACGAGCATGCGGAAGAGCCGGCCGGCGCCCCACGCTTCCGCCGCATCGCGCATCTGGGCGAGTTGGAGCGGGTTCTGGCGGAGATCGGCTGACGGCGGTGGCGCCGGCTACCCCTTCTTCTGCCAGCGCCGGTCGGGACCCTGCTGCCAGTAGGTGACGGCATGGCCGGCGGCCTTCATGACCTTCCAGTGGGCGCGCGCCGCGTCGAGCTGCGCGGCGTCATGACCGTCGAACAGGAAGACGGCCCGCTCGTAGCCGGTGAGTTCGCCGGGTTCGGCATTGTCGACGAGAAAGCGGATCTGCGCGCCGTTGGCGTTGGAGGGGCCGTCGCTCAACAGGACCGGCTGCAGGGCCGCGTGCTCGTCGCGGTCCGTACCGTGGGCGAGGAAGGACTCGTCGCGCCAGGTCCACAGCAGCGCGTCGAGCGCCTCGCAGCGCTCGCGGCGGCCGGTCTGCACGGCGACCTTCCATCCCCTCTCCAGACTTTTCTCGACCAGAGGAGGCAGCGCCTCCTCGAGCGTCGATTCGGTGAGATGATAGAAAAGGACGTCCATCCTATTTTTCGTAATGGTCGGCGACCAGCCGGTCGAGCAGCCGCACGCCGAAGCCCGAGCCCCAGGAGCGGTTGATCTCGGTGTGCGGCGAGCCCATCGCCGTGCCCGCCACGTCGAGATGCGCCCAGGCGGTTTCCTTGACGAAGCGCTTCAGGAACTGCGCTGCCGTGATCGATCCCGCCATGCGGCCGGCCGAATTCTTCATGTCGGCATTTTTGGAATCGATCAGCTTGTCGTATTCCGTGCCGAGCGGCATGCGCCACAGCTTCTCGTCGGTCGACAGGCCGGCGGCCGTCAGCCGTTCGGCGAGCGTATCGTCGTTGGAGAACAGGCCGGCATGGTGATGGCCGAGCGCCACCATGATGGCCCCCGTCAGCGTCGCCAGATTGACCATGAACTGCGGCGCGAAGCGATCGTTGCAGTACCAGAGCAGGTCGGCCAGCACCAGGCGCCCCTCGGCGTCGGTGTTGATGACCTCGATGGTCTGGCCGGACATGGAGGTGACGATATCGCCGGGGCGCTGGGCATTGCCGTCCGGCATGTTCTCCACCAGGCCGATCAGGCCGACGGCGTTGACCTTGGCCTTGCGGGCGGCGAGCGCGTGCATGACGCCGACCACCGCGGCGGCACCGCCCATATCGCCCTTCATGTCCTCCATCCCGCCGGCCGGCTTGATCGAGATGCCGCCGGTGTCGAAGACGACGCCCTTGCCGACAAAGGCGACCGGTTTCTCCTTCGCCTTGCCGCCGCTCCACTCGATGACGGCGAGCCGCGGCGGACGCACGGAGCCCTGGGCGACGCCGAGCAGCGCGCCCATGCCGAGCTTCTTCATTTCCTTCTCGGTGAGGATCTCGACCTTGGCGCCGAGCTTCTCCAGCTCCTTGGCCTTGGCGGCGAATTCGACCGGACCCAGCACGTTGGCCGGCTCGTTCACCAGGTCGCGGGCGAGCAGCACGCCGCCGGCAACGGCCTCAGCGCGGGCGAACGCCTTCTTGGCGGCGGACGGGTCGGCGCACTGGATGGTGATCTTCGCCTTGTCGGCGGATTTCTCCTCGCCGTTGCCGTTCTCCCGGCTCGTGGTCTTGTACTTGTCGAAGGAATAGGCGCGCAGCATCATGCCGAGGGCAAGGTTGGCGACATCCTCGGCGGAAGGCTCCGAACCACCCAGGTCGGCGATCACGGCGATGTCCGTGGCACTCTTCGCGGCGGCCATCGCCGCGCCGCCGATCTTCAGCCAGCCGCCTTCCTCGATGGCCCCGGCCTTGCCGACGCCGATGGCCGAGAGCCGGTCGAAACCAGTGCCGGCGGGCGCCAGAACCTCGACGCTCTTGGCCAGCTTGCCGGAGAAGCCCGCCACCTCGAAGGCCCGCGACAGGACGCCGTCGGGATCGCAGGCCCTTGCCTGTTCCCCGAGCCCGCCCCCTTCGGCTGCCAGCACAAGGACGCTGCCCTTTTTGGGCAAGGCGAATTTGGCGAAGGCGACGGTCGGTCTGTCGGTCATGATATGTCCTAGATTTCCGTGATTGGTCGTTTAGACGATGCCCGCGATCTTGGAGGTTTTATGCGAATTGGCAAGGGCCGCCCGCTGGCACAGCCCTATTTTTCGGCGATGCACAGGCCTTCGAGCCTATGGTTATCGCCAGGTAATCAGAGCGTTAACCGCGTTTGTTTCAGCTTTTCTAACCAATGCCCGCCACAGTCTGCGCCGGGACAAGAATTGGTGGGTCATACTCCCGTGCCGGCAATTGCTCGTTGTGCCCGCGTCAGCGGGCCGCTAGGGTCGCGCGCGCGACTTGAGGCCTGCCAGCAACAACCGGACCGTCGAACTCCATGAAGGTGATCGAACTCTACATCATGCGTCGCACCTTCGCGCTGTTCGCGGCGGCGTTGCTGTGGGTGCTCGCCCTGGTGTGGACAACCCAGGTCCTGAACCGCATCGATCTCGTCACCGACAGCGGCCAGTCGGCCGGCACCTTTTTTCTGGTCGCCGCGCTCGTCCTGCCGGCGGTGATTCCGGTCGTCATCCCCTTCGCGCTGGGCATCGCCGTGGCACAGACATTGGCCACCATGAACACGGATTCCGAGCTGGCGGTCATCAATGCCTCGGGGGCGCCGCGCGGCACGATCATCCGGCCGATCCTGATCATAGCGCTCGGCGCCAGCATCGCCTCCTTCCTGATCAACAACACCTTGGAGCCGGCCTCGCGGCAGGCTTTCCGGTCGATCCTCGCCAATGCGCGCGCCGACCTCATCACCACCGTTCTTCAGGAAGGGTCCTTCCAGAAGGTCGGCGACGGGCTGTTCGTGCAGATCTCGGAGCGCCTGCCGAACGGCCTCCTGGGCGGCATTTTCGTCGCCGATTCGCGCGACGAGAAGACGAAGCTCGTCTACCACGCGCGCACCGGGGCGACCGTCGAGCGCGACGGCGGCAGCATCCTCGTCATGCAGGACGGCATGATCCAGCGGGAATCAGCGAATGGCGACGTGTCGACGATCCGCTTCGATTCCTATGCTTTCGACCTGTCCGAGTTCACCAGCACCGGCGGCGGCATGCCGACACTGCACCCGAAGGACCGGTCTCTCGGCTTCCTGCTTTCTCCCGATCCGAACGACGATTTCTACAAGCGCTCGCCACAGGTGTTCCGCGCCGAATTGCACATGCGATTCTCGGAATGGCTCTATCCGCTCGTCTTCGCCATGATCGGCCTTGCCGTGGCGGGCGATGCGCGCTCGTTCCGCGAAGCGCGCCTGCATCCGATGGTGACGACCATGGTCATCGCGCTGCTGGTGCGCTGGATCGGCTTCTACTCGGGGACGGAGGCCGAAACCTCCTCCGTCTTCTCCTTCGTCCTCTATGCGGCACCGATCTTGATGATTGGCATATGCGCGTTCTTTATCGCAACCAATCGGGTGATGGAGCTGCCGACACACTGGGTTGAAAAGCTGACGGCCCGCATGCAGTCACTCACCGACATGATGACACGCCTGCGCATCAGGCTGGCGCGGATGCGCAGCCCTGCCGGAGGCCGCGGATGATCGGCTACACGCTGGGCAGCTATTTCTTCCGCCGCTACGCCTCCATCACGGCCTGGAACTTCGTCGGCATCGGCATCCTCATCTTCATCGTGACCTTCGCCGAGGTGTCGAGCCGCTCTGCCGGCCTGCCGGGCTATTCCACCCAGTGGGCGCTGTCGCTTGCCGCCCTGCAGACCCCCATCATCCTGCTTCAGGCGGTGCCCTTCATCGGTCTCATCGCGGCGATGGCGACGCTGATCAGCCTCAACCGCAAATACGAGCTGGTGGTGGCCCGCGCCGCCGGCGTTTCCGCCTGGCAGTTCCTCACCCCGATCGCTTTCGGCTCCTTCGTCTTCGGCGTGCTTGCCGTGGGGCTCCTCAATCCTTTGGCCGCGCATGGATTCTCCCGTGCCCAATCGCTCGAAACGGAGGTTCGCGGAGCCAAGACGACGGCCAATTCCGAGGCCGAGCAATGGATCAAGCAGCGCTCGGGCGACGAGGAGACGGTGATCGGTGCCAGCGCCGTGCTCAATGGCGGGCAGGTGCTGGTGCGGCCGACCTTCTTCCGAATCGACAGCGAGGGGCGAATCGCCGAGCGGCTCGACGCCGAGCGGGCGTTCCTGCGTGACGGATTCTGGGAATTGACGACCGTGGCACGACGCCGCGGAACGGCCGCTGCCGAGCATCTGGTGAGCGTCCAGGTGCCGACGAATCTGCGCGCCGAGTTCGTCGGCGAACAGCTCACGCGGCCGGAGGCCACGTCGATCTATGCGCTGCCCGGAAAGATCGAGGTCGCGCATTCCTTCGGGCTCAGAGCAAACGCATTTGCCACGCATTTTCATTCACTTGTGGTGCTTCCCGTACTTCTCGTGGCAATGACGCTGATTGCCGCTACGGTATCCATGAGATTCACGCGCATGGGGCAGTCGGCGACGGTGATTCTGGGTGGCGTCCTCGCCGGCTTTCTGCTTTATGTGGTCTCGGTCTTGGTCAAGGCGTTCGGCAGCGCGGGGGTCGTCCCTCCCGTCGTGGCTGCGTGGACGCCTGTGGTCGTTGCCATGTTCTACGGGGTCACTTTCCTGTTGTATAAGGAGGATGGTTAGTGGGAGTTGCGGCAGACAGAGCCGGCATTTCCGCCAGACTGGCGCGCCTGATGGGCGCGACGGCGGCGGTGGCCCTGTGCGCATATGCGCAGCTTCCGCAGGCCGCATGGGCGCAGGATATAAACCTGCCGTTCGGCAATGACCTGCCGCAGGACGCCCAGATGCTCCTGACGGCCGACAACCTGATCTACGACAACGACCGCAACACCGTCACCGCCGCCGGCGGGGTGCAGATCGAGTACGACGGCAACCGCCTCGTCGCCGACCGGGTCACCTATGACCGCACCACCTCGCGCGTCATGGCCAGCGGCCGCGTGGAGATCGTCGAGAAGGACGGCAACCGCATCTATGCCGACGAGATCGACGTCACCGACAATTTCAGCGACGGCTTCGTCAACGCCCTGCGGGTGGAGACGGTCGACAAGACCTATTTCGCCGCCGAAAGCGCCGAGCGCACGGGCGGGCGGCTGACGACCTTCAACAACGGCGTCTACACCGCCTGCGAACCCTGCCGGGAAAAACCGGAAAAGCCACCGATCTGGCAGATCAAGGCGCAGAAGATCATCTGGAACGGCGAAGCCAAGACCGTCCGCTTCGAGCGCGCCCGCTTCGAATTCTTCGGCATGCCGATCGCCTATCTCCCCTTCTTCGAGGTGGCCGATCCGACGGTGAAGCGCAAATCGGGTTTTCTCATTCCGAGCGCCTCCTACAAGGACGAGTTGGGGTTCGGGGTGAAGGTGCCCTACTACCTCGCCTTTTCGCCGACCTACGATCTGACGGTTTCGGGCACCTATTACACGCGGCAGGGCTTTCTCGGCGAGGCCGAATGGCGGCAACGCTTCGACAACGGCCAGTACAGCGTCAAGATCGCAGGCATCAAGCAGCAGGATCCGGAAGCCTGGAAGAGCAACACGGTCAACGGCTCCGAAACCACCCGCGGCATGATCGGCTCGAAGGGCACCTTCCAGATCAATCCGCGCTGGACCTTCGGCTGGGACGTCCTGGCGCAGAGCGACAAGAATTTCTCGCGCACCTACGGGATCAGCGGCTTCTCCGACCTGGTGCAGACCTCGCAGCTCTACCTGACCGGCCTCGACGACCGTAACTTCTTCGATGTCAGGGCCTATCATTTCGACGTTCAGGAAGACACCAAGGCCATCGCCCGCGACGAGCAGCAACCCTGGGTCCTGCCGAGCCTCGACTACTCCTATACGCTGGACGAGCCCGTGGCCGGCGGCGAGCTGACCTTCGACGTCAATGCGCAGGGGCTTTATCGGAACAACGAAAGCTTCAGGACCAACAACGGCACGAGGCTTGATGGCCCGGCCGGGCGTTTCGGGCGCACGACGGCCGAGGCGGAGTGGAAGCGCTCCTTCGTGACGACCGGCGGCCTGGTGATAACGCCGATCTTGCAGGCGCGCGGCGATGCCATCCACACCGATTACGACATGAACGTCGTGAACGGCATTCCGAACTTCATCAACAACAATCCGGGCATGACCAGCGACGTCCGCTCCTCCTACTATCGCTACATGGCGACGGCGGGTCTGGAAGCGCGCTGGCCGATCCTGTTCTCGACCTCCAGCGCCTCGCACGTCCTGGAGCCGATGGCGCAGGTGTTCGTGCGGCCCGACGCCACCTACCAGGACCGCATCGGCATCCCCAACGAGGACGCCCAATCGCTGGTCTTCGACGCGACGACGCTCTTCGAGCGCGACAAGTTCTCCGGTTACGACAGGATCGAGGGCGGCACGCGCGCCAATGTCGGCATCCGCTATTCCGGCAGCTTCGCCAATGGCTGGACGGCACACGGCCTGCTCGGCCAGTCCTATCGGATCGCCGGCGCCAATCCCTTCGCGCAGCCGGACCTCGTCAATGTCGGCGCCTATTCAGGCCTCGAGTCGGACGTCTCGGATTTCGTCGGCATGGCCGGCATCGCCAGCCCGAACGGCTTCGCCTTCTCCGTCGGCGCACGGCTTGACGAGAAGACCCTCGAATTGCGGCGAACGGACCTGAAGACCGCGGCGACGCTGGGCAACGTCACCGCATCCCTGCAATATGCCTATATCCAGGCCCAGCCGACCTATGGCTTCGCCACCGACCGGCAGGAGGTCACCGGGCTCACCAAGGTCAAGTTCAACGAGAACTGGAGCGGTTTCGCATCCGGAACCTATGATCTCCAGGAAGAGACGCTGGTGAAGAACGCCTACGGCTTTGCCTATGGCGACGAGTGCTTCATCTATTCGATGACCTACACGCGCAGCCAGAATCGCGACACCAAGGAAACCGACCATTCCTTCGGCTTCACCATTTCGCTGCGCACCATCGGCGATTTCGGCAGCAGCACGGGCGATCTGAACTCCAGCTTCTGATCATTGGTTGCATAATACCAAGGGAGATAGCTATTGACCGATCTGATGGGACAGGTCGATCCGCTGGCTAGGCGCGCTGCGCAGGGCGATGCGGGGCATCGTCC
>NZ_JANKOF010000131.1 GCF_024655565.1 Nitratireductor sp. ZSWI3 | reverse complement strand
AGGAGCGTTCCCCGCTGCAGCCTGGGTCAGTGCCTGGACCTCGGAAGCCGGCGGGGACTGCGTCGCGGGAGCCTGTGCCTCGGCCTGTGCAGCCGGAGCCGGTGCGACAGGATCGGCGGCGGGCGCCGCAGTGCTGGCGGCGGGCTGAGCGGGGGCCGGATCCTCGCGCGGCACCAGCGTGCCGTCGGGCCGCACGACCATGGTGCGGACCCGACGCGGCGCCATGGCCGTCACCGGTTCGTCCTGGCCTTCCGCCTGCGGCTCGGCAGCCGACGTCAGGCGTTCCTCGGACTTCGGCACGGAGGCCTCGGCCTGCGGAGCGGGCACCTCGACCGGCTCTTCGACCGTCGTGACGAGCCGCTCCTGCGCGGGAGCGCTGTTCAGCTCGGCGCCGGAAACCCGTTGATAGACCTGGTTATCCTGGTTCGGCACCTGCTGGCCGCCCGGGTTCTCGGGCTTGACCTTCACCGGATCGGGGTCGGCGCGCACGAGAGCAGGCGTTTCCGCATCGCTGCCGCCGCTGCTGAAGGCAAAGGCAGCGATCGCACCAAGCACGGCAACGCCGCCGATAGCAGCCGCGGCCATCAGGCCGCGCCTGCTCCTTGCCTGCGCTGGACGGGCCCGCATGGCAGCGCCGAGCGGCGCCGCAGCGGCAGCGACGGCGAGATCGTCGTCCTGCTGCCCCTGCCAGCGGGGCTCTTCCGCTGAATAATAAGCGGCATCGGTCGCAAGGCCGGCATCCGCGTCGGACTCATCGTCCGGATGGAGCTCGTCGCCGAACGCCTCGTCGAACTCGAAGTCTTCCTCCGCCGTCTCTTCATGGCGCAGGGCGACCGAGGCATATTCATCGTGCATGAGCGACGTGTCATGCGCAGCAGGCTTCTGCGGCTCGACGGGCGCTTCGGGATCGCCGAAGGCGCGCGCAAGAGCGAGCTCGAGATCGTCCGCCGGTGTCTCGGAGGTCGGTTCCGGCTCGCTGACGAATTCGGGAATGTGGCGCGTTTCCTCGACCGGAATGCGCTCGCCCGGAACATCGACCGTGTCGATGAGCGGCGGGCCGGCATGGGTGGCCTCGTCCGGCCGGTGCCAGAAATGATGCTCCGCCTCCTCGGCAACCGGTTCTTCGGCCTGCGGCGCCTCCTCGTCCGTCAACGTCCAATCGACGGCTTCATCGACATCGTCGGCGGCGGCATGGGCGGCCGGTTCCTCCTCCGCCGCATCGGCCGGCATGAAGCTCTGCGGGCCGAACTCGGCCTCGAACTCCGCCGCGAGATCGAAGGGAGCCGCGGCACCGTTCCGATCCTCGGCGATCGTCTCCTTGGCGCGCTTGGCGACCGAATCGGCAAAGGCCTGAGGCGACATGTACTGGCTCGGCAACGCGTTCTCCGCGTGCGGAGCGACCTCATCGAGATCGTCGGCCATCGGCACGTCGTCGAAGAACACGTCCTCGACCGCATCGTCCTGAGCGGCTCGCAGGTCCGCACCGGCCTCGCCGTCAGCCGCGGCCGCATCGTCCGTCGCTTCCTCCTCAAAGGATTGGACGAACTCCTCCGCAACCGGGTCGGCCGCCTCGTCTTCTGCCGCCGGTTCGGTGAAATCGGCATCGAGCTCGGCCCAGTCGGCCTGCTGGAACGCGAAATCCACGTCCTCCGGCGCTTCGTCCTGATGCCGCGAAGAAGGGGCCTCGGCATCCTCGGCGGAAGCGGTTTCGGCGACGCGCATGAAGTCGTATTCGGACGCCTCGAAGCCGCGGGCGATTTCCTCGTTCAGCCAATCGACGTCCTGCGCCGACGCTTCCTCAGGCTGCCAGGCCGGAGATTCCGCCTCTTCGGCGGAGGAGGCCAGTTCGTCCTCGAAGCTGGCGGCAAAGCTGGCGTCGAGCTCGTCGGACAGATCCTGCACCACGTCCGCCGGAGCTTCCGCGGCCGGCTCCTGTTCCGGCGCATTGAAGCGCCAGTCGTCCTGGGCGGGACGCCATGAATCGTCAGCGGCCTCGGCCTGCGGCTCCTCGTCGGAGAAGGCCGACAGGTCGCCAAGCAGTTCGTTTTCCAATTCCAGTGCCAGATCGTCGCCAGCCAGATCCTCTTCGGATTTGCGCGCATTCGCACGCAGCGGGTCATGACCGATGATCCGGGTCAATTCCGCAAACGGATCATCGTCCGTTAGGCCAGCAATGTCTGCACGTTGGGTCGAGCTATGGTCTGCCATGCTATCTTCCGCACTCACACTCGGTCGGACGCCGGCGACGTCACAACTGTTGCACCTACCAGCGCAATGTGGGCAAAAGGTGACAGACTGTTATACCTGAAATCAGGTGATCAACGCATCTCCGAAGGCGCTTCCGCCCCGATCAACGCCAGTCCCGATGTCAGTACATCGCAAACCGCCTGCACCAGCCCTAGTCTGGCGTAGGTCAATTCTGGGGCGTTAACCTTAACAAAGCGTAAGTCGTCCGTTTCGGCCCCGCGATTCCACTGTGCGTGGAAGACGCTGGCAAGATCATAGAGATAGAAAGCCAGCCTGTGCGGCTCCATCGCCTGGGCGGCGCCCTCGATGAGACGCGGGTACTCGGCAAGCTTGCGGACCAGCGCCATTTCCCCCTCGTCGGTGAGCAGGGAAAGCGATGCGCGCATGTCGGCGCGCTCGAACGTCTCGACGCCGAGCTGCTCGCGCGCCTGGCGGAACGCCGAGTGGCAGCGTGCCGATGCATACTGCACGTAGAACACCGGATTGTCCTTCGATTGCTCCGTCACCTTGGCGAAGTCGAAATCGAGCGGTGCGTCGTTCTTGCGGTAGAGCATCATGAAGCGGATGGGATCGCGGCCGACCTCATCGACGACATCCCGCAGGGTGACGAACTCCCCTGCCCGCTTCGACATGCGCACCGGCTCGCCGGCACGGAACAGCCTGACGAGCTGGCACAGGAGCACGGTCAGCTCCAGATCGTCGCCGGCGATGGCCCGCGCCACGGCCTGCAGCCGCTTGACGTAGCCGCTGTGGTCGGCACCCAGAATGTAGATCAGATGCGAGAAGCCGCGGTCGACCTTGTTCTTCATATAGGCGACGTCGGCGGCGAAATAGGTGAACGAGCCGTCCGACTTCATCAGCGGGCGGTCGATGTCGTCGCCCACCGCCGTCGAGCGGAACAGGGTCTGCTCGCGGTCTTCCCAATCCTCCGGCTTCTGCCCCTTGGGCGGCGGTAGCTTGCCCTTGTAGACATGGCCCTTCATCGTCAGGTCGTTGATCGCCGAGCGGATCGTCGCGCCGTTTCCGGCATGCATCGAGCGCTCGGAGAAGAAGACGTCGTGCTTGATGTTGAGCGCCGCCAGATCGTCGCGGATCATCGCCATCATCATGTCGATGGTCCTGTCCTTGACGATCGCCATCGCATCGAGGGCCGGCATTTCGAGCAGCTTCGTGCCGTATTCTTCGGCCAGCGCCTTGCCGACGGGAACGAGATAATCTCCCGGATAGAGCCCGGTGGGGATTTCGCCGATCTTCTCGCCCAGCGCCTCGCGATAGCGCAGCATGACCGACTGGCCGAGCACGTCGATCTGCACGCCGGCATCATTGATGTAGTACTCGCGCGTCACGTCATAGCCGGCGAAGGCCATCAGATTGGCCAGCGCATCGCCCACCACTGCGCCGCGGCAGTGCCCCACATGCATCGGCCCGGTCGGATTGGCCGACACATATTCGACGTTGATCTTCTCGCCCTTGCCGAGCGCGGAGCGCCCGTAATCGGTGCCGAGGTCGAGCATCTCGCCGAGACGCGCCTGCCAGAAGCCGTCGCTGAGCTTAAGGTTCACGAAACCGGGGCCGGCAACGCTCACGCCCGCCACGTCCGGATCGCTCTCGAACGCCGCTGCGATCTTCTCGCCGAGCGCGCGCGGATTCTCGCCCACCGCCTTCGCCAGAACCATGGCCGCGTTGGTCGCCACGTCGCCGTGGCTCGGATCACGCGGCGGCTCGACCGCGATGCGCGACAGATCGAGCGCCTCGCCATCGGCGGCACGCAGTCCGAGGGATTCGACGGTCTTCAACACCCGATCGGTGAAATCGGCAAAGATGTTCATGGACAATGTCCTGAAAAATGCATCGGCAATTCATGGTGCAACGGCCCGCCGGGCCGGAACGCCGTTCGCACTAGCCCAATTCAGGGGTGCGGTCAAACAGCCGCCGGTGTTCCTTCATCGCGTAGGTGTCGGTCATGCCCGCCAGGAAATCGGCCACGTGACGCGCCTTGACGGCCTCATCGCAGCGGTCGAGCCCCTCGCGCCAGCCCTCGGGCATGGCGCGCGGATCGGCGAAATAGACGTCGAACAATTCGCGCACGATCTGCTCGGCCTGGCTGCGTATGGCGACCACCGCCTTGTGGCGATAGAGATTGGCATAGAGGAAGGCCTTCAGCTCCTTCTCCTCCGCCTGCATGCGGGACGAGAACGTCACCACGGTGTGGCCCGCATCGTGAATGTCGGCGGGGCTTTGCGGGTTCACCGCTTCGAGATGTTGCCGCGCCGTGACGATCACGTCCTCGACCATCGCCGTGATCTGACGGCGCATCAGCTCATGGCCGCGCCGCACGGGATCCAGATCGGGATAGCGCTGCGACACGGTTTTCAGAATGCGCCCCGGCAGGGTGACGCCGGCGAGCATGTCGAGGGTCAGAAGACCCGATCGAAGCCCGTCATCGATGTCATGGGCGTTGTAGGCGATGTCGTCGGCGATCGCCGCGCACTGCGCCTCGATGCCGGCATGGCGCCACAGTTCCAGGTCGTGCCGTGCCACATAATCGAGGATCGGCTGCGGCACCGGCTTTCCGTCGAGCCCTACACCGTCCCGGTCCGTCAGCGGGCCGTTGTGCTTGACGAGGCCTTCGAGCGTTTCCCAGGTGAGGTTGAGCCCGTCGAACTCGGCGTAGCGCCGCTCGAGCTCGGTGACGATGCGCAGCGACTGCGCATTGTGGTCGAAGCCGCCCCAACGGGCCATGCGCTCGGCCAGCGCGTCCTCGCCCGTATGGCCGAACGGCGTGTGGCCGAAATCGTGAACGAGGGCGATCGCCTCGGCGAGATCCTCGTCGCCCCTGAGGGCGCGCGCCAGGGCTCGGGCGATCTGCGCCACCTCGATCGTATGGGTGAGCCGCGTGCGGTAATGGTCGCCCTCATGGGCGATGAAGACCTGCGTCTTGTGCTTCAGGCGGCGGAAGGCAGTCGAATGGATGATGCGGTCGCGGTCGCGCTGGAACGGCGTGCGCGTCGGGCTCTCCGCTTCGGCGACGAGGCGCCCGCGCGAGGCGGCCGGATCGGTCGCATAGGCGGCGCGCGGCCGGTAACCGAAGCCGATATCCCGCAAAGCCTGGTCGTCCTGCATGCTCCGCCGCTTTCCCGGCACAAAACCCAACCGTCGCACTCCGGTTGACTTGCCGCCCACGGCTTCATACCTATTCCATGAGCAAGAACGCAAGGTGACCGTCAGGACAAGCACCATGGGCATGGACGCCGGAATCGAGATGAAAAGCGTCGAATTGACCGATGCGGCGGCGCGGCGCATCGCCGCCATCCTCAAGGACGAGCCCGGCAAGATCGCCCTGCGCGTCGCCGTCGAGGGCGGCGGCTGCTCGGGCTTTTCCTACACGTTCGATCTGGTCGATGCCCGCAATGCGGACGACCTTGCCATCGAGAAGGACGGGGCGACCGTCCTGATCGACGACCTGTCGCTGGTCTATATGGGTGGCTCGGTGATCGATTTCGTCGACGATCTGATCGGCCAGTCCTTCCAGATCAAGAATCCCAATGCCGTCGCCTCCTGCGGTTGCGGCACCAGCTTCTCCATCTGATTCGACCGACGGAAGACCGACGGAAAGCCGGCTCCAGCCCGGGGCCGCAGGCTTGCGTGCCCGGTGCGCCAAAGCAGCTTCAGTCTTTTTCTTGACAAAAACACTCAGCTTGTGATCGTTGCGCGCCCTCGGGCGTTTTTTTAATTTGTTATGATAGGTTATTGATAATGAAGAATATAAGGTCGATCGCGACGGTGGCCATCCTGCTCGCTGCGTTCTCCCCAAGCCTGACATTTGCAGAGCAGCAGACGAAACAGGACTATCAGCGTGTCGTGAAGGTGACCGACACGGAAAAGACGGTACTCGGCCAGCAGATCCTGTATCCCGTCGGACAGGCCAAGATCACGACCCTCATCGTCACGCTGCAACCCGGCGAGGAAACCGGCCGGCACCTGCACGCGGTGCCGATCGTCGGATACATCCTCGAAGGGGAAGTGGCGATCACCTATGAAGGCGAGGAAGAAAAGGTCTTCCGCGCTGGAGACGGCTTCGTGGAAGCTGTCCATTCCTGGCACAATGGCCGCGCCGTCGGCGACAAGCCCGTCCGCATCCTGGCCGTCTTCCTTGGATCGGAGAACGTTCCCGCCGTGACCCGCCCCTGAACGGCTTCTGCCGAACCTAGGAGCCGCCGGATGCCGGCGGCTCCTTCGACGTTTCAGGCGCTTTCTTCGCCCGCTGCCTCCTCGGGCAGCACGAGGTTGAGCACGATCGCCAGGAAGGCGGCCGGCAACAGGCCGGAAGTGAGCAGGATCTGCGCCGTCTGCGGCAGGTGCTGGAGCGCGCCTGGCTCGAGCTGCAGGCCGAGGCCGACCGACAGCGCCACGGCAAAGATGACCATGTTGCGGCGGTTCCAGCGCACGTCTGACAGCATGTTGATGCCGGCCGCGGCGACCATGCCGAACATCACGATCACGCCGCCGCCGAGCACGGTGATCGGCACCGTCGAGATGATCGCGCCCACCTTCGGAATGAGGCCGCAGACGATCAGGAAGATCGCCCCGTAGGTGACCACGTGGCGGCTCATGACGCCGGTCATCGAGATCAGGCCGACATTCTGGCTGAACGACGTGTTGGGCAGCCCGCCGAACACGCCGGCCACCGCCGTGCCGAGGCCGTCGGCATAGGTGGCGCCGGAGATCTCCTTCTCCGTCGCCTCGCGCCCGGCGCCGCCCTTGGTGATGCCGGACACGTCGCCGACCGTCTCGATCGCCGATACGACGGCCATGAAGCACATGCCGAGAATGGCCGGAGCGGAGAGTTCAAAGCCCCATTTGAACGGCACCGGCATGGCCACCCAGCCGGCATTGCCCACATTGCCGAAGCTGACCATGCCCATGGCGAGCGCCACGAGATAGCCGGCGACAAGGCCGAGCAGCACGGCAGCGATCGACCACATGCCCTTGGCGAAGAACTTCAGGAGCAGGGTGACGACGACCACGACGAGCGCAACGCTCCAATTGGCCAGGCTGCCATATTCCGGCTTGCCGATCAGCGGCACGCCGCCGGCCGAATACTGGATGCCGACGCGGATCAGCGACAGCCCGATCATCAGCACGATCAGGCCGGTCACCAGCGGCGGCAGCGCGAAGCGCAGACGCCCGACGACGCTGCCGAGGCAGAAATGGAAGATGCCGCCGATCACCACGCCGCCCATCAGGGCCGACATCGCGCCAACCCCCTGTCCGGCGACGACCGGGATCATCACCGGCAGGAAGGCGAAGCTGGTGCCCTGGACGATCGGCAGGCGTCCGCCCACCGGCCCCATGCCGATGGTCTGGAACAGCGTGGCGATGCCGGCGAACAGCATCGACATCTGGATCATGTAGATGAGATTGGGGAAATCGGGCGAGTTGGACCCGAAGCCGAAGCCGGCCGCACCGGCCACGATGATCGCCGGCGTCACGTTCGAGACGAACATCGCCAATACATGCTGGATGCCGAGCGGCACGGCCTGCATCAACGGCGGAGTGTAATCGGGATTGCGCAGATCCGCCTGCGTCAGCGCGCCGGCGTTGCCGCCGGGCAGAGTGGTCTCGGTCATTGTCGTTCCCCTGTCTTCCGCATCCCCGCGGAATCTTGTTATCCGCGAAGCATCCGCGATAAATGACGGGCCATCTATCAAGAAATTTTTGAAAGTCAGCCAAATATTCACCAACATTCGCCGCCGGCCGGCAAGCATGGCCGCCGCGAATCGATTTGTTCAGCTTTTCCTGCTTGGATCGGCCTGCGACCGGCGCATCCGCACGGCGCGCCGGAACGGCAGCTCCGCCTCTCCGGCCATCACAGCGAACGGCACCTGATACGGCATGATCCCGTTGCAAGCTCTCAAGAGATCTGCGCGCTACGAGCTCATCCGGGCCGGCCTCGAATGCACCGCCCTGCTCGGCCTGGCGGGCATCGGCCGCGGCTCGGGCGGGCGCGGCGCGATCTTCACCCTGCACCATGTCGATCCGGCGCCAGTTGCCCGCGGCGCACCCAATGGCTGGCTGACGGTCACGCCGCACTTCCTCGACCAGGCGATCCGCGCCGCGATCGATTGCGGCCTGACCCCGGTCGCGCTCGACGATCTGCCGGCGCGCCTGGCGGACCCGCAGGACAAGGCGCGTTACGTTTCCTTCACGCTCGACGACGGCTACCGCGACAATGCCGTCCACGCCGCCCCGGTCTTCCGCCGCCACGGCGTTCCCTACACCATCTTCGTCACCGCCGGCTTCGTTGAGCGCAGCCGCTCCATCTGGTGGAAAACCGTCGAGGAGATCGTCGCCACCGCCGAGGAGATCGACTTCGCCTTCGCCGACGGGCAGCGCCGGATCGAGACCAAAACCCAGTTGCAGAAGATCGCTGCATTCGATCGGCTCTCCGCCTTCGTCCTCGATGCCGAAGACGAGGATGCGGCGATTGCAGCGGTCGACGCGCTGGCCATGCGCCACGGCATCGATCCGCTCGGCATCACCGAGCGCGAGACGATGGGCATCGAGGACCTGCGCACGCTGGCCCGCGATCCGCTCGCCCGCTTCGGCGCCCACACGCTCACCCACGCCAATCTGCGGCGCCTCGACGCCGCCCGCCTGGAGCGCGAATTGTCCGGCTCGGCCGACGCGGTCGAACGCTATACCGGCAGGCGGCCGACAAGCTTCGCCTATCCCTACGGCCATCGCGCGGCGGTCGGAGGACGGGAAATCGCCGCCGCCCGGGATGCCGGCTTCGCCGCCGCCGTGACCACCATGCCGAGCCTGATCGGCAGCACCGCTCCCGAACATCCGACGGCGCTCGGTCGCGTTTCGCTGAACGGTCTTTATCAAAGGCGGCGCTACGTGCGGGCGCTCCTGAGCGGCCTGCCGTTCGAACTGCGCCGCCTGGCCCGTGGCGGCCCGTCCAGGGACGGCATGGACTGTCAGTAACCTCCGCGCGCCGGTTGCGGGCCGGGAGCGTCCACCCTAAAGAAGGACAGATGCGCAAGAGGCTCCCATGAAGATCGCAACCTGGAACATCAACGGCGTCAAGGCGCGCATTGACAATCTTCTGCACTGGCTGGGCGAAGCTTCGCCCGACATCGCCTGCCTGCAGGAAATCAAGTCCGTCGATGAACAGTTCCCGCGCGAGGCCGTCGAGGCGCTTGGTTATCACGTGGAGACCCATGGCCAGAAGGGCTTCAACGGCGTCGCCCTTCTTTCGAAGCTGCGCTTCGACGAGGTCAATCGCGGTCTGCCCGGCGACGACGGCGACGAGCAGGCGCGTTTCATCGAGGGCGTGTTCTCGACCAACCGCGGCGCCCTGCGCGTCGTCTCGCTGTATCTGCCCAACGGCAATCCGGTCGACAGCGAGAAATTCCCCTACAAGCTCGGTTGGATGAAGCGTCTGGAGCTCTGGAGCGCCGCGCGCCTGAAGCTCGAGGAGCCGCTGGTCCTTGCCGGCGACTACAACGTCATTCCCGAGCCGGAAGACGCAAGGCATCCCGAGGCCTGGGTGGGCGACGCGCTTTTCCGTCCCGAAAGCCGGCAGGCGTTCCGCCGCCTCAAGGGGCTCGGCCTCACCGATGCGCTGCGCGCGGTGAACGGCGACGACGGCGTCTACACCTTCTGGGATTACCAGGGCGGCGCCTGGCAGAAGAACAACGGCATCCGCATCGATCACCTGATGCTGTCGCCGGAGGCCGCCGACCATCTGGTCTCGGTGGCGGTCGACAAGCACACCCGGGCCTGGGAAAAGCCCTCCGACCACGTTCCGGTGGTGCTCGAACTGGACCTCGAACAGTCCTGATTTCAGCTCGTAATCCGCGCAGGGCTCCGAACCCGGGTCGACGCGACCTCCGTTGACCT
>NZ_JANKOF010000130.1 GCF_024655565.1 Nitratireductor sp. ZSWI3 | reverse complement strand
ATCGCCCGCGCCGGCGGCGCCGGCCGGGGCCGGCGCTCCCTCTTCGCCCTTCGCCGAAGCGCCCATGTCCGGGCCGTGCGCGGTTTCGCTCGTCTCGACCTCCACATGGGCCGCCTCGATCTCTGCCACCTCGGCGCCGGTCGCTTCGGCCACGCGGCGCGTCAGCGTCGAAAACTCCATCGCCTTCAGGAAGCCGATCAGCTTCGGACCGTTGGGCGGGCTGAGCTCGAAGGCGTCGAGCGCCTCCTCGATGGGGGCATCGGCGCGCAACCGCACCAGTTCGCGCGAGATGCGTGCCTTGTCGGCGAATTCGATCAGGTTTTCGCGGCGCTTGTTCTGCTTGATCTCGCCGGCGCGCGCCAGAAGCGTGTCGAGGTCGCCATATTCTTCCAGGAGCTGGGCCGCCGTCTTCGGGCCGATGCCCGGCACGCCTGGCACGTTGTCGACCGAATCGCCCGTCAGCGCCTGCAGGTCGATCATCTTTCCCGGCGGCACGCCCCACTTCTCGATCACCTCGGGGATGCGGATCTCGCGGTCCTTCATCGGATCGTACATCGACACCTGGTCGGTGACGAGCTGCATAAGGTCCTTGTCGGAAGAAATGATCGTCGTGTCGACGCCCGCCTCGGTTGCGAGCCGGGCATAGGTCGCGATCAGATCGTCGGCCTCGAAGCCCGCGAGCTCGATGCAGGGCAGGTCGAAGGCGCGCGTCGCCTCGCGGATCAGCCCGAACTGCGGGATCAGGTCCTCCGGCGGCTCTGACCGGTTGGCCTTGTATTCCGGATAGAGATCGTTGCGGAAGGTCTTCGACGAATGGTCGAAGATCACCGCGAAATGGGTCGGGGTCACGCCGACATCCGTGTCGCGGGCATCGCGCAGCAGCTTCCACAGCATGTTGCAGAAACCGGCCACGGCGCCGACCGGCAGGCCGTCGGATTTGCGGGTCAGCGGGGGCAGCGCGTGGTAAGCGCGAAAGATGTAGCCCGAACCGTCAACGAGGAAGAGATGATCGCCTTTTTTCATGGCTGCTACGGGTAGCGCGGCGGCCTCCGCCTGTCCATGGCAAAGGGGGTGAAACCCCCTTCTGGACAGCATCTGTGCTGACAAGGGTGAACGTCGTCTACCACTTCTTCATCACGGCTTTGTTACGAAGTTGTAATGTCCGTGCCCTTGAATAGCCACGTTCAAGCACAAAATAACAGACAGCGGCATTTTTCGCCGTGGTCCGGTCAAGGCTCGTCCCCCGCCTTATCCGGGCAAATAGCGGCAGCCTCATCCCCCCTCTCCGGGCTGCCGCGGTGTTTCAAGCATGGCCGCCGTGGTTTCCCCTCCACCACGGCGGCACTTGCTTCTTGGGGGGCCTGTATCGATCTCAGCCCTTCTTGCGCTTTCTGCCGTAGAGTTCCAGCCGGTGGTGCACGATGTCGTAGCCCAGCGAGCGGGCGATCTCCTCCTGCAGCGCCTCGATCCGCCGCGAGTGAAACTCGATGACGTCGCCCGTGTCGATGTCGATCAGATGGTCATGGTGCTCGCCGCCCGCCTGTTCGAAGCGTGCCCGCCCGCCCTCGAAGGCATGGCGGTGGATCGCTCCCATGCCCTCCAGAAGCTTCATCGTCCGGTAGACCGTCGACAGCGAGATGCTGGAATCGATCGCCGAGGCGCGCTGGAAGATCTCCATCGCGTCCGGATGATCGTCGGTCTCCGTCAGGATCTGCAGGATGATCTTGCGCGGCCGGGTGATCCTGATGCCCGAGCGGCGCATCTCCCGCTCATAATCCGGCTTGTGGTTCGCGTGCTGATTCATGCCCGGACTATGCGCCAGATGACAACCAGTTGCAAAGATTCCCTGCCGCGGCACCCTCGTCCCGCCTGAAAAACCCATCGTTTCAGGCCTCGTCGCACTTTATAATGCAAATGATTTGCAATTGCGTTGACGCGCGCCCGCTTTCGCCCTAGCTTTTGCATCGTCACATCGCATTGTACCTTGTTCAGGGGATTTTCATGGGTTTAGCCAAGGGTCTGGCCGTCCTGCTCGTTACGGTCCTTGCGGGAGCGCCGGCGCTCGCGCAGGAAGAACGCTTCAAGGCGGTGACCACCTTCACCGTCATCGCCGACATGGCGCGCAACGTCGCCGGCGAGGCGGCGATCGTCGAATCGATCACCAAGCCAAACGCCGAGATACACAATTACCAGCCGACGCCCGGCGATATCCTTCGCGCGCAGGACGCCGACCTGATCCTGTGGAACGGGCTCAACCTCGAACTCTGGTTCGAGCGTTTCTTCCGCAATTTGCGCGAGGTGCCGAGCGTCGTCGTCTCCGAGGGCGTCGAGCCCATGGGCATCGCCGAGGGCCCCTACACGGGCAAGCCCAACCCGCATGCCTGGATGTCGCCGAGCGATGCGCTCACCTATGTCGACAACATCCGCGACGCCTTCTCCGAGCACGATCCCGACAATGCGGCGGTCTATGCGCGGAACGCCGAGGCCTACAAGCAGCAGATCACCGCCGCCGTGGCGCCGATCCGCGAGCGTCTCGCCGCCATCCCGCAGGAACGGCGCGTTCTGGTGTCGAGCGAGGGCGCCTTCAGCTACCTGGCGCGCGATTTCGGCCTCCAGGAGCTCTATATCTGGCCGATCAACGCCGATCAGCAGGGCACGCCCCAGCAGGTGCGGCATGTCATCGACCGCATTCGCCAGACCGGTGCGCCGGCCGTCTTCTCCGAAAGCACCGTTTCGCCCGATCCGGCGCAGCAGGTGGCGCGCGAGACGGGCATCCGCTATGGCGGCGTCCTCTACGTGGATTCGCTGAGCGATGCCGGCGGGCCGGTCCCCACCTATCTCGACCTTCTGCGGGTTACCACGCAGACCATCGCCGAGGGGCTCGACGGCCAATGAACGCCCCTCTCGTCGACCGCAGGCGCGCGGCAGGATCCGCCGGCATCGACGTCCGTGACGTCACGGTGACCTACCGCAACGGCCACACGGCGCTGCGCGACGCCACCTTCTCGATCCCCACCGGCACCATCGCCGCCCTCGTCGGCGTCAACGGCAGCGGCAAATCCACCCTGTTCAAGGCGATCATGGGCTTCGTCCCCGTCGCCAGGGGCGCCGTCTCCATCTTCGGCGAGCCGGCGGGACGGGCGCTGAAGCGCAACGTCGTCGCCTATGTGCCGCAGGCGGAGGAGGTGGATTGGAACTTTCCGGTCCTCGTCGAGGACGTGGTGATGATGGGCCGCTACGGCCACATGAATTTCCTGCGCTGGCCGCGCCAGGAAGACCGCGACATGGTCGCCGCCGCCCTCGAGCGCGTCGGCATGGCCGATTACCGCAAGCGGCAGATCGGCGAGCTCTCCGGCGGGCAGAAGAAGCGCGTCTTCCTGGCCCGCGCACTGGCGCAGGAGGGCCGCGTGATCCTGCTCGACGAGCCTTTCACCGGCGTCGACGTGCGCACCGAGGAATCGATCGTCGCCCTCCTGCAGGCCCTGCGCGAGGAGGGCCACGTCATTCTCGTGTCGACGCACAATCTGGGCAGCGTGCCGCGCTTCTGCGACCGCACGGTCCTCATCAACCGGACGGTGCTCGCCGCCGGGCCGACCGCTGAGGTCTTCACCCGCGCCAATCTCGAAAAGGCGTTCGGCGGCGTGCTGCGTCAGTTCACCCTGGGCGGCGCCGAGCTGCACGAGGACGCCGAGAAGGACACGCGCAGCCTCACCGTGCTCACCGACGACGAACGGCCCTTCGTGATCTATGGCGAGGGCGAAGAGACCTCGAATAACTCGAGGAAGAGGACCTCCGGCCGATGAGCGCCCTTCTTCTCGAACCCTTCTCCTACGGCTACATGGTCAATGCCATGTGGGTCAGCGCGCTGGTCGGCGGCGTGTGCGCCTTCCTGTCGGCCTATCTGATGCTCAAGGGCTGGTCGCTGATCGGCGATGCGCTCTCGCATTCCATCGTGCCGGGGGTCGCCGGCGCCTATATGCTCGGCCTGCCCTTTTCCATCGGCGCCTTCTTCGCCGGCGGGCTGGCGGCGGGCGCCATGTTCTTCCTGAACCAGCGCACCAGGCTGCGCGAGGACGCCATCATCGGCCTGATCTTCACCTCCTTCTTCGGCCTCGGCCTGTTCATGGTGTCGCTGTCGCCGGCCGCGGTGAACATCCAGACCATCGTGCTCGGCAACATCCTCGCCATCACGCCGGGCGACACGCTGCAGCTCGTCCTCATCGCCGGCATCACCCTGGCGGTGCTCGCCGTGAAGTGGAAGGACCTGATGGTGGCCTTCTTCGACGAGAACCACGCCCGCTCCATCGGCCTCAATCCCGGCTTCCTGCGCCTCGTCTTCTTCACCCTGCTCAGCGCCTGCACCGTGGCGGCCATGCAGACGGTCGGCGCCTTCCTCGTCATCGCCATGGTGGTGACGCCGGGAGCGACCGCCTATCTGTTGACCGATCGCTTCCCGCGCCTCGTCGCCATCGCCGTCGCCATCGGCGCGCTGTCGAGCCTGATCGGCGCCTATGCCAGCTATTTCCTCGACGGGGCGACCGGCGGCATCATCGTCGTGCTGCAGACGCTCGCCTTCCTCGCCGCCTTCTTGCTGGCACCCAAGCACGGGCTGTTCGCCGCCCGCAGGAGGGCGCGCGAGGCGCTGGAAGCGCCGATGCGGGAGACGCGGGCATGAGCGCGCTGATCGACACACTGATGCTGCCCTTCGCCTTCCCGTTCATGCAGCAGGCCTTCATCATCTCGCTGCTGATCGCCGCGCCGATGGCGCTGCTGTCCTGCTTCCTGGTCCTCAAGGGCTGGTCGCTGATGGGCGATGCCGTCAGCCACGCGGTGCTGCCGGGGGTCGTCGTCGCCTACATCGTCGGCATCCCCTTCGCCGTCGGCGCCTTTGCCGCCGGCATGATCTGTGTCCTCGGCATCGGCTATCTCAAGGAAAACAGCCGGGTGAAGGAGGACACGATCATGGGTGTGGTGTTTTCCGGCATGTTCGGGCTGGGCCTCCTTCTCTACACCAAGATCCGCACCGAAGTGCATCTCGACCACATCCTGTTCGGCGACATGCTGGGCGTGTCCTGGGGCGATATCGCGCAGACGGGGATCATCGCAGTCTGCGCCTCGGCGGCCATCCTGCTGTTCCGCCGCGACCTGCTGCTCGCCGCCTTCGACGCACAGCACGCGCGGGCGATCGGCCTGCCGGTCGTGATCCTGCATTACGGGCTTTTGTCGGTGCTCTCCCTGACCATCGTCGCGGCGCTGACGGCGGTCGGCATCATCCTCGCCATCGCCATGCTGATCGGCCCCGGCGCGGTGGCCTTCCTGCTCGCCCGCCGCTTCGACCGCATGCTCATCACCAGCCTCGCCGTGGCGCTCTCGGCATCGTTCCTCGGGGTCTATCTCAGCTTCTTCCTCGACAGCGCGCCGGCGCCGACCATCGTGCTGGTGATGACCGTCATGTTCGTCGGCGCCTTCCTCTACACGCTGCGCCGCAACGCGCTCGAGGATGCCGCGCGCGCGACAGACAGCAGCGCACCGAGCTCGGGTGAGGGGCTGGTCAACCCAGGCCGCAAATGATCTAGCTCGGCAGAACCGCCGTCGCCTCGATCTCCACCTTGGCCTGGTCCTCGATCAGCGCCGTCACCTGCACGACGCTCATCGGCGGGAAGTTGCGGCCCATCACGGCGCGGTAGGCTTCACCCAGCTCGCGCAGGCGGCTCGTATAGGCCTTCTTGTCGGTGATGAACCAGGTGAGCCGCACCACGTGCTCCGGCCCGGCACCGGCTTCCTTCAACAGGGCGACGATGTTTTCCAGCGCCTGGCGCACCTGCCCGATGAAATCCTCGGTCTCGAAGACCTGATCGCGGTTCCAGCCGATCTGCCCGCCCAGGAAGACGGTGCGCCCCGCGGCCACCACGCCGTTGGAATAGCCCCTGGCGGGCGCCCAGTCGGCCGGCTGCAGGATCTGGTGAACGGGAGCGGTCATGGCATTTCCTTCATGCTGTCAGACTGTGCGTGCTCTCACACGCCGAGAAAGCGCTGCTGCGTTTCGGCGTCCAGCACGTCCGGCGCGCCGGTCCACACGGTGCGCCCCTTTTCCAGGACGACGCAGCGGTCGGCCACGGGCAGAAGCTCGCTCAGCGTCTTGTCGACGATGAGGATCGACTGGCCCTCGGCCCGGATGGCGCGGATGGCGCGCCAGATGTCGTGGCGGATGACGGGAGCCAGCCCCTCGGTCGCCTCGTCGAGAATGACGAGGCGCGGGTTGGTGGCGAGCGCCCGGCCGATGGCCAGCATCTGCTGCTCGCCGCCGGACAAAGTGCGCGCATATTGTCCGCGCCGCTCCTTAAGCCGGGGGAACAGCGCGTAGACGCCGGACAGCGTCCACTTGCCGGGGCGCGCGGCCGCCAGAAGGTTTTCTTCCACCGTCAGGTTGGGAAAGCAGCGCCGCCCCTCCGGCACCAGGCCGATGCCGAGCCGGGCGATGCGGTGCGGCCGCATCCGCGTGATGTCTTTGCCGGCAAACTTGATGTTGCCCTCCCGCGCCGGGGTCAGGTGGCAGATGGAGCGGATGGTGGTCGTCTTGCCCATGCCGTTGCGGCCCATCAGCGCCACCGCCTCGCCCTCCTCGACGGCGAGGTCGACGCCGAACAGCGCCTGCGACTTGCCGTAGAAGGTCTGCAGCGCCTCGATCTCGAGCAGTTTCATGCGCCGTCTCCCAGATAGGCTTCGCGCACGGCCGGATGGTTGCGGATTTCCTCCACTGTGCCGGTGGCGACGATGCGCCCGTAGACGAGCACGGAGATTCGGTCGGCAAGCGCGAAGACGGCGTCCATGTCATGCTCGATGAGCAGGATCGGCGCCTCCTCCCGCAGGCCGTCGAGGAAGGCGGTCAGCGCCTGCGATCCCTCCGGCCCCATGCCGGCCATGGGCTCGTCGAGCAGGAATGCCCTGGCACCCAGCGCCAGCGCGATGGCGATCTCCAGCTGCCGCCGCTCGCCATGCGACAGCTCGGCGGCCGGCACGTTCGCGCGGTCCGAAAGGCCGACGCGGGCGAGCGCTTCGCGGGCGGGTTCCGTGAGGCTCCCGTCGCGCATGACAGGCTTGAAGAAGCGGAAGCTCGACCCGGCGCGCGCCTGCACCGCCAGCATGACGTTGCGCAGCGCCGAGAATTCCGGCGCTAGCGACGACACCTGGAAGGTGCGCCCCATGCCGAGCCGGGCGCGGGCCGCCATGTCGAGCGGCTTCACGTCGCGCCCCTCGAAACGGATCTCGCCGCTGTCGGGCTTCAGCGATCCGGCGATCTGGTGGATCAGCGTCGACTTGCCGGCGCCGTTCGGGCCGATCAGCGCGTGGATCTCGCCGGCCTTGAGGTCGAGGCTCACATCGTCCGTCGCCTTCAGCGCGCCGAAGCTCTTCCTGAGATTGCGGATTTCCAGAACGGGCTCAGCCATGCCGCGCCCTCCCGGCCACCAGGCCCATGACGCCGCCGCGCGCGAACAGCACGACGGCCAGCAGGATCAGCCCGAGGAACAATTGCCAGTGCTCGGTGACGCCGCCCAGCGCGAATTCGAACAGCACGTAGACGACGGCGCCGGCAAGCGGCCCGGCAAGCCGTCCGACGCCGCCGAGGATGATCAGCACGATCAGCTCGCCCGACATGTGCCAGGAGAACATGGACGGACTGACGAAGCGATTGAGGTCGGCGAACAGCGCGCCGGCGACCGCCGTCACCATGGCCGACAGCACGAAGGCGACGAGCCTGATGCGGAACGGGCCGATGCCGACGGCGGCAAGCCGCGTCTCGTTCTGCCGGCCGGCCTGGAGGGCGGCGCCGAAGCGCGACGCGCGGATCAGCGCGAAGAGCACCAGCCCCGCCGCCAGCAGGACGAAGCAGATCAGGAAGAAACTCATCGGCGCCAGCGTGTTCACGCCCGGGAAGGCGTTGCGCACATAGATCGACAGCCCGTCCTCGCCGCCATAGGCCGGCCAGGAGATGGCGAAATAGTAGATCATCTGCGCGAAGGCGAGGGTGATCATGATGAAGTAGACGCCCGACGTCCTGAGCGAAATGAGGCCGATCAGTGCCGCCACGAGACCGGCCACGAGGGCGCCGGTGATCCAGATGACGATCATCTGGTTGGTGCCCGGCAGGCCGCCGAGGAGCGGCTCGCCGTTGAAGGCGTGCGTGACCAGGATGCCCGCCGCATAGCCGCCGATGCCGAAGAACGCGGCATGGCCGAAGGAGACCAGGCCGCCGAGGCCGAGCGCGATGTTGAGCCCGGTCGCCGCCAGCGCCAGGATGGCGATGCGGGTGGCGAGCGTGATGTAGAAGGGCTCACCCATCGCCTGCGCAGCGAAGGGCGCAGCGAGAAGAGCAAGCACGAAAAGAATGCTGATGGCGGTTTCGCGGGTCATAAAGGCGCCTCACCCATTGGCCGCGAACAGGCCCTGCGGCCTGAAGGCGAGGATCAGCGCCATGACGACGTAGATCAGCATGGAGGCGATCGCCGCGCCCACCGTGGCGGCGGCCGAGGGCGGCATCATCAGCCCGAACAGATGCGGCAGCAGGAAGCGGCCGAGCGTCTCCGTCAGCCCCACCAGGACGGCGCCGACCAGCGCGCCCTTGATGGAGCCGATGCCGCCGATGACGATGACCACGAAGGCGAGGATGAGCACCGGCTCGCCCATGCCCACCTGCACGGACTGAAGGGCTCCCACCATTGCACCTGCAAGACCGGCCAGCGCCGCGCCGAGCGCGAAGACCAGCGTGTAGAGCGTGCCGATGTCGATGCCGAGCGCGGCGATCATCTCGCGGTCGCTCTCGCCAGCCCGGATGCGCATCCCGAGCCGCGTCTTGCCGATCAGCAGGTAGAGCCCGACGGCGACCGCGATGCCGACGCCGATCACCGCCAGCCGGTAGACCGGATACTGCGCGCCGCCCGGCAGCGCCACCGCGCCGGCGAGCAGCCGGGGAATGTCGAGATAGAGCGGGAACGAGCCGAACACCCAGCGCGTGCCTTCGGAAAAGATGAGGATCAGCGCGAAGGTGGCGAGCACCTGGTCGAGATGATCGCGCTCATAGAGCCTGCGGATGACCAGGATCTCGACGACGGCGCCCGCGGCGGCGGCGGCCGCCAGGCTGGCGACGAGACCGAGCCAGAACGAGCCGGTCGCCGCGGCGACGCTCGCGCAGGCGAAGGCGCCGACCATGAACAGCGAGCCGTGCGCCAGGTTGATGAGCCCCATGACGCCGAAAATCAGCGTCAGGCCGGCCGCCATGAGGAACAGCATGACGCCGAACTGCAGGCCGTTCAGGATTTGCTCGATGAGGAGGGCTATGGACACGGGTGGCTTTCGCGGGCTGGTTTGGGATTTGGTGCTGCGTGGAAGACTCCCTCTCCCCGTTTACGGGGAGAGGGTGAGGGTGAGAGGCAGCGTCTTGATCTGCAAGGCTTGGCGTCCGCCCCTCATCCGCCTGCCGGCACCTTCTCCCCGCGAGCGGGGAGAAGGGAGCGCCTCTACATCTTGCACTCTTCCGCGTAGGCGTCCTTGTGGTCGGTGAAGGCGGTGCCGACGATCTTGTTGGTCAGCGTGTCGCCGTCCTTCACCACCTCGCGGACATAGAAATCCTGAATCGGATGGTTGTTGGTGTTGAAGGAGAACTTGCCGCGCACCGAGTTGAAATCCGCCTCCTTCAGGGCCGCGCGGAAGGCGTCCTTGTCCTTGACGCTGGCCTTGGCGGCCGCCGAAAGGATCAGGTTCGCCGTGTCGTAGCCTTGCGCGGCATAGACCGACGGCAGCCGGTCATAGGCGGCCTTGAAGCCCTCTACGAACGTCTTGTTGGTCTCGTTGTCGAGGTCGGGCGCCCAGGAGGCGGTGTTCTTCACGCCAATCGCTGCATCGCCGATCGCCGGCAGCACGTCCTGGCTGAAGGAGAAGGCCGGCCCGAGCAGCGGCAGGCCGACGCCGGACTGCGCATATTGCTTGGTGAAGGCTATCCCCATGCCGCCGGGCAGGAAGATGAACACCGAATCGGCGCCCGAAGCACGGATCTGGGCGATTTCGGCGGCGTAGTCGGTCTGCCCGAGCTTGGTGTAGATCTCGCCCGCCAGCTCGCCCTTGTAATAGCGCTTGAAGCCGGTCAGCGAATCCTTGCCGGCCGGATAGTTGGGCGCCATGATGAAGGTCTTCTTGTAATCCTTGTTGGCCGCCTCGCCCATCGCCTCGTGGAAATTGTCGTTCTGGTAGGCGACGTTGAAATAGTTCGGCCCGCAGCCGGCCCCTGCCAGCGCCGAGGGCCCCGCGTTGAGCGACAGGTAGATGACGTCCTGCGCCGTCACGGCCGGCACCACGGCCATCGCCAGGTTCGACCAGATGATGCCTGTCATCAGGTCCACCTTGTCGCTCTGCACCATCTTGTCGGCGATCTGCACGGCCAGTTCCGGCTTCTGGGCGTCGTCCTCGGTGACCACCTCGATCTCCGTATTGCCCGACTGCTTGATGGCGAGCATGAAACCGTCGCGCGCATCGATGCCGAGGCCCGCGCCGCCGCCGGAAAGCGTGGTGATCATGCCGATCTTCACCGGTTCGGCGAAGGCCTGGCCGGCAACGCCGGTCGAAAACGCCAGAAGGCCGGCTGCAAGTATTTTCCTCATGGAAGTCTCCCTTTTTCGGTTCCCGTGTATCTGCAAGGGCAGGTGTCTGCCCCTCATCCGCCTGCCGGCACCTTCTCCCCGCGGGCGGGGAGAAGGAGGACGGTTGCGACGTCTATGCCTCCCTCTCCCCGCTTGCGGGGAGAGGGT
>NZ_JANKOF010000129.1 GCF_024655565.1 Nitratireductor sp. ZSWI3 | reverse complement strand
CCTTGAGGGGGAGATGGCCGGCAGGCCAGAGGGGGGCCGTGCCGCGCGCCGGCACCGCCGCTCCTGCAAGGCTGGGCCTCAATGCTCCATGACGAAATGCCCGGGTCCCACCTCGATCATGGTGCGCGCCGGCCGTTGCCAGCCGAGCGGCCGCACCGGGCTCTTCAGTTCGTCCGCCAGCAACCCGCGCCGGCGCCCCCTGGTCGCCGGATCGGGCACCGGAACCGCATCGATCAGCTTGCGCGTGTAGGGATGGCGCGGATGCGACAGGACGGCGTCGCGCGGGCCGATCTCGACGATCTCGCCGAGCAGCATGACGGCGATCCTGTGGCTCACCCGTTCCACCACGGCGATGTCGTGGCTGATGAACAGATAGGCCAGCCCCAGCTCCCGCTGCAGGTCGAGCATCAGGTTGATCACCTGCGCCTTGATGGAGGCGTCGAGCGCCGAGACCGATTCGTCGGCGACGATCAGGCTCGGCTCCAGCGCCAGGCCGCGGGCGATGCAGATGCGCTGGCGCTGGCCACCGGAGAACTCGTGCGGGAAGCGCAGCGCGTGCTCGGGCTGCAGCCCCACCAGATCGAGAAGATGGGCCACCTTCTCCTGTGCCTCCATGGCCCCCGCCAGCCCGTGCACGCGGATCGGCTCGCCGATCGCCGAGCCCACCGTCTGGCGCGGGTTGAGTGAGCCGTAGGGATCCTGGAAGATCATCTGCATGCGTCGGCGGGCGGCGCGCAGGCCGGCTGCATCGGCCGCCATCAGGTCGTCGCCCTCGAAGCGCACGGTGCCGGAAACCGGTTCCACCAGGCGCAGGATGGAGCGGCCGGTGGTGGATTTGCCGCAGCCCGATTCGCCGACCAGCGCCAGCGTCTCTCCCGCCTTGACGGAAAACGAGACGTCCTCCACCGCATGCACCTGGCCCGTCATGCGGCCGAGCAGCCCGCCGCGCACGGCAAAGCGCGTCGTCAGGCCGTCGACGTCGAGGATGACGTCGCCGCGCTTGTCGGGCTCGTCGGCCGGCTCCGGCCCGGGGCCGGTCGGCGCCATGGCGGGAAAGCGGCGCGGCGTCAGCGTCTCGGCCAGCGAGCCGAGCTTGGGCACCGCGCCGAGGAGCATCCTGGTGTAGCCGTGACGCGGCGCGCTGAAGAGCTCCGCCGCCGGCGCCTCCTCCACCTTCTCGCCCTTCAGCATCACCACCACCCGGTCGGCGGTCTCGGCCACCACGCCCATATCGTGCGTGATGAACATCACCGACATGCCGATCTCCTTCTGCAGTTCGCGGATCAGCTCCAGGATCTGCGCCTGGATCGTCACGTCGAGCGCGGTGGTCGGTTCGTCGGCGATCAGCAGCTTCGGCCGGCAGGCGAGCGCCATGGCGATCATGACGCGCTGGCGCATGCCGCCCGAGAAGCTGTGCGGATGCTCGCCGGCCCGCCGCTTGCCGTCGGGGATGCGCACCAGCTCGAACAGGCGCTGCACCTCGGCATCGGCCTGCGCGGCATCCATGCCGCGATGGCGGCGCAGCACCTCGGCCACCTGGAAGCCGACCGTGAGCACCGGGTTGAGGCTCGTCATCGGCTCCTGGAAGATCATGCCGATCTCGCCGCCGCGCACGTCGCGCATGGCTTCCTCGTCGAGCGTCAGGAGCTCGCGCCCGTCGAGCGCGATGGAGCCTTCGATGCGCCCCATGCCCTGCTGGATCAGCCGCATGATGGAAAGGGCGGTGACGGACTTGCCCGAGCCGGATTCGCCGACCACGGCGACCGTCTCGCCCTTGCCGATCTCGAAGCCGACCTTGCGCACCACCGGCACCCATGCGCCCTCGACGCGGAAGGAGGTGGTGAGCCCCTTGATGGACAGGATGGGCGTGCTCATGCTTCACCTCTCAGGCGCGGGTCGATGGCATCGCGCAGCCCGTCCCCGAGCAGGTTCAGCGCGAAGACGACGACCAGGATGGCGATCGACGGGAACAGCGCCAGCCAGAAGCTGTCGAGAATGTTCTCGAAGCCCTCGCGGATCATGCCGCCCCAGGTGGCGGTCGGCGGGCTGACGCCGAGGCCGATGAAGGCGAGCGAGGCTTCGACGCGGATCGCCGTCGCCAGCCACAGCGACCCCATCACCAGGATTTCGGGAGCGATGTTGGGCAGGATGTGGCCGAACATCAGCCGCATGTCGGAATAGCCGAGCGCCCGGCCGGCCTCGATGAATTCGCGGTTCTTCACCGCGATGGTCGGCGCGCGCGCGATGCGGGCGAAGGGCGGCACCGCGGTCAGCGCGATGGCGATCACCAGATTGGCGACGGAGGGCCCCAGCATGGCGACGACGATGAGGCCGAGGATGAGCGAGGGAAAGGCGAGCAGCACGTCCATGACCTGCATGACGATGATGTCGGTGCGGCCGCCGTAATAGCCGGCCACCATGCCGATCAGCGTGCCGATCACCATCGCCGAGCCGATGGCCAGAAGACCGATCGTCAGCGAGATGCGCGCGCCCCACAGGATGCGCGAGAGCGTGTCGCGGCCGTAATAATCGGTGCCGAACCAGTGCTCGGCGGATGGTGGCTTCAGCCGGAACAGGATGTTCTGCTGCAGGGGATCGTGCGGTGCGATGACCGGCGCGAAGAGCGCCAGGAGCACCACGAGCAGGAAGACGCCGAGGCCGATCCACGAGGTCTTGTTGGCGTTGAAGGCCTTGAGCAGGCCGCCGCCGATGGCGGCGAGCACGCTGCGCAGATAGGCGGCGCGCGAGGGGGGAGCTGTCGTCGCTTGGCTCATGCGTATTTGATCCTCGGATCGATCAGGCCGTAGGTCAGGTCGGTCAGAAGGTTCACCAGCACGACGATGAGCGTGTAGATCACCATCATGCCCTGCAGCATCGTGTAGTCGCGCTGGTTGAGCGCGCCGATGATGAGCTTGCCGAGACCCGGCCGGTTGAAGACGATCTCGGTCAGGACCGAGTTGCCGATGAGAATGCCGAGATAGAGGCCGACCACGGTGACGACCGGGATCATCGCGTTGCGCAGGCAGTGCCGCCAGATGATGGTGGCGAAGGCCAGTCCCTTGGCATAGGCGGTGCGCACGTAATCCTGGTTGAGCACCTCGAGCATGGCCGAGCGGGCGACGCGGGTGATGTAGGCCGCCATGATCAGGCCGAGATTGATGGCCGGCAGCGCCAGGTCGCGCAGCCTTTCGCCGAGCGTCGTGCCCTGGCCGGAGCTGATCACCGGAAACCAGCGCAGCTGGATGGCGAAGACCAGGAGCAGGAGCACCGCCGAGACGAAGGCCGGGAAGGAGAGCCCCAGCAGCGATGCCATGCGGGTGATGTAGTCTGGCAGCCTGTTGCGCCTGACCGCCGACCAGACCCCCAGCGGGATGCCGAACAGGGCGCCGAGCAGGAGCGAGACGAAGGTCAGTTCCAGCGTCGCCGGCAGGACCTTCAGGATCTCCTGGATCACCGGGCGGCCGGAGACCATGGAGACGCCCCAGTCGCCGACGATGACGCCGCCGAGGAACTCGACATATTGCACGTAGAGCGGCTGATCGAGGCCGAGCCTTGCCCTGAGGGCGGCGAGCGCCTGCTCATTCGCCTGGTCGCCGAGGATCGCCACCGCGGGATCGCCGGGCAGGACGCGGACGATGAAGAAGACGATGGTCAGCACGGCGAAAAGCGTGACGACGGCGAAGCCCAGCCGTTTGAGGACGAATGCTGTCATGACACGTGTCGGCGGGCACCGGTCCCGAAAAGGCTGCGCGCCCCCTCATCCTCCCTCCCTCTCCGCTGCGTGGGGAGAGGGTGAGGATGAGGGCGGCGAAGCCTTGCGGGCACTGCGCCCTGCCGATCCCTCTATTGCTTGAAATGGGCGAGTTCGGTGACCGGCGGGCTCAGGTTGAGCGAGCCGTTCGCCTCGACGCCCAGGTCGAGCGTGTCCTTCCAGGCCCAGAGCTGCAGACTCTGGACGATCGGCACGGCGCAGACCTCATCCATGATCTTGCGCTGCGCTTCGGCCCACAGTTCGAGCTGCTTTTTCTGGTCCGTCTCCGCCCGGGCGGCGGAAATCTCCTCGTCCGCCACGGCGCAATGGGAGAAATTCGCAACCGCCGTCGGCGTGCCGACGATGGCGTCGGAATGGAAGAACTGCGACAGATAGACGTCGGCCACGGGGAAGCGCGCGGCGGCGTAGTGCGTCACCTGGCTCAGGTCCTTGCGGATCTGCTCGTGGAAGGTGGCGTGCTCGACGGTCTCGATCTCCATGTTGATGCCGGCTTCCGACAGCAACGCCTGGATCGCCTCCATGGTCGTCAACATGCCCGGCAGCGTCGTGTGGATCGCCTTGATGGTGACGCCGTCGGGATGACCGGCTTCAGTGAGCAGCGCCTTGGCCTTGTCGATGGAGTATTCGTAGGTCGGCACGTCGTCGGTGTAGCCGAGATTGCCCTCAGGCACGGGCGAGATGGCCGACAGCGTCACGTCCGGTCCCTTGAACTGGACCATGGCGTCGCGGTTGACCGCATGCGCGACGGCGCGGCGCACGCGCACGTCGTCCAGCGGCGGCATCTTCATGTTGAGGTGGATCACCGACATCTCGCCGGGCTTCATCACCGCGACCTTGGTGCCGGGGATCTTGGAGATGCGCTCCACCCAGGTCTGTTCCTGCTTGCCGTAGATCATGTCGATCTCGCCGGACTGGAAGGCGAGATCGCGCGAGGCGTCCGAGGGGATGTAGCGGTAGTAGATCTCCTTGATCTTCGGCTCGCCGCGGAAATAGTCCGGATTGGCGACGAGCTTCACATATTGCTGCGGCTGGTATTCGGCGAACATGAACGGTCCGGTGCCGATCGGCGTGCGCTCGAAATCGGCGCCAAGGGCCTCGACGGCGTCTTTGCACACGATGTTGCCGCCGTGATAGGGCACCAGCAGGCCGAGCAGGCTCGGAACCGGGTTCTTCAGCTTGATGGTGACCTCGTGGTCGCCGGTCGCCTCGACGCTGTCGAATGCCGCGTAGTCCTTGGCGAAGGCCGATATGTCGGGATTGGCGGCGCGATTGAGCGAGAACACCACGTCCTCCGCGTCAAGCGAGCCGTAATCGCCATGGCAGTCGACGTCCTGGCGCAGCTTGAATGTCCAGGTCAGGCCGTCGTCCGACTGGGTCCAGCTTTCCGCGATGTCCGGTTCGATGAAGGCGGGGTTCGCCTCGCCGGGCCTGATGCGCACCAGCCCGTTGAACATCCAGTGCAGCAGCCCCTTGTCGGGCGTCGACGTCGCCACGTGCGGGTCGAGCTTGCCGGCATCGGCGCTGCCCATGCCGACATTGAGCGTGTCTCCGGCGGCAAGGGCGCTGCCCGCCGTCAGGAGGCTTATGAGTGTCGCTCCGATCGTTCTTTTCATTGGTTCCACCTCTGTTTGTTGCGTTGTGTCGTTCAAGGCTCCCTAAAGCGTGTCTTCCAGCCGGCAATTGACCAGCATTTCCGCCATGGCCGCCGTGTTGGGCAGGGCGATCGCCATGGCGGCGAGCTCGGCGAGATCGCCGGGCTCGATCATCTCCTCGCGCGCCACCTTGGTGACGCCGGCGGTGAGATCGGTTGCGACGAAGCTCGGGCACAGGGCGGTGGCGCGCACGCCGTGCTCCCAGCCGATGCGGCGCGTGCCGTGCGTCAACGCCATCAGGGCGTGCTTCGTCATGTTGTAGGCGATGTTCTCGTTGCGCACCCGCTTTCCCGAAAGCGAGGCGACATTGACGATGCGCCCGCTGCCGGCGGCCTTCAGGTGCGGCAGGCAGGCGCGCGTCAGGAACAGCGGTCCCTTGACGTTGATGGTCCACAGGGCGTCGAGATCGGCTTCGTCGCCGTCCTCGATCGAGAATGTGTTGGAGGTGCCGGCATTGTTGACGAGGGCGTCGAGCCGGCCGAACCGGTCGAGCGTGGCGGCGAGCCAGGCTGTGTGGCTGTCGCGGTCGCCGGCCCCGTAGCGGGCGCACAGGAGCCTTGCTCCGCCGAGCGGGGCGAGGGCGGCTTCCAGCGCGGCGACGTCGCGGGCGCCGGCGCTGATCGTGTAGCCCCTGGCGTGCAGCGTCTCGGCGATCGCCCGGCCGACACCCCTGTTGGCGCCGGAGATCATCACGACGCGACCCTTCGGATCAAGCACTCCCGTCCCCTCTCTTCTTTCTCCCCGGTTCACCCATGCAGCGTGAGCGCGGCCTGCTGCCGGCCGGCCGGGCCGGCGAAACGGTCGAACCGGAAGGCTCGAAGATCGAGCTCCGGTTCGCGTCCGGTGACCAGCTGCGCGGCCAGTGCGCCGGTGACGGGCCCGATGCCGAAACCATGGCCGGAAAAGCCCGCCGCGACCACCAGATTATCGTATCCCTGCGCAAGGTCGATGACCGGCAGGGCATCCGGCGTCAGGTCGAGGACACCGCCCCATACGCCTTCGATCTCCGCTTCGGCAAACGCCGGAAGGACGGTCGAGACCTTGTCGATCGTCTCGCGGACCTTGCGCATGGTGGTGCGTGCCACGGGCAGGCCGTCCGCCTCGTCGAGCGCGCCGTTCCAGTCCTGCGCACCGCTCGTCACGCGCAGGCGGCCCGACACCTCCTGCCGGGCGGCCATGTCCGCATTGGCGACGCCGAGCACCGGCCGCAGCAGCGGCGCGCAGGGTGTGCTCCGCAAGACGGTGACGATCGGCCGGCGCAGCGGCAGAAAAAGGCCGAGCGGCTCTAAAAGCGCATTGACGAAGATGCCGGGGGCGGCAAGCACCGCGCCGGCGGCGATCCGCCGGCGGTCGGTCCGCGCGGCGGTGATCCTGCCACCGCTCGCTTCCAGCCGCTCGACGCGCTCGCCCATGGAGAGCCGCGCCCCGCGCCGCTCCGCCATGCGCAGATAGGCGGTGACGGTCGCCACGGGGTCGGCATGGCCGTCGGTCGGGCACCAGGTTGCCGCCGTGACGGCAGGCGAGATGGCAGGCGCGATCGCCCGCGCCGCCGCGCCGTCCGGCAGGAAGCTGATGGAAAGGCCCGCTGCCGCCTGGCTCTCCGCCAGATCCTTGAGCGCCGCCGCTTCCGCATCGTTGCGGGCAAGACGCAGGTTGCCCTCCTGGCGGTAGAAGGTCTCCGCTTCCAGCTGGCGGTCGAGCTCCTGCCAGCGGGCGACGGCGGCACGCGCCAGCGGCAGCTCGGCCGGATGGCGGCCCGACTGGCGCACGCCGGCGAGCGTCCAGCCCGAAGCCATTGCCGCGGCGCCGTAGCGGTCCACCACCTCGACGCTGGCACCCATCTCCGCCAGCGCCAGCGCGGCGGCCGCCCCCGTGATGCCGGCGCCGATCACCAGCACGTCGGGCGCGCTCATGCGGCGTTCCTGCGGGTGAAGCGCGACCAGGCGAAGGGCGCGGGATCGATCAGCGGCGCCTCCCCGGCGACGAGCTGCGCGGCCAGGAGGCCGACGCCAGGCCCGATGCCGAAACCGTGGCCGGAAAGGCCCGTGGCGACCAGCAGCCCGTCCCAGCCGGGCGGCGTGTCGATGACCGGGATCTCGTCGGGCATGACATCGATCATGCCGCCCCAGGTCTGGACCGGCTTCACCTCGGCAAGCTGCGGATGCAGCTTGCGCGCCGATTCCATGACGTCGTCGAGCAGCCTGCGGTCGGGCACCGGGTCGAAGACGCGCACGCGCTCGAACGGGCTCGTCTCGTCGGCCTTCCAGCGGGTGGAGCCGAGCGGCCCGAAGAAATCCGGGCCGGCCTTGATGGTCATGATGCGCCAGCGGCTGCGCAGGATCGGCAGGAAGGCGCCGAAATGCCGGAAGGCGGCCGGAATGAGCTGGAACTCGGCGGCCCCGCTGCGGGCGATTGTGTAGCCGCCGTCGAGCCGCCGGCGCACGGAAGCGCGCGTCGCCCCCAGCGCTCCGGGCGTGATCTCAGGCGCCGGCGTGGTGCGCAGCACCGACGATTTGACCGCCAGCTGCGGAAAGCTGAGGCCGAGATTCTCGAGGAAGGTGCGCGACCACACGCCGCCCGCCAGGATCACCGTCTTGCAGGCGATCTCGCCGCGCTCCGTGACCACCGAGGTGACCTTGCCTGCGGATCGCTCGACCAGCCGCACCGCGCAATTTTCAAGAATGGTCGCACCGCGCCGGGCGGCGTATCGCGCCAGGGCCGGCACGGCCAGGGCCGGTTCGGCCGTGGCGTCCGAGGGCGTGTGCAGGGCCCCCTCGAAGCGGCGGTCGTCACGCCCGAGAAGCCTGGCGGCCTCGGCGGCGGAGAGCAGCGTCGTGTCGAGCTGGAAGGATTTCACCTGGTCGAGCCAGGCGATGTGCGGCGCCAGCTCCGCCTCGGTCTCGGCCAGATAGGTGGCGCCGCGCACGCCGTAGCCGATCTCCTCGCCGAGCTGCGGGGCAAGCCGGCCCCACAGCCGGGCGCTCTCGATCATCAGCGGAAGCTCGCGGGCATCCCTGCCCATCTTGCGGATCCAGCCCCAATTGCGCGACGACTGCTCGCCCGCGATGCGGCCTTTCTCACACAACACGGTCGCAATGCCGCGTTCGGCGAGGAACAGTGCCGCGCTGACCCCGACAACCCCGCCGCCGATGATCACGACATCGGCCTCTGCCGGAAGCGGCGCGGCGGCCGCCTTCGAATCCTGTTCGCCGTTCACTCGCATGCCCCTCGCATGAGCTGGAAGACCCTGTCAGTGAACGGCGCGATCGGGTATAAGGCAAATAAGGATTCATTCCATGAGCATCAGGAAACCTTATAGTCCCCATGCTGAGCCAGCGATCCTTGGAAGCCTTTCGCGAGGTCATGCGCACCGGCAGCGTCTCCGGCGCAGCCGAGGAATTGCTGATTTCCCAGCCCGCCGTCAGCCGCTTGATCCGCGAATTGGAGGAGCGTCTGGACCTGCGCCTCTTCACGCGCCATGGCGGGCGCATCGCGGCCACCCCGGAAGCGCATGAATTCTGGATCGAGGTGGAACGCAGCTTCACCGGGCTGAAGCAGATCGAGCGCGCCGCAGAGCAGATCAAGCGCGGCCAGCGGGCCACGCTCAGCATCGCCGCCGCGCCGGCCTTCGCCCAGGCCGCGCTGCCGCAGGCCGTCGCCCAGCTCCATGCCGAGCGGCCGGAATTCCGGGCCGAGTTCTTCTCCATGACGACGCTGCCGGTGGTGCGCCAGGTGGCGCTGCGCCAGTGCCATATCGGCTTCGGCATACCAACGCAGCACAAGTTCGAGATCGACGTGGTGCGCACCGGCGCGCTGCCCTATCGCTTCATCGCCCCGGCCGGCCATCCGCTGGGCGAAAAGGACAGGGTTTCGATCGACGATCTGGCGGGACTCGATTTCGTCGGCTTCGTCGATTCCACGATGACCGGCAGGAATTTCGACCGCCGCTTCGCCAAGATGCGCAAGCCGCCCGTCGTCAAGATGCGCAGCTATCTGTCCATCGTCATCTCGGCCCTCGTCCTGCGCGGCCTGGGCGTCGGCGTCATCGATCCCTTCACCGCCGAGGATCACGAGCGCCTGGGCGGCATCGTGCGGCCGCTGGTGGCCAGCGAACAGTTCGAATACTCGGTCATCAAGCCGCTCGGCGAGAAGCTCAGCCCCGAATGCGAGGCCTTGGTCGAGATCTTCGAGGCGCTGGCCGACAAGCACCGCGCCTGACTTTTGGTCCGGCTTGCTATGCTGTTCGGCCTCGCCACCCTGTGCGCCGCGGCTACCATCAAAGAGGTAGGGCGGGCTGGCGCTTTCCCGTTGAGCCTTGTCCGGTCCCGTCCTATGATCGGCTTCAACGGAGGATCCCATGCAGAGCGACAAGCCCGCGAAAGTCCCGTCCCTGATCGGCAAGATGCTGGCCAACGCCCCGCATCCCAACGACATCCGCCTTCTGGCGCAGCGCTTCCACGACCACGCGCTGGAACCGCGTTCGACGCCGGAGGAGACCCGCGCGCTGGTTGCCGATCTCGGCTATGGCAGCATCGACGCCTTCTGCGCCGCGGCCGGCCTGCCGGCCCATCTGGCCGACCGCTGGACGCGCTTCGGCATCTCCGGCGAGATGCGCCAGGTCCTGCTTCTGATCGCCGCGCAGCGCCGGGCGATGATCGAGGCGGTGCAGGCGTTCGAGGCGATGACCCATGTCGGCCTCGACGATTTCATGCGCGAGCGCGGGCTGCTCTGAACCCGGCCTTTGAGGCTTGTCATTTTTTCCTTGAGGCGGCGCCGGGCTGGAACCACAGGCTTCCGTCAAAGCGGAACTAGATTTCGTCCCGCTCGGCCTTTTCGAGCAGCATCCTTGCCGTCGCGGCGTCGGTGATCAGCGCCTGCGCCGAGACCGTGCGCAGGGCGGCGGCGATCGCCTCGACCTTTGCCGCCCCGCCCGCGGCGAGGATGACATGCGGAATGCGCGCCACGACGGGCAGGTCGATGGCCATGATGCGCCGGTTCACCTCGTGGTCCACCAGGCGGCCCGCACCGTCGACGAAATAGCACAGGATGTTGGCAACGGCGCCCTTGTCGCGCAGCGGTCCGATGAGGGTCGGCGGCACGATGCCGTAACGGAAGATCGTCGCCTCCGGCGACACCTCGCCGACGGTCAGGAGCGCCATGTCGGCGGCGGCGGCGCGTTCGCGCACGTCGCGCAGCGAAGGCTGCTCCCACAGCCGCTCGCGCAGCACGGGATCGTCCACCACCACGGGCGCGCTGATCTGGTAGCTGTCGACCTTCAGCCGCTCGGCCACCTTGGTGGCGACGATCGACGGGTTGATCCATTGCGAATGCGGCAGGCTGCCGACGAGGCCGATCACCGTCGCGTCCTTCAGCGCGCGCCGCGCCATGAAGGACAGGCTCGCATGCAGGGTCGCGCCGCCGCCGATGGCGAGCGTCATCCCGTCGTGAAGCTGCTCTTCGAGATAGCGCG
>NZ_JANKOF010000128.1 GCF_024655565.1 Nitratireductor sp. ZSWI3 | reverse complement strand
CAGCATGCGTCGACGGCCGCGGGCGGGGGACCTCCGCAGCACGACGTGCAGGTGTTTTCGGGCGGGGCGCTACAGACGCCGGTCTCGGGAAGCACGAGGTGTATCTGGCGGGCAGCGACGGAGTCACCGGCAATCTCGGCGGCGATGGAGCGGACTTGCTCATAGCCTGTCGCCATCAGGAAGGTCGGGGCGCGACCGTAGGACTTGGAGCCGACGATGAAGAAACCCGGTTCTGGATGACTCAGTTCATCAATGCCGTGCGGAGGGACGGTGCCGCAGGAATGAAAATTGGGGTCGATGAGCGGCGCGAGCGCCGGCGTGGCCTCGACGGCGGGATCGAGGCCGAGGCGCAGCTCGCGCAGGAACGAGAAATCGGGGCGGAACCCGGTCGCGACGACGATACGGTCGACCTCTTCGACGACAGCGTCGCCGCCGAGTGTTGCGTCCACGCGCAGCCCGTCGCCCAAGCGGACGACGCGATCGACAAGGAAGGGCGCCAGCATCTTCAGCCTGCCCTCGTCGATCGCCCGCTTCGCGGCGAGACCAAGCGCCCCGCGCCCGGGCAATTGGTCGTTCAAACCACCGCCGAGCAGACGCGCGATGCGGTCTCGCCGGAGCGCCCACAGCACCTCGGTGGCAGGCGCCTTCTTCTGCAGGTCGAGCAGCGCGAGCGCCACATTGATGGCGGAGTGACCGCTGCCCAGCACCAGCGTGCGCTTGCCCGCATAGGTGCTACGCTCACCGCCATCGACGTCGGGAATGCCGTAGGCGATCAGGTCCGCGGCATCGGTTTCACCGGGTACGGCGAGACCATCCGCGCCCATCGGATTCGGCCGCGACCAGGTTCCCGACGCGTCGATGACCGCACGTGCCAGAAGACGATGTTCGCCCTCGACATCGCGATAGCGCACGACGAAGGGCGCGTCGGCGCGGCCGTCATTCGACATCAGGTCATGGCCCTGCCGGGTGATCCCGGTCACCTCTGCCCCGAGGCGCATGCCTGCTTCAATGGCCGGAACGCGGGAAAGCGGCTCCAGATACTGCGCCACGATCTCCTGACCCGTCGGCAGGTAGCCGCCGGACGGCGCCGTGACGCCGGCTTCGGCCATAAGGGCCCGCGCGGCTGCGTCGACATTGTAGTCCCATGGCGAGAAGACGCTGACATGGCCCCAGTCGAGAAGCGCCGCTCCGACGCGTGTTCCTCTTTCTAGGAGGACCGGGCGCAGGCCGCGCTCCACGAGGCGCGAGGCCGCAGCCAGGCCGACGGGGCCGGCCCCGATCACGGCGACCGGCAGTACCGAATAAGGATTAGTCATCATTCGGTCCTTCCCGAATAATCGAATTATCAAGTCAAAAAAGGGATCGCTAGGCGCGTTCCCTCATCTTCGGTCGTGCCGGTTCCGGCGGACAACTTCCGTCTGCACAGCACTCGTCCGCGAGGAAGCCAACCAGAGCCTGCATCGACGGGTAGACGGCGCGGCAGATGAGCGTCGTCGCCTGCCTCTCCTGGCTCACCAGCTCCGTCTCGATCAGCCGCTTGCAGTGGTGCGACAGGGTAGATGCCGGAATCCCGAGCCTCTCCTGGATGCTGCCGACCGGCAGACCCTCGTCGCCTGCGCGCACGAGTATGCGGTAAATGTTCAGGCGCGTCGGGTTGCCGAGCGCTTCGAGTTGAGATGCCGCCTGTTCGAGCTTCATGAGTGGAGTGTAGCCGTTGCGAAGATGACGGTCAATTGAATTTCGATGAATATCGAAATTAGAATCGCTGATGGATGCGGGACGTTTTCGCGCATATTGATCTCGATCAGCACACGCATGCCCTGACATTGCTATGCGGGAGTCGATCAGTCGGGGTTGAAACGATGCTGGAATACAGGGTTAAAGCGAGGCGCGTGGATGCACACGAAAGCGTAGCGCATCGCAAGGATGCCGAGGTGCGGCTCGACACGGATGTGAGCGGTAGCCGCGACGCCTTCAATCCGGCCGAGATGCTGCTGGCATCGCTGGCAGCGTGCATGATCAAGGGAATCGAGCGCGCGGCGCCGATGCTGAAATTCGGCTTTCGCGGTGTCGAGGTGCGACTGCACGGCGTGCGCCAGGACGCGCCGCCAAGAATGTCCGACATCGATTACGAGATCGTCATCGACACCGACGAGGATGACCGTCGGATCGAACTCCTGCACACCAATGTTCGGAAATACGGCACGATCTACAACACCGTCTCGGCAGCAGCCAGGCTCGCTGGCCGGATGGTCCGCAAGGATTGAGTAGTCCCGCACTTCAGATTGACCGCTGGTTCACCCGCTTCGACACCTCCTCGGCGGTCTCCACGCGCTCGGAATAGCGGTCGGTCAGGTAGTCCGATCGGTCGCGCAGGAGCAGCGTGAACTTCATCAGTTCCTCCATCACGTCGACGATGCGGTTGTAGTAGGGTGACGGCTTCATCCGGCCGTCGACGTCGAATTCGTTGAAGGCCTTGGCGACCGACGACTGGTTGGGGATCGTCACCATGCGCATCCAGCGACCGAGCACGCGAAGCTGGTTCACCGCGTTGAAGCTCTGGGAGCCGCCGCAGACCTGCATCACGGCCAGCGTGCGTCCCTGCGTCGGCCGCACGCCGCCGAGCGAGAGCGGCAACCAGTCGATCTGTGCCTTCATGATGCCGGTCATCGAGCCGTGACGCTCGGGCGAGCACCAGACCTGCCCCTCCGACCACATCGAAAGCTCCCGGAGTTCCTTGACCTTCGGGTTGTCCGCCGGAACAGAATCCGGCAACGGCAATCCCGCCGGGTTGAAGATGCGGACCTCGGCGCCCAGCCGGCGCAGGATTCGCGCCGCTTCCTCGGTCGCCAGTCTCGAATAGGAGCGCTCGCGCAGCGAGCCGTAAAGCATGAGAATACGTGGTGGGTGTGTCGATCTCGGTGCGTGCAACAGCGCTTCGGGATTGATCGGCCGAAACTGCTCCTCAACGAGGTTGGGGAAGCTGTCCAGCGGCTGGGCGGTATCGGTCATTCGCATTCTCCCGGGCACGCGCGGCAGAGCCCTCGCTACTTTATTTCGAGTTTGCTAGAAATAAAGATAGCGCCGCGCGAAAGCGCAGTCAACACTATTTCCAACTTATTCGAAATTCAGCGAACGCGCCGGCCATTCGCATCGATGACGACCTCGCCGTCATCCTTCGTGAAGGGGCCGATATCGGGATTGGGCAGAATATCCAGCACGGCCTCCGAAGGTCGGCACAGCTTCGTCCCAAGAGGCGTGACGACGATTGGCCGGTTGATGAGGATGGGATGGGCCATCATGAAATCGATCAACTCGTCATCGCTCCACTTGGTGTCGCCCAGGCCGAGTTCGGCATAGGGCGTGCCCTTCTCGCGCAGCAGGTGGCGCGGCGTGATTCCCATCGCCGCGATCAGTTCGACCAGTCTTTCGCGCGACGGTGGCGTCTTCAGATACTCGATCACCTCCGGCACCTCGCCGGATTGCCGGATCATGGCCAGCGTGTTGCGCGACGTGCCGCAGTCGGGGTTGTGGTAGATAGTGATCGTCATTCGAGTCAGAGATCCTGATACGGGTTGATCGGTGGGGGTTGGCAGCGCGGAGATGCTGGGACTGGCAGCTCGCGATCTCATCGCGGGCCACGCATTGAACAACAGCAACAGACGACGGCTGGGGTGCGATCGACGGCGCCCATCACCCTAGCCTTCCGGGAACCAGTGCTGAGTGCGGTTGGCGAAGGCGACCAGCGAAAGCATGACGGGCACCTCGGCCAACACGCCGACGACGGTCGCAAGCGCTGCCCCGGAATGCAGCCCGAACAGGCTGATCGCCACCGCCACCGCCAGTTCGAAGAAGTTGGACGTGCCGATCAACGCGCAGGGTGCTGCCACGTTGAATGGTACCTTCCACGCCTTGGCCGCCGCATAGGCGATGGCGAAGATGCCATAGGACTGGAGCACCAGCGGCACCGCGATCAGCACGATGAGCATCGGGTTGGCCAAGATGACGTTGCCCTGGAAGCCGAACAGCAGCACCACGGTCGCCAGCAGGCCGATGACCGAGACCGGCTTGAGGCGCCCCGTGTACTCCGACACGGCCGCTTCGGCATTTCCTCCGCCGCCGGCGCGGCCAACCAGCCAATTCCGGGTGAGCGCGCCGGCGACCAGCGGAATGACGACGTAGAGAATCGTGGACAAGATGAGTGTGGCCCAGGGCACGACGATGTCGGTTACGCCCAGAAGGAGCGCCACGATTGGCGCGAATGCGAAGATCATGATGACGTCGTTCACCGAGACCTGCACAAGCGTGTAGGTCGCGTCGCCGCGCGTCATCTGGCTCCAGACGAACACCATCGCGGTGCAGGGCGCTGCACCCAACAGGATTAGGCCGGCGATGTATTGCTGCGCGTCGGCAGGCTGGATCCAAGGTGCGAAGATGTACTCAAAGAACAGCACGCCGAGTGCGGCCATCGTGAAGGGCTTGATGAGCCAGTTGACGGCGATCGTCAGCACCAGGCCCTTGGGACGATCGCCGATGTGGCGCAGGCTGGCAAAGTCGACATTGACCATCATCGGGAACACCATCGCCCAGATGAGCACGGCCACGACTAGGTTGACGGAAGCGTACTCGATCCCGGCGAGGACGCTGAAGACGCCCGGAAGCAGGGTGCCCAGCGCGATGCCGGCAACGATGCAGAGCGCCACCCACACAGAGAGCCACTTCTCGAAGAAGCCGATACCGCCGGGCGCGGCGCGGCCGGACACTAATGTCGCGTCTGTCATGGTGGAATCCTTCAGCCGGCCATCGACCGGTCTTGTCCGATGTCGCGAAGCTTTGTCTGCAGCGACATCCGGTCGATGGAGGTGAGCGGCAGGGCGAGGAATGCCGAGAGCCGGTTCGATAACTGCCGATAGGCCTCGGCAAAGGCGAGATGCTTCTCTGCGTCCGTGCCTTCGACAGCGGCCGGATCCGGCACGCCCCAATGCGCGGTCATCGGCTGCCCCGGCCAGACCGGGCAAGCCTCGTTGGCCGCGTTATCACATACGGTGAAGACGAAATCCATTGTCGGCGCATCCGGCCCTGCGAATTCGTCCCAGCTCTTCGATCGCGCAAAGGACGTGTCCTGCTTCAGCCCGATGTTCACCAGTGCGCCGATGACGCGGTAGTTGTCGTTGCCCCAGATGATGCCCTTTTCGTAGCCGGTGGTGCACTTGCGGCGCGAGCCGTCCTCCTTCGGCTTGGCGATCCACTCGGCGGCCTTGACGATGTCGGCTTCGGCAAGACCGGTGATCGAGGCGCCCTCGGCGAGCGACATCTTGCACTTCTCCCGCGCCATCTCGAACGAGCCGAGAGCCGCTGGATGCGCCTCGTCCTGCGGCACCGCGACGTCGCCCTGGAGCGTCGACGCGGCGATGAAGTCCTTGTCCACCCAGCCCTGGTCGGCGATGTAGGTGAAGAGCGTGTTGAACAACGCCAGGTCGGTTCCGGTCTTGATCGCCAGGTGCAGGACGTTCTCCGCGCCGGCTTCCACCTCGCAGGCGTTTGCCGTCACGGTGCGGCGCGGATCGACGATGATCACCTTGGCACCGTTCCGCATGCCTGGCACCATATGGTTCAGGAAGAGGTTGGTCTGGCATTCGAGCGGGTTGGTGCCGACCAGCATAATCGTGTCGGTGAGCGTGTAGTCCTCATAGGCGTAGTTCAGTTCGTCGATGCCCATGTCGCGGGTCGCGTGGACCTCGGAATTGTAGGCCGGCCGGTTGTGGATGCGGCAGTTCTTGACCTTCATCGAGCCGAAATAGAGTTTTCCCGTGCCCCAGGTATTCTCGTAGCCACCGGCCGATCCGCCATGGTCGAACATGGAGACGAACAGGTCGTTCTCGTCGTCTTTGTCGATGACCCGCGCCGTGACCCGGGCGACGAGGTCGAGCGCGTCGGCCCAGCTGGTCGGCTGCCAGGTGCCATAGCGCCAGACCATCGGCTCGGTCAGCCGCTGCTGCTGCGTGCCCGTCTTGTCTGAGCGGCGGTTCTCGGCCATGCGCGCGCCGCGCACGGAGCCCAGTCCCGAATTAACCACGCATCCATGGTCCGGTTTGATGACGAGGTGGACGTCTTTCCCGTCCTGCCTGACGATGTTGTACATCGACGGCGAATACCAGGCCTCGGTGTCGGCGTATTGCTGCTCGGAGAGATCGACGCCGAAGGCATTCCGGTCGGGAGCGGTTCCACCCTGCTTGTTCACCGGCCAAGTGTAGGCATGGTAGCCGCAGCCGACGATGCAGTAGTGGCAGGTGACGTTGTGCTTTTTGGCGTCCGCCGGAATGATCGGCAGGCGGTCGATATGTCGCTTGTAGGCCATGATCGTTCCTCCCTATGCCAGCACGTTTGACAGGCGGCCGTAGAGAAGCTCATCCACGCCTTCGGCGTAGATGTCGCCCTTCTCGTCCACCCGGAGCGCGTATTGCGGCAGGTTCTGCGTGGCCTGGCCCCAGATCTGCTGGCCGCCCGCCTCGCAGTCGAAGCGGGAATAGTGGCCGGGACAGTTCAGCGTTCGGTCGGCGGCGATGTAGTTGAGCGGAAAGCCCTTGTGCGGGCAGATCGTCGAGAAGCCGACGATGTCGCCGTCAGGACCGGCGCCCCCCTCGACCGATGTGCCAAGTTTCAGGAGCACGCCTGGCGCATTCTCGTCCGGATAGGTGACGTCGAACGGCTCGTTCGGCTTGAGGTCGGCTATGTTGCCGAGGCGGTTCGACGGATACTCGCCGACTTGCAGACCCGTGTGAAGGCGATCGGCGCCGGGGATATCGACAACTTCGAGATCCTTTCCTCGGAAATCCTGCATCGTGACCTTCACGCCCTGAACATCAACCGCTCGGAAGACAGGGAACTGATTACGGCAATGCTCGACCGTATGGCTGAACAGGGCCGCAAGCCCGCGCTGATTATCATCGATAACCTGTCGTCCATGCGCATGGGCGTCGAGGAGAACGACAATTCGGCGCTGGATCTGATCCTGCTCTGGCTATTGTCCTTGCGTCACAAAGGCTATGCGATCCTGCTGGTGCATCACGCGAGCAAGTCGGGCGACCAGCGTGGCGCGTCCCGGCTCGAAGACCTGCTGGATACCACGATCAAGCTGTCGCCTGCCGCCGAACCGTCCGATGCTGGCGCTTCGCTGGACCTGGAGTTCACGAAGACGCGGGGTGTGATCCCCCAGCCGGCGCATCTGACCCTGCATCTGGTAGAGGGCGAGGATGGCGTGCTGGAATGGGACTTTGGCCAGGCGCAGAAGGTTACGCCACAGGACCATACGTTGCGTGCTATCTACAACGGGCCTGAGGGCGACGGCTCTGTGCCGTTCGAGAAGCAGAAGGATTTGATGAAGGCGACGGGGCTACGGCCACCGGCGATAAGCAAGCATCTTGCATTTCTGCGTCGTGACGAACTGGTCGAGAAGACGAGCTTGGCAGTAACGGATGCTGGCAAGGAGCGCTTGGCTGCCCTATTTCCCGGCGAGACCTTCGAGTGACGGCTGCCGCCCGTTGGCACTGGTTGGCGCGTCGCACTTTCCGAGTTTCCTTCGCCATGTGCCGGGAAACATGGAAAGCGGTTCACGGATGAAAATCTCGACAATGATATGACGTGTTGCGTTATATAACGTCATGCGTTATGTTTCCCTATGATCCAGAGCTTCGCTGACCCCGAGACGGAATTGATCTGGAAAGGACTGCGAAGCCGCAAGTTGCCGCCGGACATTCAGTCGGTCGCTTTGCGCAAGCTGCGTATGCTCAATCAGGCGCGAGTCTTGCAGGATATGCGTGTACCGCCCGGCAACCGGCTGGAGGCTCTCAAGGGCGCACGCAAGGGGCAGCACAGCATTCGGATCAATGATCAGTGGCGCATCTGCTTTGAGTGGCAGGATGGAGGACCGAGCAATGTCGAAATCGTCGACTACCATGACTGAGCTTCTGCCGAACCCGCATCCCGGCGAGATCCTGCTTGAGGAATTCCTGAAGCCGATGGGTGTGAGCCAGAATGCCCTTGCGCGAGCCGTGCATGTACCGCCACGCCGCATCAACGAGATTGTCTTGGGCAAGCGCGCGATGACCGCCGATACCGACCTACGCCTTGCGCGCTATTTCGGGATGTCTGAGGGCTTCTTCCTTGGTCTTCAAGCCGATTATGACCTGATGGAACGCCGCTGGCAAATCGCGCCTGACCTGTCGACCATCGAGCCGAGGGCGGCATGAACCAATCTGTATGGCGGCTACAGGTCTAATACCTTGGCGGTCGATATGACCGCTTGTCCGCGCACGGAGGCGTCCCGGTAAAAAAATCGCTCCCCCCATACCCGCCTGTGGTCATGGGACGCCGAGCACTTCGGACCGACACACGAACTAATGATCAGCATGTCGTGCACCGCCTGATGGCAAATTGATCAACGAATGCAACGGCTCCGTTCCAGCGCTCGCGTTCGTTGCGCTCTGTGGGTGTCGCGTGGGGTGTTCCACGGGGTAATTATCGCTCATATTCGCGCCATGACGTGCTTCGTCGCTGTCGCCGTGCACAACCCTCGGGAACGGTGCTGGGAGCCTCAGCGAACGCCTGAGGTTCATGCAACGGGAGTGCACACGCTTTTTGCGTTCTGCTTGTTCTGGACGTTGATCCGAGTTCAATTCCAACGCGGCCGCGTGCGCGGATGTCCGTCTGCCGGTTCGGTTGATTGCAGGTGCTATTCCCATTCGCCCCGGCGATACCTGCGCCACAGCTCACGCCGAACCCGTCGCCATTTTCCCTGCTCGTAGGTATCGGAATAGCGCCATGCCCGATCCTCCTCGGCATAGGCCATTTCCTCGGCGCGTGGGCCATATTTCGCGATCAGCTCGTCTACGACAGCGTTAATTTCGGCCTTAGGGATGAACAGGGGCCGCAAGCGAAAGTCCCACGCGTGCCAGATCGCTACGCCGCCGATGAGCACAGCAAAGACCGGAACGACGGGATAGGATCGAACGAAATCGAGAACTGCCTGCATTGCTATACCACAGGGAATGTTCAGTGATGATAGAACATATCCTACATAGACGCGGTCAGGCTGTCAGGAACATTTTGTTCCGCATGGAGATATTTGCTGCTAATTTGAGGCGACGCGCCCAAGAGCTTGGCCTGTCCAACGCCGAAGTGGCCCGCCGTGTGGGATTAAGCGAACGCCGCTATGCGCATTATGTGAGCGGACGGAATGAACCCGACTTGGCCATGCTTTTGAAGATTGCCGGAGTTCTGAACTCGACGCCGGACCTGCTGCTCAGTCTCGACGCGCAAGATACGGAAAGAGACAGGCGGGCTGTTCTGATCGATCGCCTTAATGCTGCGGCAGCCGTGATGACCGATGATGATCTGCAGGCCGCTGTCGCCCAGGCCGAAGCCGTGATCGCAATTCGCCGGAAGTGACCTGGGATTTTCCCTGACACGCCTGCATCAGTCATCTTAATAGAAAGATCGTCTTGAACCGAAAAGGAGACGATCAATGGCTACCACCGAAATCATCACCCTCAAGCAGCTCTGTGCCGAACTGAAGCTCGACCCGCACGAATGCCGCGAGCGCCTGCGTGCCGCGGTGCGTGACGCGAAGAAATTCCCGGAACTCGCCAAGACCCATAAATCCCGCACGCCTTGGCAATGGGTGAAAGGATCGGCAGGCGAGAAGGAAGCTCGAGACGTCATCAAAGGCTAAACTTTCTCAAAGTAGCCGAATGGCCCCGCCTTCTTGTGCGGGGCCTTTTCATGCATACTTCTCCAAACGCTCTTTGACCTCGCGGGCAGGAATGAACGACCAAATCGACATCAGCTCAATCGCCAACCGGCTACGCCCCATCTTCGACAAAGCCAAAGAAGGCGGCGCCTCACTCATAGGCGATGTTGGCTCAGACCTAACTGACAAGACCTCAAGCAGTATATCCGGTCTAATCTTTGACTTGTTCAAGTCAGCTGGAAAGAGCGTGTGGGCGAAACGTAGATCGAAACGAGCCTGGAAGACATTTCATGAACAGTACGAGACCGCAGAAACTGCCGGCGACCGCGAGAGGGCGATCCACAAGCTTCTGAAAGATGATCCTCAATATGCAACTGTGTTTCGCAACATTCTGTCGAAGCGAGACCTCGTATATGCCATGCGTGAGTATGCTGAGCACCTGCCCAGTATTCCCATGCTTGGCCGCAAAAGGACGCTTTCTGAGTGTTACGTAGCCACCGGACTTGTGAGGGCAACCGGCTCCAATCACGGCAAAGCACTGACCTCTGAACTTCAGCCTGCAGACGATCAGATTAAGACGCTGCTTGCGCGCGGAAACCACCTTATCGAGGGAAACCCCGGGTCAGGTAAATCAACATTGGCCCGGCGGATTGTTACCCTTGAAGCAAATAGGCTCTTGAGCGATCCAACCCTCGTATCATTTAACGATGAGCGCATTCCAATCTTGGTTCACGCTGACCAGCTTGCTTCAAGCGAAAGCGATCTGCCAACAGCGCTGTGCAGCGCTCTCACTAAGGAGTTGTCCTTTTCTATAACCGACAATCTCAACCCAGAATTATTTAGTCCGTACAGCGCGAATGGACACAGAAAATGGCTGCTGGTGATCGACGGCGTCGAAGAGATACCGGACCCCGTCCGCAGACAAAAATTCTGGGACCGGCTTGAATTACTTCCTGAACAACTAGGCGAATCTTTCAGATTTATTGTTTTTTCCCGCCCGGCAATCATCAAGCAAACGAAACAACCCGACACCCTCCGTTGGCAATTACCTGCAATGAATGCATCGGAGAGGAAGCAACTTTTGAAGAAATATATTGATGGAGAACGTGAAAGAAATTCATTTTTGGAGCTAATCAAAACAATCGGTCTTTCTGAGCTTTTTAGCTATCCGCTTTTTTGCGCGATCGGCGCTTCTCTCTTTATCGAAAACAAAGCCATTCCAGGCACCAAAATTGAGCTTTGCGAGACCTTCATCCACTTGCTGTTGGAAAACCGAGAAATCCTAAGGGGCTTGGACCGGCA
>NZ_JANKOF010000127.1 GCF_024655565.1 Nitratireductor sp. ZSWI3 | reverse complement strand
GAAGGCCGGGACCGCTTGCGCGGCCCCGGCTCGCCCTTCATTCCGCCGCGACGGCGAAAGCCTCGTCGTTCTGCGCTTCCGGTATTTCCTCGGTCACGATGGTCTGCGCCTCCGGCTGTCCCTCGGCCAGCCACGCGGGCCGCTCGGTGCGCAGCACGGGCGGAAGCCAGCCGGTCCCGGCAAGAAGCTGCTCGGCGGCTTCGGCCATCTCCTGCTTTTTCTTGTCCGCGATCCGCTCCGCGGCCTCGTCGCCAAGCGCCTCCCGGACGGCGGCGAGGATATGGGCCTTGGTGACTCGCCCGAGATAGGCCCGGACCGTAGGCGTCCAGTGTGCCGTCATGTCGAGCGCAACCGCCGTCGCCAGCCTGTCGGCGGTCTGATGGGCACGGCGCTTGTGGGCTTCCCACGGCAGCTTGACGGCATTGACGGTCTGGGAAGCGCAATGCGCGAACAGTGCCATAACGCTGGCATGGTCCAGCCCGGCGATGAAGCCCCAAAGGTCGGCCACATCGCGCGGCATGTCCGCCGCCCATCCGGCATGGCGATCCGCCAAAGCCTTCGCGGCCGCCGTGTCCTCGATGCCGTCCGCATGCCCGCCAAGGCTGGCGCTGATCGGACGGATTTCGAGGGCATCGGCGTCCACACCGCGATAGAAGGTCTGCGCGGCCAGCGTGTGGGTGACGGCGATCAAGGCCATGTCCGGCTGCTCGCCAAGGGCGAGACGCAGGGCAAGGGTGCGATGCGCGGTCAGGTCGCGGATGAGTGAGTCCGACAGCGGCTTGCCGTCTTCCTCCACTTCCTCGTCTTCCGGCCCATGGTCGGAAGCGGGATGACCGTCGCCGTCCATGACTTCGCCATCGGCATTGACGCGCACCCCGTCGATGACGGTTTCGCCGTCCCGTCCTTCTTCTTCCTCCGGCTCCGGGGTCTCGTCTTCGGGACGGATGAAACCACGCTCGATCCGGGCTTCCCCGTCATGGTTCAGAACCACGAACACGCCACCGCGCGCGATCTCGTCGGGCTCATAAGCATAACGCTTGCCGTCGATCCGCTCGATCTCGGCTTCAAGCTCCGCGAAGCGCTGATCCACTTCCGGCGGAAGGTCCACGTCTGCGTCCTCCCATTCCGTCGACAGGCGTTCAAGTTCCTCCTGCGCGGCGGCGCAGGCGGCTTCGTCTTCCTCCGAAAGCTCCACCGGCTGCGGATAGGTGCGGCGCAGACCATGGGCGTGGGGCCAGTCGATATGAGCGGAAATCCACTTCCATCCCTCGGCCTCCTGAACCTCGGCAGCGATGCTTTCCAGCTTGTCGAGGGCCAGCCGGTCCAGCAACGCGGCATCTTCATAGAAGCCGCCACGATCCTCGGTGAACAGGTCGCGGATGACGGTGCCGCCTGCCTCCGTATAGGCTTCCGCGCCGACAAGGATCGCGCGCCGGTCAGTTGCCGCTACGTTGCTGGCGGTCAGGTCGCGGCGGATGATCCACGGCTCGCGGTTATAGGACAGGTTCTCGTAAACCTGTTCCTGCCGGGCATGGTCCTCGGTGATGGCGAAAGCCATCAACTGGTCCAACATCAGATCGCCGTCACGATAGACCTGCATCAGCTTGGGGCTGACCGCGCCAAGGCGAAGCCGCTGCTTCACCACATGCGCGGTGACGCCGAAGCGGGCCGCGATTTCCTCCGCGCCCCATCCGCGATTCTCCGAAAGCTCGCGGAAGCGCTCGAATTCGTCGGCAGGGTGCAGGTTCTCGCGGTTGACGTTCTCGTCAAGGCTGATCTCGGCTGCGTCGTTCGCCGTATCGATGACGCAGCGGATCGGCTCCGTCTTCTTGATCTCCTTGCGCTTGGCGCGCAGAAGTTGCGCCAGCCTGCGGCCTTCTCCGACGCTGACCAGATAGAAGCCGGTCGGCTCGCCTTCCGCGTCAAGCTCCGGCTCCACCACAAGGTTTTGCAGGATACCCTTGGCGGCGATGCTCGCTGCCTTCCCCTCGATAGACGCCTCGCTATGCGGGGTCTTCCGGGCGTTCTTCGGGTGCTTTTTCAGCTTGTTGAGCGGGATGAAAACAGTTTCGCCATGTTCCGGAACGGTCGTGGTCTTGGCATAGGTGGTCATGATCTTGATCCTTTTGGCTTGGGTTGGAGCGCAGCGCTGCGCTGCAACCCTGCCCGTCGGCGAGACCGGGGGATGCAAGGCGCAAGGGCCGACGGGCGGAGGGGGATCACCCGGCCTGCACAAGCGGATCGAAGACATGACGAAGGTGCGAAAGCACATATCCGTGCGGAAGGCTGGGGATACCGCCCGGCTGCCCTTGTGCCGCGCCAGGGGGCAGCGCCCCCAAGCAACCGGCCCGACCAGAGCGAAGCGGAGGCCGGGCGCATGTACCGGATCAGGACATTAGAATCTGGATGCCCAAGGCCCGTGACGTCCTGATCGCCGTCTAAAGGGCAAGATGCAGTGCCGGTATATCAATTCGAGTGATCCAACAGCGTCACGGGCGCGCTTGGCACAGAGGCCGAGTTTGCCACGAGCAGAGCGATAGATACTTCTGGGCAAGCTAAGCCTGCTGTTTTACAGTGGCAGCGGGCAGCGTTTTAAGATTGAACAGTTGGCTACTGCCAACCGATTTGATTCTTGGTTTCGCTTGTTTGGGGGCAAGCAAGGTGTTCAGGCGGATTAGCAGTGTAAAGAACTTTGGCGTCTTCAACGATTATTCAGGCGGTCAAATTCCGGAATTTGCCAGCTTCAACCTGCTTTACGGATGGAATTATTCTGGAAAAACGACCTTATCACGCCTTTTTAGGTGCTTGGAGAAAGGCGAACTCCATCCGGACTATATAAATGCGAAGTTCAGCTTGTCTCACCAGGACGGAAACCTGTACGAGCAAGATTTTGCAATCCCATGCAATGTCCGCGTTTTCAACGAAGATTTTCGGAATGAGAATCTCGGTTGGGACGATGCCAACGGCTTCACTCCGATCCTTATACTTGGTTCCGAAAACATCGAGAAGCGTGATGCTCTCACTAGAAAGGAGGGTGAGCGAGACAAGCTCGGTGTCGAGATAACAGATAGAGAAAAAGACGCCGCCAAGCTAGAAAAAGCGATCTCCGAAGCAGAAACGGAATGTGCCGGGCAAATAGCGAGAGAATTGGGGATTGCCCGATTTGACCGACGCCATGTAAGGCCGATCATTGAAGGCTGGAACGGTGAAGTTCCAACGCCTCTTGATGATGAAAGCTTCCAGAACGAGAAGCGTAAGGCGGTAGCAACGGAAGAAAAGCCTGTCCTTCCCGTCCTCGAACTGAAGATTGGGGCGCTTGAGGAAATTTGGTCCGCGGCGTCGGCGTTGGTGATAGAGCAGCTTGGCATGTCTGGAGCGATCGCACGCCTTGTCGAGCGTCCGGACATCGGTAGTTGGGTCGAGCAGGGTTTGCATTTTCATGTTGATGCTACTCATTGCGAATTCTGTAAGAACCCTCTGACGCACGAACGCATTGAGGCGCTCAATGCGCATTTCTCAGACGCATTTGAAGACCTGAAAAGACGCATTTCTAAGGCGACGGCAGAACTGCGAGATCGCATGCTCCATATTGATGATGCATCCTATGTGCGTAGCGCATTCTATTCGGACCTTGAGAAGGAACATAACGAGGCGGGGTCGGCTCTGAAAGCTGCACGAGATACGTTCAATAGCGATATACAGGCCCTGATCGGCCTTCTTGAAAGCAAGCAGGAAAATCCCTTTCGCGTTTTGCAGGCCCCGGAGGAGCAACCGGAAACCGCCACGCTGAAAGGCGCAGTTGAGCGGTTCAGCCGGCTGATTGAGCAAAACAACGAGCGAACTCATGGTTTTGCTCAAGCTCGTAGTGCCGCGATAGAGAATCTGAAAACTCATTACGCAGCCACTGCGATGCGCAAGATAGATCGCTTTAAGACTCAAGCCAGAATTGCCGAATTGGAAGAATCCGTCCGCAAGGCCAAGCAGGACCTTACAGGGCTGGAACAGGAAATTGCGACCCTGCAATCGGAACTCTCCAACGCGGCGAAGGGCGCGGAGGCAATAAATGAGACTTTGCTAAGATTTTTCGGGAAGGCTGACATCCAAGTGAAGGTGACGGATGAAGGCAACTTTCTCTTGATGCGTGGAGATCACCCCGCTCGTAACCTTAGCGAAGGAGAGCGAACCGCTATCGCCTTTTGCTATTTCATCACCAAGCTCTTTGAGAATGGCAACAATCTGGACGATACAATCGTCTATATTGATGACCCAATTTCCAGCTTGGATGCACACCACCTGCTGCACATCAATGCCTTTATCAAGGAAACATTCTATAGATTCGATAGCGCCGCCGACCCAAAACATAAGTGTCTCGCCAAGCAGCTTTTCATCTCAACGCACAGCTACGAGTTTTTCCACCTCACCTGGGAGTGGATGTCGGAACGCACGCCCAAAGGATTTGGGAGGGCGTATCTTGTCGAGAGGACTGATAATAATGGCCTCATTTGTTCGCGTATTGTAGAATGCCCTGAGTCGATAAAACAATTCCGTTCCGAGTATCTGTTTCTCTTTAACCAGCTTGTTGGATATTCGGAGAACCCATCAAATGATCCGCAGATTATTTTCAATTTGGGCAACATGGCCCGTCGCTTTGTGGAGGGTTACCTATCCTTTAAATTTCTTGAACACAACAAGATCGACATCAGCATTCCCAAGCTCATTCCGGAACCTCTGAAAGCAGAGCGCGCGCGCAAGTTCATGCACTTCTATTCCCACGCATTGAAGCGTGCTGGAGGGATGCAACTCCCCGACATGAGCGAGGCCCAAGCAGTTGTGAACATCATCCTTGAGGCGGTAAGGGCGCATGACCCGGTGCACTATGGGGCTCTGCAGGCTACTCGCCAACAAGCCTAAGTTGTTTGTAGTCGTGTCTGACTATCGCTTTTTGTATGGGACCACATCATGAGCCGGGTCATCACTCCGTCGTCTAAAACGCTCAAAAAGTCTATTGAGGTTTGCATCGCAAATGGTGCGCGATTGCTTGATGATGCCATGATGCTTGAGTTCGAGAAGCCGCCGTCAAGCCGCTTGTATTTAGTCCTAATTGCACAGGAGGAGTTTGCCAAAGCATTTATGTTGCGATTGGTTGCTATGGACATTTTTCCGCTTTCACGTCCGATCCTTCGCGCGATGAACGACCATACATGCAAGCAGTTGGTGGGCATGCTGATGGACTACATGATTATGCATTGGGAGGAATTGGAGGAGCTTCATCGCATGATTGATGAAGACCTTGAGATGGGCGACGATCACTTCCCGTTTGAGATTGCCAGTGCACTCGATTTGCTGCGTTATGAGAAAATAGCGCGTTGGGAGAGTGGAAACAGGGTCTATGTAGAGACATCTAAGCCGGACCCGGTGGCGCTTAGGGTAGCTGGAGGAGAGAAAGATCGTCGGAAGCAGGACGCCCTCTATGTTCGGATAAATCCGGATGGATCGGTGAAAAGCACGCCAATTATTGTCTCGGACGATGAGATGGGCGAAGAAAGTGAACGCGCTGAACGCTATCTGCATTTTGTCAGGGATACGATGACTGATGGGCCGACAACGCATCGGCAAGAAAAGACGATAGCGGCTCTTAGGTTGCTTTTCACGCACCATCCTCCAACCTAGTTGGCGATGATTGCCGCCGACTACTTTTGTTCAGCCCTATCGATACCCGTGGGCATATCTCCCCATTGAACAGGAATAGGCTTCTTCCAGACTTCATACAGCGGGGCGAAAATAAAATGCGCCCCGTCGAATTCTTCGCGGGTTTCATCCAGCTTCACCTTTTTTCCGTCCCGCAGGATTTCAGCCCGCAGCAAGATGGGCTCGCCATCCCTGGAGACGGCTGTCGCCGTCAGGAATTCCTTGCGATCAGGAGAGTCGACCGCGCGCATATAGGGCTTGTCCGGGTTTGCGGGCGCACTCCAGCTTTCGCTAATCAGGACTACCGCATCGGCCGCGATCTTTTGCGCCTCCCGTGCGAGCGCTCTCATCATGATGAACTTATGGCCGTGTTCCATCGGCCGCAGCTCGCGCATTCCTACGGGTCGACCGTCACGCAGCAGAATAGCGATCGTGATGTGGTGACCGTCCTTCTCGAACATCATGCGGGCGGCAGCGAAGAGCGACCGGGCGTGATCCTGAGCCTTGCCGTTTTCAGCGTACATTTTCGCCGGATCGACGCCGTACCGATCTTTGAGTTCAGGAGCCTCGGTGAGATTTACTTCTTTACGGATCTCCTCAAATTCCAACGGTTGGCCATTCGCCAGCCAGACATCGAGCGTCCGGGCGTCTTCATGGCCGATCATACAGGGCAAACGGCCGTCCCTGAGGCCTTCAGGATATTGTTCGCCGGTATCGACATTGGTTGTCACTGGGCCGAGCAAACCCATCTGCATGTGGGCGGAGTGAACGAGCTGAGCAAGCTGCCCATAGGCGGTGGCGACCGCATCCAGAAGCTCGAAATCGGGAAGTGTATTCTCGATCCACCGGCGGCGAATTCTGAGTACGCCGTCCTTCTTGATGTGATTGCCCACCATTGAGTCCGGAATGCTCTTCACCAATTCCAGTGGAGCGTCCGACAGCTTCGCCGGCACCTGGATTTTGGGGCCTTCGTCCAAGTGTGAGGCAACAATCTCCGCGCTGATGAAGCTATGAGCCTCTAGGTCGCCTTGCTTCTCTATGCGGTTACGGGCCTCAACCATCCATTTCATAAGCGGGATGGCGGCGAGCTTTTCCTGCCAGCCTCCATACCACTTGTCGAAGTCCGGGATGGCGGTCTTATGTTTTTGCAGCACGAAGGAGACCTGGCGGGCTGTCTGGATCGCGGCCTGGATCGACACTCGGAATTCGTCAGGGTTGAAATAGGCGCGTTCAGCCTGATGCCAGAAGCGATGAACATCGCTGAGGCGTCGATCGACTGCCGCCAATGGACAATGATTTTCGTCGTGATCCCAAGCCATGCGACATTCTACCAACTTAAGCCAGCTTCCGATACAAGCTTGGAAATAGCGCCGAATTGTAAGACATAGATTTGAGGGAAGAATGCACGGGGGGATTTAATGAGCGGAGTTATTGCGTCGTCAGGTTTGAGCGCATCGACCAAGATTGTCGGCTTGACCAAGCATACGAAGCATCCGCACGTTCCGAGTCCCGTTGCGCCGAATTTTACCGCGCCTGCAGCGTGCGCCGACCTATCATTTCAGCCCTTGGCTCTGGCGGCTGCAGTCGCGCGCACCGCGACCACATGGGACGACGCCCCAAAGGAACTCTTGGACGGCTTGCAACAAAGCGCTTTGGTCGAGCTGGAGACGCTTCTCGAAGATGGAAGTACGTTTGCCCTGAAGTCCTACTTCAAGTTTCTTGCAGATACGGCCGGATCACAGTTCGCAGCGAAGGTCGGCGCCGGCATAACGCATCTCTATATGGAGGCCCTCGGATATGAGTGGCGAGCCAACGCGGTGTGCCTCTCGTCGTCGCTCGATCCCCATGCCGATTTTATCTATGATGGGGGAAATGCCGCAGGTCATGGCGTGGTCTTGGCCGAAGCGCACGGCTCGTTCGCCAAGGACGTGACTGTTGGGAAGATCACCAGCGCCGCAAGGCGAAAGTACAAAAAGCAGGTCAAACCTTATATTGCGGAGACGTCGATTTTCGGCGACGTCATCCACGGCTACTCTATCGCCTTCGGCACCAAGCCCGCAGTGGCGGGCAGCTTCCTCAGCGTGTCGGAAACGCGGATCTCGAAACCCAGAAAGAAGTCCAGCAGTGCGCCCCCAGGGCCAGAAGAAGGCGAGCGGTCAGAGGGGACGCCCACGCCAATCGTCCTCTCGACGCACCGATCGAACTTCATGTTGATGGGTGTGCCGGAAGTCGTGGACTGGATCGACTGGCTCCGCGCGACCGATGACGTCGCGCCCGAGCGGGAACCGGTTCCGCTCCTGCGTCTCCAGTATGCCGGCCGCACTTATCTCACATCGGTGCCTTGGGTGCGGCGCTCCGGTGCGGGGCCGTGGTGGATCGAGGAATTTTTCGATCATCCCTACTGGTGGCGAATGGCTCGACACCCACTTGCGAGAGCTTCTCAATGGCAGGCTGCCAGCATTGCATTGTTCGCGATCGAGGAGAAGGGAGGTGCTGAATTCTTGAACGGGCTAAGTGCAGTGATCCGCAGCGGTCGGCGGCAGATACCTTCATCATTCGTGTTGCCGACCTTCGATCCTGTTGGATTCGGACCCTTGGACGGCGACCGGTCCGCGCCAGGTGTCCGAGACGAAGGTGATCGATCCTACGACTACACGCAGTTTCGCGATGGGTTGGCGTTGCTGGGCGACCCGTTTCGCGGCCGTGCTCGCGATGTCGTGCTATGGTCACCAGAAGGCGGGGTATCACTGTGGCAATGAGAGGCGACGGTAAGGTCAAGCGCCGGGGGATGAGCTATGGCCTATAAGAAATTGGCGCTCAAAGCGCTCTTGGTGAACAGCGCAAACGACCGGCACGGCGAGTTGGAAAACGAAACGTCCGCCATCGCCTGGCTCTTCACGCATCACGAAAGTGCCATGCGAAAGCTGGCAAAGGACCTCGCCGAAACTGGCGAGATTTACGAGCCACCGCTGGTTTGGCCCGACGGCACGAACTACGTCGTCTTCGATGGCAACCGCCGTGTCACCTGCCTCAAGCTCATTTCGCAGCCGAAGCGCGCACCTAGCCTGGAGTTGCAAGCCTTCTTCAAGGGGTTAAAGGCGAACTGGAAAGGCGTCTTTCCCGACCGGCTAGACTGCCAGGTTGAGACCGACCGCGAGCGGATCGACGAAATCCTCCTGAGGCGACACACCGGCACACGGGGCGGAGTCGGTCGCAACCCTTGGACAGACCGGATGACGGCCACATTCGTCGAGCGGACCGGCAAGGGCGGCGGCGTGAACGTCGCCGACGAGATCGAAAAGCGCCTGGAGGCTGCCGGTATGTTGCCGGCGAAAAAGATACCCTGGTCGACGGCCAACCGGCTTCTCTCCTCCGAAGGACTACGCAATCGCGTCGGCATCAGCGTCAGCCGAAGCAAATTCCAGCTCACTCACCCTGAGTCTTTGGTGCTACCCATCTTCCGACGCATCGCCGAGGATCTGGCGAACCGCTCTGTCGTGCTAGGTGATCTGTGGGACAACGAAGGCAAGGTCGCCTACCTTGATCGCCTAGAGACCGAAGGCGTCCTCCCGCTGCCGCCGCTGCCGTCCCCGCCAGCGCCAGGGGCGCCGGGGCCGAGGCCAGGCACTCGTCCCGGCGCTGGATCAGGACCCGGCAATGGCACCAACCCTGGTCTTGGCACTCCGCCCAGCCCGCCGCTGCCGCCACCCGCCAAGCCGATCAAGCGCTCGACCTTGGTTCCGCAGGTGAGCCACGCGGTGGTCTGGCAGGCTCACGTGCAGCGCCAGCGGCAAATATGGGACGAACTCCAGTTCAAGCTGAAGCTCGACGATCATCCCAATGCCATCTCAGTGCTCTTCCGCGTGCTCTTCGAGTTGTCGATCGACAACTACATCACCCGTACCAACCTCGCGGGCGTCCATCCGAACGACAGCCTGAAGAACAAGGTCAAGAAGGTCGGCGCCGACCTTGAGGCAAAACGGAGAATTGACGGGAAATATGCTGGCGTAATCCGAAAGCTGGAGAGCGCTGATGGCATCTTTTCCATCGACACGATGAACCGATACGTCCACTCACCAGACTTCGCGCCTTCGCCGAGCCACCTCACAGCGCTGTGGGATCAGGTTTCGCAGCTCGTCGTGATCTGCTTAAACGCGTAGCCGACGCCGATGAACGAAGAGCTTCGCAGCATCCCGGATCGCATCCTTGGTCTAGCTAGAGCCGCTCTGACTCAGGCGAACCATCACGCGGTGTTCATGGACCCTGGGAACGAGCACTGGCCGTTGATGTCGGTGCTGAATACCGCCCATGCTGGGGAACTGTTTCTAAAAGCGATTATCGCCACCGAACACCCGCTGTTGATCTTCAAGGACCTCGTCACTTTGGACGACAAGAATATCGAGGAGCTTGACCTTGAGCGGCTGCTGACACGTGGGCGGACACACGATTTCGAAAAGCTTCCGCAGGTTCTATGGGCCACCACTGGCATGAGGATTCCTAATCCCGAGTGCTACGAGCGCTTACGCCAAGCCCGCAACGCGATCCAACACTTTTGCCCCCCGAATGATCGCAATCTTAGCGAGCTATCGTTGGAATTTATCTACACAATCCTCGATCCCTTGATCGTAGACCGGTTCGGCATCTACGCAATCGAGCACCATGAAGATCATAGCATAAGCTATGATTATGTTGTGGCTTGTTTGCTCAGACATGAGCTGCGTTTTTCGCTTCCCGAAGATTTTGCCGTAACCGAGATAGACCAATGAGGAGGTTGGTGCCGCGTCAGTCGAGTACCGCACCTGGTTCCGTGAAGCTTTGGCATCCATCAACAAAGCCGACCTCCTTAAGGTCTAACGACGCACCAACGTCTGCTTCTTAGCCAGCGGCCAATTTCCCTTCCTGCATCTGATGGTGTGTTCTGTGATCTGGCGGCTATGCTATCAATCGGGAGAGATGATCAGATATAGGGTCTGGTCACATTCTTGTGCGGTCATAGAGGGCTATAGCGTAGACATAGTTCTCATCTTCACCCGGCGCGGCGCGCCAGCCTCATAGGGATCCGTTCAGGTCTTCTGGTTCCGACTCCACTCCCCAATATTGTACAGGTGATGCCCGCCCCGGCATGCGGGGCAGACATCGTGCCGGTTTACAGATTGGCCGGGTCGGTTTCCGCTTCCAGCGCCAGCAGGCCGACGCGCAGTATCGCGAAGAGGCCGGGCAGGCCGAGGCCGAGCGCGAGCAGCAGCGTTCCGGCAAGGCCGAATTTCATCAGCCCCGCCAGGGCCCAGGTCGCCGCGGCCCAGACCGTGACGATTTCACTGGCGATGAAGAGGGTGATGGCCGCCGCCGCCCAAAGCGTTCCGAACGTGTAGATGCGTGTCATTTTTTGTGTGTCCGTTTGCAAGCGCATGCGCATCGATGGCGGGATCGCCGTCGAATCAGGCAGCGTGAACCGGCTCTGCCGGGCGCTGCGCATGGCGCATGGGTGATTTCTGCTGAAGATCCGGCCGAAGACCGGGTCGCTCAAACGGAGGCTGGTGGGGCCCTTGGCCGGTGCGCCGAGCGGGCTTCGGCCTCGATGGCATATGCGGCCCGCGCGACCGGCGCCGGCTTGCCGATCCCCGCCGGCC
>NZ_JANKOF010000126.1 GCF_024655565.1 Nitratireductor sp. ZSWI3 | reverse complement strand
TATGGCGGCGCGGTACCCCCACCCCTTACCCCTCCCCTCAAGGGGGAGGGGGATGTTCGGGCGCACCACCTTTCTTCCCTCCCCCTTGAGGGGAGGGATCGAGGGTGGGGGTCGCAGGCGGAGCCTGCAAAAAAATCATATGCGATTGCCCTGCCATCCACCGAGGCAGGTTCATGTCCTTCTCCGGCAGATACAGCCTTGAGGGCTGCGTCGCATCCGTCCTGTTCATCGTGCTCTTTGCCGTGCTGATGATCCAGATCTTCGGCCGCACGCCGCTCTTCACCGGTCCCGTGTGGACCGAGGAAGCGGCGCGCTGGATCTGGGTCTGGATGGCCCTGGTCGGCATTGCCGAGGTCGAACGCACGAACGGCCAGTTGAGAATGGGGTTCGTCGCGGACACCCTGCCCGTGCGCTGGCGGCGGACACTGTTCCTGGTCATCGACGCCGTCTATCTCGGCATCGTCGCCCATCTCGTCTGGATCTCCTACAAGACGGTGCTGCGCACCTGGAACAACGAGGCGGTGAGCCTGCCGGCAACCGATGCGGTGCTCTATGCCTCCGGCCTTGTCGCCACGGTGCTCATCCTGCACCGCATCGCCCGCAGGGTGCTGTCGTTCGTGCGTTCCGACACGCCGGAGGAGGCCCGATGATCCTTGCCACCATCGGCCTTGCCTGGCTCGTCATGGTTCTCGTCGGCGTGCCGATCGGCGTCGCCATGATCTTCGTATCGATGGGCTATTTCTACTGGTCAGGCATGGGGCTCGCCTTCGCCATGCAGCGCATGGTCGACGGGCTGAACAGCTTCCCCCTGCTCGCCGTGCCGCTGTTCATCCTGGCCGCCGCGATCCTCAACTCGGCCGGCATCACGCGGCATCTTTTCGGCTTCGCCCGCGCCCTCGTGGGACACATCACCGGCGGCCTCGGCCATGTCAACGTGCTCGCCTCGCTGTTCTTCTCCGGCATGTCCGGCTCGGCACTTGCCGATGCCGGCGGCCTCGGCAAGATGGAGATCGAATCCATGCGCGAGGCGGGCTACGACGACGATTTTTCCGGCGCGGTGACGGCCGCCTCCTCGATGATCGGACCGCTCGTGCCGCCGTCGATCACCATGGTGCTCTACGGCGTCGTCTCCAACACGTCGATCGGCAAGCTCTTCCTGGGCGGCATCGTGCCCGGCGTCCTGTGCGCGCTGGCACTGATGGTCATGGTCTACGCCATCGCCCGGCGCAGGGACTACCCGCGCGATCCGCGCCATGGCACCGGCGAGATCGCCACGCTCTTCGTAAAATCCTTTCCGGCGCTGGCCACGCCCGCCGTCATTGTCGGCGGCATCTTCAGCGGCCTCTTCTCGCCGACGGAAGCCGCCGCCATCACCGTGCTCTACGCGATCCTCATCGATCTCGTGTTCTACCAGGAGCTCACATTCCGTCGTCTGTGGGACGCCATCTACGAGACAACCGCCACATCGGCCTCCATCGCCACCATCGTCGCCGGCGTCGGCCTGCTCGGCTTCATCCTGGCACGCGAGCAGGCGCCGCAGCAGATCGCCCAGCTCTTCCTCGCCATCGCCGATGGTCCCCTGAGCTTCCTGATCGCGGTCAATTTGATGATCTTCGTGCTCGGCTGCTTCATCGAGTCCCTCGTCATCCTGCTCATCGTGGTGCCGATCCTCGTGCCAGTGGCGATGGGGTTCGGCATCGACCCGATCCATTTCGGCATCATCGTCGTGCTCAACCTGATGATCTCGATCCTGACACCGCCGATGGGCATGGCGCTCTTCGTGGTGGCGCAGGTGGGCAACGTGCCCTATCACCGGCTTGCGCGCGCCATCCTTCCCTGGCTCATTCCGCCGGTGACCGTGCTGGTGCTGGTCTGTCTGTTCCCCATTCTGGCCACCGGCCTGCCGAGCCTGATGGACTGAGGGAAGGTGCACCCGAGAGGTAGCGCCGCGCGCCCTCCAGCTCAAAGCCGTTTTGCACGGCTTCCTGTCCGGTCCGCATCTGTTCCAGGCCGCCGCTCGCCAATCTCTTGCCGTCCTTCGGCATGCTCCGCGAGGGCAGTCCACAACGGCACGGCGGCGGCGAAGGATGAGGCTTGTAAAACGCGCCGCTTGCTTTACGGTCCGGAAACTTGACACTTAAACAATTACAAGAGGCGTGGCGCGGTGCCGATCCGGATCACCGACAACAACGCCGGGGAAACGATGATTGCGGCCGCCGTTGCGGCGTGCACGCGACGACTTGGGAACTGCACATTAACTGAAGCAACACCAGGAGGAGAGCGGTGATGCAGCCGAGATTTCCGAATGTTCTGGCGACGTCGCTCCGATGGGCGACCGTTGCCCTTGTCGGCACCTGCCTGTCCATGGCGGCAGCGCAACAGGCGAGCGCGAAGACCTTGCGCTTCGCCTTCCAGGGCACGTTGAATGCCCTCGATCCCTATTCACTCAACGAGACCTTCACGCTCGGCATGCTCGGCAACGTGTTCGAAGGGCTGACCCGCCGGGACAAGGACCTCAGCATCATCCCGGGCCTCGCCGAGAGCTGGGAAACGGTCGATCCGCTGCACTGGCGCTTTCACCTGCGCCAGGGCGTCAAATTCGCCAACGGCAACGACTTCAACGCCGACGACGTGATCTTCTCGGCCGAGCGCGTGCTTGCCGAAGGGTCCGACCTCAAGACCCGCATCCCGGCCGATTCCGTCTGGAAGAAGATCGACGACTACACGGTCGAGGTCGAGCTCAAGTCGCCGAACCCGATCCTGCACTACGAGTGGGACACGTGGTACATCATGGACAAGGAATGGGCCGAGGCGGAAGGCGCGGTGAAGCCGATCTCGGCGCGCGACACCAATCCCGGCCCGGCGGCATTCAAGGCCAACGGCACCGGCCCCTTCGTCATCGACAGCCATGAGCCCGGCGTGAAGACCGTCTTCAAGCCGAATCCCGACTGGTGGGGCACGCCCGAGCACAATCTGACGGAGGTCGTCTTCACGCCGATCGCTGCCGACGGCACGCGCGTGGCCGCGCTCCTTGCCGGCGACGTTGACCTGATCGACCCCGTGCCGGTGCAGGACATTCCGCGCGTCAACGCGAATGCGGATACGGAAGCCCTGACCGGGCCGGAACTGCGCGTCATCCATCTGGGCTTCAACCAGATCCGCGACGAGCTGCCGACATCGAACATCAAGGGCAAGAACCCCTTCCACGACCCGAATGTGCGCAAGGCCGTCTATCAGGCCATCGACATCGAGGCCATCAAGGATCGCATCATGCGCGGCCTGGCGACGCCGGTCCCGCTGCTCATCGCCAACGAGCAGTATGCCGGGTCGGGCGACTTCAAGCGCTGGCCATACGATCCGGAGGCGGCCAAGAAGCTGCTGGCCGACGCCGGCTATGCGGACGGCTTCACCGTCGGCATGGATTGCCCGAACGACCGCTACGTCAATGACGAGGCGATCTGCCAGGCGGTGGTGTCGATGCTGGCGCGTGTCGGCGTGACGGTGAACCTCAACGCCCAGCCGAAGGCCCAGTACTTCGCCAAGGTGCTGGCGCCGGGTGGTTACGACACGGATTTCTACCTGCTCGGATGGACCCCCAGCTCCTTCGATTCGTGGAACGTGCTGACCAACCTTGCCGGATGCCGCGACGAGACCGGCGCCGGCGGCCCGTTCAACCTCGGGGGCTACTGCAACGAGAAGGTCGACGAGCTCGCCAGCCAGATCGTCGTCGAGACCGATCAGGCCAAGCGCGACGACCTGATCCACCAGGCCTATACGATCATGACCGAGGAGACCTCGCACATTCCGCTGCATCAGCAGTCGCTCGTGTGGGGCAAGCGCAAGAACATCGATATCGTCCAGCGGCCCGACAACCAGGTGCTGTTCTACTGGGCGACGGTGAACTGAAGCAGAGACCTGAACCGCAGCCCGCGGTCGCCGCGGGCTGCCCCTGCAAAGTCTGACCTCCTGGTTTCATGATCGCATTCGCCATCAAACGGTTCGTCCAGGCGCTCGGCGTCATGCTGGTCGTCGCGCTGATTTCCTTCATGATGTTCCGCTTCGTCGGCGACCCCGTGAACCAGCTCGTCGGCGTCGACACATCGCCGGCGGAGCGCGAGGCGCTGCGCGAGGCGCTCGGGCTCAACGACCCCGTCCTCCTGCAGTTCGGCCGCTTCGTCGTGAAGGCCGCGCAGTTCGATTTCGGCATTTCCTACCAGTTCAAGCAGCCGGTCGCCTCGCTGATCGCCTCGCGCCTGCCGGCGACGCTGGAACTGTCGCTCGTCTCGGCCTTCTTCGCACTGGCGGTCGGCGTGCCCATGGGCGTCTACACCGGGCTCTACCGAAACACCTGGCTGGCGCGCGGCTTCCTCGCCATCAGCCTCGTCGGCGTTTCCCTGCCCACCTTTCTGATCGGCATCCTGCTGATCTTCGTCGTCTCGGTGCATCTCGGCTGGCTGCCCTCCTTCGGGCGTGGGCAGACAGTCAGCCTCTGGGGCGTGTGGAGCACCGGGCTGCTGACGAAATCCGGCCTGCAGTCGCTGATCCTGCCCGCCATCACGCTCGGCCTGTTCCAGATGACGCTGATCATGCGCCTGGTGCGCGGGGAGATGCTGGAGGTGCTGCGCACCGACTACATCAAGTTCGCCCGGGCCCGCGGCCTGTCGCGCCGGGCGATCAACTTCGGCCATGCGCTGAAGAACACGCTGGTGCCCGTCATCACCATCACCGGCCTGCAGCTCGGCTCCATCATCGCCTTCGCCATCATCACGGAGACCGTGTTCCAATGGCCCGGCATGGGCCTGCTCTTCCTCCAGGCGGTGCAGAATGTCGACATCCCGATCATGGCCGCCTACCTGCTCCTGATCGCCTTCCTCTTCGTGCTCATCAACTTCATCGTCGACCTGCTCTACGTGGCAGTCGATCCCCGCATCCGCCTCGGCGGCGCCAGAGGATAGGCCATGGCCGATACATCCGACATGCGCTCGAAGGAACCGGGACGGATCGCGCGGGCGCTCGATTCCGACCTTTGGTATTCGTTCAGCCGTTCGCCGCTGGCGATGATCTCCACCGTCGTGGTCGTCCTCTTCATCGCGGCAGCGCTCCTTGCCCCGCTGATCGCCCCGCACGATCCCTTCGACCCGGCCAACCTGTCGATCCTCGACAGCTTCCTGCCGCCCGCCTGGCTCGACGGCGGCGACCCGCGGTTCCTGCTCGGCACGGACGACCAGGGCCGGGACGTCCTGTCGACCATCCTTTACGGCATGCGCATCTCGCTCGCCGTCGGCTTCGCCAGCGTCATCTTCGCCATGGTGCTCGGCATCACGCTCGGGCTGCTCGCCGGCTATATGGGCGGCTGGGTCGACAGCGTCATCATGCGCATCGCCGACGTCCAGCTCACCTTCCCCGCCATCCTCATCGCGCTGCTGATCAACGGTGTCGCGCGGGCGATGGCGGGTCCGCAGTCCTATGACAAGGTGGTCTTCGTCGTGCTCGTCCTGTCGATCGGCCTCAGCTTCTGGGTGCAGTACGGCCGCACCGTGCGCGGTTCGGTGCTGGTGGAAGCCAACAAGGAATATGTGCTGGCGGCGCGCCTGATCGGCCTCAAGCCGTGGACCATCATGGTCAAGCACGTGCTGCCCAACGTACTGGGTCCGGTGCTGGTGATCGCCACCATCAATCTGGCGCTGGCGATCATCACCGAGGCGACGCTCTCCTTCCTCGGCGTCGGCGTGCCGCCCACGCAGCCTTCGCTTGGAACCCTGATCCGCATCGGCAACGACTTCCTGTTCTCCGGCGAATGGTGGATCACCATCTTCCCCGGCATCACGCTCGCCATCCTGGCGCTCTCCGTCAACCTGCTCGGCGACTGGCTGCGCGACGCATTGAACCCTAAGCTCAGATGACCGAACCGACCCTTTCCGTCCGCAACCTCCGTGTCGAGATTCCCACGCGCCGGGGCGTGCTGACGGCGATCGACGACCTCTCCTTCGACATCGCACCCGGCGAAGTGCTTGGCATGGTCGGCGAATCGGGCGCCGGCAAGTCCATCACCGGTTCGGCGGTGATCGGTCTTCTGGAGCCGCCGGGCCGCATCGCCGGCGGCGAGATCCGGCTCGCCGGCGAGCGCATCGACAATCTCGCGCCCGACCGCATGCGGCGCATCCGCGGAAGGCGCATCGGCATGATCTTCCAGGATCCTCTGACCAGCCTCAACCCGCTCTACCGGATCGGCGACCAGCTCGTCGAAACCATCCTGACGCATCAGCGCGTGACCACCGGCGAAGCGCGGCGGAAGGCCCGCCAGTTGCTGGAGGAGGTCGGCATTCCCGCCGCCGAGACCCGGTTGTCCTCCTATCCGCACCAGTTTTCCGGCGGCATGCGGCAGCGCGTCGTCATCGCCCTGGCGCTCGCCGCCGATCCGGAACTCGTCATCGCCGACGAGCCGACCACGGCGCTCGACGTCTCCGTGCAGGCGCAGATCATCGCGCTCTTGAAGCGGCTCTGCGCGGAGCGCGGCGCGGCGGTGATGCTGATCACCCACGATATGGGCGTCATTGCCGAGACGGCGGATCGGGTCTGCGTGCTCTATGCCGGGCGCCTCGCCGAGATCGGCCCGGTCCGCAACGTGGTCAAGCACCCGCAGCACCCCTACACGATCGGCCTGATGGCGGCGATCCCCTCTCTCTCGGGCGATCCCGACGAGATGCTGGCGCAGATTCCAGGGTCCATGCCCCGGCTCGGCGCCATTCCACCGGGCTGCGCCTTCAATCCGCGCTGCGACTACAGCTTTTCCCGCTGCCGCGCCGAGCGTCCGGAGCCTTATCCGGCGGGAACCAGCCATGCCGCCTGCTTCCTGCATGCCCCGGAGGCGCTTCGCCAGGCGCCGTCCGACATCCTGCAGGCGGCGACGGCCGCCGGCATCAGCCTGCCGAACACGGTCGATGGGGCTTCGTGATGGCGCTCGATGAAACGCTGAACGTGGCCCGATCGAACGAAGCCCGCCCCCTGGTCGAAGTGCGGGGCCTGCGCCGCAGCTTCGACCTGTCGAAGCCGTGGCTCAACCGCCTGATCGAGCGTAGCGGCCGTGTGTCGCTCACCGCCGTCGACGGCGTCGATTTCTCCATACGCGAGGGAGAAACCTATGCGCTGGTCGGCGAATCGGGATCGGGCAAATCAACCATCGCGCGAATGGTGGTCGGCCTCCTGCCGCCCAGCGCCGGCTCCGTCGAGATCGACGGAACCGATGTCTGGGGCAAGAAGAGCCCGGATCAGGAACGGCGCATGCGCCGGAAGATCCAGATGATCTTCCAGGATCCCTTCGCGAGCCTCAATCCGCGCTGGCGCGTCGGCGCCATCATCGCCGAGCCGATCAAGGCGTTCGGCCTGATCGCCGATGCCAGCGACCGAGCCGAGCGGGTGGGCGAGCTCCTGTCGCTCGTCGGCCTCGACCCGCGCGACGGGCAGAAATTCCCGCACGAATTCTCCGGCGGCCAGCGCCAGCGCATCGCCATCGCCCGGGCGCTCGCCTCCGATCCGAAGTTCATCGTCTGCGACGAACCCACTTCGGCGCTCGACGTCTCCGTGCAGGCGCAGGTGCTCAATCTGCTGCGCGACCTGCAGCAGCGCCTCGGCCTCACCTATCTCTTCATCAGCCACAATCTCGCGGTGGTGCGGCATGTGGCGACCCGCGTCGGTGTCCTCTATCTCGGCCGCCTGGTGGAAGAGGCGCCCGCAGCCGAGCTTTTCGCCGCCCCCCAACATCCCTACACGAAGATGCTCCTCGAAGCGGTCCCGGACATCGACATGGAAGGCAAGGAACGGCTGGCGATCGCCGGCGAAATTCCAAACCCGGTCACGCCGCCGCCCGGTTGCCATTTCCACCCGCGCTGCCCGGCGCGGCTTTCCGGGTGCGACCGGGACATTCCGATGCCGCAGCACGTCGGCAACGCCACGGTCCGCTGCCATCTGTTCGACCCGCGTTGAGGCGTTGCGCGGCGGACGACAGAAAAAGCGGGGCGCCGCCTTTCGGTCGGCACCCCGCTCCCAGCCACCCGCCCGGCTGGTAAGCTTCTATTCGCAGAGCGCTTCGAGAGCCGCTTCGTCGACCACTTCGATGGTGCGCGCATTGGTCAGCCGGATCACGCCGTTCGCCTTCAGCTTGGAAAGCATGCGCGAGACCGTCTCGATGGTCAGGCCCAGATAATCGCCGATGTCGTTGCGCGACATCGGCAGCTCGATGTGCCGATCGCCGCCCTGGCGTTCCTGCATGTCGATCAGGAATGCGGCGACGCGCTCGGCGGCGTTCTGCCGTCCGATCACCAGCATGTGCTCCTGAGCGCGCACCAGCGCGGCAAGGGCGGCCGTCAGCGTCTGGCGCCAATTGGCGTCGTTGGCCGGCTGGCGGAAGACACGGATGCCGACGCGGCCGACCGCCTCGGCAAAGAAGTGATGCTGCCCGTCCATCTCGAATCCGAACACCTCGCCCGCCACGTGGAAAGCGCTGATCTGGCGGCGGCCGTCAGCCAGCAGGCGGTAAAGACGCACCATGCCGAACTCGACCTGATAGAGCGCCTTCGCCCGCTCGCCCTGGGCGTAGATTTCCTGGTTGCCGTCGTAAAAGACGACCTGATGCGGCTGGTCGGGAGAAAAGGATGCCGGTGCACCGCGGCTCACGCCGACCCGATTGGCACCCGAAAGGGCACCGACGGGAAAAGTCGAGTTCGTTGCGGCCTGAGCGAGCATCTGATGCCTCCGTCGTTGGATCTGGCATTGAGATTGGCCGCAAAGCCGGTTCCGCGAAATTCGGTTTTATCCCTACGGGATTCTACTTAGATCGCGTTCAAAAAGTCAGAGCGGGATGCGGGCGGAAAACCGCTTCACACTTTTCCTCATCCCGCTCTAGTTGACGGTCCCGCTCAGCAGGTCGTGGACGGCGCGGACCACCGTGCCGCCCAGAAGCGGCTTCTCGATCATCCTCAACCGGGGGTCGGCCGGCGTGTCGACAGGGATGTCGGCGAGCACGATCACCGGTCCACCCTCCTCCAGAAGCGCAGCGACCGGCATCCGCTGCCTTTCGAGGATTTCATGATCGATGATGAGGCAGTGCGCTTTCGGCCGCAGCAGGCGAAGGTCGGTCAACCCGTTGAGCACCTCCACCTCATAACCTTCCGATTCGAGCATGAACCGGAGTGACAATCGAAAGGCCGAATCAGGCGCCACCACAAGTATCGTCGCATGCACGTTCCAGCGTCTCCCATCGCCGGGGAAAGGAAAGGACGGAATTCCCCAGGCTGGCGGACTGTCCTACGGCAGACCGCGGGACGCTTTGCGCTGAATCAAAAGGCGCCGCCGAAAGGTATTTTTACAGGAGGTCGTCCTCGGTGGTGAGCACCATGCGCACCAGCTCGGGCAGGTTCTTCGCCTGCATCTTCATCATGACGTTGGCGCGGTGCACTTCGACCGTGCGCGGGGAGATGTCCAGCTCATAGGCGATCGTCTTGTTGGGCAAGCCCGCGACGATCCGGCTCATGACCTGCCGCTCCCGCTCCGAGAGCTGTTCGAGGCGGCGGCGGATATCCGCGGCGCTCGTCCCCTCGCGCGGCTGCTTGTCAAGCTGCGCAACGGCCCGGGCGATCGCCTCCAGAAGCACACTTTCGGAGAACGGCTTTTCTATGAAATCCAGTGCCCCGGCCTTCATCGCCTCGACAGCCATCGGCACATCGCCATGGCCCGTGATGACGATCGCCGGCAGCATGTGGCCCGCCTCGTTCAGGCGGCGCAGAAGCTCGACGCCGCTCATGTCGGGCATGCGCAGATCGGTGATGAGACAGGCGTTGCGCAGGCCGGCCGCCACGCCAAGGAAGGCGGTCGCCGATTCATGCACGCGGGCGGCATGGCCGGACATTGTGAGAAGAAACGCCAACGACTTGCGCACCGGCTCCTCGTCGTCGACGATATGAATCACCACGTCTTCAGACATCCTGTAATTCCCGTTCTTCCATTGCCGGCAGCGTGAACCGGAACGTCGTGCCGTCCTTGCCGGTGCTGAGCAGGCTGAGCGTTCCCCCGTGCGCCTCGGCGATGCGCTTGGAGATCGCCAGCCCAACGCCCATGCCCCCGCGCTTGGAGGTGATGAACGGCTTGAAGAGATTTTGGGCGATCTCATCCGGCACGCCGATCCCCGTGTCGGACACTTCGATGCTGATCGCCCCGGTCTCGTCGGTTCCGACCTTCACCCCCAGTTCGCGCTTTTCGCTGTTGCGCATCGCCTCCATGGCGTTGCGCATGAGGTTTATGAGGATCTGCTGGATCTGCACCCGGTCGACCATCACCTTGCCGAGTTCGTCGCCGAAATCGAACACGGTGCGCACGCCCAGTTCGCGCGAGCCGACCAGCGCCAGCGCCGCAGCCTCCTCGACGAGGTTATGGACGTCCTCGGGCAGCTTTTCCATGTCGCCGCGCGTGACGAACTCCCGCAGGTGGCGGATGATCTGGCCGGCATGCAGGGTCTGGCGCGCGGTTTCCTCCAGCGCCTCCCGCATCCGTTCGGCGACGGGGTCGGACACGTCCTTCAGCAGCCGGTTGCAGCCCTGCACATAGTTGGCGATCGCCGACAGCGGCTGGTTCAATTCATGGGCCAGCGTCGAGGCCATCTCACCGAGCTCGTTGAGGCGCGCGAGCCGCGCCAGTTCGGCCTGCGCCTCCTCGAGCCGCGCCTCCGATTCGGCGCGCTCCGTCAGGTCGCGGATGAAGCCGGTGAAGAACACCTGTCCGGCGCTCTTCATCTGACCGACGGCGAGCTTCATGGGAAAGGTCGAGCCGTCCTTGCGGCGGCCGACCACCACGCGGTCGATGCCGATGATCCGCCGCTCGCCGGTGCTCATATAGCGTTCGATGTAGCCGTCGTGATGGCTGCGATAGGGCTCCGGCATCAGCATGCTGACGTTGCGGCCCAGCACCTCTTCCTCTTCATAGCCGAACTGGCGCACCGCCGCCTGGTTGAAGGAGACCATCGCGCCGTCCTCGGTGATCACCACGGTGGCGTCCGGCACCGTGTCGAGGATCGATCGCAGGTGGGCATCGCGCGCCTCGAGCTGCTTGCGCATCAGAGCGCCGGACTGGATGGCCCCGCGGGAGGCCGCGCCCACGCTGACCAGCAGCAGCATAAAGAGGACGAAGGCGAGGAAGGCGGGGATCGAGAGCGGCAGGGCAGCCAAAGCGCCGAGCAGAAGCATGGCGGCAGCGGAAAGGCCAGCACCCAGGAAACCGGCCCGACGCCCGCCCAGCATCGCCCCGCCGAGCGCGGTCAGCGCGCCGAGAAACACCATCCATACGCTGCCGGCGGCAGGGTTCGGCCACAGACCCGTGCCCAGCATCAGCGCGCTGCCCGCAACTGCGACGGCATAGCCGGCAAGGACGCTCTTCCCTTCGGTCTCGGTGATTTCCAGTTCGGGCCCCAAAAGCGCCCCTTCCATGCGAGCACTGCCACTTTCGGCACATTATTTCCATGGGACCATGACACCGCAAGTGGCATACCGGTGTGGTGGCGCGAATGCCGCAGGTAAACTGCTTCAAAACAATCGGCAATGTTCGCACAGTTTGTGCGATCACAAAGTAGAACCCCTCTGATCGGGCT
>NZ_JANKOF010000125.1 GCF_024655565.1 Nitratireductor sp. ZSWI3 | reverse complement strand
CCGGGGCCGCCCGCTCTTTGCGTTCGGGCGTTCCTGCGGAAGCCGCCATTTCGCCGCCTGCAGAACCCGCCTCCCTGGTGTAGGCTGGCGGATAAAGGCGGGCTGACGACCGGGAAGGGGCCTCGGGCTCCGTCATCATGCTAGTGGTGCGATCCCAACAGATGGTACCCATCTGTTGGGAAAAATCGCCCCACCAGATCAACAGCTTGTGGGTCGACTTGTCGAAACAGATGGTACCATCTGTTTCGGTCAGACCACTAGGAGAAGCCCATGGGTGCGCTGCGCGCCGGGATCATTCCGGTAACCCCGTTTCAACAGAACTGCACCATCCTGTTCGACGAGAGCGAGAAGCACGGCGTCGTCGTCGATCCGGGCGGCGAGGTCGAGCGCATCCGCGCCGCCGTCGAGGACAACGGCATCCTCGTCGAGGCGATCTGGCTGACGCACGGGCACATCGATCACGCCGGCGGCGCGATGGATCTCAAGGAGGCGCTCGGTGTCGACATCATCGGGCCGCACGAGGCTGACCGCGACCTGCTCTCCAACCTGGAGAATCAGGCCCGCATGTTCGGTCTGCCGGAGGGCGTGCGGAACGCCGTGCCCGACCGGTTCCTCACCGAGGGGGAGACCGTATCCTTCGGCACGCATGTCTTCGAGGTGCTGCATTGTCCCGGCCATGCTCCCGGGCACGTGGTCTTCTTCAACCGCGCTGCGCGCTTCGCCCATGTCGGCGACGTTCTGTTCCACGGCTCCGTCGGCCGCACCGACCTGCCGGGCGGCGATCATGACGCCCTGATCCGCTCCATCAAGGAAAAGCTCCTGCCGCTCGGCGATGATGTCGGCTTCCTCTGCGGCCACGGTCCGGGCGGTCGTTTCGGGGACGAACGGCGCAGCAATCCGTTCCTCGTTTGAGACGCGCTTGCGTTGCCGCTATCAGGCAGCGGTTTATCAATGGCGCATTTGACTAAACATAGTATTGCAATGCCTGGAGCGCTTGATTATGAAATCGGCGTTTATAAAAGTTCTTTGTAGAAGATCTTTATATAACGATGTTGTTTTAAAATATAATTTTTTCTCTGAGCGTTTGTGTCTGTTTTTAAATAGACCAAATGCTCGCATTTTACATCTTCCAGTTTTGGGAAGATTTCCAAAAAATTTGAATCAAGAAAAGGCCGAGCAGGAGCTCGGCCTTCTTTTTGGGGCAGGGGATTTTTTGAAGGGGCAGGCGCCCGTCGCGGTCGAGGCCGCAGGGCGCCTGTCCGTGCCGGCTCAGTTCGCCTGGCAGAAGTGGCGGCGGCCGTCATAGCCCATGAAAGTGCCGCTGTTGGGGTCGAAGCTGCGGTAGCGCGACGAGCAATAGCGATACCAGTCGCGCGTCCAGGGTTCGAGCGAGCCGCGATAATAGGCCGGGCGCGCCGGATAGGCTTCGCGGTAGGTCGGCCGATACTCCCGATAGGCGGGGCGGTATTCCCGGTAGGTCGGGTAATAGGCCGGCTCGGCAGGGCGGTAGGGCGGGTCGATATAGACGCGTCCGCTGCTCGGCGGCGAGGAGAGCAGGCCGCCGACGATGGCGCCCGCGGCCAGGCCGAGTACGCCCGCGGCGACCAGGTCGCCATTGTCGCGATGCCTGTGATACCGGTGGCCGGCGTCCGCCGTGGAGATTGCTGCGAGCGTCGTCGCGGCAACGGCCAGCGAGAGCATGCCCGTCTTAAAAAAGCGTTTCATCACTTTACCTCTTCAACTCGAGCCGCTTCGGGGGCAGCGGCCTGATGCCGGAAATAGGCGATCGTCCATGAATGGCACCTGAACAAGGCAAGGATGCGGCCTCGACCCCGCGCGGGACGGCGGCGGTTTTCGCTACCTGCAACCGCCCAAGGGCGTTGTACGGATCTGTACGTGAATGGCGTGCGAAAGAAGATTGGCGGCTGCCGAAGAGCGATGCATCATCCCGCGACGGGGTCTGTTTCCATCGAAGCGAAGGTAAATGCTTCAATCCGGCCCCGGGAGCCGGGGCCGGTTCGCGGCGTGCGGTTGTCGCCGCCGTATCTTGTAGTTCACGCCGGAGCGCTGCGGGCGCTTCCGGCGGCAGGCGTCACGAGGCGACCGTCAGATTGACGGCTTTCGGCCCCTTGCCGCGCTTGTCCGGCTCGGTCTCGAACGTCACCTTCTGGCCGTCCTCGAGCCCTGGCAGTCCCGATGCCTGGACGGCGGAAATATGAACGAAGACATCCTTCTGGCCATCATCCGGGGTGATGAACCCGTATCCCTTGGCCTGGTTGAAGAACTTAACGGTACCACTCTGCGACATTGGAAGGAGTCCTTTCTCCCTTCAAGCTGGTTTCGGCAGGCCAACCTCTTGGCGGGTTTTGGCCCATGGCGTCATCGGTCGTTTACTGGGGGAGAAGAAACAGTCAGCTTCGCGTCGACCCCGCTGGGACATGTGGTTGTGGCGCATGGTCCGCAACCGCATGTATTCATCACCATCGTCAACGCGACTTCCCGCAGGGATTTCCATCAAGGTCCTCTGTCAGGGCATGCCATTCCAGTCTCCGGGCCGGCAAATGCCCGAATGATCGGGAGCTTCCCCGATTTTTTCCAGCCGGGCAAGCGAAACTTTTGTGAAGGGGACCAACGGCCAGGTCGGCTGCAAATGCAATCCTGGCGGGCAAAGAAAAAGCGCGGCGGAAGACCGCCGCGCTCGAAATGCGCAATCGCCTGTGGGGCGGATCAGGCAGCCGACAGGTTGACGGCCTTCGGACCCTTGCCCATGCGGTCGGGCTCGACGTCGAAGGAAACCTTCTGGCCGTCCGTCAGCGTGGTCATGCCGGAGCGCTCGACTGCGGAGATGTGGACGAACACGTCCTTCGCGCCGTCGTCCGGCGTGATGAAGCCGAAGCCCTTGCTGGAGTTGAAGAATTTAACGGTGCCGGTCTGGGCCATGGGGAACTCCTATTCCCTTAGAGAAGTCGCGTCTGCACAACGTGCGCAGGTTCGCAGCCGTCGAGAGTTTAACAAGGTCGGGGAAAGGGGTCGTCCATCAAACGCGTCCAGTCTCCGGGTTTGCAAGCACCCGAACGTGCCGCATCTATCGCACGAAAGGGAATGTGACACAAGATGGCGGCGTGCCGGTGCTCTACAGCGCGGCGGCGCGGAAACCGTCCCGCGCGATGCTGCTGCAAAAATCGCTCCATTCGCAGCCGAGGCAGGCCTTGCGGGTGCTGCCCTTGGCGAAGGCTGCGCGCAGCCGCTCGAGCAGCGCATCGTCCGGCACCAGGCGGATGCCGGGAGCGATCGGCCTGTCGAGCAGCCGTGCAAGGGCTGTGGCGGCGGCGGCGTCCCGTTCGGCAGGGCCGCGGCGAAGGCAATGCGGCGCCTGCCCGGCGAGCAGGGGCCGGCAGATGTCGTCCGGTCCCTGCACCAGGAGAAGGTCTTCTCCCGCCGCGATGCGCGCCGCCAGCCGGTCGTAATTGGCGGTGAAGGCGGGGCTGTAGCCCCGCCCCGCGTAAGTCAGCATGCACAGGAGATGATGCGCGCGCAGTCGGATCGTCATGCGCGCGGCGTCCGCCGGATGGCCCGCGCCAGCGCCACCAGCGTCGCCGCGCCGAGTGCCGATTTCAGGACGCCGCCGAGGACGAAGGGCGCGACGCCGAGGGCCAGCGCCTTCTGCGGGCCGATCAGCGCGGCGAGCCACGCGCCGCCCATCACCAGGCACAGCGCATTCGCCGCCAGCATTGCGGCGAAGGCGAGGAGAGGGCGCCGCGCGTCCCAGCCGCGTTCGGCCAGAAGGCCGACCATGCCGGCCATGATCGGGAAGGCGGCGAGATAGCCGGCGGTGGGGCCGGCGAAATGGGCAAGGCCGGCAGCGCCGCCCGCCAGCACCGGCAGGCCGAGTGCGGCCTCGCCGAGCCAGGCGAGCACCGTCAGGGTGCCGAGCCTGGCGCCGTAGAGCGCGCCGATCAGCGCCACCGCGAAGGTCTGCATCGTCATCGGCACGGGAACCATCGGCACCTCGATCTGCGAGGAGAGTGCCAGGAACAGCGTCCCGAGCAGCACGGCCCCTGACTTGACGATGGCCGAGCGGCCGCCCAGTTGCAGCAGTCCGGAGCCGTCCGTCGTCACCGGTCGCGTCGCAAGGCTGTGGGTCATCGGAGATCCTCTCTAAATTATAGATAATTTTGATATTTGATCTATTAATGAATCCACATCGCCGGGACGATTGCAAGCCGTGTCGGGGAGGAGTGCAAATTTCGCCGTTTTGTCGCTCGCCGTTCGGCCGCCGCGGCGAGTCCTGCCGCACTACCTCGGCAGCACGTCCGATCAAGCACTGTAACGTTGGCTGCAGAAAGTGATCCGGTTGCGGCGCTTGCCCTGGTTGCGCCCGTTGCGTGTGTGCGGTGCGGCACACTAGGTTCGGCTGGTTTCGCGGGGGACGCGCGAGATCCAATGGAGTTGCATTCATGACCGACAGACCGACGCGGCGCGCTGTCCTGGCCACGGGCCTCGCTGCCGGCGCGTTTTCGCTGTTGCCGGCGATCGGCCGCGCGGCGGCCGAAGGCACCATCGATCTGGGTCCACCGGAACCGTTCTCCTTTGCCGCGGTCAAGCGCATGGCCGAGGAGCTGGCCGGCAGTCACTATGCACCGCAGCCCGTTGCCGGAGAAGATATCCTGGAAGAGATCGACTACGATCTTCACAACCAGATCACCTATCGCCCGGAGCGGACCCTGTGGCGCGACGCGCAGGAGGGGCCGGCCGTGCGCTTCTTCCATCCGGGGCGCTATTTCAAGCAACCGGTCGACATCTGGGTGGTGGAGGATGGCAAGGCCCGTCATCTCGATTTCCGGCAGGACTATTTCGACATGCCGGAGGATCACCCGGCCAGGGATCTGCAGAGCGCCGGCTTCGCGGGTTTCCGCGTCATGAACGGCGACCAGAAGAATGACTGGATGGCCTTTCTCGGCGGCACCTATTTCCGCACCTCGGGGCCGTTCGACCAGTTCGGGCTTTCGGCGCGCGGCATCGTCGTCGATGCCGCCGCGGCGCGCGGGCCCGAGGAGTTTCCGCGGTTCACGCGCTTCTGGCTGGAGCGGGCGAACCATGGCGGCATCATCATCCACGCCCTCATGAACGGGCCGAGCGTGGCAGGTGCCTATCGCATCGAGAGCCGCCGGGACGAGGGCATCGTCCAGGACGTCGAGGCGACGATCATCCTCAGGGAAGATGTCGAGCGCCTCGGCATCGCGCCGCTGACCTCGATGTTCTGGTATGGCGAGAACAATCGCCAGGTGGCCAAGGACTGGCGGCCTGAAATCCACGATTCCGACGGGCTGGAAATCTGGACGGGCGAGGGCGAGCGCATCTGGCGGCCGATCGCCAATCCTCCCAGGACCATGGTCAACGCCTTTGCCGACAACAATCCCCGCGGGTTCGGCCTCATGCAGCGCGACCGCGATTTCGAGAACTACCAGGACGACGGCGTGTTCTACGAGAAGCGGGCGAGCCTCTGGGTCGAGCCGCTGCAGGGGTGGGGCGAAGGGTCGGTCGAGCTCCTGGAAATCCCGACGGACGACGAGATCCACGACAATATCGGCGCGTTCTGGGTTCCGGCCGGCACGCCGCGCGCCGGAGACCGGCACGACATGCACTACCGCCTCCACTGGGTCGCCGACACGCCCGGCCGCGGGTTCGAGACGGCGCGGGTCGTGGCGACGCGTACCGGCCTTGGCGGCGTTCCGGGGCAGCCGCGGCCGCCGGGCGCGACGAAGTTCGCGGTCGATCTCGAAGGCCCGGTGCTCGACGGCCTCGACCGCGACAGCGGTGTCGAGGCGGTGGTCGAGGCAAGTCGCGGCGAGATCGACAACGTCGTGGCCTATCCGGTGGTCGGCACGCAGCGCTGGCGCGCCTTGTTCGACCTCACGGCCAACGGCTCGGAGCCGGTGAACCTGCGCATGTTCCTGCGGCATCGGGGCAATGCGCTGAGCGAGACCTGGGTCTATCAGTTCTTTCCCGGTCTGCTGCGCGACACCTGAGGACGATCGGTCGAAACCCGCCTCGCTCGGTGTTACCCCTCGATGAGAAAGGCCTCGCGGCGTTTGCCGGAGGCCGTCTCGACGGGGCGTTGGCCGATCCAGCGGACATGACGGGCGAGCACGGCGCAGGCGGCGTCCACCTCGCCGCGCCGCAGATGCACAAGGATCGCCCGGTGGTCGCGATCCGTGCGCGTTTCCCAGTTTGAGCGCCAGGCGGAAAAGAGGAAGCGGGCGCTTGCCGCGTGCAGATCGTCGATCGCCGCCAGCAGGCGCGGCATGCCGCACGGCGCCGCCAGAAGCCGGTGGAAGCGGCGGTTCGCCTCTTCCCAGGCGGCAACGTCGCGTGCCCTGTCGCCGGCAATGATCGCCTCTTCCGCCGCGTTGAGGATCGCCGGTGTCAGATGCTCGGCCGCATTGCGCAGCGCCAGCACTTCGAGCGCCGCGCGCATCTCAGCCACCTCGCGCACTTGGCCGAGGTCGAAGGCGGCGACGCGCACGCCGCGGCGCGGCTCACTGACGGCGAGCCCCTGCGCCTCCAGCAGCCGGAAGGCCTCGCGTACGGGCACGTGGCTGGCGCCGAACTCCTCGGCAATGTGGTCCTGCCTCAGTCGCGCACCCGGTTCGAGGGCGCCGGAGACGATGCGCTCGGCAAGGATGCGGCTGATCTGTGCCGCCTTGGTCTCTTTGTGCTCGCTCATGGATTATAGATAATTTCTTTCACTGAGTCTGTCGAGGCGTCCGCAGGGCAGGGCGTTGAAGATGGGCCTATGAAAATGCCGGTTGCCAAAATCCAGTTTTGAGATATTTTCCCACATATGGGAAATCTTGATGAAGCCGCGCTCGACACGCGCATTGCCCAGCGTCTGCGCTCCATGCGGGCGGAGCGAGGCTGGTCTCTGGAAGCGCTGGCGCAGACGAGCGGCGTCAGCCGCGCGACGCTGTCGCGCCTCGAAAACGCCGAGGTGAGCCCGACTGCTGCCGTGCTCGGCAAACTGTGCACCGCCTATGGCATGACGCTGTCGCGGTTGCTCTATCTGGTCGAGGACGAGTATCCGGCCGTGGTCCGGCGCGATGCCCAGAGCCTGTGGGTCGATCCGCAGAGCGGCTTTCGCCGCCGCGCCGTCTCGCCGCCGGCGCCGGCGTTGGCCGGCGAGGTGCTGGAAGGGGCGCTGCCGCCGGGCGCCCGCCTCGCCTATGAGGGGCCGCCGCGTCCCGGGCTCGAACATCACCTGGTTCTCCTCGAGGGCCGCCTGACGATGAGCGTCGGCGGCGCCGAACACAGGCTTTTGCCCGGCGACTGCCTGCGTTACCAGCTTCGCGGGCCGAACAGCTTCTCGACGCCGCCGGACAGCGGTGCCCGCTATCTTCTCTTCGTTGTGTGAGGATGCATGGTCGACAGTTCCGCCCCCATCATCGAAAGCCTGTCGGCCGCCGAGGCCGAACGCCATCTCGAAGCGCTCGGCGCGCTGCTTCATGCCTGCGTGCATGACGGCGCCAGCATCGGTTTCATCCTGCCTTTCTCGACCGCCGAGGCGGAGGCGTTCTGGCGTGACAGGGTCTTTCCGTCGCTGCGTGCCGGCGGCCGCATCCTGCTCGTCGCCTGGGTGGACGGGCGGCCTGCTGGCACGGTGCAACTCGTCACCGAAACGCCGGCCAACCAGCCGCACCGCGCCGAGGCCTCGAAGCTGCTGGTGCATCCGGCATTTCGCCGGCAGGGCATCGCCCGGGCGCTGATGGTGGCGCTCGAAAGCCAAGCCCGCCAGTCGGGGCGGGCGCTCATCACGCTCGACACGCGTACCGGCGACAAGGCCGAGCCGCTCTACGCCTCGCTCGGCTTCGTGACGGCCGGCATCATCCCCGGCTATTGCCGTGATCCCTTCGTCGATCAGCTCGATGCGACGACCGTCATGTACAAGACGCTCACGCCGCCGGCGGGCCGAGTGGAGGCGGCGGCCGGGTAACCGCGAAAGGAGAGCTCATGAGCGAGGATCTATCGGCGCGCCTTGCCGCCATCGTCGAAGCGCTGCCGCTGAGGCCGGGCTTGCGCGTCCTGGAGATCGGCTGCGGGCCGGGCGCGGCGGCGCGCGCCGTGGCGCGGCGGATCGGCGATGGCCACGTGCTTGCCATAGACCGGTCGGCAAAGGCCATCGGCCAGGCCCGCTCCGCCTGTGCCGAGGAGATTCGGGCAGGGCGGCTCAGCCTGCGCCAGGTGGCTGCCGAGGCCTTTGCGCTGGAGGCGGGCGAAGCACCTTTCGACCTTGCCTTTGCCGTGCGGGTCGGTGCGCTCGACGGGCGGCATCCGCAAGCCGGCAAGCTGGCGCTCGACCGCATCGCCGCCGCTCTTCGCCCCGGCGGACGGCTGTTCATCGATGGCGGCGATCCGTTGCGCGAGATCGTGCTTGAGCGTTGAGCTCACCGCATGTCGAGAACCAGAGCCCGGTGGTCGGAGACTTCCGGCTCCGCCACCACCTGGAAATCCACCACATCCACCTGCGGTGTCACCAGCAGGTAGTCGGCGAAGCGCGGCGTTTTCTGGTAATGCGAAGTGCGGGTGTCGGCGTGACCGCGCTCCGTCACCAAATCGCGCAGCCCGAGTTCGCCGAGCGCCTCGAAAGTGATGCTGGAGGGGAGGACATTGAAATCGCCGCACACCACCAGCCGGTCGTCCTTCTGCCGTGTGCGCTCGATCAGGCGGACCAGCGCCTTCGCCTGCGCCGTGCGGGCCGGCGTGTCGTGCTTGCCCGCAGGGTCGCGCAGCCCGTGCATCTGGGCGATCGTCAGCGTTCCGCCGTCCCGCTGATCGACCAGGCGAAGGCAATGGGCGTTGCGCGGCCTCGGATGGGCGCCCCAATCTTCGTCGGAAAAGCGTCCGTGCACGAAATCCAGCGATTGGCCGATGATGGAGAAGGAGCGATGCACCAGCGTGGCGAGCCCGAATTGCGAAGGAAAGCTGGTTCCATCTTCGCCGTGGAGCAGACCACCGGCGGCAGGGGCGAAAATGGCATCGTGCTCCGGAAAAAGGGCGCGGATCTCATCGAACAGGTTGGTGCGCTGGGGAAGGATCGTCTCGCCGTCGCGATAGGTGAGCCACGGGACAGGAACCGCCGGCGTGCGCACCACCTCTTGCAGACAGAGCACGTCGGGGGCGGCGGCTAAAAGATAGGGCATCAGGGCGTCGTAGAGCTTTCCGCCCCACACGTTGAGCGACAATATCCTCAGCGCCATCCTTCGCTCCGATCAAAACCCCGTCCTAGGGGTCTGCAGCTTATCCATGTTGTCCGGCAGCGTGCAGGAGGAGGCGCGGATTTCCACCGAAACCGCGCTGCGCATTTCCGCGAAATGTCAGGCGAACCCTCCTGGCGAAGAAGCCGTTTTGGAGGGCTCGGCGGTGAAGGCGGGGGCCGCCAGGCGTTCCACATGTGCCTTCAGGTCGGCCGGCCAGCCAAGGATGCGGGCATGGAAGGCCCTGGCATCTCCTGCATAGAGCGCGCGCGCGGCTTCCTCATAGCCCGGCTGGTCGCCCAGCATGGCCATCATGAAGCGGTCGGCCGCCGCCTGCGCCTGCCGCATCCGCTCGCGCGGTGCGTTGGCGGTGCGCGCCGCGTCCACCAGCTTGCGCAGCGTCGCCGAGGCGCCGCCCGGTTGCCTTCCGAGCCAGTCCCATTGGCGCGGCAGCAGCGTCACCTCCCGCGCCACCACGCCGAGCCTGGGCCGGCCGGGCGGGCGCGGCGCAGCCGGGGCCGGTGCCAGCCGTGCCGTCACCTCAGCCTGGCTGCCGGTCAGGTTGAAATCGGTCTGGCGCCCCGTCTCGTCGTCGAAGATCAGCACGTCGGCCGCCGGATGCGCGTCGAGCACGGCCTTGGCGGCCAGTGCGACGTCGGCCGCCGCGCCGCTCGCCAGATGTCGTTTGCCATGAAAGGCGGTGTAGGTAGCCATCGTCGTCTCCTGGATCGCTATGGTTTTACCCGGGTGTAATATTCCCGTCAATATACCCGGGTAAAAAAGCTCGAAAAGTCGCTTCTGCCTGGCCTTGCCTCGTCGTCGCGTCGGACGCATCTTGCCCGCGTTTTCCAGGGAGGCGCACGTGAAGGAACTGATTCTGCTCCGCCACGCGAAATCGAGCTGGGACGACCCGGCGCTGGGGGATTTCGAACGGCCGCTTGCGCCGCGCGGCCGGCGTGCTGCGCCTCTCATGGGGCGCGAGATCGCCCGGCGCGGCTGGCAGCCCGACCGGGTGCTGGTGTCGGCCGCTCGCCGTGCCCGGCAGACCTGGCGGCTGGTCGCTGGCGAACTCGGCCTGGAGAGCGAGGCGGCTGCCTATGACGAGGCGCTCTACATGGCTTCTGCAGATCGGCTCCTGGCGGCGGTCCGCAAGACGCCCGAGGCCGCTGCGCGCCTTCTTCTCGTCGGCCACAATCCCGGCCTCGAGGCGCTGGCGGCGGGCCTTGCCGGCCCCGGTTCCGACGAAGCCGCGCTCGACGGCATGGGGCGCAAGTTTCCCACCGCGGCGCTCGCCCACTTCACCTTCGACGGCGCGTGGGCGGATCTCGGCTTCGGCGGCGCGTGTCTGTCGCATTTTCTGAAGCCGAAGGACTTTTCCTGAGGCGCGGACCGGCCGGCCCGCGCCACCACGGCCTATTTCCAGTTGTCGATGCGCACATCATCGGGATGGGGCGCACCCTTTCCAGTTTCGACGAGCCCCTTCAGGCTCATCAGGAACAACGCCCATTTGGTGCTGCAATGATGCATGAATTCGACCGGCTCCCGCCAACCTTCGTGCCTGAAGAGCACGATGGTGTAGTCGTCGTCCTGCCGGAGGTCGAAGCCCACCCTGGTGCCGATCCATTCCTCCGGCCCGTCGATCACCTGCCACAGCACGCGCTTCGAAGGCTCGAGCTCGAGAACCTTCATGTCGAAGCCCGGCCCCGGCTCCGTCGGCGATCCGAAGCGGAACTTGATCACGCCGCCGGTCCGGCTTTCGCCCTTGGTGTCGTAGGTCCACCAGTCGGTCAGTCCCTGGATGGTGGCAAGTGCATTGTATGTGGCGTCCGGGGACGACGATTTGATTCCCACCCTGTGCAAGATGTCGGGCATTTGCGATGCTCCTTCCTGTCCGTTGCGTCACGACCACGCTTGCGTGGTGGCCGTGACCCTAGGGCCGGGGAGGCGAGCGGTGGGAGTGACAATGCTGGCGGGATTTGAATGGACTCGCTGATCACGGCTGCGGCGCGTGCGCTGGCGGCGGGCGATCCCTTCGGCGCGCTGAACCGCGTCGCCTTGCGCGGCGATGCGCCGGCGCTGGCGCTGAGGGGCATCGCCATGGCGCAGCTCGGCGATCTCGCGCGGGCCAAGGCCCTCCTGAAAAGCGCCGGACGCGCCTTTGGCGCGAAGGAGGCCGTCGCCCGTGCGCGCTGCACCGTCGCCGAGGCCGAGATCGCGCTCGTCTCGCGCGACCTCGGCTGGCCGGTGAAGGCGCTGGAGAGGGCGCGGCAGACGCTGCTGGCACGCGGCGACCGCGTCAATGCCGCCTATGCGCTTTATCTGCAGATCCGGCGGCTGCTTCTCATCGGCCGCCTCGAAGAGGCCGAGCACATGCTCCTGGCGCTCGATCCCGCTCCTCTTCCGCCTGCCTTGCATGCCTCCTTCCAGCTCGTCGTGGCGGGGATCGCGCTCCGCCGGCTGCGAACGCGGGAGGCGCGTGCGGCCCTCGCGGAAGCC
>NZ_JANKOF010000124.1 GCF_024655565.1 Nitratireductor sp. ZSWI3 | reverse complement strand
CGCGAGGCAGAGCGCGCCGTGCCGCAGGCTCCGCGTCCGGCCGCTGCCGACGCCTTCCAGCCGCAGAGCACGCTGTTCCGCCAGCCGCAGGAGCCCGCTCCGGTCGCCGCCAGGGCTCCGGCGCCCGCGCCGCGCCCCGTGCAGCCCGCACCGGCACCGGTCCGCGAGGTTCAGCCGCAGGCGAGCGCCCCGCGCATGCCGCGCGTCGAGGATTTCCCGCCGGTGGTGAAGGCCGAGATCGAATCGAATGCGCATCCGCAGCACGAGCAGGAGGACCGCGGTCCGATGGGGCTGATCAAGCGCCTGACGCACGGCCTCTCGCGCCGCGACGGCGATCAGGGCTACGCCGAGCAGCCGCGCGAGCCGAAGCTGCGCCAGGCCGCGCCGCAGCCGCGCCGCATGCCGGAGAGCGAGGCGCAGCTTTACGCGCCGCGCCAGGGCCAGCTCGACGAGCACGGCCGGCTCACCACGCAACCGCGCGCCGTGCAGGACGACGACCATCTGGAGATCCCGGCCTTCCTGCGCCGGCAGGCGAACTAGCATCGGTCCGAAAATCGATATCGATTTTCGGAAAGTGCGATGCGCGGATTCAAGGACTCACAGCGTCCTTTGTGCGTCCGAATCGACGCAGGGCGCTGTCGAGATAACGTTTGGTAACCGGATGTTTCAGGGGAGGCGCAAGGCGCCTCCCTTTTCTTTAAGGAACAGTAAATAAATCAGCTATTTATAGGAAAATTACAGAAAGCGAATTGCGTAACATGGGGTAAAAAAGCGTGATTTGGAGTCTTCCCGGCGCGACACTATCTTTCGTCACGGATAAAAGGCGGGGCGTGGGACGCATTTGGGGGTGTCGTCCTAAATAACCTTCGAAAGGCGCGTGCGCATAGTAGGCGTGTGCTGCAGGTATTAGACGAGCTGACGGGGATCCATTTTGCTCGAGTATCAGACGACACTGAAATCGCGCTGCTCGCTGTCCGGTATCGGCGTTCATAGCGGCAAGCCCGTTTCCATCCATTTCTCTCCCGCCGAACCCGACACCGGCGTGGTGTTCCAGCGCATCGACGAGGCCGGCACGGGCCGCGTGATCCGCGCGCTGGTCTCCGAGGTTGCGCAGACCGATTTGTGCACCGCCCTCGGCGATGTGAGCGGCGAACACGTGGCGACGGTGGAACACCTGATGGCGGCGCTGATCGCCATGGGGATCGACAATGTGGCGATCGAGATCGACGGCGCTGAAGTGCCGGTTCTCGACGGCAGCGCCATCGGCTTCGTCGAGGCCTTCGAGCAGGCCGGCACAGTGGCCCTGCCGGTCAAGCGCCGCTACATTCGCGTGATTAAGCCGATCCGCATCGACAATGGCAGTTCATGGGCGGAGTTCCGGCCGCATGACCGCACGCGCTTCGAGATCGAGATCGACTTTGATTCGCCGGCGATCGGCCGCCAGTCGCTTGCTTTCGATTTGAATGGCGAGACGTTCCGCAACGAGATCGCGCGGGCGCGCACCTTTGGCTTCATCAAGGATGTCGAGCGCCTGTGGGCTGCCGGCTTCGCGCTCGGCTCCTCGCTGGAGAACTCGCTGGTGATCGGCGAGGACCACCGTGTCATCAACACGGGCGGCCTGCGCTACCCCGACGAGTTCGTGCGCCACAAGATGCTCGATGCCGTCGGCGACCTGGCCCTTGCAGGGGCGCGCTTCATCGGCTGTTTCCGCTCCTTCCGCGGCGGGCATCGTCTTAACGCGGCCGCGCTTCGTCATCTTCTGACGGATCGGTCCGCCTACGAGATCGTCGAGACCACGCGCCGCGAGCAGGGTCGCCGGGCCGAGATGGTGGCGGTCAACGCTCCCGTCTACGCGCCGTGGACGATCTGAGTCCGTTCAGGCGTCTCTTTCCGGTTTAGCGGCAAAGTCGCATTCGCACGCCACAAAATTGCACCATTGCGCGGCAATAGCGTTGCCGCATGGCAGCCATATGCTCTATGACTGCGTTCCAATATCGGTTTCCGAGATGCGAGAGGCGAAATGCGTTCAACCAATGTTGCCGGCATGACCAGAACGGGCAGGGCGGCTCTACTGACGGTGTGCGCCCTTGGCGCATCGCTTCTGCTTTCGGCCTGCAACACGGAGAAGGATCTGGACCTGTCGACCTATGTCGAGCAGACCGATCCCGCCGACGTGCTCTACAATCAGGGCCTTGCCAACATGAATTCCGGGCGCCTCAAGGAGGCCAGCGCGAAGTTCGAGGCGATCGACCGCCAGCATCCCTATTCCGAATTCGCCCGCAAGGCGATGATCATGAACACCTTCGCCAACTACCGCCAGGCGAAGTACGAGGAAGCCATCAACAGCGGCAAGCGCTATGTGTCGCTCTATCCGACCTCGGATGAGGCCGCCTATGCGCAGTATCTGGTCGGCCTCAGCTATTTCCGCCAGATCCGCGACGTGACGCAGGACCAGCGCGAGGCACGCCGCACGCTGGAGGCGATGGAAGAAGTCGTCCAGCGCTGGCCCGAGTCCGAATATGTCGAGGACGCCCAGGCGAAGATCCGCTTCGCCAACGACCAGCTGGCCGGCAAGGAGATGCAGATCGGCCGCTACTATCTGGAGCGCCGCGAATATGTGGCCGCCGTCCGCCGCTTTCGCGGGGTGGTCGAAGAATATCCCAACACGCGTCACGTTGAGGAGGCGCTCGCTCGCCTGACCGAGGCCTATTACGCGATGGGGCTCGTTTCGGAGGCGCAGACCGCCGCCGCCGTTCTCGGGCACAATTTCCCCGACAGCCAGTGGTACAAGGATTCCTACGCACTGCTGCAATCGGGCGGCCTCGAGCCGCGCGAGAACGCGGGCTCCTGGATATCCAGGGCCGGATCGGCAATCCTGGGCGGCTAGTTACCCTCCAATGCTCTCCCATCTGTCGATCCGCGATATCGTCCTGATTGAACGCCTCGACATGGATTTCTCGAGCGGTCTCTCCGTGCTGACCGGCGAGACGGGCGCGGGCAAGTCGATCCTGCTCGATTCGCTTTCGCTGGCGCTCGGCGGGCGGGGCGATGCCTCGCTGGTGCGCCACGGCGCCGACCAGGGCCAGGTGATCGCCGTCTTCGATTTGCCGGCATCCCACCCGGTGCGCGACCTGCTTGCCGACAACGCCATCGACGATGAAGGCGATATAATCCTCAGGCGCGTGCAGAGCGCCGACGGCCGGACCCGCGTCTTCATCAACGACCAGCCGTCGAGCGTGGCATTGATGCGGCAGGTGGGCCGCACGCTGGTCGAGATCCACGGCCAGCATGACGAGCGTGCCCTGGTCGATGCCACCGTCCATCGGGATCTGCTCGACGCCTTCGGCGGGCATGGCGAGGCGGTGGCGCGCGTGCGTCTGGCCTGGCGCGACCTTCGCCACGCCGAGCAGGAATATGTGCGGCACAAGGCGCGCGTCGAGGCGGCGGCGCGCGAGGCCGATTTCCTGCGCGCCTCGGTGGACGAACTTTCCAAGCTCGATCCGCGCCCCGACGAGGAGGCGGTCCTTGCCGAGGAGCGTGCCGGGATGATGCGGGCCGAGAAGATCGCCTCCGACATCGCCGATGCGCAGGAGATCCTGTCGGGCCATTCGTCGCCGGTGCCGCAGCTGTCCAGCCTGCTGCGCCGCCTGCAGCGCAAGGCGCAGGATGCGCCGGGCCTTCTCGACGGCATCATCGAGCCGCTCGACGCCGCGCTGCTTTCCCTCGACGCCGCGCAATCGGCGGTGGACGAGGCGATGCGCGCCACGGAATTCGACCCGCAGCGGCTGGAGCAGGCAGAGGAGCGGCTGTTCGCGCTGCGCGCGGCCGCCCGCAAGCATAATGTGCAGGTGGACGATCTGGCCGGCCTCTGCGCCCGGATGGTCGGCGACCTCGACGAACTCGATGCCGGCGAGGAGCGCCTGGCGCTCCTGCAGGAGCAGGCGGCGATGGCGGTCAAGACCTATGATGCGGCGGCGGCGGAGCTGTCGCAGATGCGCCGCGAGACGGCGGCGGGTCTGAGCGCGGCCGTGATGGCCGAGCTGCCGGCGCTCAAGCTGGAACGGGCCGAGTTCATCGTCGAGATCGCCGCCGAGGCGGAGGACCGCAGCGAGGAGGGCATCGACCGCGTCGAGTTCTGGGTGCGCACCAATCCCGGCACGCGTCCGGGCCCGATGATGAAGGTTGCCTCCGGTGGCGAGCTGTCGCGCTTCCTCCTTGCCCTGAAGGTGGTCCTGGCGGATCGCGGCTCGGCCCCGACACTCGTGTTCGACGAGATCGACACGGGCGTGGGCGGTGCGGTGGCGGATGCCATCGGCCAGCGGCTGGCGCGCCTTGCCGACCGGATCCAGGTGCTGTCGGTGACCCACGCTCCTCAGGTGGCCGCGCGGGCCGGGACCCATTATCTGATCGCCAAGAGCGGTGGCTCCGATCGCGTGTCGACCGGCGTCTCGGTGATGGACCACGGCGCCCGCCAGGAGGAGATCGCCCGCATGCTCGCCGGCGCGACGGTGACGGACGAGGCGCGTGCCGCCGCCCAGCGGCTTCTGCAGAGCAGCCCGGCAGCGTCCTGAACACCGGGCTCGTCGCGGGCAGCGCCCATGACTGCACCATGTGTCAGCAGGCGGGGCGGATGGCGAAAACCGGGTTCCCACTTTTGCCTGACGATGCTTTACACTAGGCGAGGTTCCACAGTCGGATTCGTCGCCTATGCCTGCCGCCAAGCCCCCCGTTGAAACCCTGACGGAAGCCCAAGCCAGCGAAGAGCTGGCCTGGCTTGCCAAAGAGATCGGGGAGCATGACAGGCGGTACTTCGAGGAAGACCAGCCGGCCATCTCGGATGCCGACTATGACGCGCTGCGCCGACGCAATCTGGCCATCGAGCAGCGGTTTCCGCAGCTGGTGCGCGAGGATTCGCCGTCACGCCGGGTCGGGGCGCCCGTTTCGGAGCGGTTCGAGAAGGTGCGGCACAAGGTGCCGATGCTGTCGCTCGACAACGCGTTTTCCGATGAAGACGTGGTGGATTTCGTGGCGCGGATCCGGCGCTACCTGAAGCTCGATCCGGACGCGCCCGTGGTGATGACCGCCGAACCGAAGATCGACGGCCTGTCGCTTTCCCTGCGCTATGAGCAGGGGCGGCTCGTCTCCGCGGCGACGCGCGGCGACGGCCAGGAGGGCGAGAACGTCACCGCCAACGCTCGGGCGGTGGCCGACATACCGAACGTGCTTTCGGGCAATCCGCCGAGCGTGCTCGAGGTGCGCGGCGAGGTCTACATGACGCATGCCGATTTCCTGGCGCTCAACAAGCGCCAGGAGGCCGAGGGCAAGCAGACCTATGTGAACCCGCGCAACACGGCGGCCGGTTCGCTGCGCCAGCTCGATTCGTCGATCACCGCCGCACGGCCGCTGAAGTTTTTCGCCTATGCCTGGGGGGAGGTGTCGGAGATGCCGTCCGATACCCAGAGCGGCATGGTCGCCGCGTTCGAGCGTTACGGTTTTCACGTCAATCCCCTGACGGTGCGCTGCAGCAGCGCCGAGGAACTGCTTCGCCAGTACCACACGATCGAAGAAGCGCGGGCGGCGCTCGGCTACGACATCGACGGTGTGGTCTACAAGGTCGACGACCTGGCGCTGCAGCAGCGGCTGGGCTTCGTTTCACGCAGCCCGCGCTGGGCCATCGCGCATAAATTCCCGGCCGAGAAGGCGACGACCATCCTGCGCGGCATCGACATCCAGGTCGGCCGCACCGGCGCCCTCACGCCGGTCGCCCGCCTGAAGCCGGTCACCGTCGGCGGCGTGGTGGTCACCAACGCGACGCTGCATAACGCCGAGGAGATCGAGCGGCTGGGCGTGATGATCGGCGACACCGTGACCGTGCAGCGGGCCGGCGACGTCATTCCGCAGATTCTCGGCGTGATCGCCGAGAAGCGGCCGGCGGATGCGCAGGAATTCGTCTTCCCGACGGTCTGCCCCTGCGAGCTGCGGACGCCGGTGGTGCGCGAGGGGATCGGCACCGGCGGCGAAGGCGTCGTCCGCCGGTGCTCGGGCGAGTTCGCCTGCCCTTTCCAAAGGGTGGAGCACCTGCGCCACTTCGTGTCCCGCCGCGCTTTCGACATCGACGGGCTCGGCGACAAGCAGATCGAGTTCTTCTTCAACGATCCGGATCTGCCGGTCAGAAGCCCCGGCGACATCTTCACGCTCGCGCAGCGCGATGGCGAGAACATCAAGAAGCTGAAGGACAAGGAAGGCTGGGGCTCGGTCTCGGCGGCCAATCTCTTCGCGGCCATCGAAAACCGGCGCGAGATCGGCCTGGAGCGCATGATCTATGCCCTGGGCATCCGCCATGTGGGCGAACAGACGGCCAAGACGCTGGCGCGCGCCTATGGCTCGTGGAAGGACTTTCACGACGCGGCGGTCGCGGTGGCGGATGCGGACGCGCAGGCGCGCGAGGAGATGGACGCGCTGGACGACATCGGTGACGCGGTGATCGATTCCATCGCCCAGTATTTCGGCGAAGCGCACAATCGAGACCTGGTCGAGAATCTCGCTGGGCAGGTCGAGGTGATGGATGCGGAGCGTCCTGCCGGGGATTCACCGGTGGCGGGCATGACCATCGTCTTCACCGGCAGCCTCGAGCGGCTGTCCCGCGACGAGGCCAAGGCGATGGCCGAACGGCTCGGTGCCAAGGTGGCGGGCTCGGTTTCGAAAAAGACCGATCTGGTGGTGGCCGGCCCCGGCGCCGGCTCGAAGCTGAAGAAGGCGGCGGAGCTGGGGGTCGAGGTGATCGACGAGGACGCCTGGTTCGAGCGGGTGGGCGCCTGATCCTCCGCTGCCGGAGCGGCATCACCGGTATTGATGCTTGGCTCAAGGGAATTGACGCGACTGGTCAGTCTTCCTGCCATATCATGGCAGGCTCTGGAGGAATCATGACCACCGATATATTGACCGAGCGGTCCGGCCCGCGCGATTTCGCGCAGGGATTCAAGGACAGCCTGCCGATCGTCATTGCCGCGGCGCCGTTCGGCGTGCTTTTCGGCGCGCTGGCCGTGGACAACGGCTTCACCGTGTTCGAGGCCGTGCTGATGAGCGCGACCATCTTCGCTGGCGCCAGCCAGATGGTGGGCATCGATCTGTTCGGACAGAAGGTGGCGCCCTGGCTGATCGTCCTGTCGATCTTCGCGGTCAACTTCCGCCACGTGCTCTATTCGGCCACAACCGGCCGGCGCATCGCTCATTGGAATCCGTTGCAGCGCCTGTTCGGCTTCTTCATGCTTGTCGATCCGATCTTCGCCGAAGCCGAGCGGCGCGGCGAACGGATCGGGACGGTGACCTTCGGCTGGTATGCGGGCGCGGCGCTTCCCGTCTATGTGTTCTGGGTTGTCGAGGGATGGATCGGCGCCCTGTTCGGCAAGGTCATGCCGGAGCCCGAGCCGCTCGGCATCGATTTCCTGCTGCCGATCTATTTCCTCGGGCTCGTCATGGGGTTCCGCAAGCGGCCGTTCTGGCTGCCGGTGGTCGCCGTCAGCGCGCTGGCGTCGATCATCGCCTACCGGACGATCGGATCGCCCTGGCACGTTTCCATCGGAGCGGCGGCCGGCGTGCTTTTGGCGGCCGCCTTCGCACCGGCGGCACGGCAGGAAGGAGCGGACCGATGAGCACCACCGTCTGGGTCATCCTCGCCGGCGCCCTGATGACCTTTCTGACGCGCATTGGCGGTCATCTGGTCCTGTCGCGTTTCGAGCGCATCCATCCGCGCGTCGAGGCCGGGCTGAACGCCGTTCCGGCGGCGGTTCTGACGACGCTGGTGGCACCTGCCGCGATGAATGGCGGACCGGCCGAGATCGCCGCTCTTGCGACCGGCGTCGCGGTCTCCTGGATTGCCGGAGGCATGATGCCGATGTTCCTGACCTCGGCTGCCGTTCTCATTCTCCTGCGTCATCTGCTCGGCTGAAGGGTCAGCCGAGCGGCGACGTCGCCCGCTCGAGCCAGGCGTGGACTTCGCCGTCGACCATCGGGCCGATCTCCTCGAAGACGCGGGCGTGATAGGCGTCGAGCCAGGCGCGCTCGCCGGGTTCCAGAAGTGCGGTCTCGATCAGACGCCGGTCGAACGGCGCCAGTGTCAGGGTCTCGAAGCCGTGCATGTCGATCTCGCCGTCTCCGACCGGGGCCGCGGGCTCGACGACGATGAGGTTTTCCAGGCGAATGCCGTAGGCGCCGGGCTTGTAGTAGCCGGGTTCATTGGAAAGGATCATTCCCGGCTCCAGCTTCTGCGTACCGGTTCTGGCGATGCGCTGCGGCCCCTCATGCACCGACAGATAGGAACCGACGCCGTGGCCCGTGCCGTGGGCATAGTCGAGGCCCGCCTGCCAGAGGGCATGGCGGGCGAAGGGGTCGATGTCCATGCCGCGCGTGCCCGGCGGGAAGCGCAGGCGTGAAAGGGCGATCAGGCCTTTCAGGACCCGGGTGAAGCGGTCACGCATCTCGGCGCTCGGTGTGCCGATGATGACGGTTCGTGTGATGTCGGTGGTGCCGTCCTCGTATTGCGCACCCGAATCCACCAGATAGAGCTCGTCCTTGCCGAGGATGCGGCTGGTGCGGGTTGTGACACGGTAGTGGATGATCGCGCCGTTGGGACCGGCGCCGGAGATCGTGTCGAAGGAGATGTCGCGCAGCCGCATCTGTGTCTCCTGGCCGACCTCGGCGCGGCAGGCCTCCAGCTTGCGGGCGACGGCGATCTCGTCGAACGTGCCGGCCGGCTGCGCATCGAGCCAGCACAGGAAGCGCGTCATGGCGGCGCCGTCGCGGCGGTGGGCGGCGCGGGCGCCCTGCAGCTCGATCGTGTTCTTGATGGCGCGGGGCAGGCGGGCGGGATCGTCGAGGTCGACGATCTGCGCGCCCTCCCGGGCGGCCAGCCGGCGCAGCCGATCGGCGGCGAGGCCGGGATCGAGGCCGATGCGCATGCCGTCGCGGGCGAGGCCGGCCATCGTCTTCTCCAGGGCCGAAGGCGGCAGCAGCTCGGCGAGCTGCGTCAGATAGGCCTCGGTCTCACGGTCCAGCTTGCGCTTGTCGATGAAGAGGGTCGGGCGGCCGTGGGCGGGAACGAGCGCGAAGCCGAGCGCCAGGGGTGTGTGCGGAACGTCGTTGCCACGGATGTTGAAGGCCCAGGCGAGCGAGGACGGATCGGTCAGGACCGTCAGGTCGGCGCCGCCCTCGTGCACGGCGTCAGCCAACCGGGCGAGCTTGTCGAGCGCTGTTTCGCCCGCATAGTCCAGAGGTTGAATGCGGGTGGCGCCGAGCGGCGAGGCGGGCCGCTCGTGCCAGATGTCGTCGACCAGATTGCCGTCGACCGGAACCAGTTCCGCCCCGCTCCTGGCGACGGCCTTTTCCAGAGCGCGGACCTCGCCGATCGTGTGCAGCCACGGATCGAAGCCGATCCGGGCGCCCTTCGACAGGTTCTCGGCCATCCACTCCCGGGGCGGATTGTCGATAAGGCTCTCGATGGTGAAGAGGGACGGATCGGTCTGCTCCGCCGCCTGGAGCGTATAGCGTCCGTCGACGAAGAGGAGCGCGCGGTCGCGCAGGACGAGCGCCATGCCGGCCGACCCGGTGAAGCCGGTGAGCCAGGCCAGCCGCTCCGAGCAGGGCGCCACATACTCTCCCTGATGCTCGTCGGCGCGCGGGACGAGATAGCCGTCGAGGCCGGCGCGGTCGAAGGTTTCGCGGAGCTTTGCGATACGCGCGACCCCCTGTGCGGGATCGGCGGTGACATCGAAGGATTGGAACATGAAAACCTGCAGATTCATCCAAACAGCGCCGAACCTACAGCAACCGGCCGGCAAGCGGAATTGGCCGTGCTGGATTTTGCCCCGGAAGCGGATTCTGTGCGCTGCACCATTTGATGTTGCAATGCAAAATAAGATGGAAGCCATGCGCAAACAGCGCTGGTTGCAGGCAAGGGGCAGGCCTATCTTCTGGCCATGAGAGACGGACAGTCCGTCGCCGAACAAGGAGAGTTCAGATGGCACAGTTCGCCGGCAAGCGCGGCTTCTTCCGGAGCGCATTCGACGCCCTTATCGAGGCACGCCAGAGGCAGGTGAAGAGCTACGTCAACGGGGCATTGCTGATGCTCGATGACGAGACCCTGCGCGCCCACGGTTACACCCGCGACGAGCTGAAGCGCAGCCGCAGCGTCTCGCACATGTTCTGATCTGCGTTTATCGCAAGCGTTCCCTAAACGAACAGCCCCGGAAGCCGGTGACGGTTTCCGGGGCTGTTCGTTTGTGGCCCGTCGATGAAGCGGCCGCGCTGCTATCAGCGCTTCATCTGGATCGTCACCCAGCCCTCGCGCGCTTCGGTGCGCATATGGCGAAACCCCTGGTTTTGGTAGGCGGCGATGACGGCCCGGCGTTGCCGCTCCAGGATGCCCGAGAGAATCAGGGTGCCGCCGGGCGAAAGGTGCCGCGCCATGTCGGGTGCAAGGCCCATCAGGGGACGCGCCAGGATGTTGGCGACGATGAGGTCGAACGGCCTTTTTTCCGCGAATATGCGGTGGTGGAAGCCCGGCGCCGTGTGCGTCTCGACGAGGCTGCCGACGCCGTTGAGCCGAACGTTTTCCGCGGCGACCCGGGTGGCGACGGGATCGATGTCGGTGGCCAGGACCGGAATGCGTGCCATTGCAGCGATGGCGATGGCGAGCACGGCGCTGCCCGCGCCGAGATCCAGCGCCGTGCGGGGCCTTTCGCGTTTCAACACGTCCGAGATCGCCTTCAGGCAGCCGGCCGTCGTGCCGTGATGGCCGGTTCCGAAGGCCAGGCCCGCCTCGATCTCGATGGCGACGTCGCCGATGCGGCGCAGAGGCCTGTCATGGCTGCCATGAACGAGAAGGCGGCCGACCCGCACCGGGGTCAGCCCCTCGAGCGAATGGGCGACCCAATCGATATCCGGAACCGCCTCCTCGACGATCTCGGGCTCACGGGGCAGGCTGGCAAGCGCCTCGCGCATCTCTCCGGCCACCTGCTCGACATTCCCGTCGACATAGACGGAGACCTCGAAGCGGCCGTTTTCCTCGTCCGCCTCGAACAGGCTGATCGGCAGGCCCTCCTCGTCGAAACGGGCGTCCAGCAGCTTGAAGATCGCTTGCGCCTCGTCACGCGAGGCATTCAGGTAAAGACGTGTCTGGCCCATGGGTCCTTGCCGTCAGGCTTCCTTGGCCAGGCGTTTCAGCTTGGCGATGGCTGTGTCGCGATTCTCTTCATAGGCGATGGTGCCGAAGAAGTCGCCGGAACTGTCGAGCAGAAGCACCGAGGCCGTGTGGTCCATCGTGTAGTCGCCATTCTCCAGTTCCACCTTGCGCATGTAAATGGAGAAGCCCTTCGCCATCGCCGCGATCTGCTCGGGCGTGCCGGTGATGCCGGTGATCCTGTCGGAGAAGTTGCCCAGATAGGCTTTCATCACCTCCGGCGTATCGCGCTCGGGATCGACGGAAACGAAATAGGCCTCGATGTCCGCGCCTTCCTCGCCAAGCTCATCCAGCCAGCCGTCGAGTTCGAACAGCGTGGTCGGGCAGACTTCCGGACAATGGGTGAAGCCGAAGAAGACGACACGCGGCCCGCCCTTGAACGCGGCCTCGGTGATCTTCTGGCCGTCCTGGTCGACCAGTTCGAAGGGGACGCCGAATGCCTTGCGTGTGTTCTGCTGCTGGTACCATTGGAAAGTCAGGAAGCCGATTCCCGCTGCCATGACCGCGAGGATGCCGACGAGGATGGTTCGCATCATTGGAAAACACCTGAAGAAAGATGGAGCGGAAAGCGGTTAGAAGCACCAGGAAAGGCCCGATTGAGCCATGGCAAGGAAGATCCCGCCGCCATGCTCGATCCACATGGCAAAGGCCCAGCCGCTTAGAGCGGCGGCAAGCAGCGCTGCCAGGCCTGCCGTGATCCATCGGGTCGCATGCTGGGGTTGCTCTAGTCTCATGACTTACAATAGCGCAGATCGGCCCGAAGGCGCAAAGCAGCATCTTGTCGCAAGCCTGAAAATGGCGACGTCTCGTGTGTGTGGGGGGGGGG
>NZ_JANKOF010000123.1 GCF_024655565.1 Nitratireductor sp. ZSWI3 | reverse complement strand
CTTGTCCTCGCCGGAACGCACCTCACTGGGCGCCGGGCGGGCGGGCTTGCGCTTCTGCTGGCCATGCCCGGCCGCATCGGTGTTGTCGGCGCGCGGGGTCGGCCTGTGCTGGGCCCGTGCCGGGCCGCCGTTCCCGCTCTCCGCCTGGCGCACCGGATCCGGCTCCGACGTGTAGTCGGCCGTCACCGGCAGGCGCATGCGGATCGTCTTCTCCACCGCCCGCAGCTTGTCGTTCTCGGCCGGGTCGCACAGCGTCACCGCCTCGCCGGAGGCGCCGTTGCGGCCGGTGCGGCCGATGCGGTGGACATAGCTTTCCGGCTGGTCCGGCAGGTCGAAATTCACCACATGGCTGATGCCCGGCACGTCGATGCCGCGGGCGGCGATGTCGGTGGCGACGAGGATGCGCACCGTGCCGTCGCGGAAGCCGTTGAGCGCCCGCTGGCGCGCATTCTGCGACTTGTTGCCGTGGATCACCGCCGCGTCGAAGCCGTCGCGCTCCAGATCGCGCGTCACGCGATCCGCGCCGTGCTTGGTGCGGGCGAACACGATGACCGAGCGCATGCTCTCGTCGGCCAGCATGTCGGCGAGTATCTTCCGCTTCTGCTTGGTGCGCGCCATCACCAGGGTCTGGGTGATCTCGCCGGCGGTCGTCGACTGCTTGGCGATCTCGACGCGCAGAGGCTCCTTGAGCAGGCTGGCGGCGAGCTGCTCGATCTCGCGCGGCATGGTGGCCGAGAAAAGCGCCGTCTGGCGCTCGGGATGCGTCGCGCGGGCGATCCGCCGCACGTCGTTGATGAAGCCCATGTCGAGCATCCGGTCGGCCTCGTCGAGCACCAGCCAGCGCGTCTCGGCGAGCGACAATTCGCCGGAGCGGATGATGTCGGTGAGGCGGCCGGGCGTCGCGATGAGGACGTCGACGCCCTGTGCCAGGCGCCGGACCTGGCTGCCGCGCGACACGCCGCCCAGCACCAGGGCCGTCGAAAGATGCGCGTGCTTGGAGAGCTCGCGCACCACCTCTTCGATCTGCACGGCCAGTTCGCGCGTCGGGCACAGGATCAGCGCCCGCGCCGTCTTGCGCACGCGCTTGGTGCCGAGCGCCATGATCTGGGCGAGGATCGGCAGCGAGAAGGCCGCCGTCTTGCCGGAGCCGGTCTGGGCGATGCCGAGAACGTCGCGCCCCTCGAGCATCGACGGGATCGCCTTCTCCTGGATCGGCTTGGGCGTCACGAAGCCCACGTCGGCGGCCGCCTTCAGGAGCGTGCCGGTGATGCCGAGAGCGGCGAAGCCTGTCTGCTCCGCATTGTTGTCATTGGTCAAATCTGTCTTCTTTCCGTGCGGGCACAGTGAATGCGCCGCAAAATATCCGCGGCAGGGCGCAACCTGCCGAAAAAGTGTTTCGATGAACGACAAGGCGGCGGGCCCTCGCCCGCGCGGCTGCGCTGTCGCGCCGGGAGGCTCCCGGCTCGGCCCTCACCCGATGGCGAAGGCAAAAGACGCAACCAGTCTTTGCAAAGAAAGCCGGTCGTGCCGGCCCATGCGTCTACGGCGTGCATATGGGCCATCGGCGCTTAAAGTGCAAACGAATAATTGTGCGGCGCGAAAATCAGCCCTCTCTGGCGATCTTGCGCAGCGCCAGCATGCTGCGCCAGTTGCGGCCGGTCATCGCCACTTTCAGGGTCGGCTCGATCTTCGGCGCGAAGGGCGAGCGCCCCATGCCGTCCGGCGTGTGGAGATAGAGCGTGCGCCCGTCGACCATGAACCGCTCGCTGCCGGTCGCCTTGGCCTGCAGCGCGGCCACCGCGGCAGGCTCCGGCGCCCGCTCGAGCGCGTAGACATGCACCGTGGTCGGGTCCTCGTCCGCCTGCCCGAAGGGATTGCCGGCGATCATCGCCTCCCAGTCTTCGACCGAGCGCGCCATGATCGCCTTCTCGAACCCCATCTGCCGGCGCACCGCCGCCGCCACCTTCTCGACCAGGCCGGCTTCGTCGAGCGTCGAGGTCACCACGGCATTGCCGCTGTTGATATAGGTGCTGACGTTCTCGAAGCCGCAGCCTTCGAGCACCGGTTTGAGCTGCTTGACGGGAAGCTGCGTCGCGCCGCCGACGCCGCGAAACAGGATGATGTAGCGTGTCTTTGCCACGGCGCTCCCCTCCGTTCAGATGATCAGCCCGGCGATCGTGTCGTTGTCGGTGATGTCCTGATAGGCCCAGCCGGCCGCGTTGAAACGCTGCGTCAGGATGTCGAAATTGTCGCGCCGCCTGGTCTCGATGCCGATCAGCACCGAGCCGAAATTGCGTGCCGACTTCTTCAGATATTCGAACCGCGTGATGTCGTCGTCGGGGCCGAGCAGGTCGAGGAAATCGCGCAGCGCGCCGGGCCGCTGCGGGAAGCGGAAGATGAAGTACTTCTTGAGCCCCTCGAAGCGCAGCGCCCGTTCCTTGACATCCGGCAGGCGCTCGAAATCGAAATTGCCGCCCGAGACCACCGCCACCACCGTCCGCCCGGCGAGCGCTTCGGGCGAAAAATCCTTCAGCGTATCGATGGCGAGCGCGCCCGCCGGCTCCAGCACGATGCCCTCGATGTTGAGCATCTCGATCATCGTCGCGCAAAGCCGGTTCTCCGGCACCAGGTGCACCGCGCTCGCATCGAAGGCGCGCAGCAGGGAGAACGGCTCGGCCCCGATCTCGGCCACCGCCGCCCCGTCGACGAAATTGTCCACCTTGGCAAGGCGCACCGGCCGGTCCTGCGCCAGCGCCTGGCGCAGGCTGCCGGCGCCCGCCGGTTCGGCGAAGGCGAACTCGCCCGCCTGCCCGCTGTCGCGCAGATAGCGCGTCACCCCGGAGGCCAGCCCGCCGCCGCCCACCGGCAGGATGACGAGGCTGTCCTCGACCCGCAAGCCAGCCTCGCGGCGCATTTGCGCGGCGATCTCATGGGCGACCGTCGCCTGCCCCTCGATGATGTCGGGATGGTCGAAGGGCGGCACCATCACGCCGCTCCCCTCGACCGCGAATTTCTGCGCCGCGCGGTAGCAATCGTCGAAGAAGTCGCCGACCAGCCGGATCTCCACGAACTCGCCGCCGAAGATCCGCGTCTTGTCGATCTTCTGTTGCGGCGTGGTGACGGGCATGAAGACGACGCCGTGCCGGTTGAAATGCCGGCACACATAGGCAAAGCCCTGGGCGTGGTTGCCGGCCGAAGCGCAGACGAAATGCTTGGCCCGCAGGCCGCCGGCGATCGCCTTGCGAAAGAAGTTGAAGGCGCCGCGCAGCTTGTAGGAGCGCACGGGCGTCAGATCCTCGCGCTTCAGGAAGACGCGCGCGCCGGTCTTCTTTGAAAGATAGACGTTTTCCTGCAGTGGCGTCTCGGCGAACAATTCGCGCAGCGCGGCGCTCGCCTCGCCCACCGCGGCCACGAATCCGTCTTCCTTTTCCTGCCCGGCCATCCCGTTCCTGCCTGTGCTGCCAGCCTCACCAAGGCCTATTGCATATCGGGGCGCGCAACGCCACTCTCGCGCCCCGGGGCGGTGCCGGTGGGACGGCTCGAAATCCCTGAGCCTCTTGTCATCTTCATGCCGGTTTTCTGGGAGAGACGGCACCGGCTGCCCGATCCGCCCTTTACGGATGGAAGGCGGCTTGCTTTCATCGTAAAGGGTCAAACTCGGGGCGAGCAGGATCAGGACCGGATGTCATTTCGTTTGTTCACGCGCCCCGTTTCGTTGCTTCTTGTCCTGGCCGTCGCGGGATGCGCCAATCCCAATCCGGCGCGCCTCATTGCCCAGACGATCGCGCCGGCCTCGGCGGCCCAGGTCGCCGCGACGCACGACATCTTCATCGCCACCAACCGCGCGCCGACCACCGAGCCCGGAGAGGTGTTCGCCGGCGGGCGATCCCAGCAGACGGCTTTCGCTGAGGTCGAGATTTCGATCCCCGCGGTGCACGAAACGGGCAAGATGGAGCTTGCGCCGAACCCGAAGGTCGCCGATCCGGCACGCTATTTCGCCGCCCGGCGGGCCATTCTCTATCCCGAGGAGAAGCAGTTCGAGGCGGCATTGGCGAAAAGCATCGCCGCCCGCGGCGGACGCGCGCTGATCTTCATCCACGGCTACAACACCGGCTTCGACGCCGCCGTCTACCGTGCCGCACAGATCTTCCACGACGCCCATTACAGCGGCACGCCGATCCTGTTCTCCTGGCCGTCGGCGGGCCGCACCATCGACTATGTCTACGACAACAACAGCGCCACCACCGCACGCGACGCGCTGGAGGAGACCCTGCGCCTGGTCGCCCGCGCCGGGGCGACGCGCGTCGATCTGGTCGCCCATTCGATGGGAAGCTGGGTGACGATGGAAGCCCTCAGGCAATTGGCGATCAGCGGCGACCGCACCCTCGGCGGCCGGCTGGCCGACGTGATCCTGGCCTCGCCCGACATCGATCTGGACGTCTTCAAGGGCCAGATGCGCCGCTATGGCGTTCCCGAACGGCCCTTTGCGGTTCTCGTCTCGCAAAACGACCGCGCGCTCACGCTGTCGGGCTTCATCGCCGGCAACAGGCCGCGCCTCGGCGACTATCGCGACGCCCAGGACCTGACCGATCTCGGCATCACCGTCGTCGACGTCACCAAAGTATCGTCGGGCGACTGGCTGAACCACACGAAATTCGCCGAGAACCCGGTTCTCGTCCAATTGCTCGGCGAGCGCCTGTCGGCCGAAGGCGAACTCGACGAACGCGACCCGCAGGCCGTCGTCGGGCAGATGGAAAGTCTCGTCAAAGGAATCGGCCAGACCGTCGGCAGCGCCGCCGACATCGTCATCACAACGCCGCTCCAGGTCATCGAGCTGGCGACCGGCCAGCGACGCCGGTAGAGAGGAAAGCGAATCAGCTCGCCACCGTCTCCCAGGCGGCCATGGCGCTGTCGACGACCTTTTCCAACGCGGCGGCAGATGCGCCGTCGCGTGCCTGGATCGACAGGCCGTGCATGACGGTGGCGTAAAAGGCCGCCACCCGTGCGGGGTCGGCCGATGCCAGCACGTCGCCCTCGGCGATGCCGCGCTCGACGCGGCGACGGAAACTCTCCTCGCTCTCGCGACGGTTCTCGGCCAGGAAACGGCATACCGGATTGTTCTCCGGCGCTCCGGCGAGCGCCGAGACCACCACCATGCAGCCGCGCGGATTGTCGGGATTGGTGTAGCTGCGCGCGTTGACGCGCAGCGCCATCTCGATGGCGCCACGCGCGGTGCGGCCGGCCGCCAGCGCCTCGCCCACCGGGGCGCCCTCCTCGCGCCCGTACAGCGCGATCGCCTCGCGGAACAGTTCTTCCTTGCAGCCGAAGGCGGCATAGAGGCTGGGCTTGTTGATGCCCATCGCCTGCGCCAGCTCGCTCACCGACGCGCCTTCATAGCCGCAGGTCCAGAAGACGCGCATCGCCCGATGCAGCGCTTCGTCCCTGTCGAAAGCCCTCGGTCTGCCTCTTTCCGCCATGTCGAAATACCTTTTGTACCAGTCCGTAAATAATTCCCTTGACGCGATTTCACAAGCCGCATATCAATTTTGTACCTATCGGTATATAAATGGAGAAGGACATGCGGGACCTGAAGGGCAAGGTGGCACTGGTAACGGGAGGCAGCCGCGGCATCGGCGCAGCGATCGCCAGGCGGCTGGCCGAGCGCGGTGCGGACGTCGCCGTCACCTATGCAAAAAATGCGCAGAAGGCGGCGGCGGTCGTCGCTGCCGTCGAGACCGCAGGCGGGCGGGGTCTGGCCATCCAGGCGGATAGCGCCGATCCGCGCGCCGTCACGGCCGCCGTCAACCGGACTGCCGAGGTCCTCGGCAGCATGGACATCCTGGTCAACAATGCCGGGATCTTCCCCTCCGGCCCGCCGGAGAGCGTGACGATCGAGGAAATCGACCGCACCATAGGCATCCACGTCAAAGGCGTTTTCGTCGCCTCGCAGGCAGCCCTCCGGCACATGGGCGAAGGCGGCCGGATCATTTCCATCGGCTCCTGCTTCGCCCAGCGCGTGCCGCATGGCGGGGTGACGCTCTACGCCATGAGCAAGTCGGCGCTGATCGGCTTCACCAAGGGGTTGGCGCACGATGTCGGCGCGCGCGGCATCACGGTGAACGTCGTCGACCCGGGCTCCACCGACACCGACATGAATCCGGCCGACGGAGAGCACGCCGATCAGCAGCGCAGCCTGATGCCGGTCGGCCACTTCGGAGCGCCCGACGACATCGCCGCCATGGTCGCCTATCTCGCCGGGCCCGAGGGACGGTTCATCACTGGTGCCTCGCTGGCGGTTGACGGCGGCCACACGGCCTGAGGGCGATCAATAGGCGGCGGTGAAGCGGGCACGGCGATGCCGCGCCTCTTCGGCCTCGTTCACAACGGCGATCGCCAGATCCTCCATGGACAGCGCCGAGCGTCCGGCCGCATCGACGAGAAGTTCGTCGCTGCCGAGCCGGAACCGGCCCGTCCGCTCGCCGGGCTCGAGCAGCGCCGGCGGACAGAGATAGGTCCAGTCGACATCCCGCGCAGCGCGGCACAATGCGAACTGCTCATAGCTCGACCGGGCAATCGGTCGCACCGTTTCCGGCACGAAACGCGGGTCGTCCAGCACCAGCGTGCCGCCGCCTCCCGGAACCAGCAGGCTGGCGGCGCCACCCACCACGATAAGCCTCGTTTCGGAGCCGGCCAGGCCCTCCAGAAGCGCCCGCATGGTGGTCGACGCGTCGCCCTCCCGGCCGGACGCCGGCCGTGTCGCGGCCACCACGACGTCGTGCCCGTCCGCCAGTTTCGCCACCTGCGCGGCATCCGAAGCATCGCCTGCCCGGATCACTGCCCCCGCCGGCACGCGGGCTGCCCGCCCCGCATCGCGCAGCACCGCCGTCACCCGATGGCGGCGCGACAGCGCCTCCGCAACGACGCGGCTTCCGACATTTCCATTCGCACCAAACACGGCGATCCGCATGATCGTCCTCCACAATGATAGGGGTTGAGAGTTGAGCTTTCCGGGACCGTTCAGGCCCCCTGCCGCGCCGGCCCGGCACGCTTTGCCGCCCCGCCGCGCAGAAGCAGCGCGATCGCTGCGATCACCAGCAGGCTTCCCGGCAGCCAGTGCCAGCCGATCGCCGCCGGCCTGGTCACGAACAGGACCAGCATCGAAACGAAGGGAACGAGATAGCTGTAGGCCGTCACGGCGCCAGGCGTCAGCGCGCCTGTACCGCGCTGCATCAGCCAGAAGGTTACCCCGCTGGAAAAGACGCCCAGATAGGCGACGAGCAGTACATCGCCGAGATCCATGCGTGCCATCGCGGCGACCGGCTCGGCAAAGATCCCGACGACGGCGATCAGCAGGCCACCCACAGCAAGACTCCAGAAGGTGCGCACGGCCGCACTCTTCGACAACAGACCACGCGCCAGCCCCCATTTCGACAGCACCGGATAAAGCGCGGAGGCGATGCAGCCGGCGAAGAAGGCCGCCTCGGCCCAGCCGAAGCGCAGTTCGGCAAGATTGCCTCCGGTCTGCGCGACGGCCAGCGCCAGCGCGCCGAACGCCCCCAGCGCCAGGATGGCCAGCAGGCGGCCGGCGCGCGGCTCGACGCCCAGCATGCGGCCAAGTCCATAAGCCAGAAGCGGCATGGAGACGAAGAGCGCCGACATGGAAAGCGCCGTCACCCGATGCGCCGCCCAGAACATGATGCCGAAGAAGCCGGCAAGGCACAGGCCCATCACCGCGTAGAGCAGCATGCCGGCAGGGCCCGGCAGGGCCGCACCGGCGCGCCAGGTCATCGGCAGCATCGCCAGCGCAGCGATCGCAAAGCGCATGGCCGTCAGAAGCAGCGGCGGAAGCCCCTCGCTCAGAAGGCCGACGGCCGGAAACGACGCCCCGACGATCAGGGCCCAGACGAACATGCCCAGATGGGCCCCCGCCGCATTCGTGTCCGTTCCGCTCATCGCGCACCTGCCTTTCCGTGGTTGCCGGCATCGGCGATGGCCGACCAGACGATGTGCAACAGCTAATTCATTGCGATGAGGATTATAATATGCGATTTTGGGCAATCACTCTTCACTCATAGTAACGAATAAATGGATCGTCTGAGGGCCCTCACCGTGTTTCGCCAGGCCGTCGAGCTCGGCAGCTTCGCCAGGGCCGCCGCGCAGTTGCGCCTGTCGCCTGCCGCCGTCAGCAAGAACATCAGCGAACTGGAAGCCCATCTCGCCGTGCGCCTCATCAACCGGACGACACGCCGCATGAGCCTGACGGAAGCGGGCCGGCTCTATTACGAGCGGGTGGCGCGCATCCTCGACGACCTCGACGAGGCCGACACGGCGCTCGGGCCTCTTCAGCAGCGGCCGAGCGGGCTGCTGCGGGTCAGCGCGCCGGTCACCGTGACGCTCATGGCGCTGTCCGAGGCCATCCCGTCCTTTCTGGAACGCTATCCGGACCTGTCGCTCGACCTGCATCTCGACGACCGGCGCATCAACCTGGTCGAGGAAGGCTTCGACGTGGCGCTGCGCGGCAGCGACAGGCTCGAGAGCTCGAGCCTCATCGCCCGCAAGCTCCTGACGCTGCATCATGTCCTGTGCTTTTCGCCCGCCTACCGCGACCGGTCCGGCGCGCCGGCGCGGCCCGAGGACCTGCGGGCGCACAATTGCGTGCAGTTCACGCTGACGGACCACGCCAGTGAATGGGCCTTTCACCGGGGCGGCGAGACCGTCAACGTGCCCGTCGACGGGCGTTACAAGGTCGGCTCCAGCCTTGCGGTGCGCGATGCGCTGCGCGCCGGTTTCGGCCTCAGCCTCGTGCCCCGGCTCTATGTCCGCGACGACCTCGCTCAAGGCCGTCTCGTCACCGCGCTCGACGATTGGACGCCCGTTCACACCACGCTCTATGCGGTCTATCCGTCGAGCCGCTACGTGCAGGCCAAGGTGCGCGCCTTCCTGGACTTTGCGGTCGACACGCTCGCCGGACAGGAAGACTGAGCATCGCGCCCCCGGGGGGCGGCGCATCGGGACGGGTTATCCAGAGCCTTGTCGGGACCGCGCTGCGATGATGCCCCAAAGCTGCTATGAGGAGGTCTCTTCGATTCTTCCTCTCCCGCCGGCGCAGGCCTTCCGTGACCACCGATCCGACACAGATCCTGAAAACCGTCTACGGCTACGAGGCGTTCCGCGGTCGCCAGGCCGAGATCGTCGATCATGTGATCGACGGCAACAATGCTTTCGTGCTGATGCCGACGGGCGGCGGCAAGTCGCTCTGCTACCAGATTCCCGCATTGTGCCGGCCCGGCCTCGGCCTCGTCGTCTCGCCGCTCATCGCCCTGATGGCCGACCAGGTGGCGGCGCTGCGCCAGGCCGGCGTGCGGGCCGCCGCGCTCAACTCGGACCTGCCGCCCGAGGAACGCCGGGCGCTCTGGCGCAGCGTCTTCGACGGCACGCTGGACCTTCTCTACGTGGCGCCGGAAACCCTGCTCCGGCCCGGCGTGGCGGACCGCCTGCGCGAGACCAGGCTTTCCCTCGTCGCCATCGACGAGGCGCACTGCCTGTCGCAATGGGGACACGATTTCCGCCCGCACTACCGGCAGCTCGACGCCCTGGTCGATCTCTTTCCCGGCACACCCCGCATGGCGCTGACCGCCACCGCCGACGCGCCCACCCGCGCCGAGATCCTCTCCCACCTGCAGATCGATGAGCGCGACAGCTTCATCGCCGGCTTCGACCGGCCGAACATCCGCTATGCCATCGAGGAGAAGGACAATCCGCGCCGCCAGTTGATGCGTTTTCTGGAAAGCCGCAAGGGCGAGAGCGGCATCGTCTATTGCCTGTCGAAGCGGCGCACCGAGGAGACCGCCGCCTGGCTGCGGGAGCAGGGCTACAACGCGCTCCCCTATCACGGCGGCATGGACAAGGGCGCGCGCGAGACCAACCAGACGCGCTTCCAGCGCGAGGAAGCCGTCGTCATGGTCGCCACCATCGCCTTCGGCATGGGCATCGACAAGCCGGACGTGCGCTTCGTCGCTCATATCGACCTGCCCGGCAGCATCGAGGCCTATTATCAGGAGACCGGCCGTGCCGGACGCGACGGGCTGCCCTCCGAGGCGCTGATGCTCTACGGGTTCGAGGACATCGCGCTGCGCCGCCGCTTCATCGATGAATCGGAAGCCTCCGACCAGCGCAAGCGCATGGAACTGCAGAAGCTCGACGCGCTGCTCGGGCTCGCCGAGACGGCCCAATGCCGCCGCCAGGTGCTGCTTGCCTATTTCGGCGACGAATGCGCGCCTTGCGGCAATTGCGACATCTGCGCCAGCCCGCCACAGCGCTTCGACGGCACGATCGCCGCGCAGAAGGCGCTTTCATGCATCTACCGCACCGGCGAACGCTTCGGCCAGGCCTACATCGTGTCCGTCCTTCTCGGCGAGGAGGACGAGCGCATCGCCCGCTTCGGTCACGACCGGATCTCCACCTACGGCATCGGCAAGGAGCACGACCAGCGCACCTGGCGCTCGATCCTGCGCCAGATGATCGCCCACGGCCTCGTCAATGTGGATCTCGCCGGCCATGGCGGGCTGTCCATCTCGGAAGGCGGGCGCCGGTTCCTGAAGGAAAAGCCCGTCCTGATGCTGCGCACGCCACGCCCGGCGGCCAAGGGCCGCAGCCGGAGCGCGGCGCGAACCGAAGCGGCCTCCGCGCTGGCGCCGGCCGACGCCGCGCTCTTCAAGGCGCTGCGCGAGAAGCGCATCGAGATCGCCCGCGAGCAGAACCTGCCGCCCTATGTGATCTTCCACGACAGGACGCTGATCGAGATGGCCACCACCCGCCCCGCCTCGCGCCATGCGATGGCCGGCATCTCGGGGATCGGCGAAGCAAAGCTCGACCGCTACGCCGCCGCCTTCCTGGAAGTCATTGCCAGCCACGGTTGAGGACTAAGCGGCTTCTGCCGTGGTTTGAGGAACGATGCGCACCGGGATCCGTGCTCGGATCTGCGCCGCTCGACGTGGTTTGTCACCGCTGGTTCCTCTGACGCGCATCCTCGCAGTTTGAGTCTCGCCTTCCAGATAAGACAGGCGAAGGTCGAACTCGCACGGCTGGCGGTGAACCAAGGCTCGGCTCTCATCGCCACGTGTCAGTGGCTGCACGACTACCCGTAATAGGCTTCCACAAAAGTCTTGGTAACGTGGCGCACCATGCCGGGCTGGACATGAACTCCATCGTCCAGCCATGTTAGGCCACGTGGAGAATTGATCACCATCTCATAGCTTGGAAAGTAATCGACAAAGTCGATGCGTCTGGCCAAATCGCCGGCAACAGCACGCAACGTAGACTTCGCGCCTGTCACAGTGGAAAGAACATCGTGCGGCAGGAAGGTCGAATGAGGTACCGGCGATACGGTCATAATCACTTTTAATTTGGGTCTGACCTTGTGAATCGCATCGAGCATCTGAACGACCTGATCCATCACTGCGACATAGCCGTAATCCGCAAAACGGAAGATGTCTTTTCTCTTATGTAAATACTTTCCTGGGGCGCGGTTCATCGGAATAAGGGTTGGTTGGTGAATCCAGCTTTCCGTCATCCCTAACGTGACAAACACCACATCGGCTTTTGCGATCTTACTGCTCGCTTCGTCCAGAATTTTTCGATCCGCACGCACCGTGTCGATATCACCGACTTTTAACCCGGCGGCATGGGGATCAAACCAGACCCCTTCTTCAAACTCGATGAGGCCGTCGTCGGGAAGTTGATAGCCTTCAAGTGCGCGCTGCACATCGATGTTCATTGAGTGCGTCGTGTACTTGTTAAAACAGCCCCTGCTTATGTGCCCGACGCGGACGCCACCTCCGACACCTGTTTCAGGATTCCAGCTATCGAACCGCTCAGGCGGAAGACCGTAACCTTCTGTAAGAAGTGGGATATCCTCATTGATCAGCGTGCGCTCGATCTCTCGGGCGAAACACGAACCAATGGTGTAGACCTGCGCAGTTTTGTCCAGTTTGAATTTCGGGACAATGTTAACCGACATGCGTTCGCCACTATCAAACCGACTTTTGGCAGACCCGGCACCATTCCAATTTTTCGCGGGGTTGTTCCGGTAATTATTCAGGGCCTCTTCTGCTGAAATCTCGATATTGTCTGGCATTGCGCTCGCTCATTATCTGTTCGGGCGACCGCAGACTATACGCCAGGTGACAATTCCGCAAAGCTAGAAGACGTTTAAATTTGATCCGATGCAGCTCAAGACTACTCCGTCGTCGACGGGAATCGTTTGCATTGGCGTTTCGTGCCAGAAGCTTATCGAAAGCCGGAATCGTCGTGAGGGAAACTACTGAGAATACGTGGTTCTCTGATCATGCATCGAAAACAACGAAATCAGACGGAGGTCTCAGTCGCGCTTCT
>NZ_JANKOF010000122.1 GCF_024655565.1 Nitratireductor sp. ZSWI3 | reverse complement strand
CTCCGGTTCCGCCGCACCGACCTTGCGCAGCACCACTGCCACCATCACCGCCGTCAGGAGGGCGATCCCGGCGCAGATCAGCGCCGCCAGGACGAGGCCCTGCGAGAAGGCGGCCTGGGCGGCCTGCGTCAGCCGCCAGCCCAGATCGGCCGACAGGCCCTCGGCCGCGATCAGCGCGCCGCCCAGCGTGTCATGCGCGGGAGCCGTGAGCTCCGCCGGCAGGCCGTCCGGCGTCGACCGGCTCATGCCCGTGCGGTAGACGGCCGTCACCACGCTGCCCAGGACGGCGATGCCGAGGGCTCCGCCGAGCTCGGTGCAGGTTTCGGAGATGGCGGAGGCGGCACCCGCCCGCTCGGGCGTCACCATGCCGACCACGAAGTCCGTCGTCAGCGTGAAGACCGGCGCCAGGCCCAGGGAGAAGAGGGCGAAGGCGGCGATCGTGCCTATGAGGTCCCCGGCCGCGGCGGCCCAGGCGACGCTGGCGAAGCCGGCGGCGGCGACCAGAAGGCCGGCGGCCATCAGCTGCGGCGGACGGATGCGGCTTGTCATGGCCGGCGTCGCCATGGAGCCGGCGACGAACGCCAGGCCCGACGGCAGCGACCATAACCCCGCTTCGAGCGGCGACAGGCCGAGCACGAGCTGCAGGAACTGGGCGATCAGCAGGAAGGAACCGAAGGCGACGAAGAGCGCCAGCAGGTTGACCAGCAGCGAAACGCTGAAGGGCAGGCGCCGGAACAGGCGGATGTCGATCAGCGGATCGGCGAGCCGCTTCTGGCGCAGGACGAATATCGCGCCGAGGGCCAGGCCGATGGCGATGGCTGCCAGTGCCGTCGTCGAGAAGCCGTGCTCGGCGAAGTGCTTGATGCCGTAGATGATGGCGAGGATGCCCGCCAGCGACAGCAGCGCGCTCAAAATGTCGAGCCGGCCGGCATCCGGATCGCGGAACTCGGGCAGGAGGAACGGCCCGACGATCAAAAGGAGGATCATGATCGGCACGGCGATGAGGAACACCGAGCCCCACCAGAAATAGGCGAGCAGGACGCCGCCGACGAGCGGGCCGATGGCCGCTCCGGCCGAGAAGCTGGCGATCCACACGCCGATGGCGAAGGTACGCTGCTGCGGGTCGTGGAACATGTTGCGCAGCAGCGACAGGGTCGAGGGCGCCAGCGTCGCAGCGGCAAGGCCGAGCAGGGCGCGCGCGGCGATCAGCATGGCGGGCGTGGTCGAGAAGGCGGCCAGGATCGACGCCAGGCCGAAGGCGGTGGCGCCGATCAGGAGCAGCTTGCGCCGGCCGACCCGGTCGCCGAGCGTGCCCATGGTGATGAGCGAGCCGGCGATGAGGAAGCCGTAGATGTCGACGATCCAGAGCAGTTCGGCGCTGGTCGGTTTCAGCGCCGCGCTCAGATGCGGCACGGCCAGGTTGAGAACGGTCAAGTCCATCGAATAGAGCATGCAGGGCAGGGCGAGCACGGCGAGGCCGATCCATTCGCGCCGGCCGGCGCGCCGTGTTTCGGTTGAAGCGGTCATGACGAAATCCTCTCGTCGTTGTCGCGCCCGCCGTGGCGGACGCTCAGATCGGTCGTTGGACCTCGGGTCGAGCAAGCTTGTCTGTCCCGGTCATGGGCTCGTCTTAACGCCGGGACATCGAACGGTGGGAGTGACAAGTGCGTCGGGATTCCGACGGGCTCGCTGATCGAGGCAGGCGCGCAATGTGGCACAGGCCCCCTGTCAGCTTTCCGTCAGGAGGCGGGCGTCTCGCCTTCGATATAGGCGACGGCGCGCAGCTCGATGGTGCCGTAGGCGGCGCAGGGCACCTTGCTGGCGACGGCGATGGCGTCATCGAGATCCCTGGCCTCGATCAGGATGAAGCCCATCAGCTGCTCCTTGGTCTCGGCGTGGGGTCCGTCCATGGTGACCACCTTGCCGCCGCGGCTGCGCAGATAAAGCGCCTCCGAGGTCGACCGCAGGGCATGCGCCACGATCATGTGGCCGGATTTCTGCAGCGTCTCGTCATAGGCGAGGGAGTCTTCGTCCAGCTTGCGCATCTCGTCGGCCGGCAGGGCGTCGAGCGTCGCTTCATTGAGGTAAACCAGGCATACGAATCGCATTGGTCTCTCCTTGGTTGCGCGGCGCCCGATGGCGTCGCTGCTCAAAGGACGCGGCCTTCGACACCCACCCGACAAAATTTTTCGCAAAAACTTTACGAGGCGCGGCTGTCGGCGGAAAGACGGTCGAGATGCTGGCGGATATGGGCCGCCTCGGCGGGCGTGCGGGCAAGCGCGATGGCGCGATCGAAGGCCTCGCGCGCCTCCGCGGCGCGGCCGAGTTCGCTCAGCAATGCACCGCGCACGCCGTGGAAGTAGAAATAGCCCGAGAGGCGCTCGGCCAGCGGCGCGATCAGCTCGAGGGCGGCTTCCGGCCCGCGCGTCTTGGAAACGGCGACGGAACGGTTGAGGGTGATCACGGGCGAGGGCTGGAGGCGCTCGAGCATCTGGTAGAGAAGGTCGATCTCGATCCAGTCGGTCTCTTCGGGCGTTGCCGCGCGGGCATGCAGGGCGGCGATCGCCGCCTGGAGCTGATAGGGGCCGGGCTGGCGGTGGCGGAGTGCCTTTTCGACGAGGACCAGCCCCTCGTCGATCAGGTGCCGGTTCCACAGGGTGCGGTCCTGGTCCTCGAGGAGCACCGGATTGCCGTCCGCGTCGGCACGGGCGGCGCTGCGGGCGTGCTGGAGGATCATCAGGGCGAGCAGCCCCATGATCTCGGGCTCGGCCGGAAACAGGCGCAAGAGAAGCCGCGCCAGGCGGATCGCCTCGTCGCACAGGGAGGCGCGCACCACGCTGTCGCCGCTGGTCGCCGAATAGCCTTCGTTGAAGACGAGGTAGAGCATGGCCGCCACCGCGCCCAGCCGCTCGGCGCGCTCGGCCGCATCGGGTGCGGCAAAGGGCACGTTCGCCTCGGCGACACGGCGCTTGGCGCGGGTGATGCGTTGCTCCATGGCCTTCTCGCCGACCAGAAAGGCGCTGGCGATCTCGCGCACGGTGAGGCCGGAGACGATGCGCAGGGCCAGCGCCACCTGCTGCGTGGCCGGCAGGTCCGGATGGCAGCAGACGAACATCAGCCGCAGGATGTCGTCGCGATAATGGGCGTCGTCCAGCCGTTCGGCCATGTCGGCCTCGACGTCGTCCAGGTTGGAGATGCGATCTTCCGGCGGCAGTTCCGTGTTGCGGCTGTCGCGCCGCACATGATCGAGCGCCGCATTGCGCCCGACAAAGATCAGCCAGGCGGCGGGATCGCGCGGCGGGCCCTTCAGCGGCCAGTTCTTCATGGCGCGCAGGCAGGCTTCCTGAAAGGCTTCCTCGGCCCGGTCGAGATCGCGGAAATAGCGCAAGAGAGCGCCCATCGCCTGCGGACGGGCGCCGACCAGCGTCGTTTCGATCCAGGCCAGGTCGGTCATGGTGCGAGGACTTCCTTTCCCGAAAGGGTGCCTTCCTTGAAGATGCGCATCGGACGGATCTCGAATGTGACGCTTTCGCCCTGCTTCATGCGCTTGGCGAAATCGATGACCTCTTCGAGACTGTCGCAATCGACCACGTAGAAGCCGAGGAGCTGTTCCTTGGTCTCGGCAAAGGGGCCGTCGAACACCACCGGCTCGTCGCCGGCGGCTCCGCGTATGGTCGTGGCGGCGGAGGTGGGAACGAGGCGGATCGCCGGGCCCATGCGGCCCTTGTCGACCAGTTCCTGCTGGACGCGATGGCGCTTGGCGAGCACGGCATCGTCCTCGGCCTTGGACCAGGACATCACGACGTCTTCGTCGTGATAGCAGAGGATGGCGTAGAGCATTCCGGTTCCTTTCATGACTGGAAGACGCCGGAGCTTGCCGCAATCCGACAGCCGGCGTCGAGAGTTTTCTGCCAAAGGGCCGTAAACCCCCGAACCGCACCATCCACCAAAATATTGCGAAGAAAACTTTCTCCCGGCGCGCAATCCTGATAGCTGGAAACCGCGTCACAAACCGAGGGCCAGCCATGTTCGCCAACACTTTTCCCGACCGCGCGTTGATTGCCGAAACCGTGGCCAAGATGCTGCTCGAGATCAAGGCGGTGCACTTTCGCGCCGACGAGCCCTACACCTTCACTTCCGGACTGGCGAGCCCGGTCTATATCGACTGCCGGAAGCTGATCTCCTATCCGCGCATCCGCTCCGGCGTGATCGATTTCGCCGCGTCCGTGGTGCTGCGCGATGCCGGTTTCGAGAAGTTCGACGCGGTGGCGGGCGGTGAGACGGCGGGCATTCCCTTCGCGGCGTGGCTTTCCGACCGGCTTGCCCTGCCGATGCTCTATGTGCGCAAGAAGCCGAAAGGGTTCGGCCGCGACGCGCAGATCGAAGGCAATCTGAAGGAAGGCGCCCGGCTGCTCCTGGTGGAAGACCTGACCACGGACGGGGGCAGCAAGCTGAAATTCGCCGAGGCGATCCGCCGCGCCGGCGCCGAGGTAACCGACACTTTCGCCGTCTTCTACTACGGCATCTTCCCCGACACGCCGAAGCGCCTCGAGGATGCCGGCATGCGGCTCCACTACCTCACCACCTGGTGGGATGTGCTGGCGGTGGCCCGCAAGGAAAAGCTGTTCGACGACAAGACGCTCGGCGAGGTGGAGAAATTCCTCAACGCCCCGCTCGACTGGTCGGCGGCGAATGGCGGCATTTCGGCCCTCGGCTGAATTCTCGCGCCATCACAACGACAAACCCGGCCGGAGGAGGGAACTTCCGGCCGGGCTCTTTCCGCTTTCCCGGGAACGCGGGTACTGAGCGGAAAGAAGGCTCGGGCACGGCGACACCCCATCGGGGAAGGCGCGCCGTGTCCCGGCATCGCTCCACGGTCTAGTTAGCGCTCGCCACCGGTGCGACAAGGGGCGTGATGCGGCGCAGCGCCACCCGGCGGTTCTCCCGTTCCCGCTCCTGCGTGTCGATCTTCAGGTAGCGTTCGCCATAACCCTGGGTCACCAGGTTCTCCGGCGGGATGCCGAAGACATCGGTGAGCGCGCGGGCCACGGATTCGGCACGCCTGTCGGACAGGGCGAGGTTGGCGAGGTCAGAACCCACCGCATCCGTGTGGCCTTCGATCAGGAAGGTCTCCGCCGGGTTCTCCTGAAGCATCCGCTCGATGGCGGCGGCGATCGCCTCCAGTTCGTCGATCTCGCTCTCCTCGATCTCGGCCGAGCCGAAGGCGAACTCGATCGTGTCGAGGTCGATGCGGCGCACCATGTCGCGGACACGGGCCGAACGCTTCACCTCGTCCAGCGAATAGATGCGGCGCACCGGCTCGACCGGCGGCTGCTCCAGGAAGGTGTAGTAGCGGTCGGGATCCTCGACGCTTTCGGCTTCCAGGATGTATTCGCTGACCGGGATCGTCAGGCGCAGAGGCGGCAGGTCTTCTGCCGGGTCGTGCCATTCGTCGATCATGTCGAGGCGCTCGTCGGGAACGAAGACGAGGATCTGCTCGGTCCCGTCGGGGGCGATCCGCACACGGCGGACAACGTCGCCGAAGCGGTTGCGCACGGTGATGATGCGCACGCCGTCCGGCCGCACGACCACCTCGCGTACGCGCTCGCGCGGCAGCTGCTCGTAATAGACCTCGTCGTCGTCGAGGATGAGCCGGTCACTGTCGGGACTCTCCACATAGATCTGGTTGTTGATCTCGATGATGGTGCGATTGTCGTTGAACTCCCGGACGACCTCGGCGCCCTCGGGCCGCACGAGCAGCTCGCGTCGGCGCTGGAGGCGCTCCTCGCGTGTCGTGCCCATCTCGATCCGCTCGCCTTCCTGGCTGAGGATGTTCTGCAGCTCGGTTCGCAGGGTCTCGGCATCGATGACCTCGGTCTGGGCGTCCGCGTCGGTTTCGGGCGGCGGAGCGGCTGCGCCCTCCGGTGCCGGCTCTGCATCTGCAGGCGCGGTTTCTTCAGGAGCCGCCTCGCCCTGTGCAGGAGCGGTCTCTTCCTGCGCAGGAGCGGTCTCCTCTTGTGCAGGAGCGGCCTCCTCGCCGGCCCCTTCCTTCTGGCTGTCGAGCACCGGCGCGGCATTCTCGGGCTGCGCCTCCTCGCCGGCCTCGGCCGGCTGCTCAGGCTGCTGCTCATCCTGCGCGGGCTGCTCGGCGGGTTGCTCGTCCTGAGCCGGTGTTTCGGCAGGCGCTGCGCCCTCGGGCCTGGGGGCGGGCTCGGGAACCGGTGCAGGCTCTTCGGCCGGCGCCGTCTCGGCCGGAGCCTCGGGCTCGGGTTCGTCTGCAGCGGGCGCTTCATCCGGCTGCTGTCCGGCCGGGGGAGCTTCTTGCGCCGGAGCCTCCGGAGCGGGTTCCTCGGCTGCCGGCGGTTCGGCTGCCGGTGCTTCCTCCGCCGCGGGCGGCTCGCTGGGCTGCTCCTGTTGTCCCGGATCTATGGCAGGCCGTTCCTGCCTGGGTGCCGGAGCAGGTTCGGGCGCTGCCGGCGCTTCCGGTGCAGGCGCGGGTTCCTCCGCAGCGGGCGGAGCCGGTTCCGGTTCCGGCTCGGGCTCGGGCTGGGGCTCGGGTTCCGGCTCGGGCGCAGCTCTCGGTTCGGGCTCGGGTGCCCTTTGCTCCTCGGCGGGAGCCTCCTGCCGCATCTGCGACTCAGGAGCGGCCTCGGGTGCAGGCTCCTGCGCGCGGGGCTCCTCGGGGGCGGGGGTCGGTTCAGGTGCGGGTGCTTCCGCGTCGGGCTGTCGCTGCCCGTTGCCGCGCGGCTCGGCAGGCGCTTCGCGGCCTCCCTGCTCGCCGCCCTGACGCCTTCTCAATAGCTCTTGCCAGGCTTCGTCAGACATGCCTTCCGGCTTTTCCGCCTGCGCCAGGACCTGGCCGCGCTCCTGTGCCGCGGCGGGCATGGGCGCGAGCGCCATCGGCGCTGCTGCCAGGAGCAGCCCGAGGGCCGTGGTCGTCAGGATGCGCTTTTGCGTGGTCATTGGTTTCTCCTCGATCGGGACGTCCCATCGGCGCTTCAACAGGCAAGGGGGCACATGGTTCCGCCCTCCGGCGATTTGAAACCAGGACGTGCAGAACCATGCCGGAGGCGGGGCAAAGCTGTGGCAAGAATGCGTCGGAGAAGATGCTTGACGCGCCGGCGCCGGCGCGCGAAAGCTCCGGCATGACGGAACCTTTCTGGAAAACCAAGTCGCTTGCCGCCATGACCGAGGCGGAGTGGGAATCCCTCTGCGACGGCTGCGGCAAATGCTGCCTTGCCAAACTCGAGGACGAGGATACGGGCGAGATCCACTGGACCAGCGTCGGCTGCCGCCTGTTCGATCCGGAGGCCTGCCGCTGCCGGGATTACGACAACCGCTTGGCGCGCGTTGCCGATTGCGTGCGGCTGACGCCGCAGAACGTGACGACGATCAGCTGGCTGCCGTCCACCTGCGCCTACAGGCTGGTGGCGGAAGGGCGCGACCTCTTCTGGTGGCATCCGCTCGTCTCCGGCGACCCGGAGACCGTGCACGAGGCGGGAGCATCGATGCTCGGCCGCGTCGAGGCGATCGAGGACGAACTCGACGAGCCCGAGGACTATTTCCCTTACATATTGCACGAGGAACCATAAGCTTCTGCGCGGCTTATTCCCGAACCCGTCAGCAAGGAACCGATGAACATGTCTGAGCAGGAAACCCGGGCGCTGGTGACGCGCTATCTCGAGGCCTTCAATGCCGGCGATCATGAGGCGATGCTGGCCCTGGTCGGCGAGGAGGTTGCGCACGACCCGTTCGACGCCGAGCGCGAGATCGGCCGCGACAAGCTGCGCTGGCGGCTCGGGCTGTTCGCCAGGCATTTCGACGAGCGGCTCGCCGACATCGCGGTGATGGTGGCCCCCGGCGGCGTGCGGGCAGCGGCGGAGTTCACCATTCGCGGCACCTATCGGGCGACGGCGGACGGCTTGCCGCAGGCCACAGGGCAGTCCTACGTCCTGCCGGGCGGCCTGTTCTTCGAGGTCGACGACGGATCGATCACTCGTATCAGCGCCTATCGCAACCCGGCGACCTGGCGGTCGGCGCTCGGCCGCGACGGGTGAATGCCGCATGAACAATCCGTTCTCGAACGGTTCAGGAGCAGAATGACAAGGTGCTCTTCATCGCAGGAGGCGTTCCTGCCCAAACGAGGAGAGCATCATGTTCCACAAGATCAAAATGGCTGGCCTTTCGGCTCTGATCGGACTGGGGACGCTGGCGTCCATCCCGAGCGCCGCGCAGGCGGACAGTCTCTATTTCGGCTTCGGCATCGGTTCGCCGTCCCGCGACTATGTGCATGGCGAGAGCTATCGCTGGCACCGTGCGGAGCGCCCCGGCCGCCACTACCGCAGTTGCTCGCCGCAGCACGCGCTGCGCAAGGCCGAGCGCTTCGGCATGCGTCGGGCCCGCATCGTCGATGTCAATCGCCGCGTGATCCGCGTCGCCGGTCGCATGAACCATCACCGCGCGCGCATGGTGTTCGCCCGCCAGCCCGGCTGCCCGGTGATCCGCTGATCGTTCCAGGACACGCCCCACAGACAAAAAAAGCCGCCGGTTCGCACCGGCGGCTTTTTTTGTTCGGCAGCGCGGCGGCCGGAGCGGCTCGCCGGCCGACCGCTTACTGATCGAGACCGAAGGTCACGGTGACCTGGACGCGATAGGTGTTCTCGCCGGCTTCGACCGGAACCGCATCGGAGGCCGCCTCGGCGCGCAGCATCTTGCCCGCATAGGGCATGGGCGGCTGACGGAAGGTCTGTTCGGAGATCTGCATCACCTTGCCGAGCGTGACGCCGGAGGCTTCGGCGAGGGTCTTCGCCTTGTCCATGGCGTCGGCGACGGCCCGTTTGCGGGCTTCCGTCAGCGTTGCGGAAGGATCGTCGTTGGTGAAGGTGAGGCCGCCGCCCTGGTTGACGCCGAGCGTCACGGAGCGATCGAGAACGGTTCCCACCTTGTCGAGGTCGCGGATGCGGACGGTGAGCGCGTTGGAGACCTCGTAGCCGACGATGCGCGGGCTCTTCTCCCCATTCTTCTCGTCCGGATAGATGTAGCGCGGGTTGATGGAGAGGCCGCCGGTCTGCAGATCGCGCGCCTCGATGCCGTCTTCCTTCATCGCGGCGATCACCGAGGCCATCGCCTCGTTGTTGGCATCGAGCGCCTCGCGCGCCGTTTCGCCTTCGCGCAGCACCGCCAGGGTGAGGACGGCCATGTCGGGGCTGACGGCGGCTTCGCCTTCGCCGGTGACGACGATTTTCGGAGCGGACTCCTCGGCGATCGCCGGCACCGCCGCGATCAGCGAGGCGGCAAGGGCGGGAATGGCGAGGACGGCCGGAATCGATTTGGTCATGGAAAATCTCCTTTCATAGCATCCGGTTCGCGCTGTATCGGGGGATTGTGGGACGATTGCGGCGAGGTGTCTTGTGCCGCGGCGAAAAAGCAACTAATCCATCGCTCACCGGGCCTGTAGCTCAATTGGTTAGAGCCGGCGGCTCATAACCGCTTGGTTGGGGGTTCGAGTCCCTCCGGGCCCACCAATAAAATCCAATAAAGTATTGGATTTTTCCCGGTTATTCGTGAAATACTAAGCTACTAGGCCGAACTTTAAGTCTAGATATTTTCAGTTCGTGAGAATCACCAAGACCTCAATGTAACGGCTTGAATCCGATTCCTGCAAGCCACTGGCTCACTATCCACGAGCCGGGTTTCGCGGGGCATCACGACCATGTTGCGACCGCTGGCCTTGGCCCTGTAGAGGGCGATGTCGGCCCGGCGCATCAGCTTTGACATGCTCTCACCGGCATCGTGCATGACGGCGCCGATGCTCACGGAAAGCGGATGGCGGACATCGGGTATCGGCCTGAAATCGAGCTGCTCGACGCCGGCGCGCAGCCGCTCGGCGACGACGACGGCTTCCCAGCGTTCGGTGGAGGGGAGGAAGACGCAGAACTCCTCGCCACCGACCCTGCCCAGCACGTCCGTGTCGCGGACGGACCGGCTGATGGCGCCGGCGATCAGGCGCAGCGCCTCGTCTCCCACCAGATGCCCGTGGGTGTCGTTGATGGTCTTGAAATGGTCGGCATCGATCAGGAGCAGCGCACCGGCATCGCTCCTGCGGCGCAACCCGCCGGTCCGCTCGAAGAAGGTCTCCCGGTTGAGGAAGCCGGTCAGATGGTCGCGCGAGACCTTATGCGTCAGCTCCGCATTGACCTGCTTCAGTTCAGCCGCGGCGGCGCGCAGACGGTGTTGCTGGCGAAACAGGAGATAGGCTACCGGAAACCCCATGGCGGCGGGCATCAGCACATCGAGAACGAAGACGAAGAAGGGATAGGGCCGGCCGGTGGCCATGCTGATGGCGAACTCGATCAGCACCGTGCCGACGACCGCGGCGAACGTGACCAATGCAGCTTTTTGTGTGACGCTCCACACCCCGGCAACTCTTCAGTCGTGAACGCAAACATTGCGTCTACGCCTAAAATCTTAACAATCCGGTTGCCTGGCCGAAAATCCGGACGAGGACGCCTCCCCATCCGGCAGAATTCTTCGCAAAGAGTCGATGCTACAGCGCCGTGCGTCCACCTGGATGCACGGCGCTGGAAGTCTTTGAATCTGCGCATTGTGCTTTCCGAAAACCGATTCCGATTTTCGGGCCGACGCGCTAGCGCTTTATCACCCGGGCGAGGGCGATCAGGATGCAGGCGCCGATGAAGCCGGCTATGAGGTAGCCGATCCAGCCGGTCAGCGCGACACCGAAGAAGCCAAGCAACGCATTGGCGACGATCGCCCCGACGATGCCGAGAACGACATTCAGCACCAGGCCGTTGTTGGTTTTCATGAACTGCTCGGCGAGCCAGCCCGCGATACCGCCGATGATGATGGCTGCAAGCCAGCCCACTCCTGCTGAACCCATGATGGCCTCCTGTGACGTTGCCGCGCCGATGAAACCACGAGTGGAAACGATCGGCAAGCAACGCGACGCCCGGCGTGTGGAGAACCTGCCGACGCTGCGAGGCCGTCTTTATTGCTATTGCTGCGTCAGCCGGTAGCCCGCGGCGGGCGCTCGCGGGGCGGGCGCGGCACGGACGATGCTGCCCGTGTAATAGGAGCTGTTGCCGGACGAGGTGGTTCTGGTGGTCTCTGCCTCGGTGTTCGCCATGGGCTGCATATGCGTGCATCCCAGCAGAACGAAGGGCAGCAGTGCCGTCAGGGCGCAGGCGAGGGGATTGCGCATGAGGATCTCCGTGATGCTGATCCTTCAAGCATATTCGCGGCCTCGTCATCGGAGCAAAATGGCTCATCGGCAGATGGCGACGTTCTTGCGGACATGCGCCTAAAGCGAATTGATGGAGGGCTCATCTTGCCGGCTGAATGTTTCTCCATCGGCCAAATACTTTCGATGCGGCCTTGCAATTGCCCTCCGGCATGACCATATGGTTTCCATCGGTCGCCGATCGGCGCGGAAGGTCCTGCAAGATATGCGGTGAGGTTCCCCGAAAGCGGCCGTATTTGACCTGGAAGACGCGGCTGCGACCATGGATGTACCGGCGCTCCGAACTGTCCCAGGAACGAAGGAAAGCGGGCTAGGCCCGCTTTTTTTGTGTCCTTCCTCCATCTGCGGGCAACGCGTCAGGCGACGAGTTTCTTCGGACGGGCGGATACAACCCGGTTGCGCCCTCTTCGCTTGGCTTCGTAGAGACACAGGTCCGCTTCGCGCATCAACTGCGAAGCGGTGCGCTCTCCATCGGCCATGGCGATGCCGAGGCTGACGGAGAGCAGCCGGCGCTCCCCGGGCCGCGGTTCGAACAGGATGCGCTCGACCGCCGCGCGCAGCCGTTCGGCGATGAGGATCGCCTCGTCCCGCGTTGCCGCCGGCAGGAAGGCGCAGAACTCCTCTCCGCCGATCCGCCCTGTCATGTCCTGCGCACGCACGGCGTGCTGAATGGCGTCGGCGATGAGCTTGAGCGCCCGGTCGCCGGTCTGATGCCCATAGGTGTCGTTGACCGATTTGAAGTGATCGGCGTCGATCAGCAGGAGAGCCCCCGAATCGGTTTTTCGGCGGACGGTCTTCAGCCGCTCGAAGAACGCTTCACGGTTGAGGAAGCCCGTCATCTGGTCGTGCGTGGCGCGCTGCTCGAGCCGGCGATGCGCCTCTTCGAGCGCCGTCAGCGCACCGCGCAGCCTGTCATTCTGCCAGAAGATGTAGAGGCCGGCCGGAAAGGCGGTGCACAACGGCAGAACCGAATTCATCAGCATGACGAAGCCGGTGAACGGCTCGTCGTAGAGCCATCGAACGGACAACGAGATCAACTGGCCGACGAGAATGACGCCCAGAGTGAGCAAGGCGGCGTTGAAAACAATCTTCCACAAAGCACCGATCCAACACTTTCAGCCGTCCCCCGGCTGCACGGATAACGCGAGAATGTTAACAAGGGGAAACATTTTGGATCTAAATTTTCCCTATGGTGAACCTGGACCCGGATCGGCGATGAGCGGACGGCGGACGCCGTTTCATCATATGGCAAGGCCCCGCCGGCGGACCGGCGGG
>NZ_JANKOF010000121.1 GCF_024655565.1 Nitratireductor sp. ZSWI3 | reverse complement strand
GCCTTCGGGCGCGCGGACCGGATTAGTGAGGACTGACCCAAACCTCTTTCCTGTGGGCCGCAAGCGGCCTTCAGGAAACGGGTTTTTATCCGTTTTGTACGAGACCGCCTGTTGCGGCGGTCACGTTTTGCAGGCAAGCCAGGCAGGGCAAGGAGCAACGATGGCCGAGACCCAAACGTTTAATGGTCGCAGGCGTGTACGCAAATTCTTCGGGAAGATCCCGGAAGTTGCGGAGATGCCGAACCTGATCGAGGTTCAGAAGGCATCCTATGACCAGTTCCTGATGGTCGAGGAGCCCCAGGGCGGGCGTCCGGACGAGGGACTGCAGGCAGTGTTCAAGTCGGTGTTTCCGATTTCGGATTTCGCCGGAACGGCAATGCTCGAATTCGTCAACTACGAGTTCGAGGAGCCGAAATTCGATGTCGACGAGTGCCGTCAGCGCGATCTGACCTTTGCCGCGCCGCTGAAGGTGACGCTGCGCCTGATCGTGTTCGATGTCGATGAAGACACCGGCGCCAAGTCGATCAAGGACATCAAGGAGCAGGACGTCTACATGGGCGACATGCCGCTCATGACGTCGAACGGCACCTTCATCGTCAACGGCACCGAGCGCGTGATCGTTTCCCAGATGCACCGTTCGCCGGGCGTCTTCTTCGATCACGACAAGGGCAAGTCCCACTCGTCCGGCAAGCTGCTCTTTGCCGCGCGCGTCATCCCCTATCGCGGCTCCTGGCTCGACATCGAGTTCGATTCGAAGGACATCGTGCACGCGCGCATCGACCGCCGCCGCAAGATCCCTGTGACCTCGCTCCTGATGGCGCTCGGCATGGATGCCGAGGAGATCCTGTCGACCTTCTACGACCAGCTCACCTATGTGCGTGACGGCGAAAGCTGGCGCGTGCCCTATTCGGTGGAGCGTTTCCGCGGCCTGAAGGCGACGACCGACCTGATCGACGCCGACAGCGGCGAAGTGGTCGTCGAGGCCGGCAAGAAGATCACCGCCCGTCAGGCCAAGCAACTGGCCGAGAAGGGCCTGAAGGCGATCCGCGCCACCGAGGACGACCTGCTCGGCAACTATCTGGCCGAGGACATCGTCAACTTCGAGACGGGCGAGATCTTCCTCGAGGCCGGTGACGAGATCGACGAGAAGACTCTCAAGGTGCTGCTCGACACGGGTGCCACGGAAGTGCACTTCCTCGACATCGACCATGTCAATGTCGGCGGCTACATCCGCAACACGCTCGTCGCCGACAAGAACGAGTCGCGCCAGGAAGCGCTGTTCGACATCTACCGCGTCATGCGTCCGGGCGAGCCGCCCACGCTCGAGACGGCCGAGGCGATGTTCCATTCGCTGTTCTTCGATGCAGAGCGTTACGACCTGTCGGCCGTCGGCCGCGTCAAGATGAACATGCGCCTGGAGCTCGACGCCGAAGACACGGTGCGCGTCCTGCGCAAGGAAGACATCGTCGCCGTGGTCAAGACGCTGGTCGAATTGCGCGACGGCAAGGGCGAGATCGACGACATCGACAATCTCGGCAACCGCCGCGTGCGTTCCGTCGGCGAATTGATGGAGAACCAGTACCGCGTCGGCCTGCTGCGCATGGAGCGCGCGATCAAGGAGCGCATGTCCTCGATCGAGATCGACACGGTGATGCCGCAGGATCTGATCAACGCCAAGCCGGCCGCCGCGGCCGTGCGCGAGTTCTTCGGCTCCTCGCAGCTCTCGCAGTTCATGGACCAGACCAACCCGCTGTCGGAGATCACCCACAAGCGCCGCCTGTCGGCGCTCGGACCGGGCGGTCTGACCCGCGAGCGTGCCGGCTTCGAGGTGCGCGACGTGCACCCGACGCATTACGGCCGCATCTGCCCGATCGAGACGCCGGAAGGCCCAAACATCGGTCTGATCAACAGCCTTGCGACCTTCGCCCGCGTCAACAAGTACGGCTTCATCGAGAGCCCGTACCGCAAGATCGTCGACGGCAAGGTGACGCAGGACGTGGTCTATCTGTCGGCCATGGAAGAGGCCAAGCACTACGTCGCCCAGGCCAATGCCGTGATCGACAAGGACGGCGGGTTTGCCGACGAGTTCGTCATCTGCCGCCACGCCGGCGAGGTGATGATGGCGCCGCGCGAGAATGTCGACCTGATGGACGTGTCGCCGAAGCAGCTCGTCTCCGTGGCTGCGGCGCTGATCCCGTTCCTCGAGAACGACGACGCCAACCGCGCTCTCATGGGCTCGAACATGCAGCGTCAGGCCGTGCCGCTGGTGCGCGCCGAGGCACCGTTCGTCGGCACCGGCATGGAGCCGGTGGTGGCGCGCGATTCCGGCGCCGCGATCGCTGCCCGCCGCACGGGTGTCGTCGACCAGGTGGACGCGACGCGTATCGTCATCCGCGCCACGGAGGATGTGGATGCCTCACAGTCGGGCGTCGATATCTACCGGCTGATGAAGTTCCAGCGTTCGAACCAGAACACCTGCATTAACCAGCGTCCGCTGGTGCGCGTCGGCGACATCATCAACAAGGGTGACATCATCGCCGACGGTCCGTCGACGGATCTTGGCGATCTGGCGCTCGGCCGCAACGTGCTCGTCGCTTTCATGCCGTGGAACGGCTACAATTACGAGGACTCGATCCTCCTGTCCGAACGCATCGTTCGCGACGACATCTTCACCTCGATCCACATCGAGGAGTTCGAGGTGATGGCGCGCGACACCAAGCTCGGGCCGGAAGAGATCACGCGCGACATTCCGAACGTTTCGGAAGAGGCGCTGAAGAACCTCGACGAGGCCGGCATCACCTATATCGGCGCCGAAGTGCAGCCGGGCGACATCCTGGTCGGCAAGATCACGCCGAAGGGCGAGAGCCCGATGACGCCGGAGGAAAAGCTCCTGCGCGCCATCTTCGGCGAGAAGGCGTCCGACGTCCGTGACACCTCCATGCGCATGCCCCCCGGCACCTACGGAACGGTCGTCGAGGTGCGCGTGTTCAACCGCCACGGCGTCGAGAAGGACGAGCGCGCCATGGCCATCGAGCGCGAGGAGATCGAGCGCCTGGCCAAGGACCGCGACGACGAGCAGTCGATCCTCGACCGCAACGTCTATGCGCGTCTGGCCGACATGCTCGACGGCAAGCAGGCGATTGCCGGGCCGAAGGGCTTCAAGAAGGGCACGGCACTTTCCGGCGACGTCCTTGCCGAATACCCGCGCTCGCAGTGGTGGCAGTTCGCCGTCGAGGACGAGAAGCAGCAGGAGGCCCTGGAGGCGCTGCGTGCCCAGTACGACGAGTCCAAGAAGGCGCTCGAGCAGCGCTTCATGGACAAGGTCGAGAAGGTGCAGCGCGGCGACGAGATGCCGCCTGGCGTGATGAAGATGGTGAAGGTCTTCGTCGCCGTGAAGCGCAAGATGCAGCCCGGCGACAAGATGGCCGGCCGTCACGGCAACAAGGGTGTCGTGTCGCGCATCGTGCCGGTCGAGGACATGCCGTTCCTCGAGGATGGCCAGCATGTGGACATCGTGCTCAACCCGCTCGGCGTGCCGAGCCGCATGAATGTCGGCCAGATCCTGGAGACGCATCTCGGCTGGGCCTGCGCGGGCATGGGCAGGCAGATCGGCGCGCTGATCGACGCCTACAAGGAGAGCGGCGACATCAAGCCGGTGCGCAGCTCCATCGAGGCGATCATTCCGGAGAATGACCGCAACGAGCCGGTGCGCCAGTACGACGACGAGAGCATCATCCGCCTCGGCGAGCAGATGCGGCGCGGCGTGTCCATCGCAACGCCGGTCTTCGACGGTGCGCATGAGGCCGACGTCAACACCATGCTCGCCCAGGCCGGCATGCAGACCAGCGGCCAGGTCACGCTCTTTGACGGACGCACGGGTGAGCCGTTCGACCGTCAGGTGACCGTCGGCTACATCTACATGCTGAAGCTGCACCACCTGGTGGACGACAAGATCCACGCCCGCTCCATCGGCCCGTACTCGCTGGTCACCCAGCAGCCGCTGGGCGGCAAGGCGCAGTTCGGCGGCCAGCGCTTCGGCGAGATGGAGGTCTGGGCGCTGGAAGCTTACGGCGCTGCCTACACGCTGCAGGAAATGCTGACCGTAAAGTCGGACGACGTGGCCGGCCGCACCAAGGTCTACGAGGCCATCGTGCGCGGCGACGACACGTTCGAGGCGGGCATTCCCGAGAGCTTCAACGTTCTCGTCAAGGAAATGCGCTCGCTCGGCCTCAATGTGGAGCTGGAAAACTCCCGCATCGAGGAAGCGCAGCAGGAGCAGCTTCCGGACGCGGCCGAATAGGCATTCCATGCGCCGCGGGCATCGACCCGCGGCGCATCGCCTCCCTGAAAGGGCGGCACAACGGCCAAGCATTTGAACCGATGGGACGAGCGGCGGCGAGTCTCAGCGAAGTTTGAAAAGGGACGACGCGTCCCGCAAAGGAGATCGGCATGAACCAAGAGGTCATGAATCTTTTCAACCCTCAGGCGCCGGCACAGACTTTCGATTCGATCCGGATTTCTCTCGCTAGTCCCGAGAAGATTTTGTCCTGGTCGTATGGCGAGATCAAAAAGCCCGAGACCATCAACTACCGCACCTTCAAGCCCGAGCGCGACGGGCTGTTCTGCGCGCGCATCTTCGGTCCCATCAAGGACTATGAGTGCCTGTGCGGTAAGTACAAGCGCATGAAGTACAAGGGCGTGATCTGCGAGAAGTGCGGCGTCGAGGTGACGCTGTCGCGTGTGCGCCGCGAGCGCATGGGCCACATCGAGCTCGCTGCGCCCGTCGCCCATATCTGGTTCCTGAAGTCGCTGCCCTCGCGCATCGGCACGCTGCTCGACATGACGCTGAAGGACATCGAGCGTGTCCTTTACTTCGAGAACTACATCGTCACCGAGCCGGGCCTGACGGCGCTGAAGGAGAACCAGCTCCTTTCCGAGGAGGAATACATCATCGCCGTCGACGAGTATGGCGAGGATTCCTTCACGGCCATGATCGGCGCCGAGGCCATCCATCATCTTCTGGAATCGATGGAGCTGGAGACGATCGCCGGCGATCTGCGCTCCGAGCTCGCCTCGACGACCTCGGAACTGAAGCAGAAGAAGCTTCTGAAGCGCCTCAAGGTGGTCGAGAACTTCATGGAATCCGGCAACCGGCCGGAATGGATGATCATGAAGATCGTTCCGGTCATCCCGCCGGACCTGCGCCCGCTGGTGCCGCTGGACGGCGGCCGCTTCGCGACGTCGGACCTGAACGACCTCTACCGCCGCGTCATCAACCGCAACAACCGTCTGAAGCGGCTGATCGAGCTGCGCGCGCCGGGCATCATCATCCGCAACGAGAAGCGCATGCTGCAGGAGGCCGTCGACGCGCTGTTCGACAACGGCCGCCGCGGCCGCGTCATCACCGGCGCCAACAAGCGTCCGCTGAAGTCGCTGTCCGACATGCTGAAGGGCAAGCAGGGTCGCTTCCGCCAGAACCTGCTCGGCAAGCGCGTCGACTATTCCGGCCGCTCGGTCATCGTGACCGGTCCGGAGCTCAAGCTGCACCAGTGCGGCCTGCCGAAGAAGATGGCGCTCGAGCTGTTCAAGCCGTTCATCTATGCGCGTCTCGACGCCAAGGGCTATTCCTCGACCGTTAAGCAGGCGAAGAAGCTGGTCGAGAAGGAGCGTCCTGAAGTCTGGGACATCCTCGACGAGGTGATCCGCGAGCATCCGGTTCTTCTGAACCGTGCTCCGACGCTGCACCGTCTCGGCATCCAGGCCTTCGAGCCGACCCTGATCGAAGGCAAGGCGATCCAGCTCCATCCGCTGGTCTGCACGGCCTTCAACGCCGACTTCGACGGTGACCAGATGGCCGTGCACGTGCCGCTTTCGCTGGAAGCCCAGCTCGAAGCGCGCGTGCTCATGATGTCGACCAACAACATCCTGCACCCGGCCTCCGGCGCGCCGATCATCGTGCCGTCGCAGGACATGGTTCTCGGACTCTACTACCTGTCCATCATGAACCAGAACGAGCCGGGCGAGGGGATGGTGTTCGCCGATATGGGCGAGCTGCACCATGCGCTGGAGACCAAGGTCGTCACGCTGCACACCAAGATCAAGGGCCGTTTCAAGACCGTCGATGCCGAGGGCAACCAGGTGTCGCAGATCTACGAGACGACGCCCGGCCGCATGATCGTCGGCGAGCTGCTGCCGAAGAACCACAACGTGCCGTTCGACATCTGCAATCAGGAGCTGACCAAGAAGAACATCTCCAAGATGATCGACACGGTCTACCGCCATTGCGGTCAGAAGGAGACGGTCATCTTCTGCGACCGCGTCATGCAGCTCGGCTTCGCCCATGCCTGCCGCGCCGGCATCTCCTTCGGCAAGGACGACATGTTGATCCCGGACACCAAGGAAAAGCTGGTGGCCGAGACCGAGGCGCTCGCCAAGGAATACGAGCAGCAGTATAACGACGGCCTGATCACCCAGGGTGAGAAGTACAACAAGGTGGTCGACGCCTGGGCCAAGTGCTCGGAGAAGGTCGCCGACGAGATGATGAAGCGCATCAAGGCGGTCGAGTTCGACGAGAGCGGCCGCCAGAAGCCGATGAACTCGGTCTACATGATGTCGCACTCCGGTGCCCGCGGCTCGCCGACGCAGATGCGTCAGCTTGCCGGCATGCGCGGCCTGATGGCCCGTCCGGACGGCTCCATCATCGAGACGCCGATCATCTCGAACTTCAAGGAAGGCCTGACGGTGATGGAGTACTTCAACTCCACGCACGGCGCCCGCAAGGGCCTGGCCGACACGGCCTTGAAGACGGCGAACTCGGGCTATCTTACCCGCCGCCTGGTGGATGTGGCGCAGGACTGCATCGTCACCGTGCCCGATTGCGGCACCGACAACGGCCTCACCATGCAGCCGATCGTCGATGCCGGTCAGGTGGTGGCGTCGATCGGCCAGCGCGTGCTGGGCCGCACCGCTCTCGACGACGTGGTGAACCCGGCGACCGACGAGGTGATCGTCGCGGCCGGCCGCCTGATCGACGAGCGCGACGTGGAAGCGATCGAGAAGGCGGGCATCCAGACCGTCCGCATCCGCTCGGCGCTCACCTGCGAAGTGCGCAGCGGCGTCTGTGCGGTCTGCTACGGCCGCGATCTGGCCCGCGGAACGCCGGTCAACATCGGCGAGGCGGTCGGCGTCATCGCCGCCCAGTCGATCGGCGAGCCGGGCACGCAGCTCACCATGCGTACCTTCCACATGGGCGGTACGGCGCAGGTGGTCGACCAGTCGTTCCTCGAGGCTTCCTTCGAGGGCACGGTGAAGATCCGCAACCGCAACGTGGTCCGCAACTCCGACGGTGACCTCGTGGTGATGGGCCGCAACATGGCCGTTCTCATCCATGACGAGAGCGGCGCCGAGCGTGCCTCGCACCGCGTGACCTACGGCTCGCGGCTGTTCGTCGACGAGGGCGACAAGGTGAAACGCGGCCAGCGCATCGCCGAGTGGGATCCCTACACCCGGCCGATGCTCACCGAGGTCGAGGGCACGGTAGCCTTCGAGGACCTGGTGGACGGCGTTTCGGTTCAGGAGACGGCGGACGAGTCGACCGGCATCACCAAGCGCGAGGTCATCGACTGGCGTTCGACGCCGCGCGGCACGGATCTGAAGCCGGCCCTGACGATCCTCGACGCCAAGGGCAAGGTTGGAAAGCTGGCCCGCGGCGGCGACGCCCGGTTCCTGCTTTCGGTGGAGACCGTGCTCTCCGTCGAGCCGGGCTCCAAGGTGAAACCGGGCGACGTGATCGCGCGTATCCCGACCGAGAGCGCCCGCACCAAGGACATCACGGGCGGTCTGCCGCGCGTGGCCGAACTGTTCGAGGCGCGGCGTCCGAAGGATCACGCCATCATCGCCGAGATCGACGGTACGGTCCGCTTCGGCCGCGACTACAAGAACAAGCGTCGCATCATCATCGAGCCGCACGACGCGACTCTGGAGCCCGCGGAATATCTCATTCCCAAGGGCAAGCCGTTCCATCTCCAGGACGGCGACCAGATCGAGAAGGGCGACTTCATCCTCGACGGCAATCCGGCGCCGCACGACATCCTGGCGATCAAGGGCGTGGAGGCTCTGGCCTCATACCTCGTCAACGAGATCCAGGAGGTCTACCGGTTGCAGGGCGTGTTGATCAACGACAAGCACATCGAGGTGATCGTTCGCCAGATGCTGCAGAAGATCGAGATCACCGCGCAGGGCGATTCGACCTACATCCCCGGCGATCACGTCGATTCGGTCGAGTTCGAGGAGGTCAACGAGCGTCTGGTGGAAGAGGGCAAGAAGCCGGCGGAAGGCCAGCCGGTGCTGCTCGGCATCACCAAGGCCTCGCTGCAGACGCCGTCCTTCATCTCCGCGGCCTCCTTCCAGGAGACCACGCGCGTGCTGACCGAGGCGGCCGTCGCCGGCAAGATCGACACGCTGCAGGGGCTGAAGGAGAACGTCATCGTCGGCCGCCTGATCCCGGCCGGCACGGGTGGCGCGATGAGCCAGATCCGGCGCATCGCCCGCTCGCGGGACGACCTGATCCTCGACGAGCGTCGCAAGACCTCGGGCGCCGAGATGGCCGATCCGATGATCGCCGACATGACGAGCGCCGCGGAGTAACCGCGCTCGTCGGGTGGAGTTTGAGCCGCCGGGGTCCGCCCCGGCGGTTTTTTTATGGGGTAGGGGGCGCGGCGATAACCTCGCACAGCACCCCTTCCTTCACTCCGGTTCGTCGAAGGTGACGATGGCGATCTCGCCTTCGCAGGCGCCCTGCCAGGCCGACAGGTGCGGCTCCTCGTCGGGCTCGCCTTCCATCTCGCCGATCTGGTCGAACTCGGCTTCGGCATAGCCTTCCTGGGCGAGGGCCTCGAGCGCCATGCGTACGGCGGTGTCGTCGTCGGGGGCCATCAGCATCACGTGAACGCCCTCGCTCTGCGATCCCTTGTCCCTCCAGATCCTGCCGGTGATGATCATGACGGGCTTGTCTGCGGATTCGCTCATGGTGCTTCCTGATTCTTGCTGTTTGGCAATCGCTCTCTATATATGTCGGCGGTTCTGACATGCCTTGTCAGCGAAGGACAGTAGGCGCCAGCCATTTTGCGTCGAAATGCGCCCGGTTCGGGCAAGAATCGATCGCAATCGGCGGCAGCGGAGCCCAGAGAGCCGGCAGCGCACGATAATTGCTCGTTCGGGGTTGACGCTTGGGCGGCATGCGAGTAATACCCGCTTCGTCCGAGCCGATGTGAGGCTTTCCTTTTCAGGGCGACGCGCCCCGAAGTTGGCCTCAAACAGGGTTCGTTTTTGCGAGCGACAGAATTTGCGGCGCATGAAGCGGCAACGCTTCCTCTGCTTTTTGTCCGGGCAACACCGCTATTGCGGTTTGCGGCCCGGATTTGTGCATGAGAACGCAAGCTGTTTCTCAAGGCGGCCCTCGGGCTTGAGACACGGAATTTGAAACAAGGGAAGGTTTGATGCCTACCGTCAACCAGTTGATCCGCAAGCCGCGCATTGCGCCGGTGAAGCGTAACAAGGTTCCGGCCATGCAGGCCAACCCGCAGAAGCGGGGTGTTTGTACGCGCGTTTACACCACGACGCCGAAGAAGCCGAACTCGGCCATGCGCAAGGTGGCCAAGATCCGCCTCGCCAACGGGTTCGAGGTCATCGGCTACATTCCGGGCGAAGGTCACAACCTTCAGGAGCACTCGGTGGTGATGATCCGTGGCGGCCGCGTGAAAGACCTTCCGGGTGTGCGCTACCACATCATTCGTGGCGTGCTCGACACCCAGGGTGTGAAGAACCGCAAGCAGCGTCGTTCGAAATACGGCGCAAAGCGTCCGAAGTAGGATTTTCCGGCTTCGGCGCTTTTGTTTTGAGCCGGGCCTCGAAGGTAAGAGACGAAGAACATGTCCCGACGCCACCGCGCAGAGAAGAGAGAGATCAACCCGGATCCGAAGTTCGGTGATCAGGTTGTCACGAAGTTCATGAACGCCATCATGCTCGACGGCAAGAAGTCTGCCGCCGAGCGGATCGTCTACGGCGCGTTCGACCAGGTTCATGACAAGACCAAGCAGGAGCCCGTGGGGGTCTTCCATCAGGCGCTCGACAATGTCGCGCCGCATGTGGAGGTCCGTTCCCGCCGCGTCGGCGGCGCCACCTACCAGGTGCCGGTCGACGTCCGCCCGGAGCGCCGCCAGGCTCTCGCCATCCGCTGGCTGATCGCCGCCGCCCGCAAGCGCAACGAGACGACGATGATCGATCGTCTGTCGGGCGAGCTGCTCGATGCGGCCAACAACCGCGGCACGGCGGTCAAGAAGCGCGAAGACACGCACAAGATGGCCGAAGCCAACCGCGCGTTCTCGCACTACCGCTGGTAGCCGAACGGATCGAAGAGGTACACGACGATGTCCCGCGAATATAAGATCGAAGACTACCGCAACTTCGGTATCATGGCTCATATCGACGCCGGCAAGACGACGACGACCGAGCGCATCCTGTTCTACACCGGCAAGTCGCACAAGATCGGCGAAGTCCATGACGGCGCCGCGACGATGGACTGGATGGAGCAGGAGCAGGAGCGTGGCATCACGATCACCTCTGCTGCGACCACCACCTTCTGGGAAGGTCGCGACGGTCAGAAGCGCCGCTTCAACATCATCGACACGCCCGGCCACGTCGACTTCACCATCGAGGTGGAGCGTTCGCTGCGCGTTCTCGATGGCGCCATCGCGCTGCTCGATGCCAATGCCGGCGTCGAGCCGCAGACGGAGACCGTGTGGCGCCAGGCGGACAAGTACCGCGTGCCGCGCATGATCTTCTGCAACAAGATGGACAAGATCGGCGCCGACTTCTACCGCTCGGCCGAGATGGTCAAGACGCGCCTCGGCGCGCAGGCCGTCGTCATGCAGCTGCCGATCGGTGCGGAAAGCGATTTTGCCGGCGTTATCGACCTGATCGAGATGAAGGCCCTGATCTGGCAGTCCGAGAACCTCGGCGCCGCCTGGGACGTGCTCGACATTCCGGCCGATATGCAGGCGAAGGCGGAAGAGTATCGCGAGAAGCTGATCGAGGCTGCGGTCGAGATGGACGAGGGCGCCATGGAGCGCTACCTCGAAGGCGAGATGCCGTCCAACGACGAGATCCGCGCCCTCATCCGCAAGGGCACGATCGCCGTGAAGTTCTTCCCGATGTTCTGCGGCTCGGCCTTCAAGAACAAGGGCGTTCAGCCGCTCCTCGACGGCGTGGTGGACTTCCTGCCTTCGCCGGTCGACGTGCCGGCCATCAAGGGCATCGACCCGAAGAACGAAGGCGAGGTTTCGCGCAAGTCTTCGGACGAAGAGCCGCTGTCGATGCTGGCCTTCAAGATCATGAACGACCCGTTCGTCGGCTCGCTCACCTTCTGCCGCATTTATTCGGGCGTGCTCAACAAGGGCGTTTCGCTGGCCAACACGGTGAAGGACAAGCGCGAGCGTATCGGCCGCATGCTGCAGATGCACTCGAATTCGCGTTCGGACCTCGAGGTCGCCTATGCAGGTGACATCGTGGCGCTCGCCGGTCTCAAGGAGACCACCACGGGCGACACGCTGTGCGATCCGCTGAAGCCGGTCATCCTGGAGCGCATGGAGTTCCCGGATCCGGTTATCCAGATCGCCATCGAGCCGAAGACGAAGGGCGACCAGGAAAAGATGGGCCTGGCCCTCAACCGTCTGGCTGCGGAGGACCCGTCCTTCCGCGTGAAGTCGGACGAGGAATCCGGCCAGACCATCATCGCCGGCATGGGCGAGCTTCACCTCGACATCATCGTCGACCGCATGAAGCGCGAGTTCAAGGTCGAGGCCAATGTGGGCGCCCCGCAGGTCGCCTATCGTGAGACGATCACGCGTCAGGCCGAGATCGACTACACGCACAAGAAGCAGTCCGGCGGTTCGGGCCAGTTCGCTCGCGTCAAGATCGTGTTCGAGCCGAACCCCGAGGGCGAGGATTTCCTCTTCGAATCGAAGATCGTCGGCGGCTCGGTTCCGAAGGAATACGTCCCCGGTGTCCAGAAGGGCATCGAGAGCGTTCTTTCGTCCGGCCCGGTGGCTGGCTTCCCGATGCTCGGCGTCAAGGCGACGCTGATCGACGGTGCCTACCACGATGTCGACTCCTCGGTGCTCGCCTTCGAAATCGCCGCTCGCGCGGCGTTCCGCGAAGGTGCCCAGAAGGCCGGTGCCCAGCTCCTCGAGCCGATCATGAAGGTCGAGGTGGTGACACCTGAGGATTATGTCGGCGACGTGATCGGCGACCTGAACTCGCGGCGCGGCCAGATCCAGGGCACGGAAGCCCGCGGCATCGCCACCGTGGTCAACGCCATGGTGCCGCTCGCCAACATGTTTAAATACGTGGACAGCCTGCGTTCGATGTCTCAGGGCCGCGCCCAGTACACGATGCAGTTCGACCACTACGAGCCGGTCCCCAGCGCGGTCGCGCAGGAGATCCAGAAGAAATACGCCTGATGCGCCGGCAGGACGTCCGCCATCGGACGTCCGGCGCGAATTGTCGGAATTGAGAGAGCCCGGACGGGCACAAGGAATGGAGAGCTCAC
>NZ_JANKOF010000120.1 GCF_024655565.1 Nitratireductor sp. ZSWI3 | reverse complement strand
CGCCTTCGGCGGCCTCCATCAGCCGCATCATCTCGGCCAGGAACGAATCGTCGGCCGTCGCCGCCGCGCGCATGACGAGCGGCTGGGTGAGGTTGAGCATGCCGGCGCGGATCTGCGAGCCGGGGCCGGTTTCCTGCGGCGCGCTTTCGCCGGTCGCCATCGAGCAATCGAGCGCCGAGACGCCCGTCTCCACGATGCCGTCGACCGGGACGCGCTCGCCAGCGGCGATCAGCAGCTTCATGCCGGGCCTGATCTCGGCAAGCGGGACATAGTCGCGGCTGCCGTCCTCCGCGACTGCCATCGCGCCGCGCGGAGCAAGGCGGGCGAGGCCGGTGACGGCGGTGCGGGCGCGCTCGCGCATGGCATGATCGAGCGTGCGACCGATGAGCAGGAAGAAGAGCAGCGAGACGGATGCGTCGAAATAGGCGTGCTGGCCGTGGTTGATCGTCTCGAAAAGGCTGAGCCCGTAGGCGAGCGAGACCCCGAGCGCGATCGGCACGTCCATGTTCATGCGGCCGTGGCTGAGCGCGCTCCAGGCGGAGCGGAAGAAGATGCCCCCGGCGAAGACCAGGGCGGGAAGGGCGATCAGCGCCGACAGCCAGTGGAACAGATCGCGCGTCGCCTGCTCGGCACCGGACCAGACCGACACCGACAGGAGCATGATGTTGCCGGTGGCGAAGCCGGCGATGGCGACGGCGCGGATCAGTTCGGACAGAACGGGATCCTTGCTCGTGTCGCCGATCTCGAACAGATGCGCCGCGTAGCCCAGCTTGTTGAGCGTCTCGACGATCGGCGGAGAGGCCTCCTCGCGCCATTTGACGCTGACGCGCCGGGAGGACAGGTTGACGCGTGCCGCCGTTACGCCGTCGAGCTTGCCGAGCGCGCTCTCGATGGATTGGATGCAGGCGCCGCAATGAACGCCGGGAACGGAAAGATCCGTCTGCCGGACACCGTCGCCGAGCGCCCGGCTGGCGAGCAAGACCTCCTCGGCCGACGGCCCCGCTCGCTCGCCCCCGGCGCTGCCGAATGCCGTTTCCGTGCCGGGCGCGCAGCAGCTCATCTTATAGCTCCATCGCGAACGACGATGCGGCGGAAATCGCGGAAGGGATGCTCGAGCCCGGCATCGGCCTCGATCTTGACGATCCAGGTGCCGTCGCCGGGGCCGTGCGCGGCGCCGAAGGTGCCATCGCCCACTGCGGTCATCTCGAGCGCAACATCCTCATCCGCCGTGACCGGGCGATGCATGGTGATATGCACGCCGTCGAGCCGGATCGGATCGCCGCCGGCGTCGACCAGGCGGTATGTGACGGCGCCGTTGGCGACATCCAGCTCGCCGGTCCAGCCGAGGGCGTCCTGCACGCGGCCTTCGGCGGCCCGCTCGTTGAAGGTCTGGCTCGCCACATAGGAATTCTGGACGATCAGCCCGGTCCAGCTCGAATTGGCGAGAACGGCCATGGTGACGTTCACCGTGACGATCACCCCGAAGAAGGCGATCATGATCAACAGCATGTGCTTTCCGGTGAACTCTTTCTGCCTGCCCGCGCTGCCGCTCATCTCGAGCCCTCCGGTGTATCGAACTTGGCGTGATAGACATCGCGTTCGAAGCTCGCCTTGTCCTCGACCACGAAATTGAACCGCTCGTTTCCGCGATGCGACAGCTCCGCCGGCTGGCGGACGTAGATCCGCACTTCGCGCAGCCGGTCGGGCTCGACCGGAATGGCCAGCGAGCGCCCCTCGGGCTGGTCGATGCCGACCGCCTGCATGGTGGCGCCGGGCAGTCCCTCGAGCGAGAGGAAGATGACGCGCGGCTCCGGTATCATGTTGAGCAGCTTCACCGTGTAGCCGTTGCGCACGGAACCGTCCGACAGGAGCACATATTGCGGATTGCGGTCGTGCAGCACGTTGACCTCCAGCCGGTCGCGCGTCAGCAGCGCATAGAGCATGGCGAGGCCGACCAGCGACCAGGCGCCGAAATAGACGAAGGTGCGCGGGCGGAAGATCTTCCGCCAGTGGAAATGGGCCACCGCGCCGGACAGTTTCCCGGAAGCTTCGCGCACCCGGGCCGGGTCGATGGAGCCGCTTCCGGCTGTCGCCAGCGCCATGTTGGCGTTGTAGTCGGAAAGCGTCGCATAGGAGATCAGGCCGCGCTCGCGGCCGAGCTTGTCCATCACGGCGTCGCAGGCATCGATGCACAATGCGCAGGTGATGCATTCGAGCTGCTGTCCGTCGCGGATGTCGATGCCCATGGGGCATACGGCGACGCAGGCGTTGCAATCGACGCAGTCGCCGACGCTCACGCCGGCAGCGGCCGCCTTCTTGGCGTGGCGCGAGCGAGGCTCGCCGCGCCAGTCGTTGTAGGTGACGGTCAGCGAATTCTCGTCGAGCATGGCCGCCTGGATGCGCGGCCAGGGGCACATATAGGTGCAGACCTGCTCGCGCATGAGGCCGCCGAGCACATAGGTGGTGGCGGTCAGAACGCCGATGGTGATGTAGGCGACGGCGGCCGCCTTTCCGGTGAAGATCTCGACGAACAGGCTCGGCGCGTCTGCAAAGTAGAATACCCAGGCGCCGCCGGTGGCGACGGCGATGAGCAGCCAGATCGCGTGCTTCGACACCCGCTTCGAAAGCTTGCCGAGCGACCAGGGTGCGCCGTCGAGCTTCATGCGCGCGTTGCGGTCGCCCTCGATGGCGCGTTCGACGACGAGGAAGAGATCGACCCACACGGTCTGCGGGCAGGTGTAGCCGCACCAGGCCCGGCCGACCGTCGAGGTGATGAGGAACAGGCCGATGCCGGCCATCACCAGCAGACCGGCGACGTAGAAGAACTCCTGCGGCCAGATCTCGATGAACAGGAAATAGAAGCGCCGGTTGGCGAGATCGATCAACACCGCCTGGTCGGGTGCGTAAGGGCCGCGGTCCCAGCGGATCCAGGGCGTCAGGTAGTAGATGCCGAGCGTGATCGCCATGATCAGCCATTTGAAGCGCCGGAACTGGCCCGAGGCGCGCTTCGGGAAGATCTTCTTGCGGGCGGCATAGAGCGGCTGACGCTTCGTGGCCGAATTGACGGCTTCAGCGTCGATGCGTTCAAAGGCTTCGCTGGCGGCGTTTTCTGTGGTCAAGGACATCGTTCGGGTGGCTCGCGGAGGCACGGTCAACGATGCATGTCACGCTGGCGCGCGGATTTCCTTGACACCGATCAAAGACCGCGGACGTTGCCGAGAAAGCGCGGCTCGAACGGCTGCGACAAAAAACCCGGCCGTGTGGCCGGGTTTTTTTTGGCTTGGGCGCGACAGTTATTGGCCGCCGCCGAGCGAGTGGATGTAGACGGACAATTGCTTGACCGTCGGGTCGCCGAGACGGGCCTGCCAGGCCGGCATCACGCCGTGCTTCGGCGTGCGGACCTGGGCGGCGATGGCCGCCTCGTTGGAACCGTAGAGCCAGATTGCATCGGCCAGATTGGGCGCACCGAGCGCCGCATCGCCGCCGCCGGTCTCGCCATGGCAGGCCGCGCAATTGTCGGCGAAGACCTGGGCACCGGCCTCGGCGAGCGCCGCATCCGACGGCGTGCCGGTGAAGGACGCCACGTGTGCAGCCACCTGGCGGATCTCGTCGGCGCTCAGGATGTCGCCGAAGGCGGGCATCTCGGAGACGCGCGTGTCGGCGTCGCTTTCGGAGCGGGCACCGTGGGCGATGGTCTGGTGGATGGCGTCGATGTCGCCGCCCCACAGCCAGTCGTCGTCGTTGAGATTGGGATAGCCGGCGGAGCCCTGCGCGCCCGAGCCGTGGCACTGCGAGCAGTTCACCTTGTAGGCGGCAGCGCCCGCCGAGGTGGCGAAGCGGCGCAGCGTCTCGTCGGCGAGGATCTCGTCCAGGGGCTTTTCGGCGATCGCCGCGCGCAGATCCGCCTGCTGGGCGGCCACGTCGGTCAGCGTCGTTGCGAGTTCCTGGCGGCTCGAATAACCGAGCACGCCCTTGGTCGCCGAGCTGATCATCGGCCAGGCCGGGTAGGCGATGGTATAGGCCAGCGCCCAGGCGATGGTTCCGTAGAAGGTCCAGACCCACCAGCGGGGCATCGGGGTATCGAGTTCCTTGATGCCGTCCCATTCGTGGCCGGTGGTCGGGACGCCGGAAACCTCGTCGATCTTTTTCTCACTCATCTCAGTCGTCCTTCAGGGGAATGCGGGCGGCCTCGTCGGCGTTCTTCTTGCTCCCGGGACGGAAGGCGAAGAGCACCGCCCCGACGAAGAAGACCGCCATGAAGAGCAGGCCCCAGCTGTCGGCGAATTGGCGCATTGCGGTGTAATCCATGGCTGCACTCCTCACCGGTAGCCGGCGGTTTCGTCGTAGGTCGAGAAATCGACCAGCGTGCCGAGCATCTGCAGATAGGCGACCAAGGCGTCCATTTCGGTCAGCGCCGCCGGATTGCCGTCGAAATCCCCAAGCACGGCCTTGGGGTAGCGCTCCTCCAGTCCGGAGGTGTCGGCGTTCGGATCGGCCTGCGCCCGAAGGTCCGCATTGGCGTTGGCGATCATCTCCTCCGTGTAGGGCACGCCGGCGCGCTGGTTGGCGACGAGCTGGGTGGAGAAATTGCCGATCTCGAGCGGCGTGGACTTCAGGAAGGCGTAGCTCGGCATGACTGATTCGGGCACCACCGAGCGCGGCTCGACGAGGTGGTCGACATGCCAGGCGTTGGAGTAGCGCCCGCCGACGCGGGCGAGATCCGGCCCAGTGCGCTTCGATCCCCACTGGAACGGGTGATCGTATATGGACTCCGCGGCCAGGCTGTAATTGCCGTAGCGCTCCACCTCGTCGCGGAAGGGTCGGATCATCTGGCTGTGACAGGTGTAGCAGCCCTCGCGGATGTAGATGTTGCGTCCGGCGAGCTCAAGCGGGCTGTAGGGCCGCATGCCCTCCACCTTCTCGATCGTGTTTTCCAGATAGAAGAGCGGCGCGATCTCGACGATGCCGCCGACGGTGACCACGAGGAACGAGCCCACCAGCAGCAATGTCGCGTTCTTTTCGATGATCGCGTGTTTGTCCAACAATGCCATGGGTATGGCTCCTTAACCTGCGGTTTGAAGAGAGGGCGCGGGCTGCGCCAGACGGCCGCCGATCGGCTCTTCCTCGCGCTGATATCCGCGGATGGTCATCACGAGGTTGTAGGCCATCACCAGGCCGCCGATCAGGAACAGGGCGCCGCCGAGCGCACGCAGCACGTAGTAGGGATGCATGGCCGCCACGGTCTCGGCGAAGGAGTAGACCAGGAAGCCCTGATCGTCGTACTCGCGCCACATCAGGCCTTGCTGGATGCCCGACACCCACATCACGGCCGCGTAGACGACGATGCCGAGCGTGGCCAGCCAGAAGTGCCAGGTCACGAGGCGCAGCGAATAGAGCCGCTCGCGGTTCCACAGCTTGGGCACCAGATAGTAGACAGCGCCGAAGGTGATCATGCCGACCCAGCCGAGCGCGCCCGAATGCACGTGGCCGATGGTCCAGTCGGTGTAGTGCGACAGCGAGTTGACGGCCTTCACCGACATCATCGGCCCCTCGAAGGTGGACATGCCGTAGAAGGCGACGGCCATCACCATCATGCGGACGATGGGGTCGGTGCGCAGCTTGTCCCAGGCGCCCGAAAGCGTCATCAGGCCGTTGATCATGCCGCCCCAGGAGGGCATCCACAGCATGATCGAGAACACCATTCCGAGCGTCTGCGCCCAGTCGGGCAGGGCCGTGTAGTGCAGGTGATGCGGGCCGGCCCAGATGTAGAGGAAGATCAGCGCCCAGAAGTGGATGATCGACAGCCGGTACGAATAGACCGGGCGGTTCACCTGCTTGGGGATGAAGTAGTACATCATGCCGAGGAAGCCGGCCGTCAGGAAGAAGCCGACCGCGTTGTGGCCGTACCACCACTGTGTCAGCGCGTCCTGCACGCCGGCGAAAAGCGAATAGCTCTTCGAGCCGAAGGGCGTCACCGGCACGGCGAGGTTGTTGACCACATGCAGCATCGCGATGGTCACGATGAAGGAGAGGTAGAACCAGTTGGCCACATAGATATGCGGCTCCTTGCGCTTGAAGATCGTGCCGAGGAAGACGGCGAGATAGGCGACCCATACGATGGTGAGGAACAGATCCACATACCATTCGGGCTCGGCATATTCGCGGCTCTGGGTGATGCCGAGCAGATAGCCGGTCGCCGCCATGACGATGAAGAGCTGATAGCCCCAGAAGACGAACCAGGCGAGATTGCCTCCGAACAGCCGCGCTCTGCAGGTGCGCTGCACGACATAGAAGGAGGTGGCGATGAGCGCGTTGCCGCCGAAGGCGAAGATCACCGCCGAAGTGTGCAGCGGGCGCGTGCGGCCGAAATTGAACCACGGCTCGATGTTGAGATCGGGGTAGGCCAGCTGCAGCGCCACGGTGACGCCTACCAGAAAGCCGACGATGCCCCAGAACATGGTGGCGATGACGCCGTAGCGCACCGGCCCGTCCATATAGCCGTTGGTATCGGCCTGAAGCGGTATCGATGCAGCCCCGGCCGGGGCGAACGTGGTGTTGCGCATCAACACGACAAGCCCTGCGAGGAGGGCGAAGAACAGGACCCACATATGGGCCTGGAAGGCCGAATCCTGCGCGAGGCCCGCGGCGGCAAGGGCTGCGAACGCGGCCAAGCCGACCAAGACGATCTCGGTGCCAAATCTCATTGCTGTTTCCCCAATCCTGAAGAGCGCGAAGAATGCGGTTTCCCGATTCTCGCACTGCAGCATTCCTCGATCCGGGGTGGCGCGCCTTGATCTGCGTCAAGGCTCTCCGGCCGCGGGTCGGACAGAAAGGGCCGCAAATGCCGGAACAGGAAGATGGCCATGCAGCGCGCGGGCGAACAGATGAGCGGAACGGGATCGGCGGGGCGATTGTCCGAGGCGGTGCCGCGCTATACCAGCTACCCGACCGCGCCGCACTTCCACGCCGGCATCACCGGTGAAATCTTCGAGAACTGGCTCGCCGCATTGCCCGAGGGTGAAGAGATATCGCTTTATGTGCATGTTCCCTTCTGCGATCGGCTGTGCTGGTTCTGCGCCTGTCACACCAAGATGACGCATCGCTACGAGCCCGTTTCGGTCTTCCTCGACGCGCTGCTGTGTGAAATCGCCACGGTCGGGGCGCTGGTCGGCGGGTGGACGCGCGTCAAGGCGCTGCATTTCGGCGGTGGCTCACCGACGATTCTGAAGCCGCAGGACGTCATCCGGCTGGGCGCGGCGCTCAGGAGCGCCTTCGAATTCGTCGCCGATGCCGAGATCAGCGTCGAGCTCGACCCCAACGATATGGACGATGCGCGCTTCGATGCCTTCGCCGCGATCGGTATGACGCGGGCGAGCCTCGGCGTGCAGGATTTCGATCCGCGCGTGCAGCAGGCGATCAACCGCGAACAGACGTTCGAGCAAACCAGGGCGGTTGTCGATGGGGTGAGGGCGCGCGGTGTGCGTTCGGTCAATCTCGACCTGCTTTACGGCCTGCCGCACCAGACAGTGGAGACCGTTGGCGAGACGATCCGCCAGGCCCTGACACTCGCGCCGGACCGCATCGCCCTGTTCGGTTATGCCCATGTGCCCTGGTTCAAGAAGCATCAGACGATGATCGACGAAGCGGTTCTGCCCGGACCCGGGCAACGCTTCGCCCAGCAGCAGGAGGCGGCGCGCATCGTCCGCGAAGCGGGGTATCAGCCGATCGGCATCGACCATTTCGCCAGGCCCGACGATCCGCTGGCGCTCGCCGCTCGTGCGGGACGGCTCTACCGCAATTTCCAGGGCTACACCGAGGACGCCTGCAAGACGCTGATCGGCCTCGGCCCGTCCTCCGTATCGCGTCTGTCGCAAGGCTACGCGCAAAACAACCCGGCAATCGGCCAGTACGAGCGCCTTGTCGGCGCGGGCGGCCTGGCGACGGTGCGCGGCATCGCCTTCAGCGACGAGGACCGTGCTCGCGCCTGGGTGATCGAGCGGCTGATGTGCGATTTCACCTTTTCTGCCGAGGAGGCCGTGCGGTTGTTCGGCGATCGCGGGCGACAGATCGTCGAGGAGGCGCGCGACTGCGTCTTTCATGACGAAACCGCCGGGCTGATCGAAACCGCCGGCGCCTTCGTCGTGCGCGAGGAGGCAAGGCCGCTGGTGCGCTCGACGGCGGCCCGCTTCGATCAGTATCTGAAGCGCGGCGGTGCACGGCACTCGGCCGCCGTCTGAGATGCCGCTGCCGCTCTTTGCGCCAGCGCAACGACCGCACCCTGCCTTATCGCCTATCGTTGACGTTCGACACAGCTACATGTGGGACGGACGATGCCGAAGTCGCGTTTTCATGCCGACATGTCTCTCGAAGAGATGATGCGCCGGTGGCCGGAAACGATCAAGGTGGTGATGCGTCACCACATGCTGTGCGTCGGCTGCCCGATCACCGCGTTCCACACGGTGACCGACGCCTGCGCCGAACATGGCGTCGATGAGGACCGGTTCGTCGAGGAACTGATGACGGCCATCGCCCGCTATGGTTGAAGGCACGGGTCGAAAACAGCCGAACCGCCCGCGGGCCGCGTCCGCAGCTCAATTCTTGTTCCGGCTCTCCGCCTTCAGCATGAGTTGGTGCGGGTTGCGGACGACGACGCGCTTGCGGCCGCCCTTGACGATGCCGCTCTCCTCCCATGCACTGAGCAGGCGGCTGACCGTGTGAAGCGTCGCGCCGGTCATCTCGGCGATGTCCTGGCGCGTGATCGGGAAATCGATCTCGATGCCGTCGTCCGTCTGCCGGCCGGTCTGCTTGACCAGGCGCAGGAGGGCGTGCGCGACACGCTGCTCGACCTGTTCGGTCGACATCTCGATGACGCGGGTGTGGGCGTCCTGAAGGCGGTTGCCGACTGTCTTGTAGGTGTTGGCGCCGAGCGAGGGGAAGCGGGCGGACAGTTCCGGCCATTGCGCATTCGACCAGGCAAGAGCGACGCAATCGGCCACCGCGATCGCCGAGGCGGGATAGGTGGTGCGGCCGAGTGCCGCTGCGATGCCGAACAACTCCCCTTCGCTGATGTAGCGCACGATGACCTGCTGCCCGTCCGGGGTGGTGCGCACGACCCGGATGTGACCGTCCAGCAGGACGAAGAAGTTGCGCGCCTCCTCCTCCTGCTCGAAGACCGACGAGCCCGCCGCGAATCGCATCGCCTGCGCGTGGCTCAGAAGAATCTCGAGATCCTTGCGTTCAAGCCCCGCGAAGGTCGGCAGCCCGGCGATCAGCGAGGGGTCAAGTCCCGCCATTCCATCTCCTGTGCTTCGATTGCCCGCATTTTTAACCCGACTTTGCGCCAGCGCAAACTACCGGCGCGCGAATGACGCTAGAAGGACCTCAACGCTCATGACGACGGAATGGAAAGGACTGGGCTATGAAAAAGACGATCGTGACGGCGGCCTGTGCGCTGCTCGCCCTGACGGGCGTCGCGGGAGCGGCGGAACATCTGATCGAGATGCACAACAAGGGCGAAAAGGGCGCGATGGTGTTCGTGCCGGATTTCGTGCGCGCGGCGCCGGGCGACACGGTTCGCTTCGTCGCCGTCGACAAGGGGCACAATGCCGAGTCCATCAAGGGAATGGTGCCCGCCGGCGTTGAACCGTTCAAGGGCGGGGTCAACGAGGAAGTCACCGTGACGCTCGAAAAGGATGGCGTCTACGGCATCAAATGCGCGCCGCACTACGGTATGGGCATGGTGGCCCTCGTGGTGGTCGGCGAGCCGACCAATACCGAAGAGGCCGCCGCGGTGAAACATCCCGGCAAGGCGAAGAAGGTCTTCGCCGAACTCTTCGGTCATGCCGTGGCATCGAAATAGCGGCGGTGCCCCGCCGGCTGGACCGGCGGTGACGATGCAACGGCCGGCCGGACGGGAAGGCGGGGGAAGCGCCCGTCCGGCCATCGCATGATCTCAACGTTCCGGTGGTGCGATCCTGACGGATGGTGCCCGTCTGTCAGGAAAATTCACTCCACCGGATCAATGGCTTGCGGGCCAACTTCTCCAGACGGACGGGCACCATCTGTCTGGGGCAGACCACCAGGAGCCGGACAATGGCGATACCGAGGTTGCGGGCCCATCAGGGCCCGGCCGTGCTTTCCTATGGATTCAGGCCCTTTTTCCTGCTGGGCGCACTTTATGCAGGGCTTTCAATCCTCGCATGGCTGCCGCTCTATCTGGGCCTCATCAGGACCCACAGCCTGTTTGCGCCGGTCGATTGGCATGTGCATGAGATGCTGTTCGGGTACCTGGCGGCCATCGTCGCGGGCTTCCTCCTGACGGCGATCCCCAACTGGACCGGCCGGCTGCCCGTGCAGGGCCTGCCGCTGCTGGCCCTGGTGGCGATCTGGCTGGCCGGACGCGCCGCCATCTTCTGGTCGGCCTCGCTCGGCTGGTGGCAGACGGCGCTGATCGACTGCGCCTTCCTGGCCGCGCTGACGGCCGCGGCGGCCCGCGAGATCGTCGCCGGCCGCAACTGGCGCAATCTCAAGGTGCTGATTCCGCTCGGGGTGCTGCTTGCGGCCAACGCCGTGTTTCATGTCGAGGCGCAGATAGCCGGATTGTCGGACGCCGCCCGACGGCTCGGCATCGGCGCGGCGATCATACTCATCATGATCATCGGCGGGCGGATCATTCCGAGCTTCACCCGCAACTGGCTGGCGCGCGAGAATCCGGGCAGGCTGCCGGCGCCTTTCGGCCGCTACGATGTCGGCTCGCTCGCGGTCTCCGCCCTTGCCCTTGCCGTGTGGGTTGTCCTGCCCGGCGACGGCGTCACGGCCGCCCTCCTGGCCGTGGCGGCGGTGGCGCAGGCGGTGCGGCTGGCGCGCTGGGCGGGAGACCGCACGGGCCGCGATCTCCTCGTGCTCGTCCTGCATCTTGCCTATCTCTTCATCCCGGCGGGGCTGGCGCTGGTCTCGCTCGGCATCCTCTTTCCGGAAAACGTGCCGGCAGCCGCGGGCATGCATGCGCTGGGTGGCGGGGCGATCGGGGCCATGACGCTCGCCGTCATGGTGCGGGCAACCCTCGGCCACACGGGCCGCCCGCTGAAGGCCGGCATCGGCGCTTCCGTCATCTTCGCGGCGGTCGTGCTTGCTGCGATCCTGCGGGTCGTGGCCGCTTTCGATCCGCAGATGATGCTGATTCATGCGTCCGGCACCGCCTGGGCGGTCGCGTTCCTGGGATTTGCCGCGCTCTTCGCTCGCGCCCTGCTGACGCCGAGGCGCGCCGCCTGAGGCGCGCTGCTCCTGCCCCGCAATCCGTCGAGCCGCGATCGAAGCGGCTCGATGTCACCGTTTCTACCGCGACCGGCTGAGCTCGAAGCGCGTCGCGTTGGGACAGAAGGCGGGCGGATTGAGGTGCGTTTCACCGGCCGTGGCGTCAAGCCAGTTCTGGCAGGATTTCGTGCTGCTGCATTGCGAGCAGGCGCGGACAGCCGACGCCAGTGTCTGGCCGAGGCGGTCGGCGGCGAGCCGCTCGATGTCGACGCCGCAGCGGTCGATCATCCGCCCCATCAGATGAGCCTGTGTCTCAAGCTTCTTGGTCAGGCTTGTCATGGTTGTCTCCCATTTTCATTGCATCGACTTTAAGGCCTTCGCGCGAGCGGACATTGCGCTGGATCAAAGCCGCTGCCGCAAGCGGGAAGGCCCGGTGAGGTCCACCGGGCCTGTCTTGCGCGGTCGGTCGGCTTCAGTTCGTGGCGATGGGCCGCGGAGCCTCGACCTGTGTCATGAGGTCGTCGTTCCACGCGCCCTCGACCATGAAGTGGGCGGTGGCGCCGAGTTCAACCGCCTCGATGAGGTTGTGGTTGACATAGGCGTAGATGCCCGGCTGGCGGAACGTGTAGAGGGCGGCACCTGCCGATCCGCCGCGGATGAACCAGGTTTCCAGATCCTTGGCGGGCGCGTTGGCGAACTTACCTTCCTCCCACACATAGTCGCCATGCCCGCCGATGAGGTGGGGCCGGGTGTCCCGGTTGGCCTGCGAATGGACAATCAGCACCGTTTCGCCGACCTTCGCCTGCATCGCGTTGTCGCCGGTGAGAGCGCCCTTGGCGCCGTTGAAGACCACATGGGTCGGCACCAGTCCACGCATCACCTGAACCATGTCGTCATAGCCGTCGCCGGCCGATTCGTAGGTCCTGAACGCACCACCGGCTTCGCGCGGGATGTAGAAATCGTTCTCGCCGATGTAGTAGATGCGGTCGTAATGGATCGGCTCGCCCTTGTCGTTTTTAAGCCCGTCGCGCGGCAGTACCATGATCGCGCCGCTCATCCCCGAGACCACGTGCCAGGGGATCATCGCGCCGCCGGGGGCGCAGTGATAGACGAAGGTGCCGGTCCGGTCGGCCTTGAAACGCAGCTTCACCTGCTCGCCGGGATTGACGAGCGTCAGCTCGCCGCCGCCCATCGCGCCAGTCGCGGCATGGAAGTCGATGTTGTGGGCGAGCGAGTTGCTCTCCGGATTGACGAGCGTCAGCTCCACATAGTCACCTTCATGGACGACCATCAGCGGGCCGGGAACCGAGCCGCCATAGGTCATCGCCTGAAGCACCGTGCCTTCATCGTCGATGGTGATGGGCTTTTCCTCGATCATCATGGTGAATTCGAGGATCTTCGGCCCGCCGACGGCGACCTGCTCGTGGGCGTGGACGAAGGGTGGGGCGACCAGCTCGACCTTGTGGCGCGGCAGCGCCGCGAAATCTGCGGTCATCGCCTCGGCCTTCGCCGCGCCAGCTGCGGTCAGCGTGGCAAGCAGCGTCGCCGCGGCAGTGCCCAAAAGGGCTTCACGTCTTGTAAACATCGGGCCTCTCCTTGTGTTGGGCTTCGTTGATGAGACGAAACT
>NZ_JANKOF010000119.1 GCF_024655565.1 Nitratireductor sp. ZSWI3 | reverse complement strand
CCCCCTCTGCCCTACCGGGCATCTCCCCCTCAAGGGGGGAGATTGGACGGCCGCAAGGATTTCGACCATCGTCCAACGTTGCAGGAGATGCGATACGGTCCTGCCTGCTGATCTCCCCCCTTGAGGGGGAGATGGCCGGCAGGCCAGAGGGGGGTGTGCCGCGCGCCGACACCGCTGGGCCAAAACCACGGCCGACCGCTTCCATCAAAACAGGAAACATCTAATGCCGGGGCGCTGTTTCTCCGTCCAGCAATGCCTCCAGGCGGTCGAACCCTTCCTCCGTGCCGATGCGGCGCTGGTCGAGCCCGTCCGTGTGGCCATCGAGGAAAACCACCTGCTCGGTAAACGTCATGCGTGTCCCCTCGCCCGCGGCGACGAAGCCGACCGTCGCCAGGGACACGGACACGCGCTTTTGTCCGAGGCGCATCTCATAGGCGTAGACGATGCGATGGTCTTCGACGATGTCGAGAAAGCGCGCTTCATAGATGAAGACGTCGCGTCCCCTCTCGCGCGCCCGGTTATGCTCCGAGCCGCCGACGCGGAAATCGAGCCCGTAATCGACATCGTAAAGATCGATGTGGCAGGACGCCCAGGCGCGGCGCGCCTCCTGCTGCGACCACGCGGCGAAGACGCGGTGCGGCGGCACGCGGAATGTTCGCTCTATGACGAATGTCGTGTGGACCTCGGAACGCTCGCTCATTCCGCGCCTCCTTCCTTTGCCTCCGCGCCTGCGCCTGCCAGATAGGCTTCGAGGCGGTCGAACTGATGATTGAGGGCGTCCTTGCGCGCCGCCACCCACGCCTCGACCCGCTGGAGCGCCTCTGCTTCCAGCCGATAGGTCCTGACGCGACCGCTTTTCTGCGACCGCACCAGCCCGCCTTCTTCCAGGACCTTCAGATGCTTCAGCGCCGATGGCAGGGCGAGCGCCTGCGGCTCCGCCAGTTCCTTGACCGAGGCAGGCCCGCGCGCCAGCTGGTCGACCATGCCGCGCCTGTTCGGATCGGACAGGGCGTGGAACAGCCGGTCGAGCGATCTCGCCTGAATGCCTGCCACGACCTAGACCTCCGCCTTCACAAAGCGCTCGGGCATATCCTCCCGGTAAGGGAACAGATGAAAGTAGGGGCGCGCCTCATCAAGCACCCGCTGCATGGAAGGCCTTGCCAGGAGCCGCTCGAAATAGGCTGCCACCGCCCCGTGCGTGGCGCCGAACGGATGCACGATGCCGGCATAGAACAGCGCCGGCGCCGCGGCGCAATCGGCCATGGTGAAGCGGTCGCCGGCGGCCCATCGGTGGGTCGCCATCTGCTGCTCGATCATCTCATAGGCCGTGTCGAGCGTTGCCCGTTCCGCCGCAATGCCATGGGGATCCTTGCCGTCCGCAGCGGGTCTGAGGCGTTCGGCGACGATGGCCTGCATCGGCTGGCTGACATGGAGATCGTAGAACCGGTCCCACAGCCGCACCTGCAGCGCCGCATCCGGGTCCTCGGGCAGGAGCCGCTCCCTGCCCGGATAGTGCCGGTCGAGATACTCGATGATGATGCTGGTTTCGGGAACGGTTTCCCCGCGCGCCGCATCGTGCAGCACCGGCATCTTGCCGAGCGGCCAGAGCTGGCGAAACCGCGCCGCTGCGTCGGGGTTGCCGAGGTCGACCAGAAAGGATTCGAACGGGGTCTCGTTCTCGTAAAGGGCGATCAGCACCTTGTGGCAGAAGGAGGCCAGCGGATGCTGATAAAGGGTGAGAGACATGCGCCACTCCGCGACGACAAATAGTTTCCATTATGGGAAACTAATCCCGCCGCCCGATGCTGTCAATCAATAGTATTCCATATGGGAAAGTTTTATCGCCGCGCAGTCACCTGGCGAGCGCCGCCTTCAGCCGGCTGAGATCGGCGGGGTTCCAGCCCGACGGAGCCGTCACCGCCATCCATGCATCGATATAGTGCTCGGGCGCGTAGAGATGCCCGTGGCCGAGCGGCGCCGTCGTCGCCAGCCCCATGTCGAGCGCGAGTTGCAGGAAGGTGACGATCGGGTACCAGCGCAGTTCCGTAGACACGTCCGGCCCGCGCTCTCCTGAAAGCCAGGTTGGCCTGCGATACCACGAAAGCGGATCGAAGAAGACAACCGGGTCGCTGGCGTATTGCAGATAAACGATGCGCAGCGGCCCCCAGCGGGCGCCCGGTATGTCGAGTGCATTTTCCTGGCTCGTGAACCGAACCACCGACCCATCGCGGAAACGCGGCAGCCAGGCGGGTGAGCCGGGATTGCGGTCGCGCGTGATGGCGCTCCACAGGCGGCTGTTGAAGGGCGGCCCGGCCCACAGGGCGCCCTGGAACGGATCGGCGAGGACGTCGAAGAGCTCGGCCGACTGCTCGGAGCTCAGGGCGCCGAGGCTGAGGCCATAGAGATAGAGCTTCGGGCGCCCATCCTTAGGCAACGTCTTCCAATGGGCATAGACCTCGCGGAACAGCGCATGCGCGGCCTCGGCGCCGTAGCTCGGCTCGATCAGCAGCGAGAGCCAGCTCGTGAGATAGGAATATTGCTGCGCCACCATCGCCGTGTCGCCGTCGTGCAGATATTCCAGCGTGTCGGCGCCCTCCGGATCGACCCAGCCGGTGCCCGTGGGCGCCACGACGACCATGACGGAACGGTCGAAGGCGCCGATGCGCTTCAGTTCATCGAGCGCCAGCCTGGCCCGCTCGTCCACCGTCTCCGCCGAGCGCAGCCCGACATAGACGCGCATCGGCTCCAGCGCCCCGCGGCCCGTGAAGGCCGCGATGTCCTCGGCTCTCGGTCCCTCGACGATGAAGCTGCGGCCGGTGCGGCCAAGAGTATCCCAGCCGATCAGCGATCCGGGGCCGCCCGCCTTGCTGCCGTCGGACGGCTGCTCGATACCGTCTTCGAACAACGCATCGAGTTCCTCATAGGTCGAATCGGCGACCCGCAACGCGTAGCGCAGCAGCACCCGATCGACCAGCGAGGCGAGGAGAAGGCCGACAAGCACGAAACCGAGCACATAGGCGACACGTCGAGGAACGAAGCGCTTCAACTGCCCGGACAGGAACAGGAACAGGCGCTTCAGTCCGCGTCCGAGGCCGAACAGCAGCAGGAACAGGAAAAGCGCCATGCCGCCCACCCGCACGGGATGGGCGGTGTCGACGGGCTCCAGCTCCATCAGTGCGCGGATGGAGTTCTGCCATGCCGCCGCCTTCCAGAGGAAGAACACCGCGACGGCGGCGCACAAAAGCGCCATCGCCCATTTGCCGTAATAGCGGGACGAGTGGCGCGGCTCCGGCAGCTCCAGATAGCGCCACAGCCAGACGAAAAACACACCGAGGCCGTAACCGACCGCCAGCGACACGCCGGACAGGATGCCCTGCACGAAATAGGCGCGCGGCAACAGTGAAGGGGTGAGGGACGCGGCAAAGAACAACGTCCCGAGACAGAGCCCCACCACGGAAAAGGATTGCCAGAGGCGCCTGTCGCGCTCAGCCGCAAGATCGACCATCGGGGACCCTCATCCTTGTCAGCCCGGACAGGCTTCGCCGGCGAGAGTGGAACGCCGGGCGTCGCAAGGCAACACCCGGCGGCAATCTCCGGTGAACCCTCAGCCGACGAGAGCGTCAACCAGCCGGTCCGCTCCGTCGCGGTAGGGATCGACCGTCGGCAGGCCCATGCGGGTCTCGATCTCCTCGAGGCAGGCGGCGGCCTCGTCGACGGAAAGGGCGGCCGTGTTCACCGAGACACCGACGACCCTGACGTTGGGATTGACGATGCGGGCCGTCGCCAGCGACAGATCGCGCAGCGCCTCCAGCGAGGGGAGCTGATAGTGCGGCAGGCCGCGCATATGCGTGCGGGTCGGCTCATGGCAAAGCACCAGCGCATCGGGCTGGCCGCCATGGATCAGAGCCATGGTGACGCCGGAGAAGGAGGGATGGAACAGGCTGCCCTGTCCCTCGATCAGATCCCAGTGATCGGCCTCGTTGTCGGGCGTCAGCTTCTCCACCGCGCCGGCCATGAAATCGGCCACCACCGCATCGAGCGGCACGCCCGAGCCGGTGATGAGGATGCCGGTCTGTCCGGTGGCACGGAAGCTCGCCTTCAGGCCACGCTCGCGCATGGTGCGCTCCATGGCGAGCGCGGTGTACATCTTGCCGACGGAACAATCGGTGCCCACCGCCAGGCAGCGCTTGCCGGTGCGCTTCCTGCCGTCGGCGATCGGATAGTCTTCCTGCGGCACACGCACGTCGAACAGGGCGACGCTGGCCTTGCCGGCCGCCTCCACCAACAGCTCTTGCGCGGTCAGGCGGTTGTGCAGGCCCGACGCGATGTCCATGCCGGCTTCCGCGGCCTCGACCAGCGAGGCGATCCAGCTCGGCGAGATGACCCCGCCGCGATTGGCCGCACCGACGACCAGGGTCTGCGCGCCGGCGGCCTTGGCCTCGGCGATGCTCATGTCCTTCAGGCCGAGATCGGCCTTGCAGCCTTCGAGGCGCAACTGGCCGACGCAGAATTCCGGCCGCCAATCCTTGATGCCCTGGGCAACCTTCGCGGTCAGCGCATCCGGCGCATCGCCGAGGAACAGGAGATAGGGCGTCTTCAGCATGGCAGGCATCGCTCTTTGCACGGGGTGGACCAGGCAGCCGCTGGGGCAGACTGGCACAAGGCGCAAAGTGGCCGGCGATGTCAAGCAGTGGCCCGTCCCACGGCGAAGATCTGGATCAACGCGCCGGCCGCACCCACGACCGGTTGGCGCCGTCAGTTGCCCAGGATGGCCGGCAGCCGCAGGCCTTTTTCCCGCGCCCAGTCGAGCGCCGTGCCGTAGCCCGCGTCGGCATGGCGCATGACGCCCGTGGCCGGATCGTTCCACAGAACCCGTTCGAGGCGCCGCGCCGCGTCTTCCGTGCCGTCGGCGCAGATCACCATGCCCGAATGCTGTGAGAAGCCCATGCCGACGCCGCCGCCATGGTGCAGCGACACCCAGGTGGCACCGGAAGCGCAGTTCAGGAGCGCATTGAGCAACGGCCAGTCCGACACCGCGTCCGAGCCGTCCTTCATCGCCTCCGTCTCGCGATTGGGCGAAGCGACGGAACCCGAATCCAGATGATCGCGGCCGATCACCACCGGCGCCTTGAGTTCGCCCTTCGCCACCATCTCGTTGAAGGCGAGGCCAAGCCGGTGCCGGTCGCCGAGCCCGACCCAGCAGATGCGTGCCGGCAGGCCCTGAAAGGCGATGCGCTCGCGCGCCATGTCGAGCCAGCGGTGCAGATGCGCGTTGTCGGGCAGCAGCTCCTTCACCTTCTCGTCGGTGCGGTAGATGTCCTCCGGATCGCCCGACAGAGCCGCCCAGCGGAACGGGCCGATGCCGCGGCAGAACAGCGGGCGGATATAGGCCGGCACGAAGCCGGGGAAGGCGAAGGCGTTCTCGAACCCCTCCTCCTTCGCCACCTGGCGGATGTTGTTGCCGTAGTCGAGGGTCGGGACGCCCCGATTCCAGAAGGCGACCATCGCCTCCACATGCTCGCGCATGGAAGCGCGGGCGGCCTTCTCGACTGCCTTCGGATCGCTCTCCCGCTTCTCGCGCCATTCGGCAAGCGACCAGCCCTTCGGCAGATAGCCGTTGACGGGATCGTGCGCCGAGGTCTGGTCGGTGACCATATCCGGCCGGACACCGCGGCGCACCAGCTCGGGGACGATCTCGGCGGCGTTGCCCAACAGGCCGACCGACTTCGCCTCGCCCGCCTTCGTCCAGCGGTCGATCATCGCCAGCGCTTCGTCGAGCGAGGTCGCCTTCTCGTCCACATAGCGGGTGCGTAGGCGGAAATCGATGCGGGTCTCGTCGCATTCGATGGCCAGGCACGAGGCGCCGGCCATGACGGCGGCAAGCGGCTGCGCGCCGCCCATGCCGCCGAGACCGGCGGTCAGGATCCAGCGGCCCTTCAGGTCGCCGCCATAATGCTGGCGGCCCGCCTCGACGAAGGTCTCGTAGGTGCCCTGCACGATTCCCTGAGTGCCGATATAGATCCATGAGCCGGCCGTCATCTGGCCGTACATCATCAGCCCCTTGCGGTCGAGCTCGTGGAAATGGTCCCAGTTCGCCCAATGGGGAACGATGTTGGAGTTGGCGATCAGCACACGCGGGGCGTCCTTGTGGGTGCGGAACACGCCCACCGGCTTGCCGGACTGGACGAGCAGGGTCTCGTCCTCCTCCAGCGTCTTCAGGGTCGCAGCGATGCGATCGAAATCGTCCCAGGTGCGGGCGGCGCGCCCGATGCCGCCATAGACGACCAGTTCGTTCGGGTTCTCAGCCACTTCCGCGTCGAGATTGTTCATCAGCATGCGCAGCGGCGCTTCCGTCAGCCAGCTCTTCGCGTTGAGCTCGGTTCCGCGCGGCGCTTTCACGTCACGGATGTTGTGGCGTGGATCGGTCATGGGTTCAGTCCTTTTTCATCGACAGCGCGATCTCTTCGAGACGCGTCAGAATGGCTTTCAGATGCCCGCGCAGCGGCGCGGCCTTGTCGGCGTCGTAGGTGAAGGGCACGGTTTCGGAGGCGAGATGGGTCGCCTGCGCCAGCTCCATCTGGATGGCGTGGACGCCTTCCTCGGGCCGTCCGTAATGGCGCGTGGTCCAGCCGCCGCGGAAGCGGCCGTTGAGCACGCTGGAATAGCCTTCGGCGGCCGCGCAGATCTCCGCGGTCGCCGCCTCGATTTCCGGCGCGCAGGTCTTGCCGTTGTCCGTGCCGATGTTGAAATCGGGCAATCGTCCATCGAACAGGAACGGGCAACGCGAGCGGATCGAGTGGCAGTCGTAGAGGATTACCACGCCGTGCAGCGCCTTGATGCGGGCGATCTCAGCCGAAAGCGCCGCGTGGTAGGGGGCGTGGAACGTCGCCAGCCGTCGCTCGATATCGGCCGGCGCCGGCTCTTCGCCCGCCTTCCAGATGGGTCGGTCGTCGAAATCGGTCAGCGGCACGAGGCCGGTCGTGTTCTGGCCAGGATAAAGGCTCGCGCCCGAGGGATCGCGATTGGCGTCGATCACGTAGCGGTGGAACGTCGCCCGCACCGTGGTGACGCCGTCGAGCAGCCCGTCATAGAGCCGGTGGATATGCCAGTCGGTGTCGGTCAGGAGCAGGCCCTGCGCGTTGAGCCGCGCGGCGACGGCCTCCGGCACATCCGTGCCTGTGTGCGGCAGACCGAGGATGACGGGCGAGGTGCCCTGCCTTACTTCGACGGGGGTCATGGCTCGCTCCTCAATTCTGGCAAGATGCCCGCCGACACGGTGGCGTTCAGCGCCCCTGTGCGCACCAGATCGATGGCCTTTTCCAGATCCGGCGCCAGATAGCGGTCCACCTCCAATGCCGGCACCGCGTCACGGATCGCGGCATGGGCTCTGGAAAGCTCGGCGCTCGTCTTCAAGGGAGCGCGGAAATCGACGCCCTGCGCCGCCGTCACCGCCTCGATGCCAATGATGCCATAGAGATTTTCCGTCATCTGCTGCAGCCGCCGCGCGCCGTGGCAGGCCATAGACACATGGTCTTCCTGATTGGCCGAGGTGGGCGTCGAATCGACCGAGGCCGGGTGCGACATCTGCTTGTTTTCCGACATCAGCGCCGCCGAAGTGACCTCGGCGATCATCAGGCCCGAATTGAGCCCGGGCCTCCTGGCGAGGAAGGCGGGCAGGCCGAAGGAGAGCGCCGGATCGACCAGGAGCGCTATGCGCCGCTGCGCGATGGCGCCGATCTCGCAGATCGCGAGGGCGATCTGGTCGGCGGCGAGCGCCACTGGCTCGGCGTGGAAATTGCCGCCGGAGACCACCGTGCCGTCCGAAAGGACGAGCGGATTGTCGGTCACCGCATTGGCTTCGATGGTAAGCGTGCGCGCCGCCTGGCGCAGGAGATCGAGACAGGCACCGTCGACCTGCGGCTGGCAGCGGATGCAATAGGGATCCTGGACGCGTTCGTCGCCCTCGCGATGGCTCTCGCGGATCTCCGAGCCTTCCAGCAGCGACCAGAGGGCCGCCGCGGTGTCGATCTGCCCCCGGTGGCCACGCAACGCGTGGATCTCGGGATGGAAGGGCGCCGAGGAGCCCATCGCGGCATCGGTCGAAAGCGCGCCGGTGATCAGCGCCGAGCGGGCCGCGCGATGCGCCCGGAACAGGCCCACCAGAGCCAACGCTGTAGAGACCTGGGTCCCGTTGATGAGAGCCAGGCCCTCCTTCGCCTTGAGCACGACCGGCTCCAGCCCGGCCCTGCGCAACGCCTCGCCGCCGGCAAGCCGCTCGCCTTTGAACGACGCCTCGCCTTCGCCCATCATGGCGGCGGCCATGTGCGCCAGCGGCGCCAGATCGCCGGAGGCGCCAACCGAGCCCTTCTCCGGGATGACCGGCATGACGCCGCGCGCCAGCATCTCCTCGATGAGGGTGATCACCTCCATGCGGACGCCCGAGGCGCCGCGGCCGAGCGACAGGAGCTTGAGCGCCATGATCAGCCGCACGATGCTTTCGCCGAGCGGCGCGCCGACGCCGCAGCAATGGGAGAGGATCAGGTTGCGCTGCAGCGTCTCCACGTCGCGCGGCGGGATGCTGACGCTGGCGAGCTTGCCGAAACCGGTGTTGACGCCATAGATCGCCTCGTCGCCTCGGGCGATGTCTTCGATGCGCTGGGCCGCCACCCGGATGCCCTGGTGACAGGACGGATCGAGGCGAACGGGCGGCCCGTCGCGCCAGATCCCCTCCAGGTCGCGGATGGTGACCCTGCCTGGCTGCAGCACAAGCGTCATTCGAATTCTCCCATGATGCGGCGATGAAGCGGGTTGAAGCCGATGCGGTAGGAAAGCTCGGCCGGGTGCTCCACGTCCCAGACGGCGATCTCGGCGCGCTTGCCGGCCTCGACCGTGCCCGTTTCGGCCGACAGGCCGAGCGCCCGCGCGGCCTCGCGCGTCACGCCGGCAAGCGCCTCCTCGGGCGTCATGCGGAACAGCGTGCAGGCCATGTTGAGCGTCAGAAGCAGCGAAGCGAGCGGCGAGGAGCCGGGGTTGCAATCCGTCGCGATGGCGATCGGCACGCCTTCCCGCCGCAGCGCGGCGAGCGGAGGGAGCTGCGTTTCGCGCAGCGTGTAGAACGCGCCGGGCAGGAGCACGGCAACGGTGCCGGCGGCGGCCATCGCCGCAACGCCCGCTTCGTCCAGATATTCGAGATGGTCCGCCGACAGCGCGCCGCAGGAGGCGGCAAGCTTGGCTCCGCCAAGGTTCGACAATTGCTCGGCATGAAGCTTCACCGGCAGGCCGAGCGACCGGGCCCTGTCGAAGACCCGGCGCATCTGGTCGGTCGAAAAAGCGATGCCTTCGCAGAACCCGTCGACGGCATCGACCAGCCCTTCCGCATGGGCCGCCTCCATGCCCGGCAGCACCACCTCGTCGATATAGGCATCGGCATTGCCGCGATACTCGGGCGGCACCGCATGCGCGGCGAGATAGCTGGTTTTCACCCGCACGGGACGGCATTGTCCGAGCCGGCGCGCGGCGCGCAGCATCTTCAATTCGTCGTCCACCGTCAGCCCGTAGCCCGACTTGATCTCGACCGTCGCCACGCCTTCGCCGATCAGCCTATCGAGCCGCTGCAGCGCGCCCTCCACCAGCGCGTCCTCGCTCATGCCGCGCGTTGCCGAGACCGTGGCGACGATACCGCCGCCGGCGCGGGCGACCTCCTCATAGCTGGCACCCGTGAGCCGCATCTCGAACTCGCGTGCCCGGTTGCCGCCGAAAACCAGATGGGTGTGACAATCGATCAGGGCCGGCGTCGCCAGGCGGCCGCCGAAATCGACGGACTCGGCGCTGCGAAGCGCATCCGGCATATCGCTCCTCGTGCCCGCCCAGACGATCATCCCTTCGGCCATCGCCACGGCAGCATCTTCGACGAGCCCATAGGGCGCGGCATCCTCTCGCATGCTTGCCAGGCGGATTCCCGTGATGACAGTCGGTCGCATGGGGTGGAAAACCTTCCTCGTGGTTCGTCGGAGCGCCTGCCCGTATTGCTTCGGTTGAATTTATTGTCTACGCTTTATGCCGTTATGTCTATACATATGTAGTCCAGGAAGAACGCGACATGCAAGCCGTTTTCGCTCGAAACGCCCTTACGCCCGGCGGTTGGCGCCGCGACGTGTCGATCGAGATCGACGCTGCGGGACGAATAGCCCGCGTGACGCCTGATTCCACACCCGGTGCGGACGCGACGCAAGTGCCGGTGCTGTTGCCGGCCGTTTCGAACCTGCACAGCCACACCTTCCAGCGTGCCATGGCAGGGCTTGCCGAGCGGCGCGGCCCGCAGGGGCGCGACAGCTTCTGGACCTGGCGCGAGATCATGTACCGCTTCCTCGACCTGCTCTCGCCCGAGGATGTGGAGGCAGTGGCCGCCTTCGCGTTCATGGAGATGCAGGAAGCCGGCTTCTCGGCCGTCGCCGAGTTTCACTACGTGCACCACCGGCCGGGCGGCGAACCCTATGCCGAGATCGGCGAGATGTCGGCCCGCATCGCCGCGGCGGCCCGCGAGACCGGCATCGGCCTCACGCTTCTGCCGGTGCTCTACCGCTACGGCGGCGTCGACAGGCGCCCTCTGCAAGGCGGCCAGCAGCGCTTCGGCAACGACATCTCCCGTTTCGAAGCGCTTCTGGCCAGCGCCGCCAGCCATATGCGCCACCTGCCGGACGACGCCCGTCTCGGCGTGGCGCCGCACTCGCTGCGCGCCGTCGGCATCGAGGAGTTGCGGGCGGCGAGCCTGCTGCGCCCCGACACGCCTCTGCACATGCACATTGCCGAGCAGGAGCCCGAGATCGACGAGATGATGACGGCGCACGGCCGGCGCTCCGTCGAATGGCTGCTCGGCGAGATGGAAGTCGACGAGCGCTGGTGCCTGATCCACTGCACGCATATGAGCGAGGACGAGACGCAGGGCCTTGCCCGAAGCGGCGCGGTGGCAGGCCTGTGCCCGGTCACCGAGGCCAATCTCGGCGACGGCATCTTCAACGGCCCGGAATTCCGCGTAGCGGGTGGCCGGTTCGGCATCGGCTCCGATTCCAACATCCGCATCACCATTGCCGAGGAGCTGCGCCAGCTCGAATATTCGCAGCGCCTGCGCGACCGCGCCCGCGTGGTGCTGGCGGCGCACGGCCAGTCGTCGGGCCGCACGCTCTACGATGCAGCGCTTGCCGGCGGCGCCCAGGCGCTCGGCCGTGCCTCGGGTGCGCTGGAACCGGGCAAATGGGCCGACCTCGTGGCGATTGACCCTGCCTCTTTTGCCAGCTTCGCCCGCGATGATACATTGCTCGACAGCTGGCTCTTCACCGCAGGCAACGAAGCGGTCAGCGATGTGTGGTCGGCCGGGCGACACCGGGTTCGCGGCGGTCGCCATCTCGAGCGCGAACGGATCGCCGCCCGATACGCAAAGACGATCGAGAGACTGATGGGGATGCTGTGACCGGCGAACGCGCTTCCTTCCGCACGATCCGCGACGAACTTTCCCGCCGCATCGCCGAACGGGTGTGGCTGCCGGGCACCCTGATCCCCGGCGAGGAAACGCTGGCCGAGGAATTCGGCGCCGCCCGCGCCACGGTCAACCGGGCCCTGCAGGAGCTGGCGCGCGCCGGCATCCTTGAGCGCAGGCGGCGGGCGGGAACGCGCGTTGCGCTGCATCCCGTGCGGGAAGCGCGCTTCATCATTCCGCGCATCCGCCAGGAGATCGAGGGCCGCGGCTCGGATTACCAATACAGGCTACTGAGCTGCGAGGAGGCGAAGGCGCCAGAGGTGATCTGTGCACGTCTCAGCCTGCAGCCCGGCTCGAGGCTCCTTCACGTGCGCTGCCTTCACCTGGCAGACCGCGTCCCCTACCAGTTCGAGGATCGCTGGATCAATCCGAAGGTCGTGCCGGATGCGCTGCAGGCCGATTTCAGCCAGGTCGGCCCAAATGAATGGCTCGTCGGTCATGCCCCCTTCTCGACGGCCGAATTCACCTTCATGGCGGCAGCGGCCAGCGCCGAGGAAGCGGGGCTCCTGCAGATTCGCGAGGGCGACCCGGTGTTTGTCGGAGAGCGCATCACCTGGATGCGCGCGGACCCGATCACGCTTGCGCATCTGGTGCATCCCTCCTCTCACCGCATGGTGACGCAGCTCTGAACGCCGCGCGTCCTCCTGGACGCAACCCGAGGATGCCCGATTTTTGGCTTTTCCGCATTTATGCGGATGCCGGGTGATTTCACCCGGCTGCAAAATGCTATAGGGCAAACTCAGTTTCATCGTTCCGGAAAATCAGCCATGACCGCGCGCCCGACGCTCATCGCCCCGTCCATCCTCTCCGCCGATTTCTCACGCCTCGGCGAGGAGGTCGAAGCCGTGGCGAATGCCGGCGCGGACTGGATCCATCTCGACGTGATGGACGGCCATTTCGTGCCCAACATCACCTTCGGCGCACCGATCATCAAGGCCATCCGCAACCGCACCGACAAGGTGTTCGACTGCCACCTGATGATCGCGCCGGCCGACCCCTATCTCGCCGCCTTCGCCGATGCCGGCTGCGACATCATCACGGTGCACGCGGAAGCCGGCCCGCATCTGCACCGTTCGCTTCAGACGATCCGCAATCTCGGCCGGAAGGCCGGGGTTTCCCTCAATCCCTCGACGCCCGAAAGCGTCATCGAATATGTGCTCGACCAGCTCGACCTGGTGCTGCTGATGACGGTCAATCCCGGTTTCGGGGGGCAGGCCTTCATCCCCTCGGTGGTCGAGAAGATCCGCCGCATCAAGGCGATGATCGGAGACCGGCCGATCGACATCGAGATCGACGGCGGCGTGACGCCACAGACGGCCGGCGAGGTGGTGGCGGCCGGCGCCAACGTGCTGGTCGCCGGATCCGCCGTCTTCAAGGGCAACGGCGAAGCCGCCTATGCCGAAAACATCACCGCCATCAGGCAAGCCGCCGGGTGATTCCGCCAAAAGATGGAAGTCGTGAAGAATTCACGGCAAGAAAAAAGGCCGCGCGCCCTTCCGGGCAGCGCGG
>NZ_JANKOF010000118.1 GCF_024655565.1 Nitratireductor sp. ZSWI3 | reverse complement strand
GGTCGGGCCAGTTCGCGAAATTATTGTTGTCTGCATGCTGTTTGGGCGGGACGCGAACGGCACCCCACTTAAGGGCATCGCGTGCCGCGATGTCTCGCAACGCCCTGGCCTTGCTGGGTTTTGACCGGCACTATCGTCCGAAAACGGTCGGCCTTGCGTCATTCTGGCCCGGAGCGCGGCCATGAGCGCCGACGACGAAAACCGCTTTCGGCCCAAGCCCGGCCGCATCCGCTCCGACATGCCGCGCGCGGGCAAGGCAAAGAGCTTTCTGACGCAGGCGAAGAAGCTCGCGCGGCAGCACAGCAGTGGCCCGTCCAGATCAGCGACGCGATCATCAATGCGCTCCGTGTCCGGTGCGACCGGGAAGAGCGACAAGGCATCGCGGGCAAGTGGAGGACCGGGTGTGCGGCGGGGTCGCGGCGCGGCCTTCGTTCGCGCCCGCACCCTGTCAGGCGGATGGCGTCACAGCGCCCCCGGCATGCGCCGCGTCGTCGTGAAAACCCGCTACGTCCAGAACGCCGGCAGGAACGGCAGGTCTGCCGCCCATCTGCGCTACATCCAGCGCGACGGAACCTCGCGCGACGGCGAGCGTGGCCAGCTCTATTCGGCCGACGAGGACCGCGCCGATGGCAACGCCTTTCTTGATCGCGGTGCTGATGATCGTCACCAGTTCCGGTTCATCGTCTCGCCCGAGGACGGCGCCAACCTCACCGACCTGGCCGCGCATACCCGCGATCTGATGAGCCGGATCGAATCCGACCTCGGCACGCGGCTCGATTGGGTCGCGGTCAATCACTACAACACCGGCCATCCCCATGTGCATGTCATCGTCCGGGGCAAGGACGATCTGGGCGAGAACCTGGTCATCAATGGCGACTATCTCGCCAACGGGATTCGCGAGCGGGCGAGCGAGTTGACCACCCTCGAGCTCGGCCCCGTGACCGAGATCGAGCAGGGCCGAAAGCTGTCGGCCGAGATCGACCAGGACCGCTTCACCCGCATCGACCGGGCAATGGCAGACGGGGCCGATAGCCGCTTCCTCGATCTGCGCCACGAGCCCGCCGAACCGAGGCGGCTGTTCGAGCGGACGCTGCGCCTGCGCCGGCTCGCCAAGCTCGAGAAGATGGGCCTGGCCACGGAACACGCACCGGGCGTCTGGGAATTGAGCGAAAGGATGGAACCGGCGCTGCGCGAACTGGGCGAGCGCGGCGACATCATCCGCACCATGCACAAGGCGTTGAAAGCCGATGGCCTGGAGCGCGACCCGATAACCTTCCAGATTCATGCCGGGCCGCCGGCGTCTCCCATCGTCGGCCGTGTCGTGGACAAATATCTCTCCGACGAGTTGGACGAGAACCTGACCCTGGTCGTGGACGGGATCGATGGCCGCACGCATCATGTCGCCGGCATCGATCCGGTCCGGGTCGAGGATGGCCGCATCGGCAGCATCGTCGAGATCGGCGTGGCCGACACCACGCAGCGCCCGTCCGACCGCGCGATTGCGACAATCGCCGAGGACGGCATCTATCGGCCAGGCCGCCATCTGGAACAGGCCAGGTTCGAGGGCCGCGTGCCGGGTGGCGACTATGATGACTATGTCGATGCCCATGTGCGCCGGCTGGAGGCACTGCGCCGCGCCGGCATCGTCGAGCGGATTGACGCTCACCAATGGCGCATACCCGAGGATTTCGAGAGCCGCGCCGCCGCCTATGATGCGGGCCGCAACCGGCAGGCCAGCGTGCGCGTCCTGTCTGCCTTCGATCTGGAAAGACAGGTCGGCGCCGATGGCGCGACCTGGCTCGACCGGCGGTTGATCTCCGGCGAGGCATCGGATCTCGCAACGGCCGGGTTCGGGAGCCAGGTGCGCAAGGCGATCGACCAGCGCCGCGAACATCATATCGAACGGGGCGACGCCACGCGCCGGCAGGACGGCCGCGTTTTCTACCGGCGTAATCTTCTCGCCACCCTGTGCGAACGCGAAATTGCCCGTGCCGGCACAGAGATGGCGGCGAGCAAGGGCCTGCCGTTCCGGGCAGCGGCGGAGGCCGAGAGCGTCAGCGGCAAGTTCACGGGCACGGTACAGTTATCGAGCGGCAAGTTCGCCATCGTGGAAAAGAGCCACGAGTTCACCCTTGTCCCCTGGCGGCCCGTTATTGACCGTCAGCTCGGCCGCGAGGTCATGGGCGTCGTTAAGGGCGGATCGGTGTCATGGCAGCTTGGCAGATCACGCGGCATAGGAATCTGAACAAAGGCATACGCGCATTCGCTTGGCGCGTGCCCCAGCGCTGAGAACCGTCCTATTTGCGCGCTGTGGCATTCGCCCGCTCTCCGGCCCGGTCTTTCCTGTTGCCTCTCGCGCAAATGCCTATTCTCTGATCGGCTCCATCTCTTTTGCCGATTGGAGCCTTTATGCGCGGAGGCAGAATACTCTGGGGCCAGATCGCCGTCGTCTTCACCATTGTTCTGGTGATGACGTGGGCGGCGACACAATGGACCGCATGGCGGCTTGGATTTCAGCCGCAACTCGGCAATCCCTGGTTCGATCTGGCCGGATGGCCGGTCTACTATCCCCCCGCCTTCTTCTGGTGGTGGTTCTCCTTCGACGCCTATGCGCCAGCGATTTTCGTCGAGGGCGCGATCATCGCGGCCTCGGGCGGTTTCATCGCCATCGCCGCCGCCATCCTCATGTCGATCATCCGGGCGCGGGAGGCAAAGAACGTTGCCACCTACGGCTCGGCACGCTGGGCCGAAGATCGCGAAATCCGTGCCGCCGGGCTTCTCGGCCCTGACGGTGTGGTGCTCGGCCAGTACGACCGCGACTATCTGCGCCATGACGGACCGGAGCATGTCCTGTGCTTCGCCCCGACCCGGTCGGGCAAAGGTGTTGGCCTGGTCGTTCCGACCCTGCTGACCTGGCCGGGAAGCTGTATCGTCCACGACATCAAGGGCGAGAACTGGACGCTGACGGCCGGCTTCCGGGCCAAGCACGGCCGCGTGCTGCTGTTCGACCCGACCAATGCGAAATCCTCGGCCTACAATCCGCTGCTCGAGGTGCGGCAGGGCGAATGGGAAGTCCGCGACGTACAGAACATCGCCGACATCCTTGTCGATCCCGAAGGCAGCCTCGACAAGCGCAACCACTGGGAAAAGACATCTCACGCACTGCTGGTTGGCGCGATCCTGCATGTGCTTTACGCCGAACCCGACAAGACCCTGGCCGGTGTCGCCAATTTCCTGTCCGATCCGAAACGGCCGGTCGAGGCAACCTTGCGCGCGATGATGGACACGCCGCATCTGGGCGAAGCCGGCGTCCACCCCGTCGTCGCTTCCGCTGCGCGCGAACTGCTGAACAAATCCGAGAACGAACGATCCGGCGTACTGTCCACGGCCATGTCGTTTCTCGGCCTCTACCGCGATCCGGTCGTGGCGCGCGTCACCTCGCGCTGCGACTGGCGCATCGCCGATCTGGTCGGAGGCGGGAATCCGGTCTCGCTCTACCTCGTCGTGCCGCCGTCCGACATCAACCGCACCAAACCGCTCATTCGCCTCATCCTCAACCAGATCGGCCGCAGGCTCACCGAAGAGCTGACCACGTCCGGCCAACGTCATCGCCTGCTGTTGATGCTGGACGAGTTCCCCGCGCTCGACCGGCTCGACTTCTTTGAATCGGCGCTCGCCTTCATGGCCGGCTATGGCCTCAAGAGCTTCCTGATTGCGCAAAGCCTCAACCAGATCGAGCGCGCTTATGGCCAGAACAATTCCATTCTCGACAACTGCCATGTCCGCGTTGCCTTCGCCACCAATGACGAGCGCACTGCCAAGCGCGTGTCAGATTCTCTCGGCACCGCGACCGAGTTGCGCGACTCCACCAACTATGCAGGCCATCGGCTCGCGCCCTGGCTGGGCCATCTGATGGTATCCCGGCAGGAAACCGCGCGGCCATTGATGACGCCTGGCGAGATCATGCAGCTTCCGCCCACCGACGAAATCGTCATGGTGGCGGGCACACCCCCGATCCGCGCCACCAAGGCCCGCTACTACGAGGATGCGCGGCTCAGGGAGCGTGTCCTCACGCCGCCTGACCCGGCCGCCGGGCCGGCTTGCGCACCGGCGCCCCCAACGGACGACTGGTCGCGCCGCGTGATTGCCGCGGCGGACCGACCGGCATCGGGCGCCACGGAAGGCGCCCCCGGTGATCCGGCCAATGCCGGTATCCGCCGCGAGCCGGAATTGCCCGAGCATGAGGAGATCGTTCCGCCGCCGCCTTCTCCGGCGCGGGAATTCGACATCCTCGACGACGAACCTGATGTAGACGCCGCCAAGGCCCGCGCCTTGCGCTCCCGCATGCGCATGGTCGCGCGGCAGGCGTCGATGAACCCCGCTGACGGAATCGAGCTTTGAAGGACTCCCCGTGACCAAACGCACGCGCATGAATGTCTATTTCGACCCGGAGCTGCTGAAACAGGTCGAGGCGCTGTCATTGCGGCGCAAGGTATCAAAGTCCGCGATCATCGAGGCGGCTGTCGCCTCTTTCCTGTCCGGGGATACGGCGGATCGGCTGGAAGCGGCCATGTCACGCCGCCTCGACAGGCTTGGCCGCCACGTCGACGGGCTGGACGAGGATCTCGCTATCCTGGGCGAAACTCTCTCGCTCTTCATCCGCTTCTGGCTGACCATCACGCCGCCGATACCGGAGACCGCAAAAGAGTCGGCTCGAGCCAAGGGCGTGGAGCGATTCGAGGGCTTCATGCAGACCCTCGGCCGCAGGCTGGCGAACGGCGATAGGTTCCTCAGAGAGCTATCGCGCGACATACCTCCTGAAAGGACTGCTAGGGGCGTTGATGAAGCCGACAGAGAATAAAGGCGGTCTTCGACCCCACTGCGGTCGTTCAAAGTTCACTGGCGGCTTCCCGAAAGCCGTCGCTCCTCACGTTCCGAACTGTCCGCGTGGTCAGGCCGTTATATTAGTGGCCTAGCGCTGCGTAGGAGCGGACGGCGATGGTCACCACCGCGGCCGGGAGGGGTAATCGTCTAAATAGGCGAGGTCTACGTCTACCGAGGAATGCCGCAGACCGGACACTGAGATGTACCGCTCACTTCGGCCCAAGAGTTCACTGCACCTTTAATGTTTTTACAAGGCTTTGTGGGGGGCAGCCCATCGGACTCCCCGCTAGGACCCCCAAAGGAAGCCTGTTCGGCTCAAGGAAAATAGGTTGGCCACGGCAGATGAAACGGGTGCGTGTAGGTGTTGCCAGGCCGCGGATGCTGGGCTTCGAGCGTCATCATGACAAATTCCACCGCCCGCTCGGAGAGCGCGAGCCGTTCGGCCGAAAACGCGTTTGCGTCATCCGGCTCCAGATCGTTCTTCTCGTTTTGCAGATGCACCCGGTTCCGAATCCGTCTGAGAAGGTCGAGGTCGTCGTAAAAGGTCGATCCGGGTTCATCGAAAAGGTCATGCTTCCGGCAACTCGCGATGAGGGTCTCCAGCTTGTCGATCTGTTTGCCACGGATGTAGGTGATGATATTCGCCGGCATACCCATCACGCCTTCACGCGTGAACCATCTGACCCGCTTGTGGAGGTCGTAGAGCAGGGCCTCAATGATCGCCACGTTTAGGATGATCATCGGCTTCTGCAGGTAGCGTTTCCGGGCGGGATTCGCTTCTTCCCGTAGCATCCACAATGTACGGACGACGTCGAGGCTGTGCGCGACATTGTCGGCCAGCTTGAAATCGCCGATGAAGGAACTCGGGCGGTCGACCGGCATTGTTTTCTCCGTGCGGGCCAAGACGCCCTGAAGGTGACAACTCTATACCTTCGTCCTGTTCGGATCACGTGGCAGCATATGGCGCCCCCTCGCATTGCAGCCATTCCCGTTATCGAGCCTGCCGAGCCATTCTGGGGCGCATCGGGCGCGCGCGATGAACCGTCGGGTTTGACCTCCTTTTGGTCATCTGCGGTCTGCTCGTCACAGTCCAAAAGTTGCCGCTCTTGGGTTAATCGTCGTGAGGCGTAGCCGTCGGCGTAAGCGCGCAGATAGTAGTGGGCTATTTCGTCACCGTCTCAGCGTCATCTACTATGAATTTGGCCCGGGCGTATAGCTCATCGAACGTCACTACCTCAGGCCAGCGGAGCGAGCGACGGAATAACTCAAACGACCGAAACTTGTCTTTGTTGGCGCCGTTCGGGCTATCGAGTTCCCCAAGGTTGCCAATGACCAGAAATGAACGGGGCTGAAACTGAAAAAGGGTCTCTCCGGTAAAGTCGCCCGTCTCGGAATGGGTGGGCCGAAACACCTCCGTTAGGTCTTCCAGCGCTCGTTGGACCGTAACCTGTATCTGCGAGACTGCGCCGGCAAGCTCCAAACTCGGGGCAAAGACGCCGGGTCGATAGCTCCTGATGAGGTCGGTGTCGGAGGTCTTGATTTCTACGAAGCAGAGCGAGTTGATGGCGGCGACGGTCTTCATGAGCCCATCCACCTCCTTGCCCCGGCCGGTGATGTTGTATCCGGCGACCTTGGACTTCAGCGTCTGGCCGTCCAGCTTGCTCATCGGGATGTATGAGAGGCCATAGCCAAATATCCATGTATTCCGCTCAAAGAAGGCCTGCCACGCGTCCTCCATGCGCCCGTTGGCCGCCACCTTCTGGCTCTCGCGGAATTCATCGTCATCGAGCATCCGCTTGAAGTAGGCCAACTCTTTCTTGCGACGGGCGAGGCTGTAGATTTCCTGAGCCTGCATATCGGTTTCAAGCACCGCATTTAGGAGCTTGGGGTCTTCCACCAGGACCTTGGCAATCTGGCGACGGTCGAATGACGACTGGACCTGGGCGCGGTCGGGCAGTTTGCCGCCGTCGTCATCCACAAAAATCATGGTCTCGCAGGCCTTGATGAACGTCAGCAACTCATCGATCTCTTTCCCGTACAGCGGGAAGGTATCGACAGCGTAGGGCATGTCCTTGCTGTTCCATTTCTGGAAGGTCAAGGTGCTGATCTTGCTGCTGTCCTCGTGCAGTGTCGCCTTGAACTGGTAACGCCCGGCATTGCTCCTGCGCAGGACGACCTCTTTGCCTTCCCTCACTGCGATGATCCCCCCTTTGCCCTCAACCACCCGATACATGAACCTTTTAGGAGGTATGTCCTTCTCACCGATTTGGGTGATGCGCTTTGAGTAATAGGTGATCTGGGGCAATCGGCCCCAGAAGTAAGTCTCATCGCTGTCCGACATCGGCTTCCTGACACGCAAACGTACGCGCCCAATCTACTCGGATCATGCTCCAGAGTCTTGGTCTACGACATAATCCACAGGTGCACCCTTACGTCAGAAACATGCCGTCAGCGCGACCGCCATAAAGACCAGAGGTCTCTTGCGTGCTTGGCACTATGATTTCCAAGCAGCCGCCATAAGCGGTGATGTCCGTTACTGTGATCGGTTGGCCAAATCCTGCCAGTCCGCTGCCCACCCCATCCCAGGCATTACCCCTCCTATTTGCCGCCGTTCGCCGCCGACGCCCGCACACGCCTAAATACTTGTTGAACCGATCGGATTTCGGGCTTTCTTAATCGACCCCGATGCGGGGACCATCTGTCACGCCCCGTTAAGAAGCGGGGCCGAGATGACTGCCACTCACGACAAGCCGGAGGCGATCGCACGCGGCGCGCGCATGTTGCGCACGGCGCTTGGGTCCGCCATTTCAGGGCTGCTCGAAGACCCCGCCGTGGTCGAGGTGATGCTGAACCCGGACGGCCGCATCTGGGTGGACCGGCTGTCGGAGGGGCTGGCCGATACGGGGAAGCGGCTACCCGCGGCCGATGGTGAGCGCATCGTGCGGCTGGTCGCCCACCATGTCGGCGCGGAAGTCCATCCCAGGGCGCCGCGTGTCTCGGCCGAACTGCCCGAGACGGGAGAGCGGTTCGAGGGATTGCTGCCGCCGGTAGTGGCCGCGCCGGCCTTCGCGATCAGGAAACCCGCCATCGCGGTGTTCACGCTCGATGACTATGTGGCCGCCGGGATTATGACCGTCCACCAGGCTTTGAGGCTGCGCGAAGCTGTCGCGTCGCGCGCCAACATCCTTGTCGCGGGCGGGACCAGCACGGGCAAGACCACGCTCACCAACGCTCTGCTCGCCGAAGTGGCGAAGGGTGCGGATCGCGTCGTCATCATCGAGGACACGCGCGAGCTGCAATGCGCCGCGCCCAATCTCGTGGCCATGCGGACGAAGGACGGTGTCGCAACGCTGTCCGATCTCGTCCGCTCATCGCTGCGCCTGCGGCCCGACCGCATCCCCATCGGCGAGGTGCGCGGCGCGGAAGCCCTCGACCTGCTCAAGGCATGGGGCACCGGCCATCCGGGCGGCATCGGCACCATCCATGCCGGCACCGGCATCGGCGCGCTGCGCCGCCTTGAGCAGCTCATCCAGGAAGCCGTCGTCACCGTGCCACGCGCGCTGATCGCCGAGACCATCGACCTGGTGGCCGTCCTCGCCGGCCGTGGCGCCTCGCGCCGTCTCGCCGAACTTGCCCGCGTCGAAGGACTCGGGCCGGACGGCGACTATCGCATCACCCGCGCAACCGACCCGGAAGGAAGTCCCCAATGATCCGCAATGCCCTGCGTTTTCGCCGCCATATCGCGACGGCGGCAGCCGTTACCTATATCAACTTGTTCATGGCGTCCGCCGCATACGCCTCCGGCTCATCGATGCCGTGGGAAGCGCCGCTGCAATCCATCCTCGAATCCATCGAGGGACCTGTCGCCAAGATCATTGCCGTCATCATCATCATCGTTACCGGCCTGACGCTGGCCTTCGGCGATACCGGCGGCGGTTTCCGGCGCCTGATCCAGATCGTCTTCGGCATCTCCATCGCCTTCGCGGCGTCGAGCTTCTTCCTGTCGTTTTTCTCCTTCGGCGGCGGGGCGCTTGTCTGATGGCGGGGAGCTTTGAACAACTCGATGCCGTGCCGGGCTTCACTGTCCCGGTCCACCGGGCTCTGACCGAGACGATCCTGCTTGGCGGGGCGCCGCGCTCGATCGCGATTCTGAACGGGACGCTGGCCGGCGCCGTCGGGCTCGGCCTCCAGCTTTGGCTGGCCGGGATCGTCATCTGGGCGGTCGGCCATTTCACGGCCGTCTGGGCGGCAAAGCGCGACCCGTTCTTCGTCGAGGTCGGGCGGAGGCATCTCAAGCTTCCCGGCTACCTGGCAGTCTGAAGGAGCCGGACCGATGATGAATCTTGCCGAGTATCGCAATCGCAACACGCGCCTCGCCGACTACCTGCCATGGGCGGCGCTCATCGGTCAGGGCGTCGTGCTCAACAAGGACGGGAGCTTCCAGCGCACCGCGAAATTCCGCGGTCCCGATCTGGATTCCGCCGTCGCAGCCGAGCTGGTCGCGGTTGCCGGACGCATCAACAACGCCTTCCGCCGTCTCGGTTGCGGCTGGAGCATCTTCGTCGAAGCCGTTCGGCCTACGGCGCAGCAATATCCCGAGAGCACGTTTCCCGACGCGGCCTCGGCCCTGGTAGATGCCGAGCGGAAGGCGCAGTTCGAGGAGGACGGAAGCCACTTCGAGTCCCGATACTACCTGACCTTCCTCTATCTGCCGCCCGCCGAGGAAGCGGCCCGCACCGAGGCCTTGTTCTACGAGGGTCGGGACAAGACGGGCGTCGATCCGTGGGAAGCCCTGCGTGGCTTCATCGATCGCACCGACCGCGTGCTGGCGCTCATGGACGGATTCATGCCCGAATGCCGCTGGCTGGATGACGGCGAGACGCTGACCTACCTTCACGCGGCGGTTTCCACGAACCGGCACCGCGTGCGCGTGCCCGAGGTGCCGATGCATCTCGACGCGCTGCTCGCCGATCAACCCTTGATCGGAGGGTTGGAGCCGCGCCTTGGCGAGCAACATCTGCGCGTCCTGACCATCGTGGGCTTCCCGACCGCGACGACGCCGGGTCTGCTCGACGAGATGAATCGGCTCGCCTTCCCGTATCGCTGGACGACGCGCGCCATCCTCATGGACAAGACCGATGCGACGCGGCTGCTCACCCGAATCCGCCGCCAATGGTTCGCCAAGCGCAAGTCCATCGCGGCGATCCTGAAAGAGGTGATGACCAACGAGCAATCCGCGTTGGTCGACACGGATGCCGCCAACAAGGCCGCCGACGCCGACATGGCCCTGCAGGAACTCGGATCGGATGTCGCCGGCATGGCCTATGTCACGGCGACCGTCACCGTCTGGGACGCCGATCCGCGCGTGGCGCAAGAGAAGCTGCGCCTGGTCGAGAAAGTTATTCAGGGCCGCGATTTCACGGCCATGCCCGAAACCGTCAACGCCGTCGATGCCTGGCTCGGCTCACTGCCCGGACACGCCTATGCGAACGTCCGTCAGCCGCCCATCTCGACGCTCAACCTTGCCCACATGATCCCCCTCAGCGCCGTGTGGGCGGGGCCGGAACGGGACGAGCATTTCGGTTCGCCCCCCTTGCTTTACGGCAAGACCGAGGGATCGACCCCGTTCCGGTTTTCCCTTCATGTCGGCGACGTCGGCCACACCCTTGTCGTTGGCCCCACGGGCGCTGGCAAGTCCGTGCTGCTCGCGCTGATGGCGCTTCAGTTCCGCCGCTACGTAGGAAGCCAGCTCTTCGCCTTCGATTTCGGCGGCTCGATCCGCGCCGCCGCGCTCGCCATGGGCGGCGACTGGCATGACCTCGGCGGCGGCCTGACCGACGGTGACGCGGGGATTGTCGCGCTCCAGCCGCTCGCCCGCATCCACGACACCTATGAACGCGCCTGGGCGGCGGACTGGATCGTCGCCATCCTCATGCGGGAAGGCGTCACGATCACGCCCGAGGTGAAGGAGCATCTCTGGACGGCGCTGACCTCGCTGGCATCCGCGCCAGTCGGGGAACGCACCATCACCGGCTTGAGTGTTCTGCTCCAGTCGAATGACTTGAAGCAGGCGCTCCGGCCGTTCTGCGTCGGCGGCGCCTATGGGCGGCTGCTCGATGCGGAATCCGAGCATCTGGGGTCGGCCGATGTACAGGCGTTCGAGATCGAGGGACTGGTCGGGACTGGCGCGGCTCCGGCCGTCCTTTCCTATCTTTTCCATCGCATCGGCGACCGGCTCGACGGCCGCCCGACCCTGCTCATCATCGACGAGGGCTGGCTGGCGCTGGACGACGAGGGCTTTGCCGGTCAGCTCCGCGAGTGGTTGAAGACGCTCAGGAAGAAGAACGCCTCCGTCGTCTTCGCCACGCAGTCGCTCAGCGACATCGACGGCAGCAATATCGCGCCTGCCATCATCGAGAGCTGCCCGACGCGCCTCCTGCTGCCCAACGAGCGCGCCATCGAACCGCAGATCACGGCCATCTATCGCCGCTTCGGCCTCAACGACCGTCAGATCGAGATCCTCGCCCGGGCAACGCCCAAGCGGGACTATTACTGCCAGTCCCGGCGCGGCAACCGCCTGTTCGAGTTGGGCCTCAGCGAAGTCGGGCTCGCTCTCTGCGCCGCCTCCGCCAAATCCGACCAGGCCGCCATCGAGCGCATCGTCGCCGAACACGGCCGCGACGAATTCCTGACGGCTTGGCTGCGCCATCGCCGCGTCGAGTGGGCCACAGACCTGATCCCCGATCTCACCAATATCGCCGACCGGTCGGACACCGCCGCGCCAGAGACAACGGAAGGGGCGGCGGCGCCTGGCGACCCGACAGAGTTCCAGCCGGACGGCTCCATTCCGCCCGGAGAAACCCCCGAACCCACCCTGACCGAAGAGGAGATATTGCCATGATCCGTATTCTCGTTCCCCGCCTCGCCAGCGCGTCCGTCATCGCGCTGGCGCTCGCCGCGCCCACTGCAATTTCACCCATGCTGGCCAGCCCTGCGCATGCGCTCTTCGGCTTCGGCCGGATCGTTTATGACCCGACCAACCACGCCGAGAACCTTCTGACCGCGGCCCGGTCGCTGGAACAGATTAACAACCAGATTCAGCAACTCCAGAACGAAGCGCAGATGCTCATCAATCAGGCCCGAAACCTCGCGAGCCTGCCATATTCGGCGCTCCAGCAGATCCAGCAGAACGTCCAGCGCACGCAGCAGCTTTTGAGCCAAGCGCAAAGCATCGCCTTCGACGTGCAGAACATCGACCAGGCGTTCCAGCAGCAATATGGCAACGTCTCGCTCTCGGCCACCGACCAGCAGCTGGTCGCCGATGCGCGCAGCCGCTGGGAGAACACGGTGGGCGGCTTGCAGGACGCCATGCGCGTTCAGGCCGGAGTCGTCGGCAATATCGAGACCAACCGCAACCAAATGTCCGAACTTGTCGGCCGGAGCCAGAATGCTGCCGGCGCGCTGCAAGCCACGCAGGCCGGCAACCAGCTCCTTGCCCTCCAATCACAGCAGCTTTCCGATCTGATCGCCGTGATGTCGGCCAACGGCCGCTCTGAAGCGCTCATCGAGGCCGAGCGCGCAACCGCCGCCGAGCAGGGCCGTGTCCAGCGCGAGCGTTTCCTGACGCCGGGCTCGGGCTACCAGCCCGGCAACGCGCAGATGTTCAACGGTAGCAACTGAGGCGGCGGACGGCCGGAAAGGGGGAAGCGATGGAGGGAAAGACCCTCGCACGGATCGGCGCGGTCGCCTTCGTTGCCGTCGCGATCACGGTCACGGTGGTCGAGATGACCCGCAAGGACGATCCCGCGCCGGCCAGGACGGCACCGACGCTCCAGCCTCCGGCCGATCCCTTGCGGGCGACGCTGCGCCGGTGCCAGCAACTGGGCGAGGCCGCGACCCGCAACGCCGATTGCCTCACCGCCTGGGCCGAAAGCCGCGACCGTTTCCTGGGTCGCGCACCTGCGCCAGCACCCGCCGTCCCGCAATCCGGCACCAGGGAATGACCGATGGGCGGCACAGGCGTCATCGATAATTTCCTCGGGGTCTTCACCTCCTACATCGACAGCGGCTTCGGCCTGCTCGGCGGCGAGGTCGCGTTCATCGCCACCACCCTGATCGTCATCGACGTGACGCTGGCCGCGCTGTTCTGGGCCTGGGGCGCCGATGACGACCTCA
>NZ_JANKOF010000117.1 GCF_024655565.1 Nitratireductor sp. ZSWI3 | reverse complement strand
CGGTGCCCGGCCGCAAGGCAAGCGCCGCGCCGCTGCCGCCGGGGAGAGCCCGGCTGAAGAGCGGAGCGAACAGAAGGCACGGCCCTTCGACAAGGAGCGGACCAAACCCTCTGGCGCCCGTCCCGCCCGGGGCGGTGCCGCAAAGGGCGGATATGCCGGCAAGGGGGAAGGCGGGCGATCGGGCCGCCCCTTCGGCAAGGATAGGAAGGACGAGGCCGGCGAAGGGAAGAAGAAGCCTTTTGCCAAGCGCGAGGGCGGCTCGTTCCGCCGCGACGGCGAGGCGCCTGCGGCACGGGGAAAGCCCGAGGGGGAAAGGCGCGGCCGTTTTTCGAAGGACGAGCGGCCGCGGTCCGAGCGGCCACGCCGGGACGGCGACAAGCCGCGCGCCGAGCGTTCTGAGGGCGAGCGCAAGTTCGGTGGGAAACCGGGCGGCAAGCCGTTCGCAAAGCCGGGGGGCAAGCCCTCGCATCCGTCGCGGCCCGGCAAGGGAAGGCCCGGTGGCGGGCGTCCGGGCAAGCCTGGCAAGGGCCGCTGAGCCATGCGCATCGTGGGCGGCGAGTTTCGCGGAAGATCGCTGGCGACGCCGCGGTCGCAAGCCATACGCCCGACCACGGACCGAACCCGTGAAGCCCTCTTCAACATCCTCGAGCACCGCTATCCGGAAAAGCTCGCCGGCACGCGGGTGCTCGATCTTTTCGCCGGCACGGGAGCGCTCGGGCTCGAGGCGCTGTCGCGCGGCGCGGCCTTCGCGCTGTTCGTCGAGGAGGCTGCGGCGGCCCGCGCTCTGATCCGCGCCAATGTGGAGGCCTTGTCGCTGCAGGGCCGCAGCAAGATCTTCCGGCGCGACGCCACACGGCTCGGCGAGGTGGGCACCATGCAGCCCTTCGACCTGGTGCTGGCAGACCCGCCCTACGGCAAGGGGTTCGGCGAAACGGCGCTCGCGGCGGCGCTTGCCGGCGGGTGGCTGGCGCCGGGCGCGCTGGTGATGGTGGAGGAGGCTTCGGCCTCGCCGTTCCAGCCGCCGGCGGGCTTCGAGATGATCGAGCGCCGCGAATACGGCACATCCTGCGCGAGCTTCGCCGCCGTCGCCTGAGTTTGGTCACTTTTGCACCGATAGCTTTCGCTTGTCATGCGCGCGTGCCATGCTGGCTGGCGCTGAACCGAACGATACGGGATTGCTTATGAGATATTCAGTCGCGGCTGCCGCGCGCGGGGCGGCATTCGCCTTGTTCGTTTCACTGACGCTGCCCGCCGCAGCCTTATCCGCCGAGGCCGAGGCCTCCTCCGACATTTCCAGTTTCACGCTCGACAACGGACTTGATGTGGTGGTCATTCCCGATCACCGCGCGCCCGTCGTCACGCATATGCTGTGGTACAAGGTGGGCAGCGCTGACGAGGCGCCGGGCAAGTCGGGCATCGCCCATTTCTTCGAGCACCTGATGTTCAAGGGCACGAGCACCTATCCGTCGGGCGAATTTTCCGAGGCGGTTGCCGCCGTCGGCGGCAACGAGAACGCCTTCACGTCCTATGATTACACCGCCTACTATCAGCAGGTGGCGCCGGCCGAGCTCGACGACATGATGCGCTTCGAGGCCGACCGCATGCGCAATCTGGTTCTGTCGGAAGAGAACATCGAGACGGAACGCCAGGTGGTGCTCGAGGAGCGCCGCATGCGCACCGACAACGTGCCGAGCGCGATCCTGTCGGAAGAGCTGAACGCCACGCTTTACGAGAACCATCCCTACGGAATTCCGGTGATCGGCTGGAAGGATGAGATCGAAGGCCTGACGCATGACGACCTGAAAGCCTTCTACGACCGGTTCTACACGCCCAACAACGCCATCCTGGTGGTGGCCGGCGACGTGGAGGCCGACAAGGTGCGCAAGCTGGCCGAGGGCACCTATGGCGCGATCCCGCGCGGGCCGGACCTGCCGCAGCGGGTGCGCCCGATGGAGCCCGACCAGCGGACGGCCCGCACCGTCACCTTCAGCGACCCGCGCGTCAGCGTGCCGAACCTGTCGATCAACTGGTTCGTTCCCTCGCACAGAAGAGCCGAAAAGGGCGAGTTCGAGGCGCTGGCCATCCTGTCCGAGGTTCTGGGCGAGGGCCTGCGCAGCCGTCTTTACCAGGAACTCGTGGTCAAGCAGGGCATCGCCGCCAGCGCCGGCAGTTACCTGCAGGGCGCCGCCTATGATTATTCGGGCTTCGTCGTCTATGGCGAGCCGCGCGGCACGGCCGAGCTCGACGCTGTCGAAAAGGCGCTGGTCACGGAGATCGGCCGCATCAAGACGGACGGCATCACGCCCGAGGAACTGGAAACGGCGCGCACCAAGATCCTGCGCGACCAGATGTTCATGCGCGACAGCCAGACGCGCACGGCCAATCTGTTCGGCGCGACGCTGGCGACCGGCGGCAAGGTGGAGGACATCACGGGACTTCCCGAGCGGCTGGCCGCCGTCACCACCGACGACGTCCGCAGCGTCGCCCAGCGTTATCTCGATCTGTCGCGCGCGGTGAAGGGCTACCTTCTGCCGGCCGAGGAGAAGCGGTCATGAGGCGCGCGGCAACCATGCAGGCAGGAGTTTCCATGCGTCGGCTTTCCTCCCTCGGGGCGTTCATCGCCCTTTTCGTCCTTCTCGTCGTGCCGGTGCAGGCGGCGGTCAAGATCCAGGAGGTGACCTCGGAAAAGGGCGTGACCGCATGGCTCGTCGAGGACCACTCGATCCCCATCATCACGTTCCAATTCGCATTCGAGAGCGGCTCCGCGCAGGACCCGGCGGGCAAGGAGGGCATCGCCAACCTGATGTCCGGCCTGTTCGACGAGGGCGCCGGCGACATGGATTCGGATGCCTTTCAGAAGCGGCTCGAAGAACTCGGCGCCGAGATGTCGTTCCGCGCCGGATCGGATGCGGTCTCGGGACAGATCCGCATGCTTGCCGAAAACAGCGGCGAGGTGCTCGACCTTCTGCGCCTCGCCGTCACCAGCCCGCGCTTCGACCCCGATCCCGTGGAGCGGATCCGCGGTCAGATCGCCGTGCAGATCCGCTCCGACGAGCGCGATCCGAACAAGCAGGGCTATGTCGCGTTGCAGAAGGCGCTTTATGGCGACCATCCTTATGCGCATCCCGACGAGGGAACGCTCGAAAGCCTTCAGAGTATAACGCCGGATGATCTGAAAGCCTTTCACAAGAAGGTTTTCGCCCGCTCGAACCTGATCATCGGCGTGGTCGGGGCGATCGACGCCGAGGCGTTGAAAAAGGCGCTGGACGAGGTGTTCGGCGACCTGCCGGAAACGGCCGACCTGACGCCGGTCGAAACGGTCGCGCCGAAGCTCGACCAGCAGGTCCGGGTCGACTATCCGCTTCCACAGTCGACCATCCAGCTCGTCTATCCCGGCATTGCACGCGACGATCCGGCGTTCTTCCAGGCCTATCTCATGAACCAGATCCTGGGCGGGGGAACCTTCTCCTCGCGTCTGTTCAAGGAAGTGCGCGAAAAGCGCGGCCTCGCCTATGGCGCGACGTCCTACCTTTCCAGCCGCGATCATTCGCAGTCGCTCGGAATCCAGACCGCGACCCGGTCGGAGCAGACCGGGCAGGCTCTTGCGGTGATCGAGGACGTGATAGCCGAGATGCGCGACAAGGGGCCGACGGAGGAGGAGCTTGCCGCAGCGAAGACCTATGTGATCGGTTCCTACCCGATCAACAACCTCGATTCTTCGGTGGCGATTGCCCGCACCCTTGTCGGGCTGCAGCAGGACGATCTCGGCATCGATTATATCGAGCGCCGCGCCAGCCTGATCAACGCGGTGACCCTCGACGATGTCAGGAACGCCGCCAGGCGGCTGCTTTCTGCCAAGCCCGCCATACTGGTCGTCGGCCCGGCCCAGAACGGAGGCTAGGCGCGCCATGCAGTCGGTCGTCGAGCAAGGCACGAGGAACCGCCCGGCTTCGGGCGGGCCGAACTTCGCGCTGGCGCTGGGCGGCGGCGGCGCGCGCGGGCTGGCGCATATCCATGTGATCGAGGTGCTCGACGAGCTCGGCATCCGCCCGACCGTCGTCGCCGGATCCTCCATCGGGGCGTTGATGGGCGCGGGGCTCGCCGCGGGCATGAGCGGCAAGGACATCCACGCCCATGCGCGCGCCATTCTGGGCAGCCGGGCCGAGGTGGCGAGCCGCCTGTGGCGGGCCCGGCCGGGCAATTTCTCCGAGATGGTCGAAGGCGGATTCCGCTTCGGCCAGTTCAACGCCGAGCGCATCATCAGGGCCTTCCTGCCTGCCGCAGTGCCCGAGACGTTCGAGCAGTTGCCGATCCCGCTCCGGGTGACGGCGACCGATTATTTCGGTCACAAGCTGGCGGTGCTGGACAGTGGACCGCTCGGTCAGGCGCTCGCCGCCTCGGCAGCGATCCCCGCCGTGTTCCGCCCAGTCGAGCGCAACGGGCGGATGCTGATCGATGGCGGGATCTACAATCCGGTGCCCTTCGATCTGATTGAAGGGCAAGCGGACATCCTGATCGCCATCGACGTGGTGGGCGCTCCCGCCGATACGGGCGGCAAGGCTCCGACGTCGATCGAACTGATGTTCGGGGCAAGCCAGCTCATGATGCAGTCGATCATCGCCATGAAGCTGCTGCAGAAGCACCCGGACATCCTGATCCGCCCCCCGGTGTCGCGCTTCCGCGTGCTCGACTTCCTGAAGATCGACGCGATCCTGGCCGAGACCGCCGGCATCCGTGAGGAACTGAAGCGCGCCATCGACGCCGCGGTCGAGCGCTTCGAGGCGGTGTAGCCACAGCCGCCTGCCGGCGGCTCAGTTCTCCAGCACGTCTTCCAGCGGCTTTTCGCGCCCTTCCGGATCCAGCCGGCGCGCTTCGCGGGTCGGCTTGATGAGCGGCTCGGGCGTCACCGGGCGCACCCGCATCTTGTCGTTGCCGGCGTAGATGCCCTCGACCGCCTGGATGGCCAGTCGCTCCTCGTCGCGGCGCCGCACGTCCTCCATGATCTCGCGGGCCATCTCCTCGTCGATGCCGACCGCTTCGAGGGCGCTGCGGCCGAACATCAGGGCCGATTCCGAAGTCTCGCGGATCTCGTACTCCACGTCGCGGTCGCGCAGCGACAGCGTGTGCGCCCGGTCATAGGATCGCACGTAGAGCCGCACATGCGGAAACTCGTCGCGGATCAGGTTGACGATCCGGTCCGTGGTGGTCACGCCGTTCGTGCACACGGCGACGAGCTTGGCGCGCCGGATGCCGGCGGCCTCCAGCACCTCCTTGCGACGGCCGTCGCCGAAATAGATGCGGAACCCGAAGCGGCCCGCCGCCCGCACGCGGTCGGCCGAATGATCGATGATCGTGACCTCCGTGCCGCCGGACAGGAGCACCTGCGAGACGATCTGGCCGAAGCGCGAGAAGCCGATCAGCATCACGTCGGCGCCGGCCCCGTCGAAATCCTCGTCCATCTCCTCTTCCTGCTCGCTGCGCGCCAGAAGTTCGCCGAGGCGCACGGACAGCGGCGTCACGGCCATCGAGACGGTGACGATGGCGATCAGCAGCGAGGCCATGGACGAGGAGAAGATGAAGGCCGAGGCAGCGGCGGTGAACAGCACGAAACCGAACTCGCCGCCCTGCGGCAGAAGGGCGGCGACGCGCAGCGCATCGTTGTGATTGCAGCCGAAAACGCGACCGATCCCGTAGAGGATCACCGCCTTGACGAGCATCAGGACGGGCACGGCGATCAGGATGGCGAGCCAGTTCTGGAAGATTATGCCGAGGTCGAGCGACAGGCCGATCGCCATGAAGAAAAGGCCGAGCAGGATGCCGCGGAAGGGTTCGATGTCGGCTTCCAGCTCGTGCCGGAAGGAGGATTCGGCCAGCAGCACGCCGGCGATGAAGGCGCCCAGCGCCATCGACAAGCCGGCCATCTCCATGAGGCTCGCCGATCCGAGGACGACGAGCAGCGCCGCCGCGATCATGACTTCCTTGGCGCCCGTGTTGGCGATGATGCGGAACAGCGGGTTGAGCAGGTAGCGGCCGGCGGCGACGAGCGCCGCGACGCTGGCCAGTGCCAGCGCGAAGCGCTCCAGGCTGATCGCCTCGGCGCCTTCCCCGCCCGGGGAAAGGAGCGGGATCAGCGCCAGAAGGGGCGCGATCGCCAGGTCCTGGAACAGGAGAATGGAAAAGGAGGTCTGCCCATAGCGGTGATTGAGCGTGCCCTGTTCCTCCAGCGTCTGCACCGAAAAGGCGGTGGAGGAAAGAGCGAGGCCGAACCCGACGATGAAGGCCGCACCGAAGGAGAAGCCGAGGAAGGCCACGCCGATCGCGGCCAGCACCGTTCCCGTCACCACCACCTGCACGAGACCGAGGCCGAAGATGCTGCGCCGCATCGCCCACAGGCGGGCAGGCTTCAGCTCCAGGCCGATGATAAACAGCAGGAAAACGACCCCGAGTTCGGCGACGTGCAGCAATTCGCGCCCGTCGACGATCAGGCGTGCCACGGGCCCGATGGCGATGCCGGCGGCCAGATAGCCGAGGATCGTTCCAAGCCCCACGCGCTTGAACAGCGGCGCGGCGATCACCGCGCCGGCCAGCAGAAGCAGGGGTTCATAATAGAGCGGCGCAGCTTCAACAGCCATTGGGATCCCGTTTATACGTTTGCGAAAGTCACCTGCACCATTGCACATATGCCAGGCGAATCATAAATGGAAGCAAGGCGAAGGCGTGCGCTCACCTTCGCGCGCAACGCTTCTCTCCAGTCAGGGATATCGATGACGGCGAACCTTCACAAACAGCATCTTGTCGACCGCGTGGCCGCCCTTGTCGAGGCGGCGAAGAAAGCGGGCGCGGATGCCGCCGATGCGGTCGTCGTCAGGGCCCGTTCCGAGAGCGTTTCGGTGCGTCTCGGCAAGGTCGAGGGCACGGAAGCCTCGGAGAGCGATGACATGTCGCTGCGTGTCTTCGTCGGTGCGCGGGTGGCGAGCGTTTCCGCCCCCGCCAACGCGGATCCGGCACCGCTTGCCGAGCGGGCTGTCGCCATGGCGCGGGTTTCGCCGGAGGACCCCTATCAGGGGCTTGCCGATGAGCGCCGTCTCGCCCGCCAGCCGGCCGATCTCGATCTCTTCGACGCAACGGAGGTTTCGGCGGACCGCCTGAGGGAGGATGCGCTTGCCGCCGAGGAGGCAGCCCTTGCGGTCTCCGGCGTCACGAATTCCTCGGGCAGCGGGGCGAGCGCCGGCTCCGGCGGCCTCGTTCTTGCCACCTCCGACGGCTTCCTTGGCCAGTATGAGGCAACGCGCTTTTCCCGTTCGGTCAGCGTCGTGGCCGGCGAGGGGACCGCGATGGAACGCGACTACGACTATTCCTCGCGCCTGCATTTTGCCGATCTGGAACAGCCGCAGGACATCGGTCGCCGGGCGGGCGAGCGCGCGGTCAAGCGCCTCAACGCCCGCAAGGTCGAGACCGGCCGCTTTCCGGTGATCTACGATCCGCGCGTGGCGCGCGGCATCGCCGGGCATCTGGCCTCTGCCATCAACGGCGCATCGGTGGCGCGCAAGTCGAGCTTCCTGCGCGAGATGATGGGCAAGAAGGTTGCCGCTGCCGGCATCACCGTCACCGATGACCCGACCCGCAAGCGCGGCCAGTCATCGCGGCCCTTCGACGGCGAGGGGGTGGCGGGCGAACGCCTGGTGATGGTCGAGAACGGTGTTCTGCGGCACTGGTTCCTGTCGACCTCCATCGCGCGCCAGCTTGGTTTTCCCGGCACGAACGGCCGCGGCGTGCGCGCTGCGTCTTCGGTGAATCCGGCCTCGACCAATTTTGCGCTCGAGCCGGGAGAGACGACGCCCGAGGCGCTGATCGGCGGCATCAAGGCCGGCTTCTATGTCACCGAGGTCTTCGGCCAGGGGGTCGACCTGGTGACGGGAGAATACAGCCGCGGCGCCGCGGGTTTCTGGATCGAGGATGGCGCGCTCGCCTATCCGGTGTCGGAGGTGACGATTGCCTCCAACCTCAAGGACATGTTCCTAAACATGACGCCGGCAAACGACCTCGATCGCAATTTCGGCACCGCCGCGCCGACGCTTCTCATCGAGGGCATGACGCTTGCCGGAAAGTGACAAAGCGCTGCACGCGCACGCGGAAGACCTTTCCCTGATCACCGGAGTGGCGCGCGAGGCGGGACGCATCGCGTTGAAGTATTTCCGCCGCGACCCGGAGGTCTGGTGGAAGGGCGGCACGTCGCCGGTCAGCGAGGCGGACCTTGCGGTCGACCGCTTCCTGCGCGAGGCGCTGCTTGCCGCGCGGCCCGCCTATGGCTGGCTTTCGGAGGAAACGGCTGCCGCCCCGGAACGTCTTTCGGCGTCGCGCGTCTTCATTGTCGATCCGATCGACGGCACGCGCGCCTTCATCGGCGGGCGCCCCACCTGGTGCATCAGCATCGCGGTGGTGGAGGAGGGCAGGACAATCGCCGGCGTGCTCGACTGCCCGGCCGTCGAGGAGGTCTATACGGCCGCGCGCGGGGACGGCGCGTTCGCCAACGGGACGCGCATCAGCGTCAAGAAGCCCGCCGCCGACGTGGTCATCGCCGGTCCCAAGTCGATGCTTTCGAAGCTGCCGGCGGACCTGTTCCAGCGGACGAGGCCGCATGGCTACGTGCCGTCGCTCGCCTACCGCATCGCCATGGTGGCCCGCGGCACGCTGGATGCCACCTTCGTCAAGCCAAACGCCCATGACTGGGACATCGCTGCCGCCGATCTGCTGCTTCACGAGGCGGGCGGCGCGATCCTCAACGCGAGCGGCGTGGCGCCACAGTATGGCGGGGCCGATCCGCGCCACCGCGCGCTGGTCGCCGGCAGCCAGCCTCTGCTTCGAAAGCTTGCCGCGGTGGTCGCCGACCTCGAAAGCCGAGAAGCCGGGGGACGTAGCCTCTAAACGGTTTCAAATTCGCGGGAATTCCTCTACACGGGCGTGTAGCAAATCGCATGTTGCCACATTCCCATTGCAAACGGGTTTCGTCATGGCCGAAGAAAACGAGAAATCGCAACTCCTGCACCTGGTGTTCGGCGGCGAGCTGACGTCGCTGACCAGCCTCACCTTCCGCGATCTCGACGGACTCGACATCGTCGGCATCTTCCCCGATTACAAATCCGCCGAAAAGGCCTGGCGGGCCAAGGCGCAGGAGACAGTCGACAACGCGCATATGCGCTATTTCATCGTTCATTTGCATCGCCTGCTCGATCCCGGCGCCGGCAAGGCCGAGGGATAGCGAAAGGCTGCCGATGGAGAACAAGGCGACCGTGCCTTCAAATGCCATGCGCGTCGAGCGGAAAAAATCGGGAAGCCGCCCGTTGAAGGGCTTGTGGCGCCGCATCCGCAAGCCGCTTGCCCGCTCCCGCTTCGTCAAACAGGCGCTGGCGGCGGTGATGGCCAATGCCCTGCGCCTGATCGACCGCACCAATCCGCGTGTTGCCGGATCGCATGATCTGGAAGCGGCCATTGCCGCCCATTCGCCGGCCATCGCCGCTCTGTGGCATGGCCAGCATCTGATGGGACCGGCGATCAATCCGCGCAAGCACAGGCTGGTAGCCCTCTTTTCGCGCAGCGCCGATGCCGAGCTCAACGCGCTGGTTGCCGAGAAGCTCGGCTTCGGCATCGTTCGCGGCTCCGGCGGGCGCAAGGGTGAGCGCAACAGCGGCAAGGGCGGCGCACAGGCGCTGATCGCCTTGAAAAAGACCATCGAGCGTGGCTGCAATGTCGCGATGATTGCAGACATTCCGCATGGCACTCCGCGCGAGGCGGGGCTGGGCATCGTCACGCTGGCGCGCATTTCCGGCCGGCCCATCGTTCCGGTCGCCATCGCCACCAGCCGCCGGAAGGTGCTCGAGGGCACCTGGGACAAGACCACCATCAACCTGCCGTTCGGACGCAGCGCCGTGGTGCTGGGCGATCCGATCTATGTCGAGCCCGCGGCCGACGAGGCGGTGATGGAGGAAAAACGCAGGCAGGTGACCGACGCGCTCAACGAGGCGACGCGGCAGGCCTACGCCCTTGTCGACGGCAAGTGATCGATGAGCGAGCGGTGGGCGCGAGCCATTCTCACGACATACCGCTGGGCGGGCGCTGCCGCCTTTCCGCTGGTCGGCGGCTACATCGTCTGGCGCGCCGGCAAGGGCAAGGAAGACAGGGCCCGCCGGCATGAGCGCTATGGCCGCGCCGGCCATCCGCGGCCCGATGGACCGTTGATCTGGATGCACGCGGCAAGCGTCGGCGAAACGGTCGCCGTGATCAGCCTGATCGAGCATCTGATCGCCTACGGCATCAACATCGTCCTGACGACCGGCACGGTCACTTCGGCCAAGGTGGCGGAGGAGAGGCTTGGTGACCGCGTCATCCACCAATATGTGCCGCTCGATCTGAAGCCTGCCGTCAGCCGCTTTCTCGATCATTGGAAGCCCGACTTGGCGATCATGGCCGAATCGGAGATCTGGCCGATGACGATCCTGGAGCTGGGCGCGCGGCGCGTGCCTCAGGTCCTGGTCAATGGCAGGCTCTCCGACCGTTCCTTCGCCAACTGGCAGAAGCGGCCCTTCCTGGCCGAGGCGCTGTTCGAGAATCTCGCCCATGTCATCGCTCAGTCGGAGGTCGACGGCGAACGCTTCCGCACACTCGGGGCGCGGCCGGTGACGGTGTCCGGCAACCTGAAGGTGGACACCGGCGCCCCGCCCGTCGACAAGGATGCGCTGGCGCTGCTGCAGCGGGCCATCGGCAAGCGCGAAACCTGGGCCGCCGTCTCGACTCACAAGGGCGAGGAGACGATCGCCGCCGAGGTGCATGGTAAACTCAAGGCGCGCCATCCGAGCCTTTTGACCATCATCGTGCCGCGCCATCCCGAGCGCGCGGCCGATCTGGAGCAGGAGTTCACGGCACAGGGCCTGAAGATCGCTAGGCGCAGCCGCAACGACCCGGTCACCGCCGACACGGACATCCTGCTTGGCGACACGATCGGCGAGATGGGGCTCTATCTGCGCCTCACGGAGGTGGCCTTTGTCGGCCGCTCGCTCGTCCAGGAGGGCGGTCAGAATCCCATCGAGCCGGCCCGGCTCGGCACGGCGGTGCTGGCCGGCTGCAACGTGCAGAACTTCCGCGACGCCTATCGCCGTCTGATCGACCGCGGCGGCGCGAGGCTGGTGCGCGACGGCGAGATGCTGGCCGGCGGCGTCAACTTCCTGCTCAACAACGATGCCGCGCGCCATGCCATGATCAAGGCTGGCCTCACCGCCGTCGACGACATGTCCGGTGCGCTCAAGCGGACGCTGCAGGCGCTCGATCCCTACATCCATCCGCTGGTCGTCAAGAGCCGCCTCGAAGGCGGGGACGATTATGGCTAGCGAGGCGCCGCCCTTCTGGTGGGAGGCACCCGACTGGCGGGCCTGGTGCCTGTCGCCGGTTTCGGCGCTGTACGGGCTGGCGGCCGGCTACCGGCTCACCCTGGCGCGGCGGCATCCCATCGCGGTGCCGGTGCTCTGCGTCGGCAATTTCACGGTCGGCGGCGAGGGCAAGACGCCAGTCGCAATCGCCCTGGCCAAGCAGGCCCGCAAGGCCGGCCGCAAGCCGGGGTTCCTGTCGCGGGGCCATGGCGGAAGCCTGCTCAAGCCGCATCTCGTCGAGGCAGGCAGCGATTCCTCCCGCCTGGTGGGCGACGAGCCGCTGCTTCTCGCCCGGCATGCGCCGACGGTGGTGACCCCGGACCGTGCCGCTGGGGCAGGGGTCCTGGTGGAGGCGGGATGCGACTTCATCATCATGGACGACGGTTTCCAGAGCGCGCGCATCCACATGGATTATGCGTTGATGGTGGTGGACGCCAGGCGCGGCATCGGCAACGGCCACGTCATTCCCGGCGGGCCGCTCAGGGCGCGACTGATCGACCAGCTCCGCCGGGCCGACGCGGTGCTGACCATGGGAGAGGGCGAGGCGGCGGATGCCGTGGTCAGGCAGGCTTCGCGCGCCGGCAAGCCGGTGTTCGAGGCGCGCCTGAAGCCGCGCGGCGTGCGCTCCGTCAAGGGGGGGCGGTTCCTGGCCTTCGCCGGCATCGGCAATCCGCGCAAGTTCTTCGACAGCGTCCGCGAGGCCGGCGGCGAAGTGGTGGAGGCGCGCAGCTTTCCCGATCACCACCCCTATGACGAGGAGGAGTTGCAGGACCTTCTGAAATCAGCGGAGGCGGCGGGGCTCACGCTGATCACCACCGAGAAGGACCTGGTGCGGCTCGGCCACGGCGGCCCGCTCGTCCGGAGGGTCGCGGAGCGCTGCCGCGTGCTGCCGGTCGACGCCGTCTTCGCCGCGCCGGACGTGCCGGCGAGCATCGTCGCCGACACCATCGAGGCATGGCGGGACCGCAGCCTCAGATCGCGTTCAAAGAGTTAGAGCGGGATGCGGGCGGAAAACCGCTTCACACTTTTCCTCATCCGGCTCCAGGCTGGCTATCCCCGCTGCCTGAGCGAGGGGTCATCCTCGATCTCGCGGGCCAGCGAGACCTCGGCATTGAGATAAGGTTCCTGCCGCGCGACGCTCCAGTATTTCAGCTCGTCCAGCGGAATCGACTGGCCTGTGACCGCGCAACGCACGAAGGCGCCCGGCGTCATCACCTGGAAATCGCCATCCAGATAGCGGATGCGTGCCTCGCGGGCGCCTTCGAAACGGTTCATGTGCAAAGCCTCGGTTGCCGCTACGTTGCGCCACAATTCGACCTTGCCGTCAAGTCGCCTGTGTGGCCTGGGGGTGCTGCCGGACCGGCTTCAGCGCCGGCCGAACAGGCGCTCGATGTCGCTGAGCTTCAGCTCGATATAGGTCGGCCGGCCGTGATTGCAGGTGCCGGAACCCGGCGTCGCCTCCATCTGGCGGAGCAGGGCGTTCATCTCCTCCGGCCGCAGCCGCCGGCCTGAACGCACCGATCCGTGGCAGGCCATGGTGGCGGCAATGTGGTCGATCCGCTCCTTCAGCGTATCGGCCGTGTCGTGCTCGGCGATCTCGTCGGCGAGATCGCGCACGAGCTGCGGCACGTCCACCTCGCCGAGCATGGAGGGCGTCTCGCGCACGGCGATGGCGCCGGGGCCGAAGCGCTCCAGCCCGAGGCCGAAACGGGCGAGGAAGTCGGCATGCGAGGCGACCCGTTCGGCATCCTCCTCCGGCAGGTCGACGATCTGTGGCATGAGCAGCATTTGCGCCGGCAGCGGGCGCGAATGGAGCGCCTCCTTCAGGGCCTCGTAGACGAGCCGCTCATGGGCCGCATGCTGGTCGACGATGACGAGCGAATCCTGCGTCTGCGCGACGATGTAGTTCTCGTGCACCTGCGCACGCGCCGCTCCCAGTGGTTGGCGCGTCAATTCGGCCGGCGCCCCTTCCATGCCCGCGCGCGCATCGGCGCTGAGCCCCGGTCCGACATCGAAGGTCGCCTGCCGGGGGGCGGAAAAGCCCGGGCCGGGCGCGGCATCCAGCGGGCGGCTGGGCGAGGTCTCCCAGCGCCAGTCCTGCGCCGGCCGGGGAGAAGGCGCGAACGCTCTGCC
>NZ_JANKOF010000116.1 GCF_024655565.1 Nitratireductor sp. ZSWI3 | reverse complement strand
CATTGGGCGAGCGATGGCGGCGCGCATCGCGCCACACCGCGCGCCAGGCATCGGCCGGCGATGCCTCCCGCACGAAAAACGCAGCGCCGACGAACAGCAGCGCCGTCAGACGCGAGGCCGGCAGGTTGACGAGGTCGTCGAAGCGCGCCGCCGCCCAGCCGAACTGCGCGTGCCGCGGCGTGCGGTGGCCGATCATGCTGTCGGCTGTGTTGGCCGCCTTATAGAGCGCACCGCCGGCCAGCCCGCCGACCGCCAGCCAGAACACGGGCGCCACCACGCCGTCGGATGCATTCTCGGCCAGGCTCTCGATCGCCGCCCGCGCCACGCCGGCCTCGTCGAGGCTGTCGGGGTCGCGCCCGACGATCTGCGACACGGCGCGCCGGCCGCCTTCAACGCCGCCGGTCTCGAGCCCGACAGCCACCGCCTCCACATGGCTTGCGAGGCTGCGCTGGGCGATCAGCGTGCTGCCGGCGACAGCGGCCACGAGCCAGCCGGCCCAACCGCCCAGCAGGCGCTGCAGGGCGATGGCCGCGAACCCGGCAGCGGCCAGGATGATAAGCAGGCACATGAGGCCGGCGAGGCGCCTTGCGCCCGGCGAAAGCGTTTCACGGTTGCAGGTCTCGTCGAGCGCCGAGATCAGCCGGCCGATCCAGGTGACGGGGTGGCCGATCAGGCGATAGACGCGCTGCGGATAGCCGATCGCCAGCTCGACAAGCATCGACGAAAGGGCGAGCAGAATGGACATCAGGCCTCTTCTGGCTGACAGGGTGGGCACGGTGGACGACCATGGCGGCAACCTTGCCAAAGCGGCGGCGCAGTTTCCGCATGCGCCGGCGCCGTGGCTCGATCTGTCCACCGGCATCAATCCGCACCCCTATCCGTTTTCGCCGCTTCCCGCCACCGCCTATCGGCGACTGCCGGAAGAGGCGCGGCGGGCCGAGCTTTCGGCCGTGGCGGCCGATGCCTATGGCGCCGCGCATGGCGGCTGCGTGGCCGCCGCGCCGGGAACGCAGATCCTCCTGCCGCTCGTCGCATCCCTCGTCCAGCCGGGCCGGGCGATGGTGCTTGCGCCCACCTATGCCGAGCACGCCCGCGCCGCCGCGCTCGCCGGCCACCGGGTGGAAGACGTGCAGGCGTTCGAGCAGTTGTTCGACGCGCGGCTCGCCGTGCTGGTCAACCCCAACAACCCGGACGGCCGGGTGATTCGGCGCCGGGACATTCTGGACCTTGTCGCCCGGCTCGAAGCGCGCGGCGGGCTGGTCGTCGTCGACGAGGCCTTCATGGATGCCGGCCCGCCGGACGAAAGCGTTGCCGGCGACACGGGGGCGGGCGGCCTTGTCGTGCTGCGCTCCTTCGGAAAGTTCTTCGGCCTCGCCGGCGTGCGGCTCGGCTTCGCCGTCACGTCGCCGGAACTCGCCGCGCGCCTGACCGCCTGGCTCGGCCCCTGGGCCGTCGCCGGCCCGGCGCTGGAGATCGGCTGTCAGGCGCTGGCCGACGCGCGGTGGCATGATGCCATGCGCCGGCAGCTCGCCGCCGATGCGGGGCGGCTCGATGCGCTTCTGCTGGCGAATGGCATCCCGGTTTCAGGCGGCACCGGCCTGTTTCGCTTCCTGCGCCTTGCGGACGCGCCCGGCCTGTTCGAGGCGCTCGGCAGACGCGGTATATTGGTGCGCCGTTTCGCCGACCGGCCGGATTGCCTGCGGATCGGCCTGCCGGACGGCATGGAAAGCCTTCACCGGCTGGAAGCGGCGCTGCTGGAGTGGCGACGGAAGAGGGTAGGGACGGGCTGATGCTCTATGTGTGTCCGCAATCGCAGCTCGAGCGCACGGTCAAGGCGGTGGAGGCGACGCATCTCATCTCGCTCACCTCCAGCGAAATGCCGCCGCCCCATGCGGTCCGGCTGCCGAAAGGGAACCGGCTGCATCTTTCCATGCACGACATCAACGAGCAGCGCCCCGGCCTCGTCGCGCCCTCGCTGGAGCATGTGGAAGCGCTGCTGGCCTTTGCGCGTGATTGGGATTGCCGCTCTCCCCTGGTCGTCCATTGCCATGCGGGCATCAGCCGCTCGACCGCCGCCGCCTATGTGATCGCCGCCACGCTGGCGCGCGAGACCGACGAGGCCGAGCTTGCCCGCATCCTGCGCGCCCGCGCGCCCAGCGCCACGCCGAACCGGCGCATCGTGGCGCTCGCCGATGCGCTCCTCGAGCGCCAGGGCCGCATGGTCCGGGCCATCCTGTCGATCGGCCGCGGCGAGGAGGCGTTCGAGGGCAGGCCCTTTCACCTGCCTGTTCGTTGACCCGGCGCGACGAGCTCGTTGACCGCCGTTTCCGGCGCGAGCTGCTTCAGGATGCCGGCGGCGATCTCGAACGATTTGCGGCGGGCCCGGTGATCGTGGATCTGCCCGGTGACGATGATCTCGTCCGGCTCATGACGCCGGAGGAACCCGGCCAGCGCATCCTTCACCGTGTCGGGGGAGCCGGCCGCCGTGCAGGAAAGCGCCTGCGCGACGCTGGCGGCGATGCCGGGATCGAAGGTCTGCTCGACATTGTGCATGGGGCGCGGCAAAGGCCCCGGCCGGCCGCTGCGCAGATTGGCGAAAGCCTGCTGCATGGAGGATTTGAGGAACAGGCCTTCCTCGTCCGTATCGGCGGCAAACACGTTGAGCGCCATCATGAAGCGCGGCTTGTCGAGATGCGCCGACGGGCGGAAGGTCTCGCGGTAGATCTCGGCCGCCTGTTCCAGGGCCGCCGGCGCGAAATGCGAGGCGAAGGCATAGGGCAGGCCGAGATGCGCGGCAAGCTGCGCGCCGTAGAGGCTGGAGCCGAGGATCCAGATCGGCACATGCGTACCGCGCCCGGGAATGGCGCGCACCTTCTGGCCGGGTTCCTCCTCGCCCAGATAGGCGATCAGCTCCATCACGTCGCGGGGAAAGCCATCGCCGTCCTCCAGGCCGCGCCGCAGCGCCCGCGCCGTCGCCATGTCGGTGCCGGGCGCCCGCCCGAGGCCGAGATCGATGCGGTCGGGATAGAGCGTCGCCAGCGTGCCGAACTGCTCGGCGATGATCAGCGGCGCGTGATTGGGCAGCATCACGCCGCCGGCGCCGACACGGATGGTCCCGGTCGCCGCCGCCACCTGGCCGATCAGCACCGAAGTCGCCGCGCTTGCGATGCCGGCCATGTTGTGATGCTCGGCAAGCCAGTAGCGATGATAGCCCAGGCTCTCGGCGTGGCGCGCCAGGTCGAGCGTGTTGCCAAGCGCGTCGGCGACGGTCGATCCTTCGGGAACGGGGGCGAGATCGAGAACCGAGAAGGGGATCATTGGAGGCTCCGTGGTTGACGCTTTCCGACATATGGGGGCACCGGCGGTCGATCCAAGAGGAGGGCCGCCATTGCCTTGCCGGAGCTCGCTGGTATACCATCACTCGAACATCGAACTTCTCACTCCCGCCCGCGCATGCCGACCAAGCCGACCATGGATGAAGACCTTTCCCTTGCCGAACGCGCGCTGGGGCGCATGAGGAGCGACATCCTCGCGCTGCGGCTGGCGCCCGGCGAGGTGATCAGCGAACGTTCCCTGGAGGCGTTCTACGGTGTCTCGCGCACGCCGATCCGGCAGGCGCTCGCCGAGCTGATCCGCGAAGGGCTGGTGGTGCGTGCCGAGCGCGGCTATGCGGTGGCGCCCTTCGACCTGGCGCAGCTCGAACAGATATTCGAGTATCGCGAGGTGGTCGAGGTGGCCGCGATCCGCCTGGCGGCCGCCCGGGCCACACCGGTCGAGGTCGACCGCCTGCAGGAGGCGGTGGACAGAAGCCTCGGCGACGCGACGCCCGAAAGCTGGTTCACCGCGGGCCTCGACGTGCATGTCTGGCTGGCGGAGCTGTCGCACAACCGGTTCCTGCGCGATGCGGTGCAGGATTGCGTCAACCGCACCATACGCGCCCGCTGGCTGGTGGCGAGCTCACCGCAGGCGCGCGCCGCCGCGCACCGCGAGCACAACGCCATCATCGCCCTCCTGCGCCGGGGCGATGGAGAGGCCGCCGCGGAGGCGGTGCTGAGGCACACGCGCGATGTCCGCGCGCAGGTCATGCAGGCACTGGAACAATCGCGCCGTCTGTTCGGTGCGCGAGGCTTCGCCGAGCCGGCGAACGAAGGAGGATGAGCAGCCAATGAGGAAGATCGGTACCCATGAAGGCCGCGACGTTCTGGAAACGACGCTCTCGAGCGGCACGGGCGTTGAGGTTTCGGTGATCGGCTACGGCGCCATCGTGCGCGATTGGCAGGTGCCGGTCGCAGGGGCATTGCGCCCGGTGGTGCTCGGCTTCGAGCGCCTCGAGGACTATCTGGCCGACGATGCGCATATCGGCGCCGTTGCCGGCCGCGTGGCAAACCGCATCGCCCGGTCCCGCTTCACCCTCGACGGCAGGGACCATGTGCTACCGGCCAATTTCGGGCCGCACCACCTGCATGGCGGGCCGAAAGGCATCGGCCGGAAGGTCTGGGAGATGGAGCGCGTGCCGGGCGAGGAAGCGGTCAAGCTGACGCTGTCCTGCCCGGACGGCGAGATGGGCTATCCCGGCCGTCTCGACATCACCCTCATCTATCATCTGATCGGCCACCGGCTGCGGGTGGAATTCTATGCCGAGACCGACGCGCCGACCCCGGTCAACATCGTCCAGCATTTCTATTTCAACCTGATGGGCGGCGGCGACGTGCTCGACCACCGGCTTCAGGCTCATGCGAGCGCCTATCTGCCGGTCGACGACGACCTCATCCCGACCGGCGAGATCAGGCCGGTGGACGGCACGCCGCTCGACCTGCGCAACGGGCGCACGCTGCGCGATGAGGCCGGGCAGCCGGTCGTCTACGACAGCAATCTGGTGCTTGCGACGCGCCGCGATCTGACAAGCACGGTGGCCACCGTCACCGCGCCGGACGGCTCGCTGACCCTCAGGCTGTGGACCGACCAGCCGGGCCTGCAGGTCTACAACTCCGGCTCATTGAAGACGGACCGGCCGGGCCTCGGCGGCCGGCGCTACCCCCGTTTCGGGGGGCTCTGCCTGGAAGATCAGAACTTTCCCGACGCGATCAACCACGCCCATTTCCCGGACTCCATCGTCACGCCGGAGCATCCCTACAGGCACTGGTGCGAGATCGAGATCGCTTAGATCATTTCCTGTTTTGACGGAAGCGCTCGGTCGAATGCGCGGTTTCGGCCCGGCGGCGGCGCGCATCATACCCCCCTCTGGCCTGCCGGCCATCTCCCCCTCAAGGGGGGAGATTAGCAGACAACATCGTGTCGCATCCCCTGCAGCGTTGGGCGGTTGGTCATAATCCTTGCGGCCGCCCAATCTCCCCCCTTGAGGGGGAGATGCCCGGCAGGGCAGAGGGGGTGCGAAGAGCGCCCGCTGCTTCAAGCAAAAGATGAAAAGCTGGCCATTGCCCTGCCCCTCAGGGAAGGAGGACGAACCACCTGGCTGCTACCCGAACACCACCGTCTTATGGCCGTTCAGCATGACGCGGTTCTCCAGGTGCAGCTTGACGGCACGGGCAAGCACTCGGCTCTCGATGTCGCGGCCGGTGGCGACGAAATCCTCGGCGCTCAAAGCATGCGTCACGCGCTCCGTCTCCTGCTCGATGATCGGCCCTTCGTCGAGATCGGGCGTGACGTAGTGCGCCGTGGCGCCGATCAGCTTCACCCCGCGCTCATGCGCCTGGTGATAGGGCTTGGCGCCCTTGAAGCTCGGCAGAAACGAATGGTGGATGTTGATGACCTTGCCGAACAGGCGGTTGGACAATTCGTTCGACAGCACCTGCATGTAGCGGGCGAGGATGACGAGGTCGGCGCCCGTCTCCTTGAACAGGGCGAGCAGCCTGGCCTCCTGCTCGGCCTTGTTTTCCCTGTTCACCTTCCAGCAATGATAGGGGATCCCCTCCATCTCCGCCGTCCGGCGCGACTCCTCGTGGTTCGAGACGATCGCCACCACCTCGGCATCGAGCCAGCCGACGCGGATCTGGTAGAGCAGGTGCAGCAGCGCATGGTCGAATTTCGACACCATGATGATGATCTTCGGCCGGCGCGTGCGGTCGGCGAGCGCCGTCTTCATGTCGAAGCGGGCGATCGCCGGCTCGAGGGCGCGCAGGAGGTCGTCGCGCCCCACCGCGCCGGGAACGGACACCGAAAGCCGCATGAAGAAGCGGTTGGTCTGCCGGTCCCAGAACTGGTTGGACTCGGCGATGTTGGCACCGAGCCCGGCGAGCTCCGTCGTCACGGCGGCAACGATGCCCGGCCGGTCCTCGCAGGAAAGATTGATGTCGAAAGTCTTGTCGGTCATGGGTGCCTGATCCGTGCTGTCTCGGGTGAAGTCGGTGATCTATACGCTATCGAGCCAGGATTGGAACCGGCCAAGCGTCTCGTCGTCGCCCGCCACCGTATGACGCGTTTCCGGATAGGCGCCCGAACGCACGTCGCCCGCGAACTCGCGATAAGCGGCGATGCGCTCCTGTTGAAGGCGCGCATATTCGGCGGCGAAGTTGCGGTAGGTCCTGGCGTGGCGCGGCACATGACCGGTGTTGGCGCCCAGCACGTCGTCGGAGAACAGATACTGGGCATCGCAGCCGCCGCCCGCCCCCATGGAGATCATGAAGAGCGACGTGCGCCTGGTGATCTCCGTGGCGATCGGCTCCGGCACCACCTCGATCTCGGCGGCGAAGGCGCCGGCCTCTTCCAGCGCCTTCACCTGCCGAAAGACGAGCTGCGCGCTTTCCAGCGTCTTGCCCACCGCCTTGAAACCGCCGGTCCATGTCGCCTTGGAGGGGATCAGACCGACATGACCGCAAACCGGAATGCCGTCGGCGGCAAGCCGTGCGACGGTCGCGGTGCCGGCCGAGCAATAGACCGCATCGGCGCTTGCCCTGTAGAGGCGGTAGGCCCAACGGACGAAATCGTCCGTCGTCCCGATCTCGTAGAAATTGTCGCCGGGAACCGCAAAGACCGTCGGAGCGGCATCGCGAAAGGCCGGATCGAGCATCAGGGCCGGCGGCACCGAGACCATGTCAATGCCGGCGCGCTCGGCAGCCTCGGCCTCCTCCAGCGTCTCGACGCGCAACATGGACAACTGGCGCTTGCCGCGCAGCGCGCGCAGGTCCTGGATGGTCATGCGTTTGGAAATCTTCACCGGTCACCCTTTCAGCAGCTTCTTCAGATTGATCTTTGCATCGGAAAGCTGCGCCGGCGGGACGGGCACCGCCCGCTCGATCAGCTTCTCGGCGACGGAGATATGCCTGGCGACGGCATTGCCGAACCCCACCCCGCTCGCCGACGACAGCAAACCCGCATCGTCCAGCTGGAACAGCACGAAGGCTTCCTCCCCCAGATCGCGGCGGATGAACGGGCGCGCCGGGTCGGGCAGCCCGGCCACCTGCAGGCCGAGGTCGTACTGGTCGGACCAGAACCAGGGCGTGCGCGAGAACGGATCCTCGGCGCCCAGCATCGCCCGCGCCGCATGGGCGCCCTGGTCCTGCGCGCAGCGCCAGCTCTCGAGCCGCACATGGCTACCGCGATAGGGAAAACGGCAGCAGTCGCCGGCCGCGAAGATATGCGCGTCCTGCGTCTTCAGCCGGTGGTCGACGACAATGCCGTCGGCGACGGCAAGGCCCGCCTCCTCGGCCAGCCGCGTGTCCGGCACGGCACCGACCCCGGCCACCACGATGTCGGCCTCGATGCGGCGGCCATCACCCAGGACCACGGCGATGGGATCGACACCCGCCACCGTCGCTGACAGGATCAGGTCGACGCCTTCGGCCCGATGCCTGGCCTCGAAGACGGCGGCGATCTCGGCAGGAACCACGCGCGCCATCAGCCGCTCCGCCACCTCGATCACGGTCACCCCGGCACCGAGCCGGCGCGCCGTGGCGGCCAGTTCCAGGCCGATGAACCCGCCGCCGATCACGGCGAGCCGAGCGCCCGGCCTCAGCGCGCCGAGAATGGCGCTGGCATCGTCAAGGCTGCGCAACGTGCCGGCAGCCTCCATGCCGGGAAACCTCCGCGCCTGCGCACCGGTGGCGATCAGCAGCTTGTCGTAGGGCAGAATGCTGCCGTCCGAAAGGGCGACGGCTCGCGCCGCGGTGTCGATGCCCGTCACCCGCACGGCGCGGCGCAGGGTGATGTCCGCCTCGCCGTAACGCGCCTCCTCGGCGATCACCTTCGGCAGCGGGCCGCCCTTCGACAGCGGCGGACGCTCATAGGGCAGGTGCGGCTCGGCGCCGATCAGCGTCACGGCGCCCCGATACCCTTCCTCGCGCAGCGCGAAGGCGGCGCGGACGCCGCATTCGCCGGCGCCGATGATGACGATGCCGCTACCCATGACGCGTCCCGGATCAGGCGAGGGCGATCAGCACGCGATCGCCCTCGACCTTGACCGGATAGGTCTTCAGGTTGATGCAGGCGGGCGCTCCCTTGGCCTCGCCGGTGCGGTAGTCGAAGCGGCCATTGTGCTTGGGGCACTCGATGATGTGGTCCATCACCAGCCCGTCGGCCAGATGCACGTGCTCATGGGTGCACAGGCCGTCGGTCGCGTAGAACACGTCGTCGGGGCTGCGGTAGATGGCGAAGGTGCGGCCGTCGTGATCGAAGCGGATCAGGTCTTCCTCCTCCACGTCTTCGACGGCGCAGGCATCGATCCATTGCGTCATGGTTTTCCTCCTCTCAATCCACCGCCGACAGCGGGTTTGCCGGCGCATGGAATTCCTCCCGATAGGGCTTGGCCGTGGGCGGCAGCGCCCGCTTGATGAAGTAGTCGTCGTAGCGGAGCTGGCGCAGGAAGGCCGGCAGCATCTCCCGGTAGCCGTCGAGGATCGACGGATTGGGAGCCGGCAGATCGTGCTTGATGAGCTCGTGCAGCTTCGGCAGCGCGTGATAGGGAACCATCGGGAACATGTGATGCTCCACATGGTAGTTCATGTTCCAGTAGATGAAGCGGCTGACGGGGTTCATCAGCACGGTGCGGCTGTTGAGCCGGTGGTCGGTCACGTCTTCGGCAAGCCCGCCATGCTGCAGGAGGCCGGTCATCACGTGATGCCAGGCGCCGTAGAGGCGCGGGCCGCCGACGAGCAGGAACGGCAGGATGGAGCCGGTGGCGATCGCCACCGCCGCGGTCGCGGCGTAGATCGCGCCCCAGATGCGGGCGATGCGGATCACCTTCGCCTGCTCCATCTGCGGGATGAAGTCCTTTTCCGCGGCGCTCAGGCGGCCGCTCGCGTTGCGCGCCATGTCGATCAGCGCGTGCCACACGTCGATGATGCCGAAAAGGTTGAGGATGAGGCGCGCCAGGTCCGGCGGACGCATCACGGCGATCTCCGGGTCACGACCGACGATGATCGTGTCGGTGTGGTGACGCGCATGGCTCCAGCGCCAGGTGACCGGATTGCGCATGATCATGAACGAGGCGATCTGATAGACCGCGTCGTTCATCCAGCGCGTCTTGAAAGCCGTGCCGTGGCCGCATTCGTGCCAGCGGGAATCGCTCGCCGAGCCGTAGAGAACGCCATAGGCGAGAAAGAGGGGAAGCGCCCAGAGCGACGGCCACAGGAAGACCGCGCCGGCGGCAAACACCGCCATCGCGCCGAGCCAGAGAACCGTGTCGCGGATCGCCGCCCGGTCGCTGCGCTGCATCAGCGCCTTCATCTCCTTGCGCGGCACGTCGGTGTGATACCATTCGGCCGACGCCAGACCGGTCTCGACGGCGCGCCTTGCATCGGCGCCGGCGAGATCGTAGTCGCGCTGCCGCGGGACGGACGTGCTGCTGGAAATCTCGCCCCGGGAAATCTCAAATGTGCTCATGGTCCTCGCTCCTCTTGCCCAAGGCTAGGGCAGGGTCGCGGGCAGCCTCAAGAGACTTGAAAGTTTTTCTATCATTTTACATCATGAATTGATCTGATGTATGATGGTAAAAATTTCAGGGAGAGCAATGGCCAGACGCCCCACGATAGCCGATCTTGCCGCGCAGGCCGGCGTCAGCGTCGCCACCGTCGACCGTGTGCTGAACGGCCGGCACCGGGTGCGCGAGGAAACGGCGCGCCGAGTCTACGAGGCGGCAGGCGCAATCGGCTATCACGCCGCGGCGCTCATCCATCAGCGCATCACGGCCGACCTGCCGCGCATGGAGCTTGGCTTCCTGCTGCAGAAGGAGACACAGCCCTTCTACCAGGCCTTCGCCCATGCGGTGGAGGACGCCGTTGCGGCGCGCAACGACATCCGTGGCCGGGCACATGTGGAGTTCGCCAGGGGGCAGGCGCCGAACGACATGGCGGAAGCCCTGTCGGCGCTCGGCGCGCGCACGCAGGCGATCGGCGCCGTCTGCCTCGACCATCACGTGGTCACACGCGCGGTAGAGGCCCTCAAGAACGAGGGCAAGCCCGTCTTCTCGCTGCTCTCCGATTTCGCGCAAGGGGTGCGCGAAAGCTATCTCGGCATCAACAACATGAAGGTCGGCCGCACGGCGGCCTGGATGATCGCCCGCACGGCGCGCCGCCCCGGCAAGGTGGCGATCTTCGTCGGCGGCCACCGCTGGCACGGCCACGAGCTGCGCGAGACCGGCTTCCGCAGCTATTTTCGGGAATATGCGCCGCAATTCGAAGTGCTCGACACGCTCGTCAATCTCGACACGCGCCAGCTCACCTATGAGGCGACGCTGAACCTGATCGACCGCTATCCCGACATTGCCGGCTTCTACGTCGCCGGCGGCGGCATGGAGGGGGCGATCAAGGCGCTGCGCGAGGAAATCGAGGAGGGGCGTTTTCCGGACACCGGCGGTCCGGCGGTGGTGGTCAACGAACTGACCCCCGATTCGACCACCGCCCTTCAGGACCAGGTGGTGACGGCCGTCATCGCCACCCCCTTGCGCGAACTCGCCGCGGCGCTCGTGGAGCTGATGATCAACACCGTGCGGTCCGGTCCGGCCGAGGCGCCGGGCCAGCTTTTCCTGCCTCTGGGACTGCATGTTCCCGAGAGCCTGTGACGTCGAATGGCCGCTCAGTGGCCGGTCAGGGCCGCTTCCAGCTCACCCGCCGAATGATGGGTCAGGTCCTTTGCCAGTTCGCCCACCAGGGCCTGCCTGGTGCTCGCGTGAAAATGCGGGCGCATCTCGCCGAGACTGCGCGGGTCGGCGATCACGTAGAGCGCGGCGATGTGCCCGGCCAGAACCTCGCCGTTCACATATTCGGCCACCGCGATGGCGAAATTGTCTTCCGCCAGCCTCTTCTCGTCGGGATTGGCCGTCGTGCTTCTGTGATGGCCGCCGGAGCCGCGATTGTGGGTATCGAGCTTCGGCTCAGGGAGCTCGACGAGCCGGATGTGGGGTTCCAGGCCCTTGTTGCGATAGAGCCGCAGCTTTTCGCCATTGGCCACCAAAACGGTGGTGTCGTTCGGTAGGATCATGACCTCGTTCTTTCCCTCTCTCTGTCTGCGCATCCCGCTGTGCGCCAACCGTGGAAAGACATTTCCCCGGCAACCAGGCCGGCACCTTGATCGACGTCAAACCGGCTGCGGTTTCGCAGGGTCCGCTCGTTAGATCGCTATCAAGAAATTTGAGCGGGATGCGGGCGCTTCACACTTTTCCTCATCCCGCTCCAGCGCCGGGATTCTCTCAATCCATGACAGGGCGGCAACGAGATTCTGTCACAGATGATGGAATCTCTTGCAGGATTGCGTTGACCGCCTGCCGGCGCCTCTTCATCCTTTCCCGGTTCGGCCCAGGCGGCCACATCCAGGAGGACATGATGTCGGCGACCACGCCATTTTTCGCGCTCAATCACATGAGCGCCCCGCAGCTTTCGATCACGGATTTCTTCGATCTCGCCGCCGACCTCGGCGTCGGCGGCGTGGAGATCCGCAACGATCTTGCCGGCAACGCCATCGAGGACGGCACGTCGCCCGTCGCGGTGCGGCAGGCGGCAGAGGCGCGTGATCTGCGCATCCTGTCGATCAACGCCCTGCAGCGCTTCAACGACTGGACGCCCGAGCGCGCCGCGGAAGCCGAGGCGCTGATCGCCTATGCAGGTGCGTGCGGCGCCGAGGCCCTGGTCCTCGTGCCGGTGAACGACGGCTCGGGCCGCGCCAATGGCGAGCGGCAGGCCAATCTGCGCATCGCGCTGAAGGCGCTGCGGCCGGTGCTCGAAGCCGCCGGCATCATCGGCCTCGTCGAGCCGCTCGGCTTCGAATCCTGCTCGCTGCGCAGCAAGTCCGAAGCGGTCGAGGCCATCGTCGCGCTCGGCGCGGAAGACCGGTTCCGGCTCGTGCACGACACATTCCACCATTGCCTTGCCGGCGAGGAGACGCTGTTCGTCGCCCACACGGGGCTCGTCCACATTTCCAGCGTCGACGACGCCTCCATATCGCTGCGCGAGATGCGCGACGGACACCGGGTCCTGGTCGGCGATCATGACCGGCTCGGCAATGCCGAGCAGATCTCGGCCCTGCTCGAGGGCGGCTACCGGGGGCTTTTCTCGTTCGAGCCGTTTTCCGACAGCGTCCACCGGGCCGCGGACCCTCGCGGCGCGTTGCGGGACAGCATGGCCCACATCCTCGAGAAAACCGGGATCGAGAAGGCCGCGCGCGTGCCGGCATGAGATGCCGAAATGGAATTTCACCTTGACGACGGCACAAAAAATGGAATAAATATTACATATTGAGAAGACAACGGTGACGACATTCCATTTTTGGCGATGTCAAGCGGCTGGAAGGGCGAGGATTCCAACCGTTCGCGCACCGGAGAAGCTCAAGAATTCCCTTTGATGGGAATCCGGCCAAAGCGGGGTGCCGCCGGACACCCAAGTGTGGAGGAGCATTCAAATGAAAAAGCTAATGATGGGCGTTGCCCTCACGGCGCTGATGACCGGTTCGGCCATGGCCGAGAAGGTCGGCGTCTCGATGGCGCTGTTCGACGACAATTTTCTCACGGTTCTGCGCAACGGCATGATCGACTATGGCAAGACGCTCGACGGCGTCGAGCTGCAGGTCGAGGACGCTCAGAACGACGTCGGCAAGCAGCTCAACCAGATCCAGAACTTTATCGCATCCGGTGTCGACGCGGTCATCGTCAACCCGGTCGATACCGACGCCACCGTCGCCATGACCAAGGCGGCGGCCGATGCCGGCGTGCCGCTGGTGTTCGTCAACCGCGAGCCGGTCAACGTCGACGACCTGCCGGACAACCAGTCCTTCGTGGCGTCCGACGAGCGCGAGTCCGGCACGCTGGAAACCCAGGAAATCTGCCGTCTCCTGAAGGAGAAGGGCAAGGGCGACGGCGCCAAGATCGTCGTCATGATGGGCGAGCTTTCCAACCAGGCGGCACGCCAGCGCACGCAGGACATTCACGACGTCATCGCCACCGAGGAATGCTCCTTCATGGAGATCGTCGAGGAGCAGACCGCCAACTGGCAACGCACCGAAGCGACCGACCTGATGACCAACTGGCTGTCGGCCGGCCTGCAGTTCGACGCGCTCGTCTCCAACAACGACGAGATGGCCATCGGCGCCATCCAGGCCATGAAGGCCGCCAACATCTCCATGGAGGAGATGCTGGTCGGCGGCGTCGACGCGACGCAGGACGCCTTGGCCGCCATGGCGGCGGGCGATCTGGACGTGACCGTGTTCCAGGATGCGGCCGGCCAGGGCAAGGGCGCGCTGGATGCCGCCCTGAAGCTCGCCAAGGGTGAGGACGTCGACCGGAAGGTGTATATTCCCTTCCAGCTCGTGACGCCCGACAATATGGCCGAGTTCACGGCCAAGAACTGATCGTGCGGACCTGACGGCGGCGGCCGGGGCC
>NZ_JANKOF010000115.1 GCF_024655565.1 Nitratireductor sp. ZSWI3 | reverse complement strand
GTTCATCGTTTCCATGAAACGATGAACCGCTCTAAGCGGCGCTCACTCCACGAGGAACGGGGCGATGAATGGCGCGCTCCACGAACCGCCGATGAAGAAGGTCTCCTTCGGCGGCTCGACGCCTTCCTCTGCCGGAGCGGCCGGAACGATGTTGCCGGACAGCGCGATGCCCCGGCCGGCGAAGGGCACCAGGCCGCCCAGCGTTATCTTTTCCTGGGAAGTCAGCCTGATGTCGGCCTTGTCGATCCAGGCGATGCCACCGGCCAGCGTCGCCTTGAAGTCGATGCCGTCGATCGGCAGTTCGCCATTGGCGATATCGGCCAGCGGGAAGAAGGTTCCCTGGTCGTTGTGCTCGCGGAACGATTGCAGGTTGAGGCCGGGGATCGTGCCCTTGCCGATGGTCGCCGAGATCGAGCCGTCGGCGGTTTCCAGAACGCTCTGCAGATCACTGCCGCGTCCCTTTATGAACACCGAGAACGACCCTGGAGCGTTAGGTATCAGGTTGGTGAGGTTCAGCGTCGACGCCACCGCCTTGCCATTGACGTTCTCGGCGTTGACGCGCAATTCGGCGTGGTTGTTGTCCTCGATGCTGTCAAGGCGGACACCGATCTGGACCATGCCGCCGAACGCCGTCGCGTCCGAGATGTCGAGGCTCATCAAGCCATCGCGGACCTGCGCCGTGGCGGCGACGCCGGTCATCGACACCGAGCCGGCGGTGGCGGTGGCAGCAGACAGCCTGAGATCGAGATTGAGCCGGTGGGCGACCGGCGAGGCCGCCGGGTCGTCCGAATCCGGCGCCAGCGCCAGCATCAGCGAGCGCAGGTCGAGCGACTTGAAGGCAAGCGTGCCGGTCACCGTCGGATACGGCGCCGTGAAGCCGATGTCGAAAACCCCGGTGGCGCTGTTTTCGCCAAGCCCGATCTCGGCGTTCTCGAACTTGATGCGGGTCAGATCGCCGATGACGTTGCTCTTGAGCGAGGCGGCCTTGATCGTGCTGCCCGGCCAGTCCTCGCGGCTCGTCCATTCGAGCACCCGCTGCAGGGAGGGAGCCGACGTCTCGATCCGGCCGTCGATGAAGGCATTGCCGTCGAAATCGGCGCTGCCTGCGAACGACAGCGACACTGGCGCGGTCTTCAACGTCACGGAGAGAGGAGCCTTGCCGCCGGCAAGCAGCACGAGCGGCTGTTCGCTGGAGGCTTCCACGACGATGCTCTCGCCATGCCAGATCCCGCGCGCCGTCAGGGCGGCCGAGCGGTTGAGCGCCGGCCAGCTCAGCGTGCCGGCAAGGCCGCTTGCCAGAGGAGGCTGGGTGCGATCCGAGGCGGATATGACGCGTCCGTCCTCGATCTCTATCGTTGCGAAGGCGTCGCTGGGCAGCGCGCTGAGGTCCGGCGTGTTCGGATTGGCCTTCAGGAGCTCCCTGGTGAACTCGATCGACTGCGCGAGCCGGCCCCATTTGGGAATGGCCTGGAAGCGGGGCGCGTCATTGGCGCCGTTGACCCGCAGGACCGGGCGCACCAGCCGGATCTTGGTGAAGACGACCTCGCCGCGCAACGCCGCAAGCGCCGAAAGGTCGATCTCGACGCGTTCCGCCTCCATCACCGGCGGCCCCTGATTGTCGCGCCAATCCGTCAGGACGACGTCGTTGAGGATCGCTTTGAACGAAGGCCAGACACGGATTTGCGGAGCATCGTCGAGGCGGACGCGATAGCCGCTCCAGGCGCTGACCTGCTGGGCGACACTGTCGCGGACGATCTGGGTCGAGGCGATGATCGGCAGGCACAGGATGGCGACCACCGCGATGACCGCGGCAATGCCGAGTGCCCAAATGCTTTTCGTCATTGCCGATCCGGGCATGCTCTCCGACCCATTCGGCCGCGCTTCACCGACCAATTAAAACCTGTAACGGGTTTAAACCAGGCGATAGGCATTTCAAGGATTTGTAGCGCAATGCCCACTTATTGCACGGTTTTCTTGTTCGGATCGTCTGCCGCCGTTTCGTATCGTGCGTCATCCTAAACGCGGACGGCTTTGCAGGGAGATGCGGTCGTGGAAGATTCTTCGCACTGCAACATTGCCGGAACCGGGGCAGAAATGCATAACAAGGCCGGTCATGATTGGGATCTCAGGAGGATGACATGAACCAGGCCGGGCCGTTGTGGACGCCAACCGAGGAACAGAAGGGCAAGGCGCCCCTCGCGGCCTTCATGAAGCTGGCGGAAGCCGCGTCCGGAAAGGCGATGCCGGACTATGAGACGCTTCATGCGTGGTCCGTCGACGACCGGGAAGGCTTCTGGTCGCTGGTCTGGGATTTCTGCGGCGTGATCGGCGAGAAGGGCGAGCGGGTGCTGGTCGATGGCGATCGCATGCCGGGAGCCTCCTTCTTTCCCGACGCGCGGCTGAATTTCGCCGAAAACCTCCTGCGCCGCACCGGCCAGGGTGATGCCATCGTCTTTCGCGGCGAAGACAAGGTGGAGCGCCGCCTGTCCTGGGACGACCTTCGCGCCCTGGTCTCGCGCCTGCAGCAGCTTTTCCGTGCGCAAGGGCTGAAGGCGGGCGACCGGGTGGCGGCGATGATGCCCAACATGCCGGAGACCATAGCCGCGATGCTGGCGGCCGCCTCGCTCGGCGCCGTCTGGTCGTCCTGCTCGCCGGATTTCGGCGTGCGCGGCGTGCTCGACCGCTTCGGCCAGATCGAGCCGACGATCTTCATCGCGCCCGACGGCTACTGGTATGGCGGCAAGGCCTTCGACGTGACCGACAAGGCCGCCGAAGTGGTTTCGAAGCTGCCGAGCGTCAAGCTGGCGCTGATCGTCGACTATCTGGGCCATGCCGGGGCGGCGGCTCAGAAGATCGATCGCGCCGAGGCTTTTTCGTCGGCGATAGCCGGCTTCGATGCCGGCGAGCCGACATTCGAGCGGTTGCCCTTCGCCCATCCGCTCTACATCCTGTTTTCCTCCGGCACGACGGGCATTCCGAAATGCATCGTCCACTCGGCGGGCGGCACCTTGCTGCAGCACATGAAGGAGCATCGCCTGCATGCCGGTCTCACGCCGGGCGACAGGTTCTTCTATTTCACCACATGCGGCTGGATGATGTGGAACTGGCTGGCGAGCGGCCTGTCGTCCGAAGCCACGCTGCTGCTCTATGACGGCTCGCCGTTCCACCCAGACGGCAATGTGCTTTTCGATTTCGCCGAAGCCGAGCGGATGACCTATTTCGGCACCTCTGCCAAGTTCATCGACGCGGTGCGCAAGGCGGATCTGAAGCCGATGGAGACGCATGACCTTTCGTCGTTGCGCACCATCTCGTCGACCGGCTCGCCACTGGCGCCTGAGAACTTCGAATTCGTCTACCAGGCGATCAAGAAGGACGTGCATCTCGCCTCGATCTCCGGCGGAACGGACATCGTTTCCTGCTTCGTGCTCGGCGTGCCGACGCTGCCGGTCTGGATCGGCGAGATCCAGGCGGCCGGCCTTGGCCTGGCCGTCGAGGTGTGGAGCGAGGACGGCAAGCCCATGGCCAGCGGCAAGGGCGAACTCGTCTGCACCCGCGCCTTCCCGTCCATGCCGATCGGCTTCTGGAACGACCCGCAGGGCGAGAAATACCACGCTGCCTATTTCGACCGGTTCGACAATGTCTGGTGCCACGGCGACTTCGCCGAATGGACCCCGCATGGCGGCATGATCATCCACGGCCGCTCCGACGCCACGCTCAATCCGGGCGGCGTGCGCATCGGCACGGCGGAGATCTACAATCAGGTCGAGCAGTTGCCGGAGATCCTTGAGGCGATCTGCATCGGCCAGGATTGGGAAGACGACGTGCGGGTGGTGCTCTTCGTGCGCCTCGCCGAGGGGGTGGTGCTGGACGAGGTGCTGGAAAAGACGATCCGCACCAAGATCAGGACGGGCGCCAGCCCGCGTCATGTGCCGGCCAAGATCATCCCCGTGAAGGACATACCGCGCACCAAGTCGGGCAAGATCACGGAACTCGCCGTGCGCGATATCGTCCACGGGCGCGAGGTGAAGAACAAGGAGGCGCTCGCCAATCCCGAGGCGCTCGACCTCTACCGGGACATCGCCGCGCTCCGGCAGTAAAGCGGGATGAGGAAAAGTATGAAGGGGTTTTCCGCCCGCATACCGCTCCAACTTAAGCGATCGCCATGGTTAAGGATCGGTGAAACCGAAATTTACCGAGATTTCACAGATGATACACTTCGGTAAACTCGCAGGCATTCCGGTAAGGTCTCGTTAACGGATCGCCGCGATAGTGAGGGCAACTTGACGAGCCGGGCGGGACGCATTTCGCCTGACGGATTTGCCGGATGTTCGCCAAGCCCGTTTTTTGACAGCATTCCAAGACCCTTCAGAGCGCCCGATCCGGGCGCTTTTTTTTGCCCGCGGGCCGCCGGGATCGATGGCGGGATGGATCAGGTGTTGTGATCCCGCATCAGCGGGCGCGACAGGAGGATCACCGGCACGATGGCCGTGGCGATGATGAGCAGCGCGGCGACGGCGCCGTCTTCCACCGCGCCGCGCGAGGCGTTCTCGTAGACATGGGTCGCCAGCGTGCGGAAACCGAAGGGGCGCAGCAGGATGGTTGCCGACAACTCCTTGACCGTGTCGACGAAGACGAGGATCGCGGCGGTGAGCAGCGCCGGCTTCAGGAGCGGCAGAAGGACCTGCATGGCGCTCTGGTTGGCCGTCTTGCCGAGGCTGCGGGCCGCCAGATCGAGGTTGGGCGGCAGCTTTTCGAGCCCCGACCGGATGGCGCTCTCGGCAAGCGCCAGGAAACGGATGGTGCAGGCGATGACGATCGAGGCGGCCGTGCCGGTCAGGAGCAGGCCGGTCGACACACCGGCAAACTCGCGCGCCACGCCGTCGACGAAATTGTCGATACGGGCCAGCGACAAGAGCAGCCCGAGCGCCAGGATCGTGCCGGGCAGCGCATAGCCGATCGAGGCGAGCCGCACCAGAAGCATCGTCGCCGGCGAGCGCGACAGGCGGATCGCGTTGAGAAGCAAAAGGGCGAGGACGAGGGTCAGCACGGCGGTAACGCTCGCCACCGCGATGCTTGTCAGGAAGGCCTGCAGCACCTGCGGGTCGGCGAACTGGTAGAGGCGGCGCGCGACGTACTGTCCGAAGACGTAGAGCGGGATGCCGAAGCCGAGGAGGATCGGCACGGACAGCGCTGCAAGGACGAGGATGCCGCGCCCGGGGGCGAGCTGCGTGCGCGGCGGCCGGGCGTGCATCTGCGTGCCGCGGGCGGTGTGGAACCGTTGCTTGCGCCGCGCCCACTGTTCGGCCGTGACGAGCAGGAAAACGATGACCAGCATGATGGCGGCGATCTGCGCTGCGCCTTCAAGGCTGCCGCGATTCAGCCAGGTCGAATAGACCGACAGGGTCAGGGTCCGCACGCCGAGATACTCCACCGCGCCGATGTCGTTGAGCGTTTCCATCATGACCAGGGCGAGGCCCGCAATGATCGCCGGCCGGGCGACGGGCAGCAGGATGCGGAAGAAGACGCGCGAGGGCGTCGCGCCGAGCGTGCGGGCGACATCGGCGATGTTGCGTCCCTGCATGAGGAACACGACGCGCGCGGTCAGGTAGACATAGGGAAAGGTGACGCAGGTGACGACAAGGGCCGCTCCCCAGGTCGAGCGGATGTCGGGAAACCAGTAGTCGCGCCCGCTGGTGAAACCGAACATGGCGCGCAGGCCCGATTGCACGGGCCCGACATAGTGGAAGAATTCGCCGAAGGCATAGGCGGCGAGATAGGGCGGAACGGCAAGCGGCAGCACCAGAGCCCAGGCGAGGAAGCGCCGCAGGGGGAAATCATAGGCGACGACGGCCCAGGCGCAGCCCGCGCCGATGATGCTGGTGCCGGCGGCGACCAGGACGAGGAGCAGCAGCGTCGTCGCGAGCGACTGCGGCAGCACATAGCGTAAGAGATGCGGCCATTCCCCGCCGGAGCTTCCGGCCGCCACGATCAGGACGGCGAAGATCGGCAGGAGCACCGCCAGGGCCACGACGACGCTTCCCGCAGCCGCCAGGATGTGGCGTTCGCCGCGAATGCGCGGGAAACGCTGATCCGGGACTGGAACGGTCGAGGCGGGATAGGCGGTCATGGCTTTGCGGTGGCGGTGTCGCCGTGCTTGGAAAAAGCAAGAAGCCGGACCCCATGGGGCCCGGCTTCACGGAAACCTCGCAGATCAGCTCTGCGGGCCGTCATCGAGGCCGACGCGGTCGACCATCTCGGAAGCGGCCTTGCGGTATTTGGCGACGTCGGCGAGCGGCAGCGCATCCGGCTTCAACTCGCCGAACGACTGCACCGTCTCGGAGATCTTGGCGCCGGGCAGGACCGGATACTCGTAGTTGGTCTCGGCGTAGATCGCCTGTGCCTCGCCGCTGCCCAGGAAGCGCATCAGCTCGAGCGCGTTCTCGCGGTTGGGCGCGTGCTTGGCCATCGCCATGCCGGAAATGTTGACATGGGTGCCGCGATCCTCGGCATTCGGGAACAGGACCTTGATGGCGCCGGCCCATTCCTTCTGCTCCGGCTCCTTGTCGTTGTTCATCATGATGCCGACGTAATAGGTGTTGCCGATGCCCAGGTCGCACTCGCCGGCAAAGATCGACTGCGCCTGCGAGCGGTCGTTGCCGTTCGGCTTGTTGGCGAGGTTGGCCTTCAGCCCCTTCATCCATTCTTCGGCCTTCTGCTCGCCGTGGTGGGCGATCATCGAGGCGAAGAGGGCGATGTTGTAATTGTGCTGGCCGCTGCGCATGCAGATCTTGCCCTTCCACTTGGGATCGGCAAGCTCCTCATAGGTGATCGTGTCCTGCTGGACGCGCTCCTTGGAGGCATAGATCACGCGGCCGCGCGTCGTCAGGCCGAACCAGTGGCCCTCGGGATCGCGGAACTCGGCGGGAATCTCGGAGTTGACGACCTCGTCGTCGACCGGCTGGGTGACGCCCTTTTCCTTGACGTTGACGAGGCGGCCGATGTCGACCGTCAGCACGACGTCCGCCGGCGAATTGGTGCCCTCGGCGGCGATGCGGTCCTCAAGTCCCTTGTCGAGGAAAAGGACCTCGGTCTGGATGCCCGTCTTGGCGGTGAAGGCGTCGAGCAGCGGCTGGATCAGGAACGGCTGCCGATAGGAATAGATGTTGACGACACCGTCGGCCTGGGCGGTGGGCAGCGATGCGGCGAAACCGCCGGCGAGCGCGAGCGCCGCAAGGCCGGCCTTCGCTGCATGATACTTCTTGACAAACATTCTTTGTCTCCTGGCCTGTGGGAGTAAAGGTCCCATGGAAAGAGCCGAGGCGTTGGTGCCTCAGCGCCCGGCTTCTGGGAGAAATTTCCGGGAACGTCAAGGGAAAAGCAAGCAATAACAGTAGTTTAGAAATATTCTAAACTACTGGGGTCAGCTTTTGCCGAACCCGTCGCCCCGCGCCTTACTCGGCAAGCACGCGCGTCGGCGGGAAGGACACCTCGACGAGCGTTCCCTCGCCGGGCGCCGAATTGATGGAGAAGGAGGCGCGGTTGGCCTCCACCATGGCCCGCGTGAGCGGCAGACCGAGGCCCGTTCCATCGCCGCGCTTTCGCTTCAACGTGTTGATTTGCTTGAAAGGTTTCAGGGCTTCGTCGATTTCGGCCGGGCTCATGCCGACGCCCGTGTCGCGCACGCGCATGATCACCGATCCGTCTCCGGCATAGGCCGTCGACACGATCACCTGGCCGCCCGCCTGCGTGTAGCGCACCGCGTTCGACAGGAGGTTGAGGGCGATTTGCCGCACGCTGCGCGGGTCGGCCACCACGTCGGGCAGGTTGGAGGCGAAGCTGGACCGGATGATGACGCGCTCGCGATTGGCCTGCGGCTGCATCATCGCCACCGTCTCGCCGAGCACGTCGTTGAGCGGAACGGCCTCGTAGTGCATTTCCTGTTCGCCCGCCTCGATCTTGGAGATGTCGAGGAGATCGTTGACGAGGTCGAGCACGTGGTTGCCCGAGCGGTTGATGTCGCGCAGATAGTCGCGATAGCGGTCGTTGCCGATCGGGCCGAACTTCTCGTCGATCATCAATTCGGAAAAGCCGATGATGGCGTTCAGCGGCGTGCGGATCTCATGGCTGACGCGGGCGAGGAACTCGGTCTTCTGAGCCGAGGCGCGCTCGGCTTCGGCACGCGCCTGGGTCAGCTCCTCCGCGGTCCGCTTCCACTGCGTGATGTCCCGCAGCACGGCGCAGAAGCCGCTTTGGTGCGGCAGGCGGCCGATGGTCATGAACAGGGGGATGAAGCGGCCCTGCGCCTCGCGGCCGATCACCTCCAGGCCGTCATTCAGCACGCTTGCCACACCGTTGTCCGACAGGCCGTTCAGGTATTCCTGCACCGCGCGCTGGCTTTCGATGGCGAACAGGGCCGTGAAGGGCTTGCCCGACACATCCTTGGCGTCGAAACCGAACAGCGCTTCGGCCGGCCGGTTGGTGGAGCGCACCCTGCCTTCATTATCGATGATGGCGACGCCGTCCGTGGCCGTGTCGACGATGGCGCGCATCTCGGCCAGATGCATTTGCAGTTCGGCGGTGTCCACGCCGGCATCGGCGAAAGAATAGGCTTGCGCGATTTCGTGCGCTGGAGCGGTTTCTTCCGTAAGCGTTGCCGCGGCCGGTTCTGCCCCGCGCCGCAACGCCAGCAGCAGCGCCTTGCCCGCTCGCCACGGAACGGATTGCAGATGGGCGCGGACGGCGATCGTTTCGCCGCTGGCCGCCTTCAGGTTCAGGCAGCGCCCTTCGGCGGTGATATCCGCAGCCTCGTACGGCTCGGGAAACAGGGCATCGATGCCGCCGGCCCGCTCCAGTGCGGACAGATCGTCATAGCCGGTCAACGCGAAGAAGGCCTGGTTGGCATAGTGCAGGACATCGCCGGAATGGACGAGGATCGGCAAAGGCAGATGCGTCAGCAGCACCGCGTCCGCCGGCTGCAGCTCAGCGGCGCCCTGGAAGGCCGAAGGCAGGAACGAAGGTGCGGCAGGCGAGGCGGTTTCGGGGGGCTGCGGCGGCGCAGGTTCCCTTCCGGACGCGCCGAGCGGCTGCGTCTCCTTCTCGGCTGCCGCGGCTTCTCGCGCTTCATCGTCCGCCGCGGCTGCTTCCCTAGCGGTGGGCGCGGCCGGCTCGGCCGGCTTTTCGACCTCTGTTTCTTCAGGCGCGGCGGGTTCCTGCGTCGCGTCGACATCGTCGGCGGCGCTTTCGCGCCGCAGCCGATCGCCGATCTCCCGGAAAGCCGTCTGCTCTGTCGGCGACAGGGCGCCCTCCCTTGCCGGGGCACGATGTTCGGCAAGGCGGATGATCTTGTCGCTCTCGTGGCTGTCGGGCCTGTCGCTGACGCGTTGCGGCCTGGCCGCCTCCGGCGGCGTGTCCGCTGCGCCGGGCGTGGCGTCCTCGGCGTCTTCTTCTTCTTCTTCTTCTTCGGATGGGTGGGCTGCGGCCTCCTCGGCGCTCTCATCCATGTGCGGCAGGGGCGCACCCGGCGTCAGCACGAGCCCGATTCCTTCAGGATCGGGCACGGCATCGCCCAGCCGCACCAGCCCGAAACCGTGGAAGCCCTCGAACACCCTGCCGCGCCCATAGACGGGCAGGGCGGCGAGATCGACCGGCACCTTCATGTCGGTTCCGGCAAGCGGCCACAGGACCGTGCGTCCCGACCACGTGTCGCGGCGTTCGAGCAGGGTGGAAATGCGCCCCTCCGGGTCGAGGCCGAAGGCATTGGAGACGTCGCGGAAGCGGCGGCCCATCACATCCGCCGCGGCGGCGCCCACAGCCTCCTTGAAGGTTTCGGACAGGGCCGTGAAGCGCCCTTCGGCATCGGTTCTCCAGGCAAAGCGCACCGTGCCGGCGAGGTGCGCCGGAGAGCCGGCAGCGGATGTTCCTGCGGACGTGCTGCCGGATGCCTCGGCCGGCGTGTCGACGACCGCCACCGCCGCTTGCTCCTCGATCGCCGGTTCGGCTGCATCGGACCGGGCAGGCGGTGCCGCAACGGGCGGGTGCTGCGGCGCTTCGTTCTGCTCGTCGACCACGATCAGCAGGTGCGATGCGGGCTCGTCGGTCAGCCGGGCGAGCGCCGCCGGCAGCCTGCGGGATGTTTCGTCGACAAGCCGCTTCACCAGGCGGTCCTCTTCCTCCCGCACGTCGGCGACGAGGTCGCGCAGCGTTGCCGGCGCGATGCCGAGGCGGGCAAAGCCCTCGGAGGCCGCACTGACCCGGCCCTCGGCATCGATGAGGGCGGCGAACTGGCCTGCCGCATCGAAACCTTCCACCGCAGCGGCGGCCCGCGTCGCCTCGTCACGCAGGCGCAAGGCGGCCGCCGGCCGGGCCAGAAGGATGGCGCCTTCGCCGTCGGGCAGCCTGACCGCGCTGGCGTGGAGATTGACGGCGGGGGCGGAGAGGCCGCGCGCCAGACGGACGGCGATGGCCCGGTCGTCGCCGATGTCGGGATAGCGCGGCGTGGCGGCGATCTGCCGGCGCGCCGTGACGGACAGGCCCGCCTCCGCGCCGATGGCGGTCGCGATGTTTTCGAAACCGAGCAGCGCCGCACCGGGACCGTTGGCCCACAGCACCTCGGTGAGATCGGTGGACAGGATGACCAGCGCATCGCCGGCCGCGAAGCGTCTGCGAACCTGATCCAGCACCGCAACGTCAACGAAGGAATATGAGACTGACGCCATTCAAACGAACCGATAGATCATCCCTGGGGGCGGTGGATCGCAAGCCCGGTGCTCCGATCTCCGCGGAAGGTCCTTAGCAGCATCGGGGCGGCCGTTAGCACCCTTCGCACACGGCAACCCGACAACGGCATTAACAACTCATTAATAAATGCATGTGGCGGCGCGGTCCACAAATGCGTGCCAGGCCAGTCGCGGAAATCTTGATGGTTGGTTAACCGGAGCGGCGATTATATTGCGGTGCAAAAATTTTGTTGCAATGCACAAAAGCCTTTGCTATATGGGATGCATAAGACAAATCGATCAGCCGCTTCAGCAGGAAGCGAGCGAGAGCGGCATGAAAAAGAGGATCGCGGTATGACCACCAAGACCACGCAGAAAGACACGGAAGCGGTTGAGTTCCCAACGTTCGATGCGACGAAGGCAAGCGAGCAGTTCCGCGCCTTTGCCGAGAAGGGCGCCGAGCAGACCAAGGAAGTCTATGCGCGCCTGAAGGCCGGCGCCGAAGACGCCCAGAAGGCGTTTGAAGCGACCTTCGAGAGCGCCAAGACGGCCGGTAACGAGTTCACCAGCAAGTCGATCGCCGCCCTGCGCGAAGGCGCGGAAGCGAATCTGGCTCATCTCGAGGCGCTCGCCGGCGCTCGTTCGCTGGCCGACGTGATCGAGCTGCAGAGCACCTTCCTGCGCAAGCGCATGGAAGTTGCGGCCGACCAGATGAAGGAGTTCCAGGCGAACTCGCAGAAGTCGGCCGAGGTTCTGGCGAAGCCGATGAAGGACGCCTTCGAGAAGGCCGTCAAGGAACTTCGCATCGCCTGAGGCGTTGACGAACAGAACACCCGGCAGCGAAACCTCCTCCCATCGCCGCCGGGCTGGGCCGAAACCTCCTCCCTTCGGTCCTCTCATGAAAAAGACCGGGATCCTCCCCCCGGTCTTTTTTATTTTTGGGCATCTCGTTTTGTTTGACGATCGCCGTTCGTTTTGGCTTGAAAAGCCGATGATTTGCCCTTATTGACGCGAACGCCGGTCACGGTGTCGGGCGGTTGTAGCTCAGTTGGTTAGAGCGCAGGATTGTGGCTCCTGAGGTCGGTGGTTCGAATCCACCCAACCGTACCATTTCTCCTCGTTTCATTCTCCAGACAGATCTTTGCTGTGTTGCGCGCTCCGGCGATTGCTTCGTGCTGCCCGGATCGCTTCAGATTCGGCGCTACACCTCCGTGTCGCCTTGCCGGCCGAGGAGCCGCGCCTCGGTGGGCGTTATCCCGTAGCGGAGCCGGAACTGACGGTAGAACGTCGACGGTTCCGTGAAGCCGGCCTCGAACGCGATGTCGGCGATGCGGCGCAGGAACTGCCGCCGGTCGGTGAGGCAGCCATAGACATAGGCGAGCCTTTGCGCCGTGACATGGTCCGAAAAGCTCGTGCCCTGCTCGGCGAAGAGCTGGCGGATGTAGCGCGCGCTGATCGAAAAGCGCCGCGAGACCTGCTCGGCGCTGAGATTGGGGTCGTTGAGGTTGCGCGCGATGTGCTGCTTGATCGCATCGAGCCGGGCCGCCCGCACGCCGGGCGGCTGTGCATGTTGCTCCACGCTGCCGAGGGAGACGGCGAGGAGATCGGTGATGTGACGAGTCGCGAGAGGTTCGAGCGTCGCCGCCGCATCGATATGCAGCAACGACCACAGATAGCTGAACAACAGGTTGTGCGCCGGATTGGCGCGGCCGATCGCATCGGCGCGAACGTCGTCGAGATTCTTGACGAGAGGGGCGAGCAGGGATCGCTTGAACTGCAGCGCCATCGTCCACCGTGAATCCGCGCTCGTGATGGAGAAACCGCGATCCATGGGCAGCATCGCCGCCGTGCCGGGCCGCGTGTCGAAATCGCCCTGTCCGGGCATCGTCAAGCGATAGCCGCCCCGGTTCCAGGAAAGCACGATGTCGTCGTTGCTGTCGGCCATCAGGTCCGGCGTCCGGTGCCAGTTCATGGGCGAGACGGAGCCCTTGGTCAGCATCATTCCGGGAAAGATGAGCGTGCGTGCGGCGAAACTGAGCGCGTGGTCATCGCTCGGCTTGATCTGCAGCCGCATCTGAATGCGCCCATAGAAATCGCGGATGAATTCGTCGCGCTGATGCTCGGGAATTTCATCCGATGAGAATGTCGCTACCTGGGGAGTCTCCGGAAGCATGGCCGCCACCCGACAAAATCACGGTAAGGTGAGCGGATCGGGTCTGAGTTGCAAGAGACAATTCACCAAACGACGGGGTGAGTTCCGCTGCTGCAAGAGCCAGTTCCGTTCCCTCCAAACGTCCACGCAAATTCTCTGCTAGCAGTAGCTTCCGATAGGGAGCTTGGCGGCAGGCATGAGGCGAAGGGACGAAGGGGCCGCTTCGGGTCGTGTCGCGGTCGCCCGGATTTCCGGTGCGGCAGAGGAGTGTGAATGCACGGCTTTCAGGGGACGCTTTCGGATAACGAGCGGAATGCCGATGCGCGGGCGCCCCTTGTCTGCGTGCTGCAGCGCTGGGGCAAGTGAAACACCAATCTTTTTACGGGGAATATATCCAATGAAGACGACATTCTTAGCCGCGGCGCTGCTGCTGACCGCGGGGCAGGCTCTTGCGGCCGATCCGGTGGTCTATGAGCCCGCTCCGGTGCCGCCGGCGGTGGCCGAGACCTATGACTGGACCGGTCCCTATATCGGCGTGTTCGGCGGTCTCGCCGTCGGCGACATGGAATATGTCGCCCGGCAGATCTTCGCCGACGGCAATCCGCCACCGCAGGAGACCGATCTGGACATCTCGGCGAGCGGCTTTCTGGGCGGCGTCCAGGCCGGCTACGACTGGCAGTTCGCCGAGCGCTGGGTGATCGGCGCCGTAGCCGACATCGCCGTCACCAATTACGGCGCCTCCGTCACCGCCTCGATCAACGGCACGGAGGTGTTCGACGGAGAATCGCAGGTGAAGTATCTGGGCACGGTGCGGGCCAGGCTCGGCCATGCCTGGGACCGCACCCTGGTCTACGCCCATGGCGGTCTCGCTTACGGCAAGACGGAACTGGACGTGACGGTGGGCGGCGTCAACGTCATCAACGAATCCCAGACGCGCACCGGCTGGACCGCGGGTGCGGGCTTCGAGTTCGCGGTGACGGAGAAGCTGTCGCTGGGGTCCGAATACGCCTATGTCGACCTGGGCTCGAAGCAGATCTTCGACAATGGCGAGGGGCTGACGCTCCGGGACGACGTCGCCTTTCACACGCTCAAGGCCTTCGTGAACTACCGCTTCTGATCGTCCCTCCAGTCGACAGAAGATCGGCCAATACAGCGCCGTGCGTCTGAATAGAC
>NZ_JANKOF010000114.1 GCF_024655565.1 Nitratireductor sp. ZSWI3 | reverse complement strand
CGCCACGCCCTGCGCGGCGCAAGCCCGACCAGCAGGCCGAGCCGCCCCGGCAGGAGTTCGGCCGCCATCGCGAAAAGCAGCGAGCCGGCAAAGGTGGCGAAGAGCACCAGCCCGTATTCCGGCCAGACACCGAGCCCGAGCGGCAGGATATAGTAGAGCGCGGCGACGACGATGGTCTGGTGGACGATGTAGAGCGGAAAGACCTTGCGGTTGAGCCAGCCGACCGCGGCATTCGGCCTGTCGAGGTGCCGCGCGGCAAAGCCGGTCAGGGCCAGGATCGTGTTCCAGGCAAGCGCCAGCAGCAGCGCCTTGAAGAGCGGCGTCATCGTCTCGTAATCGCCGATGAAGAGGCCGCCGAGATCGGTCCAGGAGAAAAGATAGAGCGCTGCCGTCAGGCTCGCGGCGATCAACGCGCTCGTCCAGCGCCGCGCGACCACGCCGCCGATCAGCGCGCGATGATGACGGGCGAACAGGAAGCCCAGTCCGAACCAGCTCGCCCAGACCGCGAACCAAGCGCCGTCGTTGTAAAGCGAATTGGTCTGTCGGGGAAAGACGGGCGACAGCGCGAGATTGAGCGCCAGCGGCAGCAGGAAGAACAGATAGACCCAGCCGGACGAGGCGGTCCGCTCGAACCAGTCCGTCAGCGGCTTTGCGCGCGGGTGATCCAGCAACCGGAAGACCGGATAGCAGACGAAGGTCATCGATAGGAGATAGGCGACGAACCACATATGCGCCCAGGTGAAATTGCCCTGCGGATATTTGCCCTCGGTGAAGTAGCGGGTCAGCCAGAAGGTCAGGAAGGAGCCCTGGTAGCCGTCCTCATACAGGCGCTCGTACCAGACCTGCGGCACGACGATGACGGCCATGGCGAAGATCAGTGGCGGAAAGAGGCGCATGAAACGCCCTTTCAGGAAGGCGAGGCCGGAAACACGGCGAAAGACGAACCAGGTGCCCATGCCCGAGACGAAGAACAGGAGGGCAAGGCGCCAGGCGCGCGGGAACTTCATCGCCAGCGACAGGGCGGCGCTGCCCTCCGGCGCCTCGATCAGCCACTTCATGTCCGGGAAGAAGGCCACCGATGCATGATAGGCGATCAGCAGGAGAAACGCCGAAACCCGCAGAAAGTCGATGTAGTAGAGCCGCTGTTGCTGCACGATGTCCGCCCCGGATCCCGCCCGCAGGCAGGGCGGGCGGCGGAAGACTAGCGGGATCGGCTTCGCTTTCGGTTAACGCGCCGCGCGTTTTCTGCCGCGCCGCACGGAACGGCCGAGTTCGCCGCGATCCACGCCGCCGGTGGCCAGCGCCACGCCGAAATAGACAATCGCCGCGGCCGCTATGATCGCCACGATGGTGGCGAAGCGGACGACAAAAAGGCGGTGCGCGACGAGGTCCGGCAATGCGGCAAGCAGTGCCCATACGGCGAGCCCCATGGCGATCGAGGCGACGAGCATGAAGAAGACGCGCCGGAGCGTCAGCGCCGAGGGACGGAAATCGCCGCGCCGCCACAGCGTCGAGGCAAGCAGCAGCACGTTGACCCAGGCCGACAGCGACGTCGCCGCGGCGATCGCCACATGGCCGTAGATGGGGAACAAGGCAAGGCTGAGCACGATGTTGACGATCACCGTGGCCAGCGAGAACCACATCGGCGTCTTCATGTCCTCGCGGGCGAAGAAGCCCGGCTGGAACACCTTGGTCAGCACATAGGCGGGCAGGCCGCTGGCAAAGGCGGCGAGCGCCGCCGCCGTCAGCACCGTGTCATTTGCGGTGAACTGGCCGCGCTCGTAAAGAAGCGCGACGATGGGGGCGGGCATCACCATCAGGCCGACCGCCGCCGGCAGCGTCAGGCCGAGGGCGAATTCCAGCGAGCGGTTCTGCAGATGCTGGGCGTCGTCGAAATCGCCCGCCTTCAGCGCCCGCGACAGCTCCGGCAGAAGCACCACGCCGACGGCGATGCCGATGACGCCGAGCGGCAGCTGGTTGATGCGGTCGGCGAAATTCAGGAGGCCGATGGCGTTGGCCTGCGTCGAAGCGATGATCTGGCCGACGAGCAGATTGATCTGCATGATGCCGCCGGTCACCAGCGCCGGCGCCATCAGCACCAGCAGGCGCTTGACGCCCGGCGTCAGCCTTGGCCGGCGAAGGCGCATCGAAAATCCCTCGCGCCTGGCACCCTGGATCAGGAAGAAGAGCTGCGCGAAGCCGGAGGCGAACACGCCCCAGGCGAGCCACACGCCGGTGCGGCGCGGGTCGAGCCCGAAATGGAGGGCAGCCAGCAGCACGCCGATCAGAACGATGTTGAGCAGGGTCGGCACGAGCGCGGCAAGGAAGTAGCGCCGCATCGCGTTGAGGATGCCGGAGAACATCGCCACCAGCGACATGCAGAACAGATAGGGGAACATGATGCGCGTCATCACGACGGTCAGGTCGAACTTCTCCGGCGAAGCGGAAAAGCCCGGCGCTATGATCGTCGCGACGAGCACCGGCATGGCGATCATCGCCAGCGCGGACAGCACAAGCAGCACCGTCATCAGGACCGCCAGAACATCCTCGCCGAAGCGGCGCGCCGCCTCCATGCCGCCGCCCTCCATCTCCTTGGCGAAGAGCGGGATGAAGGCGGTGTTGAACGCTCCTTCCGCGAACAGGCGGCGAAACAGGTTCGGAAAGCGGAAGGCCGCATAGAAGGCGTCGGTGACCGGGCCGACGCCGATCGCCGCCGCGATCAGCGCCTCGCGCGCGAAGCCGAGGATGCGGCTTGCCATGGTGGCGCTGCCGACGCTGGCAAATTTGCCGATGAGGCTCATGGGTGGGCCGATCCGTATCTGCAGCGAGAGAGCCTGACGTCACCCCCCTCTGGCCTGCCGGCCATCTCCCCCTCAAGGGGGGAGATCAGGCGGCGGCATCGTTTTTGCCAATCACCGACGGTGATGGAGAAGCGGCTCGCTGCTGCCAACCAATCTCCCCCCTTGAGGGGGAGATGCCCGGCAGGGCAGAGGGGGGTCGTCCTGTGAAAAGCGCCTGACGTGACTGTCATTCCACCGCCACCTTGGCCTTGCCCTTCGCAGGCCGCGGCACGCCGCTTTCCAGGGTTTGCAACAGCGCCTTGCGGATCGCCTCCAGCCGGTCGGAGCTGACGATCTTCTGGCCGGTCAGGTCGGTCACGTAGAACGTGTCGATAACCTTCTCGCCAAAGGTGGTGATGTGGGCGGAAGCAATGTCGAGGGACAGGTCCGAAAGCGTCTCCGTCACTTCCGACAACAGGCCGGGCCGGTCCAGCCCCTTCACCTCGACCACCGAGAAGCGGTTCGACAGCGTGTTGCCGATCTCGACGCGCGGCTCGACGCGGAAAGCCTTTGTCCCGCGCCGCGGCTTGGCGCGCTTCTCGATCATCTCCGGCAGATAGGACCGGCCGGACAGAACGTCCTCGATCAGCTTGCCGATGCGTTCGGCCCGGCGCCGTTCGTCGGCATCGAAATCGAACTCGCGGCTGATCAGGATCGTGTCCAGCGCGCGGCCATGAGTGGTGGTGAAGATCTGCGCGTCGACGATGTTGGCGCCCGCCGCCGAGCAGGCGCCGGCGATGACCGAGAGCAGGCGCGGATGGTCGGGCGCGAAGACGGTGATCTCGGTCACCGCCTCGAAAGTGTGCGGCTTGACCATGGTGGCGAGCGCCCGCGCGTCCTTCTCCGCCTCGCGGATGAAGTCCGCATGGCGGATCTGGTCGTCGAGATCGACGGCCAGGAGATAGGCCGAATAGTGAAGGCCGAGATAGCGGTCGATCTCCTCAGGCCGCCACTGATGCTCGGCGAGCGCCTGCGCCAGCCTCTGGCGCGCCTCGTCGGCGCGGATCGAGCGCGAGGCTTCCGAGAAGCCACCGGTGAGGAGAACCTCGGTCTCGTAATAGAGCGTGCGCAGGAGCTGGCCCTTCCAGCCGTTCCACACGCCCGGCCCGACACCGCGTATGTCGCAGACGGTCAGCACCAGAAGCAGCTTCAGGCGCTCCACCGACTGCACCACGTCGGCGAAGTCCTGGATCGTCTTGCGGTCGTTCAAGTCGCGCGTCTGGGCCACCATGGACATGTCGAGATGATGCTCCACGAGCCAGGCGATCATCTCCGTTTCCTTGGCGTCGAAACCCATATGCGGGCCCAGCCTGCGGGCGATGCGCGCGCCGGCCGCCGAGTGATCCTCCGGCCGGCCCTTGGCGATGTCGTGCAGAAGGATCGCCGTATAGAGCACCGGCCGCCAGGCCTTGAGCGAGGGCATCAGCGAATGCGACAGCGGATGCAGCTTCTCGCCGTCGCCGTGCTCGATCTCGGAAAGCACGCCGATGCAGCGGATCAGATGCTCGTCGACCGTGTAGTGGTGGTACATGTTGAACTGCATCATCGCCACGATCTTGTTGAAATCGGGGATGAGCTTGCCGAGCACGCCGGCCTCGTTCATGCGCCGCATGTTGAGCGCCGGATCGCGATCGGAGGTCAGGATGTCCATGAAGAGCTGGTTCGCCTCGCGGTCGCGCCGCAGGTTCCGGTCGATCAGCTTCAGCGAGCGGGTGAGCAGCTTCAGCGCCTCGGGGTGGTATTCCAGCCCGTGCTTGTCGGCGAACCAGAACAGTCTCAGAAGGTTCACCGGGTCGCGCTCGAACACGCCCTCGTCGGCGACGTTGATGCGGTGGTTGTCGACGATGAAGTCGCTGGTGCCGGCCAGCTTTCTGCGGCGGCGGGAGAAGTTCAGGAAGAAGCGGTTGAAGCCGGGCACGTGCTTGCCCTGCTCCTCCTCCAGCGCCGCGCAGAAGATGCGCGTCAGATCGCCGACGCCCTTGGCCGTCAGGAAGTAGTGCTTCATGAAGCGCTCGACCGCCGACAGGCCGGGGTGGCTCGTGTAGCCGAGGCGCTCGGCGATGTCGCGCTGGATGTCGAAATGCAGCCGCTCCTCGGCCTTGCCGGTCAGGAAATGCATGTGGCAGCGCACGGCCCAGAGAAAATCCTCCGCCTTGCGGAACTGCAGATACTCCTTGCGCGTGAAGACGCCCTTGCCGACCAACTCCTCCGCCTCGCGGACGCGATAGAAATACTTGCCGATCCAGAACAGCGTGTGCAGGTCGCGCAAGCCGCCCTTGCCGTCCTTCACGTTCGGCTCGACCAGATAGCGGCTCTCGCCCGCCTTGGCATGGCGCAGGTCCCGCTCGGCGAGCTTGGCCTGGCTGTATTCGGCGCCGGTGTCCTTCACCACCTCCTCGTCGAAGCGCTCGATCAGTTCCTCGTAAAGCGCCTCCTCGCCGCAGATAAAGCGGGCTTCCAGCACCGCCGTGCGGATCGTCATGTCGGTCAGGGCCTGGCGGATGCACTCATTGATGTTGCGCGTCGCGTGGCCGACCTTCAGGCCGAGGTCCCACAGCATGTAGAGAACGTATTCGACGATCTGCTCGCCCCAGGGCGTCTGCTTGTAGGGAAGCAGGAACAGGAGGTCGATGTCGGAGCCCGGGGCCAGCGTGCCGCGCCCGTAACCGCCGACCGCGACGATCGCCATACGCTCGGCGGAGGACGGGTTCCGCGTCGGATAGATGTGGGTGGCGGCGAAGTGATAGAGCGCGCCGATCACCTCGTCCATGAGGTGCGACAGCCGCACGGCGCAGGCCGTGCCGCCGCCGTCGGCCATGAGCATGGTCTCCGCCGCCTCACGCCCGCCGGCGATCCGCGCCTTCAGCGCCGCCATCACCGCCTTGCGCAGTTCCGCGCCGCTCGACTTTTCCGCAAGGCCGGTCAGTTCGGCGCGCAACGCCTCACCATCGATGATCTGGTCGAGCTTGAGAGGGATCTTGGCCATGAATTTCCCGTATTGGCCGGTGCGGCAGTTCGGCAAAGGCTGCGCCGGCGGCGCTGTATAGCGCGTTTTGGCACGCCGCGAAACGGGTGCAAAGGGTCGATTGTTGCGCCGCACCCGCGGTGCCGCTATTCGGGAAACGGTCTGGTCATGAGGGGACACGGTTTCGCATGGAGCTTCCCGCACCGCTGCGTCAGGCGGTCGACGCCTTGCTGGAGGGCACGCCGCTGGCCGAGATAAGGCGCGCCGGCGATCTTCTGTCGCGCCGCTATCGCAGCGAGACGCGCGACGGGCGGCTGCATGTGGGCGACGCTCTGGCTGCCAAGGCCTATCTGGCGACGCGCCTGCCGGCCACCTATGCCGCGATGCGGCACTGCGTTTCCGACATCGCCGGGCGGCGCGAAAGCTTCGCGCCATCGAGCCTTCTCGACGTCGGAGCCGGCCCCGGCACGGCGCTCTTCGCCGCCCTCGACGAGTGGCCGGAGCTCACCCGGGCGGCGATGGTGGAAGCGAGCGGCGCCATACGCCAGGCAGGCGAGGCGCTCGCCGCAATCGCCCCGCTCGCGATCTCCTGGCACGCAATCCATGTCGAAGATGGGCTGCCGGGGCTCGAGCCCGCCGATCTCGTCACGCTCGGCTATGTGCTCGACGAGCTGCCGCCCGCGGCGCGCGACCGGCTGGTCGACAGGCTCTGGGCGCTGACCGCGGACATGCTGGTCATCGTCGAGCCGGGCACCCCGGCCGGCTGGCAGCGCATCCTGGAAGCGCGCCGGCGGCTCATCGGCCATGGCGCACATGTCATCGCGCCCTGCCCGCACGAGGCGGACTGCCCAATTCAGGCTCCGGACTGGTGTCATTTCTCGCGCCGCGTCGCCCGCTCGCGCCTGCATCGCATGGCCAAGGGCGGCGACGTGCCGTGGGAAGACGAGAAGTTCAGCTATGTGGCCGTGTCGCGCCACCCGCCGGCCGATCGCCCCGCCCGCGTGCTCGCCCCGCCGAATACGGCGAGCGGCATGGTGCGGCTGAAGCTCTGTCGCATGGACGGCGCGCTGGAGGAGCGATTGGTCACCCGGCGCGAAGGGCCCGCGTTCAAGGCCGCGCGCAAGGCGGATTGGGGGGATGCGCTTTAAGAGGCGAGCCGGCAACCGTCTTTGTCGTTCCGGCATGGATCCTCGGGTCAAGCCCGTGTTTTGACCGGGATGGACAAACGGGATGAGGCGGTGTCGGGCTTGGGCCTATAGCCAGGTTTGCCGCTGCGCTCGATCCAGTCGAGGATGGTGCCAAGCTCACCTTGCAGGGTGACGGTGTAGCTGCCGCGTCTCCTGCCGGGGGTGATGATAACGCGGTCGATGACTTCACGTAGCGCGTCGGCCGCTTCGAGTGCATCGTCGGGATGGTCGAGCGCGGCGGTCAGGCGCTCGATCCTGCGCCGGTAGGTTTCGGCGATGTTGGGGTGGATATCAGGCGTGTCCCTCGGCGCGTCCGACAGGCGGGCGGTGAGACTGTCTTGTTTCGCCTCAAGCTCGGTGAGGCGGTCGGACAGGGCGCGGTGCCAGCCGCTTTGCTCGATGACGCGCACGATCTCGGCAATGGTCTTGGCGGTGTCGGCAAGCTCGCGTCGGGTGGCTTCGGCTGTGGCGCGGCGCTCGCGGTTGAGGCGGTTGGGTTCCTCCGCATAGGCTCGCATGGCGGCTTCGGCCATTTCCGGGGTCATCATCTGGTCCCGCAGCCCGGTCAACACACGGGCTTCCAGCGCCTCGCGCGGCACGGTGCGGCCATTGTCGCAGCCGTTTCCAAGCGCGTGGTTGGTGCAGGCGTAGCGATCATGGCCGCGCCGCCTGTAGGTGTCGCCGCAGCAGCCGCAGAACAGCAGGCCGGAAAGCAATGTGCGCGCGCGGTGCATGGCGTTCAGCCCGCCATTCCTCGCCGTCAGTGTTTTCACGGCGGCGCGGGTGCTTTCGATCTGGTTCTTGTAGAGCACCGTCAACTCGTCCTGCCGGACCTTGGCGGCGTCCCATAGCTCTTGCGGCAGGATACGCAGTTCCGGTGCGTCTCCGTGGACCCATTCGCTTTGCGGGTTCAGGCGGTAGGCATAGCGTCCGGTGTCGGGGTTCTTGAGCTTCTTCTGCCGGTTCCAGATCAGCTTGCCGATGTATAGCTGGCAATTGAGGATGCCGGACCCGATAATGCGGTTGCCCCGGATGGTGGTGTCGTTCCAGCGCTTGCCGGTCGGGCTGGCGATGCCCTCGCGATTCAAGACTGCGGCGATCCTCTGTGGTCCCTTGCCGGCGACATACTCGCGGAAGATGCGCCGGACGATTTCGGCCTGTTCCTCGATGATCTCGCGTTCACCCCGGATCGGCTCGCCACGCGCGTCGAGCTGGTGGACGACGCGATAACCGTAGGCGTTGCCGCCGCCGATCTTGCCTGCTTCCACCCGACCCCGGATGCCGCGATGGGTCTTGATGGCGAGGTCTTTCAGAAACAGGGCGTTCATGGTGCCTTTCAGGCCGACATGAAGCTCGTTGATCTCGCCTTCGGACAGGGTGACGATGGTGACGCTAGCGAAGCGTAGACGCTTGAACACGCCCGCCACGTCCTCCTGATCGCGGCTGATGCGGTCCAGCGCCTCGGACAACACCATGTCGAAGCGGCCCGCCTGTGCGTCGGCAAGCAAGGATTGGATGCCGGAACGGATGAGGGAATCGCCGGAAATGGTGCGGTCGGAATAGCTCTCTACCACGGTCCAGCCCTCGCGGGCGGCGCGTTCGCGGCACCGGCGCAACTGGTCCTCGATAGAGGCGTCACGCTGGTTGTCGGAAGAATAGCGGGCGTAGAGGGCGACACGGAGCGGCTTTGAGGTCATTGGGGCGATCCTTTCAATCGGTATCGGCCCCGTCCTCCGTGTTGCCGGTTTCCGAGGGCCTGTTGTCGTTGGCGGCGGTCAGCCGCTCGAAATCCTCACGCGCCATACGGCGACCGATAATGCGCGCCAGCGTCAGGGCTACTTGGTCGATCCTGCGCCACGTCTCGGCGTCCGGCTCGCCCTGCGGGCCGGTATTGTCGTTGGCCGGTCTGAACCGTTCCGGCCTCGGCTCGGTGTCGTCCCCCATGCAACCGCCTGCGAATTGTTGGACTCAAACAGGCATGAAGCAGGTTCCGGCGAAGAACCGGAAAGGAAAAACAAGGCCGGGCGGCTGTAGCGTAGCATCGGCGGAAAATAGGATAGGTTGCGATAGACGCTCCCATCGATCATCGGTCCGACTCCCGTTTCATCCTGGCCGCCAGGTCCAGCAGGTCCCGAACCGCTTGGCTGCGATTGTAGGGCGACCATACAGCATGGAAATCGGCCTGTTCCGGTTCGTCGGCAATAGGGCGGAAGGCAAGGCCGGAAACGGGAACGGATGCCGTCGACTCCGTGGTGATCGTCACGCCCCAGCCTTGAGCGACCATGTGAAACAACGTCTCGCGGCCCACTTTCCAGTGCAGAATACGGGGATGGTGGCCCAACTCGGCAATCCGCCGTGTCACGTGGTCGTGCGCCTGTGGGCCGGTGCCGCCACACCGAACGAGGAAGGTTGCGGCTGTGAGGTCCGCCCATGTCAGCGCCGGACGATCCGCAAGAGGATGGTCGGCGGGGATGACGGCGATCAACGCTTCTGACCATAGCAGTCGGGAATGGCAGTCCTCGGCCTTCGGCGCGCCAATGACGAAGGCAATGTCGAGTTGTCCTTGCCGCACCAGCCGCATGACGTCGGCGGATCGGCCCTCCGTCACCTCGACACGGATGCACGGATGCTGTTCGCGGTGGCGGGTGAGCATGTCAGCGAGGAAACCGGCCAAGGGCGGCATATGCAACCCGATCCGTAAGCATCCTTCCTCGCCGCGCGCCAATGCGCCCGCTGTCTTCACCGCATGGTCAAGCTGGTCTATGCCAGTCGATACGTTCGCAACGAAATGGCGTCCGGCCTAGGTCAGCCGAACGCCGCGTGTATTGCGCTCGAACAGCAGAACCCCGAGATCTTCTTCCAATGCTTTGATACGTGCGCTGATGCTGGGCTGGCTGACGCCGAGCGCTTTGGCGGTATGACGGAAGTTGAGATATTCGGCGACGGCGAGCGTCTGGATGAGCGAGGCCATCGGAATACGACCACCGAGAAGTCGGGGCGGATGGCTTGATGGATTGCAGAGAGGTGGTCGCCGCCGCATCATGCGGCACCTCACTTTCCACCTGTATCGGGAACGGGACGCAGAAGCAGGAAAACCACCAAAGCCCCCAAGGTGCAGAGCACTCCAGTCGCGCCGAGAACGAGCCTCCACGCAGTCGTCAGCGCGTCCACTTGATGAGCCGACGCACCACTATCGACATATCCAGTCGCAACGCGGCCAGCAGTTTCAGAAGAGCCGAGAACTGCTGTCAGAACGCCGATCAATGCCGCGCCGAAGATGGCGAGCACGAGCGCCTGCGTCGTGCCGCGAACCGTGTTCAACAAGCCTGCCACCATGCCCGTCTGCGACGGAAGCACATCGTTCATCGCCTGTGCATCTATGGTTCCGCTGGCCAGTCCCATTCCGATGCCGAGCGTGACCAGAGGACCGAGCAGCAAGATGGGGGTAGCTCCCGCGTGGAGAGTCGTCAGCCAAAAGTTCCCCGCCGCAAGAGCGGCCAATGCCACGGTGATGACGATCCTTGCGGAAATGCCGCGATTGACCAGCCAGCCCGCGACAAGAGGCATGACCAGCATCGGGGCGGTCGGCATGAGCATGACCAGCCCGGATCGTGCAGCCGTGTAGGATGCCGCGCCTTGCAGATAGGTCGGCAGAAACGCCAGAACACCCCCGAACGCGAACGACATGGTAATGGCCGCGATGATCCATCCCACGAAGCGGCGGCTCGCAAAAAGGGCCAAGCTCAATACCGGATTGGCCGCGCGCCGCTCGATGGCGATGAATGCCGCACCCAAGGACAGGACGACAGCGATCAGAAGCAACATCCCGGCGCTGAACCAACCGAGATTCGCGCCCTGTGTGATCGTGAACATGAACAGGGCAAGGGCGACGATGAACACTAACGCTCCCGCCCAATCCACGCGAGCTTCGTGATCCGCACGGGTTTCCCGCATGAGCAACGTGCCTGACGCGAGGACAACGCCAACCGCTGCAAACACGGCAAAGCTCGCGCGCCAGCCAAAGCCGTCAACCAGCCAACCGGAAAGCGTCGGGCCTATTGCAAGGCCGATGCCGGCGGTCGTTCCGACAGCCGCAAATGCCCGCACCCGCGCCTTTCCCGAGAAACTGGCTCCAATGAGTGCGCCCCCGCCCGCCATGATCGCTGCCGCTCCGAGGCCGGTGACAACGCGGGCCGTGAGCAGCAACCCTATTCCCGGCGCAGCAGCCGAACCGAGGGAACCAAGCACATAGAGCAAGCTGCCGATGCGATAGATGCGCCTTCGCCCCAACAAGTCCCCGAGGGAACCGGAAACCAGCATGAACGCCGATGCGGTGAGAAAGTAGGCCGAGACGATCCATTGAACCGGAGCGCCAGAGGCATCGAGTTCCGCGCCGATCTGGGGCAGCGCGACGCCGGTGCCGGACATGGACATGGGCAGGGTCAGAAATCCGACCAGCACCACCGCCAATGTCAGCGCCTCGGGGGTCACACGGCTATGGCTCGCAGCTTGCATTTCAGAACGCATAGGGATCAGCAACGCGAGCGCTGTGCAGGTGACGCGCCCACCATTCCAGTTGGCACAGTTGCGTTGTCACCGCCGATGCCGCGCCGCCCATTTCGTCCGAATTGCTTTGAGCGTCGAAGCTCGACCAAGCGTTATGAAAACTCACCATTTCGCGGATCGTCGGGGCGTGAAGCTCCGCGAAAACCAACCTCAAATGCTCGGCGGCGCGCAGTCCGCCCGCCATTCCGCCATAGGACACCAAGGCGACGGGCTTGGCCGACCATTCGCCCTGGAAGTGGTCGATGGCGTGTTTCAGGCTGGCGGGAAAGCTGTGGTTGTATTCGGGTGTCACAACGCAAAAGGCATCGGATTCGGCCAGCTTCGTTCCCAGCCTGTCCACCGCGCCTTCGCGGGGCCGGTCGAATGGCGCAAGAGCCGCCGGCAACGGGTAGTCTGCAAGGTCGATGACCTCGCTATCGAAGGCGGCAAATGTTTTCGCCTGCTCGTGATACCAGTGGGCGACCTTCGGGCCGAAGCGGCCTTCCCGAACGCTTCCGATGATGATGCTCAACTTCAGAGGTACGCCGTCCATGCTTTTCTCCCTACTCGATCTGAATTACAATGCTCATTGCACTTATCTACAATGATCGTTGTAGATAAGCAAGAACGGTGCAGCTAGGAGATGACGGATGGCGCGTGACGCGAGGGGGCCTGCGAAGCGGCAAGCGATGATCGAGGCGGCCTGCGTGGTGTTCGGCAGGGATGGTTATGTCCGGGGCAGCATCGAGGTCATTGCCGCGGAGGCATCCGTCTCCACCCGCACGATCTACAACCATTTCAAGGACAAGAAGGAACTGTTCCTGACGATGATCCTGGACAGCGCGGCACGAGTCCGCGACGCGCAGATCGCCGACATAGACCGGCATCTAGGCAGCATCGGCGATCTGGAAGAAGACCTGCGCGTCTTGGGGTGCTGCTTTGCCGAAACGCCCTTCAAGTTCAGCAGCCACTTTGCGGTCGTCCGGCAGATTCATGCCGAAGCGGCGCACCTGCCGAGCGATATTCTGGAGGCATGGAGGGTTGAAGGGCCGCTTGCCGTCCACGAGGCATTGACCAAGAAGTTCGTGCAGCTATCGCAACAGGGACAGCTTGCCATCCCGAACCCCTCCCGAGCTGCAAACCAGTTCGTTGCCCTTGTATCGACCGAAGTGCAGGTGAGGAGCCTCGGCGGGACGCTACCTGTCGAACCAGATTTCTTGCGCGAAGTTGTCGCTGATGGAGTTGCGACCTTCCTTTGCGCATATCGAAAAAGCAGAACCAAGCCGGATTAACGCCACGAGACTGACCCGCCTGACCGCTGCCGTGAGCTTGAGGCCAAGATAGCGGTGGGGGACCGGCCCGTATGAGGCGAAGCAGACTCGCACGCCCTCGATCCTGGCAGCTCAACGGCCACCGATTTCATCATCCACTGTCCATGGAGATTCCCGGGCAGTATGAGGACGCCGAGACCGGCCTGTTCTACAACCGTCACCGCCACTACGACCCGCTTACAGCGCAATACACGTCACCCGATCCGATCGGACTTGCAGGAGGAGACCGGCAGCAAGGATATATGGAGAATCCAACTCGATGGGTTGATCCAATAGGTTGGTCTGCCGTTGCAAGAGATGCCTTGGGGCGCCCAGTCGCTTGGAGCAATACGGTGGCCCCCGGTGACATAGGAACTGGAACTCCCACAAATCAAGCTACGAGAGACTACGCGAGGTCTTTAGGCAAAGCTACGGACGACGCTGGGCACGCTAGGGCAAGAAATTTAGGGGGCTCGGGAACTGATCCGACAAATATATTCTCTCAGGCTGTATCCGTAAATCGTGGTCAGTTTCGAGCGTACGAGCAACAAATTGCGGCTAGAATAAAATCAACAGGACAATCAGCCAATCTTCGTTTAACCCCTAGCTATTCTGGGAATAGCTGGAGGCCGGACAGCCTTACTTACAGAGCGCAATTTGACGATGGTACTGTTTGGGAAAGAATTTCCCCAAACTAAAATGACAGGTGTGTAATGATTATCTGCCACGATTCCATATCCGGAAAACAAACCGGTCACGAAGACTCTTTTGTGGGCGGCAAACCTCGGCTCCCAAAAGGAGTACACCCCCCAATCTTCTCAGTAACCGGATCAAGAATGACATTCTTTTTTCAGTTGAAGATTCCAAGCTTTCACAAGTCTTACGGTAAGACTATTTCTATGTTTTGCGCTACGGACTATATCAATGATCAAATGCATATTCCAAAATTGCCAAATCCGCTCAAGGGGGCATCGTTAACAGAAGATTTTTTTAACGATTACCAAAGCTTCTTCAAGATTTATGTATTTGATGATAGAGTTGACCTAAACTTATATCATCAATACGAGGACGTATTGGCATTCCATGAATTAAAATTTCAAGAGGAGGTTAGAGAGGGCCAGAGGATTTTTGGGGAGATTAGTGAAGCACCAAATTGGATTCTCGATGACGAGACACCCAAAGAATACAACGGAAGGGCAGATGCGATAGATTTTCTCTTCCAAGTAAAAGAAGAATATTATTTTGAGAAGACCCACAATGCGCCAAGGCAAAAAGTAATAGATTACTCCAGAAACGATAATGGGTATATGGATAGTTTTTCTGATGAATATACGCTGTTCACATCAAATGAACTGTATTTTTTCCTTGCTGGTGGAGGGGATGGCATTTTTCCGTATGTTGTTCCGCAGTCGTAGTGGTGTCGTCACAAACGTGCCAACCT